>JAKSTP010000028.1 GCA_024402505.1 Treponema sp.
ATTATAATAATTTACGTGAAATTGTGCTATAATTCATTCTATGAAGAAGAGTAAGTTCGTATTAAAGAATGATGTAAAGAAAATTGTTGGGTTCCAGTTCCGCAGTGATTTTGAAAAAGAAAAGCTTCCTTGTGTTATTCTGAGCCATGGTTTTATGGCAAATCAGAAGATGTGTAAAAAATACGCCATGCACCTTGCCGAAAAAGGCTTTGTCACTTTTACTTATGATTTTGTTGGCGGTGGACTTGGCATTAAAAGCAGCGGTAAAATGTGTGATATGACTGTTTTTACCGAAGTAGCAGACTGCAAAGATGTAATCAGCTATGTAAAAACTCTTGATTATGTTGATGCCGATAACATCACTCTTCTTGGTTGCAGCCAGGGTGGTTTTGTATCTGCACTTACAGCAGTTGATCTTCCTGATGTGGTAAAAAGACTTGTTCTGTTTTATCCAGCCTTCTGTATCCCAGATGATTCACGGTCCGGCCACATGGTTTTTGCAAAATTCGATCCAGCCAATATTCCGGAAAAAATCCAGTGCGGTCCTGTAAAAATTGGCCGTGGTTTCCCTGCAACAGTTCAGGATATGGATGTAAACAAGGCTATTTCGTCATATACAGGTCCGGTCTGCATTATCCATGGTACTGCCGACAAACTGGTAAAATATTCTTATTCAGTTGATGCATGTGCCGCCTACAAAAATGCAACTCTTACTCCAATTGAAGGTGCCGATCACGGATTCAAAGGTGCCGACGATGATAAAGCCATTGCAGTTATGGATAAGTTCCTGGGAATTTAAGAAAAAAGTAAAGAAAAATCGAAAAATGGAGATAATGGACTTTTCAAGCCTTTAAATCTACTATAAAATAGACTTATATAAAAAGCAGGTATGCAAAAAGTAAAATAAACTTTTATTTGGAGGGACAGATGAAACAGGTTCTGTCTAAACTTTTTGCAGTTACATCTGCTTTTTTTATTTTTTCTCTTGCTGCCTGTAATTTTAATTTTGATTCAGAAGCTCCAAAGGGCAATTCAATTGTTGTAAATCTGGGAACAAAATCCCGTACAGCTTTTACAAGTGATGACGCAGGCTGGTACACACTGTCTTTGTATGCCGCCAGTAAGGTTTCTTTTATTGCTGAGCCTGGTGAACTTCCAATTCCTGTTTTTTCAAATGCTCCTTACAAAACAATAGAATCCGGTCCAGGTACTGCCATTATTGATGGAATTCCAGAAGGACAATATGTTCTTTACGCAGAAGTATGGACGGACTCTTCAAAATGCGTTTCAGTTGCTACCGGTTATTCAATCAACAGAGAATATGAAGGTGGAGCTGACGAGCCGGAAAACGTGATGATAAAAAATGCAGCCACCTTCACTGTATCTAGTATCGCCCAGACTAACGTTACAGTGGTGATCAATAACATTAAAGAAAAACCTCCACTCCCAGATAAATTTAACAGTTCCAATCTTGATAAACTTCAGGAATACATTGACGTTGCCCTTGATTCCGGCGCAGAAGAGATCAATTTAATTTTTGAAGGTTCCGTCGATATTTATGACATTAATGATGCTTTACCAGATAAAGCAGAAGGTGCAGTTTGTTTCTTTGATTTAAGAAATGCCGTTCTTAATGAGGATTGCCAGATTGGAGTTGCCAAAAACTTCAATTCAGACTTTGAAATTATTTATCCTGATTCACTTACAAATGGAAAAGATATTGTTTATTACAAGGGAAATATCCACCTTAAAAAAATACAAGCTAATGGCTGTACAGAACTGGATACTTCTGCCTTCGAAGGTTGTACTTCCCTTGAAGAAGTAAATCTTCCTGCAGTTAAAAATATTCCTGCAAGGGCTTTTTACGAGTGTAAAAATCTTAGTGAAATCCCACTGGAAAACGTTGTGAAAATTGGAGAAAAAGCCTTCTATATGGAAGGCTCCACAGGCGGAAGTTTGAAAAATATTAATCTTTCCAGCTGTAAAACAATTGGCATCCAGGCCTTCCAGTATTGCTGTCCTACCAATGCACTTACAATTACAGACAGCAACAGTACCTATAAATGGAACGGTTCAATCAATCTTACAAACTCTGCATCAGCCGAAAACTTACGTTTAGGAAACGCCAGCGAATATTCAAGAAGTTTTGAATAAAGGCTGACAAAATAAAGTGATTTTCATCCTGTTCAAAACGGGATTAAAATAAAACAAACTGCTACAAGGAGTAACAAAATGGCAAAAAAAGGAAAAGACTACTTCGGAATGGGAAGACTTATCAGCGTAATTTTCGCTATCATTCCGTTAACATCATGGTTGTTTGGATTCGTAACTCGTTTCCAGGAAAAAAAGTACGTTGCAGGTATTCTTCGACTGTTCCTTGGATGGAACATCATCTGGATTCTGGATCTTCTTTTTGTGCTTTTCACAGGAAAAATCTGCCGCATCCTGTCTTGCTAGATGCAGCATAATTAATTATTGACCTGCGACTACGTGGGAAATAAAAATCTTAAGCCCGATTCCAAGGAGAATTAATCCTCCAAGAATCTGGGCTTTGTTATTTAACAGATCGCCTGTTTTTTTGCCAAGGAAAACTGGTGGAATGCAGATGATTGTAGTTGATCCGCCAATAATCAGAACGGAAGTCCATACAGAAAGACCGCCTTCAGTCTGGTTTGCGGCAAGTGTAAGACCAACGGCCAGTGCATCAATACTTGTGGCAACGCCCTGAACCATCAGTTCTTTAAAAGAAATTCCGTTTTTAGAAACTTCCACTTCTTCATCATTGTGTTTTGCAATGGAATCTTTTATTCCGTCAAAAAGCATTTTTCCGCCAAGGTAACCCAGCAGAATAAGGGCAATCCAGTGATCAAAACGGCAGATGTAATCGTAGATAAAGTTTCCGCACAAAAAACCAATGGTAGGCATGGCAGCTTGGTAAATCCCAAAAGTGATGGCGATTTTAAAAGCCGTAAGGAAAGTAACTTTTTCGTAGCGCATGCCATTGGAAATACTGACAGCAAAGGCATCCATGGAAAGTGCAACACCCAGCAGAATTACATCAAGAAAAGACACCGAATAACTCCGTTTTTTAGTTCAGGTAAAGCAAAGAGAAGAACATGAAAAAGTTTCCTACAAGCATAAGACAGTTTCCTGCAAAATGCATGAATTTAACTTTTCTAAGAGCGTAGAAAATCAGGCCAAGTACGTAGAATCCTACGGCAATCAGCAGGTTTCTAAGACAAGTTGCTGAAAGTACCTGGTAAAGAATTCTGGCAGCAAAAACACCCGAAAATCCACCTACCGCATAAAGAACAATGCTTGCCCGGTCAAAACGAGATCCGCCAATGGCGTAAAGGAATGCACCAACGGCACAGGTGAGCCAAACGCATCCGAACAAAACCCATCCTACAATTCCCTGAATTTTTGTAAGAGTGTAGGCTGTGTAACCAAAACCAATTACAAGGTATGTGCACACATGGGAAAGTCGCTGGAAAACTTCTTTTGCAATCATGTTAGTAAGGGCGTGGCGGAAGATTGAGAACAGATACATAAGCACCATGAAACTTCCAAAGAGTGAATACATGGTAAGTGTAAGTTCAAAGAAATCACTGGCCTTCTGTGATGCAAGGGCTACGTAAATTGCAAGAGCAGCAATGGCAAAACAAGTTCCAATTCCCTGAACAATAGAAGAAGAAACTTCTTCTGCCAGAGTAAAGCGGCGTTTGTTCTGAGCCAGTTCTACCATCCGTTTTTCAGTAGAAATCTTTCTTTCGGCCCGGGCTTTCTGTCTTTCATTACGGGCGTAATCTTCAGCAGCGTATTTTGCTTTAAGGCGTTCAGGGTCATTTGAATACTGAATGTTCACCTGACGAACCGCTTCTTCATATTCTCGTTTAAGGTTTTCCAATCGGCTTTTCTTTTTCTGCTTAATCGAGATCAATGTTGATTTTCTAACTGCTTTTGCAGCTACCACGTCCTGATGTGACATACTTACCTCCGGGTTTATTTTGCCAGACTTTTTCTTTTTATTTCATACAGCAGAACACCGGCCGCAACCGAAACGTTCAGACTGTCGATTTTTCCTACTGTTGGAATTGAAACAATTGTATCACACTGTTCTTCCAAAAGGCGGGCAATTCCGTTTCCTTCGCTTCCCATGATTAGACAGGTTTTGTCGGCAAAGGTAAGTCCGGTAACATTTTCACCCCCTGCGTCAGCTCCATAAATCCAGAAGCCTGCTTCCTTAAGACTTTGTGCTGTTCTTACAAGATTTGTAACAACGGCAACTGGAACCCAGGAAGAGGCTCCGGCAGAAGAACGAAGAATTACATCGTTTCCGTCGATATTTGAAACTGCCCGGTTTTCTGGAATAACAACAAGGTTACATCCAAACTGATCGGCACTACGGAGAATTGCTCCTACATTGTGAGGATCAGTTACGCTGTCCAGAATAAGAACTGTGTTTGATGGAGACGAACTGTTTTCGGCCAGCCAGGCGTCAAAATCTACAAGATTGGCAGCCTTTTTTTCGCCCTTTACTTCAAGTACGATTCCACGATGATCCTGGAGAGCCTCGGAAAGTTCCGAAACCATGGAGTTAAGAGTAGATTCATAAACCTGAGATGAAAGAACACAATATTTCTGTGCAGCGGCGAGGATTTTTTTAATGCGAGGGCCCGGCTTGCTGTAATAAATATGCATGCTTGAAGCCCTGGAAGGATCTTTCTGAAGGGCCAGCACACGTTCTTCAATAGCGTGAAAGCCCGTAATTATTTTTTTATCGTCCACAGCAGTTCTTGTATTTTTTTCCGCTTCCGCAAGGACATGGTTCATTGCGTCCAACTTTTTTACCTTCTCGGCGTACAGTTGTTGTAATGAGATTTCCTGCGGCGTATTTCCATTCACCGTTTACTTTTTTGAAACCGGCAACTTCGTGGTGAACGTCGTGCATCTGTTTCAATGTGTAATCAGCTGTAAATTCAACAATACCTTCGTCATCATTTTCGCCGCCTTTTTCTGTGCGGAGAATAGTGAGACCGTGCCATTCTGACTGTCGGCTCCAGTCTTCTGTGGCTTTTTTGTCAATTTCGGCAATTCCTTCACCTTCAGCACAAGATGTGATGATGAAGTCAATTTCGTGTTCTACATAAGATGTGTAGCGGGCGCGCATCAAGCTTTCGGCAGTTGGTGCACTTTTCTTTCCTTTAATGATTGGTTCACAACATTCACTGTAACTGAGCCCTGAACCACAAGGGCATTTTTTTGTTTCACTCATAAGTTTTAATATATCATTTTCCCAAGATTTTTTCAAAGAATTCCCATTGATTTTCAAGAAATGAGCCTCTAATGCCGATAATCATACGGGGTATTATATGAAGAAAAAATTGATCACATTGTCCGCTATTCTCGCTGTTTTTTCATTTCTGGTAGCCGGATGTACATTTGGCCGCGAAGAAGAAGACAATTATCTTGATGCACCTGTAGTTCAGGTAAAAGACCAGTTATTCCCTCAGGTTTATTTTAGAAAATATGAAGATGTAAAATATCTTTCGGTATATCGATGGGTATACGATTCCAGCAAAAAGAAAGTTGGCGTGGCAGAAAATGTAGGAATTATTTATCCTTCAAGCCATGCCGGAGAAGAATGCCGTTTTCAGGACCGTTTCTTTGTGGAAGATGTGAATTATACTTATTTCGGCCGTTATGTTATGAACAATGGGGAAGAATATGTAACTTCCGAAAGTGAAATTGTTACTCTTACAAACCGTGCCACAGGACCAGGATACGAATCTCACAATTCTGCCAACGTTGAATATCAGAAAACTCCTGCTACCGACGTTTACTTCCTTTATGATCCAGCTCAGAAAACACTTACAGTAACAGACGGAAATATTACTCGGCCTGTTGTTTCTCAGGAAGCCGATGCATCAAAAATTACAAACCGAATGATTCTTTCTCACGATAACAAACGCCTTGCCTATGAAATCGGTGGCCTTGATGCCGGTGACACAGTTCATCTTATTTCTCTTGTAATTTCTGATTTCCCTTACGGCGGAAAATTTACATATAAAGGACTTGTTTGTGAATACCGCGAAAAAAATTCAGACGGAAAAACTCTGTTCGTTTCCTGGAGTGATATGTTTGAAAAAGTACAGCTGAAAGAGGCCTCAGGTAGAAGTTACAACGAGTTTAATATTGATCCGTTGAACGTACAGAACGGCCTTGATTACAACCCGGCTCCATAAATCTGTTACCTTTTTCACTTTTCAGTGTTTTTTTTAGTGATGAAAAACTTATTCAAAAACGGCGCAATTTTTGCCATCCTTTTTTCTCTTCTTTTTGTGTCCTGTGAAGCAAGCGTAACTGTAACTTCATCAGCTGATTCAAAAGACGAAGCCCTTTCTGCGGTTTACAGCGGAAGTCTTGGACCTGCCCTTATAAAACTTATTGATTCACTTTCTGAAGGTAATGACATCAATTTTCAGGATTACATGAAAGGCCGCCTTTTGTTTCAAAAAAGTCCGGTTGCCCGCCTGGAACTGAGCCCGGAAAATATGATTGCCATGTACGAATCCTGCGACGAAGAAACCCGGGATCTCCTAGATCTTTTTCTGTCTCCTGTTTTTTCCGGTGAAACTTTAAGCGAAGAAGAATACCTTGAAACAGTTGCATCAGTTTACGGAAAAGATGCCGCTGATGAACTTGGAAAAAGTATTGTTCATATAGAAGTAAACGGCAAAAAGAAGGAAATTCCTCTTCCAAAGCTTCTTACACTGGATGAAATAATCACTTTTTAATGTTATAATAAAAAAATATTAATACAATAGGGAAAAACTATGTGTGGAATTGTAGGTTATGTAGGAAATAAACAGGCATCGTCTGTTCTTATCAACGCACTTAAAAAGCTGGAATACCGGGGTTACGACTCAGCAGGTATTGCTATTCTTGACGGCGATGACATTCTTGTTCGCAAGGCAAAAGGTGCTCTTAAATTTCTTGAAGAAAAGATTGCCGGTGAAGTAATTAAAGGTGCCATTGGTATTGGACATACAAGATGGGCCACTCACGGTGAACCAAGTGATGTAAATGCACATCCACACACAAACGTTTCCGGAACAATCGCCATTGTTCATAACGGAATTATCGAAAATTATGCCGATCTTAAAGCATGGCTTCAGAACCAGGGCGTAGTTTTCCGTTCACAGACCGACACAGAAGTAATTGCACATCTTATCAACTATGAATATGAAAAAAGCGGAGAACTTTTCCAGGCTGTACGGGCTACTTTGTCTCGTGTTGAAGGTTCTTATGCTCTGGGTGTTCTTTGCAAGGATTATCCAGACCGTCTTATCTGGGCACGAAAGGAAAGTCCTTTAGTAATTGGTCTTGGAGATGGAGAAAACTTCATTGCTTCCGACGTTCCTGCCATTCTGGAACACACCCGAAAAGTTCACTACATCCAGGAAAAAGAAATGGCTGTAGTTTATGCCGATCATGTTGATCTTTTTAATATGAACGGTGAAAAAGTTGTTCGCGAACCTTCGACTGTTGAATGGGATATGGAAGCTGCCGAAAAGAACGGTTACCCACATTTCATGGTAAAAGAAATCCACGAACAGCCACGTGCCCTTACTGATACAATGCGGGGCCGTATTGTAAAAGATGCTGCCGGTAACTGCACCGACGTAAACTTTGAAGAAATCAAAAACTTTGATATGTGGAAAAAAGCCCGCCGCGTTGTAATCAGTGCTTGTGGTACCGCTTACCATGCCGGTGTTGTTGCAAAATACGCCTTTGAAAAACTTGCCCGCATGAGCGTTGACGTAGATGTTGCATCAGAATTCCGCTACCGAAATCCAATCCTTGATAAAGATGACATTTTCATCGTTATTTCTCAGTCTGGAGAAACCGCCGATACACTTTCAGCCCTCCGCCTTGCAAAAGAACGGGGACTTAAAGTAATTGCCATTACAAACGTTGTTGGTTCCACAGTAACCCGTGAAGCCGATGAAGTAATCTACACTTTGGCAGGACCTGAAATTGCCGTAGCATCAACAAAGGCTTACACAACTCAGCTTATGTGTCTTTACATGCTTGCAGTAAAAGCCGGTCTTCTCCGGGGCACTTTAAGTCAGGAAGAAGCAAATAAATATCTTGCCGAACTGGACAGTATGCCTTCAAAAGTGCAGTCAATTTTGGACAACAAAGAAGTGGTTCAGAAATTTGCTTCAAAACAGTTCAACAAAGACAAGATTTTCTATATTGGCCGTCAGTTCGACAGCGCTACATCTTTGGAAAGTGCACTGAAGCTTAAGGAAGTTTCTTACATGCATTCAGAAGCCTTTGCTGCCGGTGAACTTAAACACGGACCAATTGCCCTTATCGACAAACAGACTCTTGTTGTAGCCATTGCCAGTATGCCAAGCCTTTACGACAAAATCGGGTCAAATATGCAGGAGGTTCGAACTCGTGGAGCTTCAGTTCTGGTTATTACCCAGGATAAAGAAGGTGCCTTTGACGGAAAGATTGACGAAGCTTTTGTTATTCCGGAATGTTCTGAAGTAACCGCAAGCCTTCTTACAATTATTCCGGCCCAGCTTTTTGCCTACTACTGTTCAATCCTCCGCGGAATTGACCCCGACAAACCAAGAAACCTGGCAAAATCCGTAACTGTTGAATGATAAAAACAGCCTGAATGGCTGTTTTGTGACAGCGTATGCGCAGGAAGCAAACTTCCGTAGGAAGTTTACCTATTACCTAATAAAAACAGCCTGAATGGCTGTTTTGTGACAGCGTATGCGCAGGAAGCAAACTTCCGTAGGAAGTTTACCTATTACTTAGTAAAATCATTATTAGGAGATATATATGATTGGAACATTTTGGTCTTTGGTTCCACCTATCGTGGCCATTGCACTTGCCCTTCTAACAAAAGAGGTTTATTCATCACTCTTTGTTGGAATCATTATTGGCGGTCTTTTTTACGCCATTTCAACTGCAGCCGGTTTTTCGGGATTTGTAGATCACGTACTTCAGAACGGACTTATTTCATCTGTTTCTGATGCCTACAACGCCGGTATTTTGGTATTCCTTGTTGTGCTTGGAATCATGGTTGCCCTTATGAACAAAGCCGGTGGTTCTGCCGCTTTCGGTGAATGGGCAAAAAAACACATCAAAACAAAAGTTGGTGCACAGATTGCAACAATCATCCTTGGAATTGCAATCTTCATCGATGACTACTTCAACTGTCTTACTGTAGGTTCAGTTATGCGCCCTGTAACAGACCGTTTCAAGGTTTCCCGGGAAAAACTCGCTTATCTTATTGATGCCACTGCCGCTCCAATCTGTATTATTGCTCCAGTTTCTTCATGGGCCGCTGCTGTTGCAGGATTTGCTGGTGAAGGTGAAAACGGATGGGCACTTTTCTGTAAAGCCATTCCTTACAACTACTACGCTCTTCTTACAATCATTGCCATGTTCACACTGGTTTTCATGAAAGTTGATTTTGGTTCAATGAGCAAATATGAAAAAGCCCTTCAGATGATGAGCGAAACTTCAGAAGAAACAGAAGAACGTAACGGAAGTTCAAAAGGTACTGTTTTAGATTTGATTATCCCGATTGTTGTTCTTATCGTATTCTGTGTTCTTGGTATGATTTACTCAGGCGGATTCTTCACTGCTGATGCTGAAAATAGTGCCTACCACAATATCATCGAAGCTTTCAGTAATGCTGATGCCTCAGTTGGTCTTGTAATCGGTTCATTTGGTGCACTTATTGTAACACTTATTCTTTACCTTGCACGCCGCATCCTTACTCTTAAAGATATGATGGAATGTGTTCCAGAAGGATTCAAAGCTATGGTTCCAGCCATCCTTATTCTTTCACTGGCCTGGACACTTAAAGCCATGACTGATTCACTTGAAGCAAAAGCCTACGTTGCAGGTCTTATTACAAATGCCCAGGGACTTAAATACTTCCTTCCAGCAATCATCTTTGCCATTGCTGTTGGTCTTGCCTTTGCTACAGGTACTTCATGGGGAACATTCGGTATCCTTATTCCAATCTGTATTGCAGCCTTCCCGGAAGTAAGCGATCCTATCCGCATCATTTCAATTTCAGCATGTATGGCAGGTGCCGTTTGTGGTGACCACTGTTCTCCAATTTCGGATACAACAATCATGGCCTCTGCCGGTGCAAAATGTGATCACGTAAAACACGTTTCAACACAGCTTCCATATGCCCTTAGTGTAGCAGTCATTTCTTTCGTTTGTTACATTGTTGCAGGATTTGTTCACAACTTTTACATTCCTCTGGCAGTAGGTATTGCCTGTGTAATTGGCGGCCTTGTTGTTATGAAAAAGAAGGGTGTAGCTGTAGAAGCATAAAACACTTATCCCCTGAAGGATATATGTAAGTTAATTGTAAAAAAATACGGGAAGGAAGGAAGGGGCTGCAAACAACACTCGCAGGACGGAACATAGTTTCCTTGCCGGCCTGCGCGTGTAGCGACGCTAGCTAGCGGTGTTTGTAGTCACTTACTGACTGGTAGTATTTTTTTATACTTAAACATATTTATCCTTCAGGGGATAATTATTTTAACTGTTTTTGTGCTTTCTTTTGGAGTTCCGGCGGCTCAGCTGATAAAGAACTGCTATAAAAACCACAAGAAAAAACAGAATGCTGAAGATTGCCCTGCTGGAATTGGTTTTGCTTACGGCAGTAACGTTTTCGGCGCTTTTGTCAGAAGATCCGCTTGATTTTCCACTGGAACGGGATTTTGATTTCGCAGGCTTTCCGCCGCCGTTTCCACTGGTCTTCCCAGAATCCATTACATATTCTGAGTTAGTGCTTCCGGCAGGAAGACCAATTCCTCCGCTGCCACCACCCACTCCGCTTGAAGTGAGCATAACTGCCAGAATGATTATAACTGCGTAAAGAATTCCAAATCCACCTGATACAAAGAGTTTTCCCTTCAAAGTCCAGCGGGTTTTCCACCACATAAGAAAAATGCCAATAGGCGATAGAACAACCGAAATGAGACATGCCAGTGCTGTAAAATCCCAGAGGGAATCTTTATTAAACATAGGCGCTCCACCAGGATTAAATAAATTCTTTTAGTTCAGTTGAAAGTGCGCAGGCAGCTTTTTCATGGGTAATTCCGCTTGGATGCCAGTCTGTGCCAATGCCGTCAGCTTCTTCCTGAACAGGAAATTTGACTGCCTTGATTTTTACCATAGGAAAATCGGCTTTAAAAAGTTTTACAGCTTCTTCTACAGCTGGGCAAAGGTCCTGTCCCATAATGCCAAGGCAGCAGCAGATTTTTGCTTTTGGACTTCTGCGGTGAACTGCTTCAATGAGCTGGCGGTAACAGCATACAAAAGATTTAATGCGGTCTTCCTGTCCCCGAGTGTAGCTTGCGTCATTTGTTCCCAGGTTGATTACAACTACGTCAGGTGAAAAACGGCTTTCATCCCACACTTCAGGTTCTTTTTTCAGTCTTAAAGACAGGGATTTATCTGTGTATGGCCAGCAGGCAGGCATAGTCCAGAAGTTGTCCGGAAGATTTACGCTTGGATCAATATAAGTTGAAGTGATTCCAATGCCGCTCCAGCTAACAAGACTGTATTTTGCCCCAAGTTTAGAGGCCGTTTTTACGGCGTAAGCAAGGTCCGGACGCTCTTTCTGGGTGGTAAAAGTGTCTTCGTTCCATTTTCCTTCAAGGCCGTAGCCACAGGTAATTGAATCACCAATAAACTCAATTTTTGGAGCATCAGGATTATCTTTTATCTTTAAAAGTTTTCCATCAATTTCAAGGGATTTTAATCCGGCGCAGCCAAAGGCACATTCACTGAATTTCATCACTTTGATAGAAACTTTCTGTTTTCGGTCACTTTCAAAAAGAGTGATTTCGTTTACGTTTTTGTTAAGAATAATGCGCTGATCTGGTGTTTCAGAATAATCTTCTCCATATTTTGCGGTAAAGACTGCTAAAACACCGTAGTTTGATTCAGAAAAGTTCCCTGGATCACTTAAAATGATGGCATCTGCTTTGGTTCCTGCAAAGGCGAATTCAAATCCGGAAGCAGAGTAGTCAAAATAACGAACACCGTCATCATCAAGAAAACGGCCGGTCCAGTTAAGTTTATCAGCTGTAAGATTCATTAGTTGTCCTTAAAAACAGGCATAAAGTGAATGATGTAATCAACAAAAGATGCGTAACTACAAACAAGACAAACGCAGAAAAGACCAAGTGAAACGTAGCGGAGTGTTTCAAATGGAAGATTTAATTCCAGGCGAAGAGCAGTTTCCAGTGCCAGTGCAAAGAATCCTGAAACAACGTACATAACTGTTTTGAATTTACCGCCTTTTCGTGCAGCAATTGAAACACCTTTTTTTACGGCAACCATTCGAAGGAAGGTCATGGTCATTTCACGGTAGATAATCAGCATGAAAATGATGGCAGGAATGTAACCGCCGCCAGTTCCGTAAGAAAAAAGGAAGCAGCAGAAAGTTGTAAGATGAAGGATTACGTCGGCAAATGGATCAAAAATTTTTCCAAAATCTGAAACTTCGTTGTAGCGGCGGGCAAAAAAACCGTCAAAAAAGTCAGTAAGCTCCAGAAAGGCCAGAAGAGGGATAAGAATTAATCCGGAAGGTTTTACAAGAATATTGAACCAGATAGGAATAAAGTATAGAATAAATACCAGCGGTGCAAAGGCAAAGCGGATAGTTGTAAATTTGTTAGACAGTTTCATATATTTAATATAGAACAAAAAGACAGATTTAGCAATTAAAACAAGATTAAATGTCAGTTTTCTCCAAAAAGCTGAAATTTAATTCAAATTTTCTATATCACGCGTTGACATTAACTCAAGAATTCTTTATATTCATAGAACGCGTGTTTTGAAATGTTAGTCGCGTATTTGCCTTTATAGCTCAGTCGGTAGAGCGCAACCATGGTAAGGTTGAGGTCTGCAGTTCGATTCTGCATGAAGGCTGGATAAAAAGGTACTTAAGTACAGGAGTATATAAATGGCAAGCAAGAAAAAAGGTGCAGTTGAAATCATCGCATTGCAGTGCACAGAATGCAAACGCAAAAACTACACAACTTACAAAAACAGAAAAAACATTACTGGTAAGTTGGAAAAAAATAAGTATTGTCCTTTCTGCAAAAAATCAATCTTGCACAAAGAAACAAAAGCAAAATAATTTTTTATATTTTCTGTCGGCAACGGCAGTTTAATATATAGGGGTGTAGTTCAGTTGGTAGAGCACCGGTCTCCAAAACCGGCTGTCGTGGGTTCAAGTCCTACCGCCCCTGATTTTTAGAGGATATTAATATGGCAAAGATTACCCAGTTTTTCCGAGAAAGCAGAGCAGAATTGAAGAAGGTTGTATGGCCTACAAAAGAAGATGTATTGTCTTCAATTAAGGTTGTAATCGTTTCAACACTGGTTGTTGCAATTGTGCTGGGTCTCCTTGATTTTGGATTCACAGAAGCCTTCCGCGCATTGATGAAATAAGGCGGTTTCCGAAATGTCCAAAAGCTGGTATATCCTTCAGACTTATACAGGTTATGAATCAAAGATTGAACGTTCAATCCGCCTTTATTTGGAAAAAGGTGAACTTGATTCAAACATTGTAACTGATGTTCGTGTTCCAATCGAAGAAATCGTTGAACTTAAAGACGGTAAAAAGAAAGTCCGAAAAGACAAGTTCCTTCCTGGTTACTTGATGCTTGAAATGGATCTTCCTGAAATCGGTTGGAAAGACACATGTAACAAAATCCGACACATTCAGGGTGCAACTGGTTTCGTAGGAACCGACCCTAATGTTCGTCCACGTCCAATCACAACAGATGAAGCCAAAAACCTTCTTATGAAGGCTGGTGCAATTAAAGGTGAAAAAACACAGCGTGTAAAAACATCATTCACTGTTGGCGATAAAGTTAAGATTTCCGACGGTCCATTCGCTTCCTTTACAGGAACAGTTAAGGACGTTAAAGCTGACAAAGAAATGCTCAGCGTAGAAGTAGAAATCTTCGGACGACCAACACCTGTTGAACTTAGCTTCCTTCAGGCCGAAAAAATTTAGTCAATTACAGGTGCCCGTATCCCAAATACGGGCATTTTTCACCTGTTCTTGGGAGAGTTACATGTCCGTTGGACCCCTGTATCTCGTTAGAAAGTAAGTCTATATGACTCTTTCACACCAATTTTGGGAGAAATAAAATGGCTACAAAAAAAGTAACAGCCGTAATCAAGTTGCAGTGTCCTGCAGGAGCAGCTACTCCAGCTCCTCCAATCGGACCAGCTCTTGGACCTCACGGTGTAAGTGCTCCAAAATTTGTACAGGAATTCAATGATCGTACAAAAACTATGGAACGCGGACTCATCATCCCTGTAGTTATTACTGTTTACCAGGACAAATCTTACACATTTATCCTCAAAACACCACCAGCAGCAGTTCTTATTAAGAAAGCTGTAAAAATCGAAAAAGGTTCAGGAAACCCTCTTCGTGACAAAGTTGCAACTCTTTCTGCAAAAGATTTGGAAGAAATTGCAAAAACAAAGATGCCTGATATCAACGCTAACGATATCGAAGCAGCTAAAAAAATCATCGCCGGAACAGCACGTTCAATGGGCGTAGAGGTGGAGCAGTAATATGAAACATGGAAAAAATTACCGCGCTGCTGAAGCAAAATATGATCTCAGCAAAAAATATGATGTATCTGAAGCAGTAAAAATGATTCAGGACATGAAATTTGCCAAATTCGACGAAACTGTAGAAGCTCACGTAGCTCTTCGTCTGGAAAAAAACCAGACAGTTCGCGATACACTGGTTTTCCCAAATCAGTTCCGTGGCGAAAAGAAAGTTCTCGTATTCTGTAAAGGCGACAAAGTAAAAGAAGCTTTGGATGCAGGTGCAGCTTACGCAGGTGAAGAATACATCGAAAAAGTAAAGGGTGGTTGGCTCGAATTCGACGTTGCCGTTGCTACTCCTGATATGATGAAAGATGTAGGACGCCTTGGTATGGTACTCGGACGCAAAGGTCTTATGCCTAACCCAAAAACAGGAACAGTTACTGTAGATGTAGCAAACGCTGTTGCCGAACTTAAAAAAGGTCGTACAGAATTCCGCGCTGACAAAGCCGGTGTTGTTCACATCGCTGTAGGTAAATGTTCTATGGATACAGCTAAAATCGCTGAAAACATTTCAACACTCGTTGCTGAAATCAACCGCAAAAAACCAGCTGGTTCTGCCGCAGGTTTCATCCAGTCAGTAGCTCTTTGTTCTTCAATGGGTCCTGGCGTATGGGTTGATTACAAGGATGGTGAATAATGGCTATCGCAAATAAAATCCAGCCTGCTAAAGCAGAAGCAATCAAAAACGCTAAAGAAACTCTTGGCGAATACACAGACTTCATCTTCGCTGACTACCGTGGACTTACTGTAGAACAGATTACAGCTCTCCGCGACAAACTCCGCGAAAAGAATGCTGTACTCAAAGTTATGAAAAATAACTTTGCTCGCATTGCTTTCGAAGAACTGAAAGTAGAAAACGTAGCTGACTATCTTAAAGGACCAACAGTAATTGCTATGGCCAAAGAAGACAGCAACGAAGTAGCTAAAGTTCTTTTCGACTTTGCAAAAGACACTCCAGCTCTTGCAGTAAAAGGTGCTTCAATTGCCAACGAAAACTACGATCTGGCAAAAATCACTGCTTACTCAAATGTTCCTGGAAAGAAAACATTGTACGCTATGCTTATGTCTGCTATGAATGGCCCAGTACGCCAGCTCGCAGCTACAATCAAAGCATACGGTGATAAGAAAGCCGCAGAAGGTGGAAACTAAGTTTCCCTTTCAAAAAAGGTGCATTTAATTGCAACTATACACGTTCAGGCTTCATAGCTGTCGACTGTTCGTGTTAAAAGGGCAGAAAGATTCAGTTGATTCAATCCTGCCGCCGGTAACGGAATATATTAATAACGTGGTAAAAATCCACAGGAGAAGACAATATGGCAGCTCTCACAAATGATCAGATTCTTGATGCAATCGCATCTATGTCAGTTCTTGAAGTTTCAGAACTGGTAAAAGCTATGGAAGAAAAATTCGGTGTAACAGCCGCTGTAGCAGTAGCAGCAGGTCCTGCAGCAGGTCCAGCAGCAGCCGCTGAAGAACAGACAGAATTCACTGTAACACTCGAATCATTCGATGCAGCTAAAAAGATCCCAGTTATCAAAGCTATCCGCGAAATCACAGGTCTCGGACTTGGTGAAGCAAAAGCTCTTGTTGAAGGTGCTCCAAAAGCTGTTAAAGAAGGCGTTTCTAAAGCTGATGCTGATGAAATCGTTAAAAAAATCGAAGAAGCTGGTGGAAAAGCAAGCAAAAAATAAGCTTGATTTCGCAGCTTAATAAATGAAAGGTTGGGGCTTTTTAGGCCTCAGCCTTTTCGTATTTTTAAATTCAATTTCCTGAATAACAAAAAATCGGTGGAATTGATGCTGTGGAGAGTTTGCTCCATGTAGTCATTCACACTGAACCCATATTTTTTAGGAGAAGCTGATGTTCGCTAAAACACGGACCATCAACCGCGGGTACTACGGTAAAGACATTCAGAACTTTATGGATGTACCTGATCTTATCGCAATCCAGACATCATCTTACGAAAGTTTTTTGCAGTCTGACAGACTTGCCAAAGGTGAACCACTTTTGGAACAGGGGCTCCAGGAAGCATTTACACAGACTTTCCCAATCGAAAGCCCTAACGGTGACATGTCTTTGGATTATGACTTTTACGAACTGGACTGGGACAACATGAAGTTCACAGAGCTTGAATGTAAACAGAAAGGTGTAACTTATTCTGTTCCACTCAAAGCACGTATCAACCTGAACTTCCTTCAGACAGGTGCCATCCTCCAGAAAGACATTTACATGGGTGATATCCCACTCATGACAGACAGAGGTACTTTTGTAATCAACGGTGCTGAACGCGTTGTTGTATCACAGATCCACCGTTCACCTGGTGTAATCTTCTGTCACGACAAAGGCGTATACTCAAGCCGCATCATTCCTTACCGCGGATCATGGCTTGAATTTGAAATTGATCAGAAAAAAGAACTGATCTACGCTAAAATCGACCGCAAAAAGAAAATTCTCGGAACTATTTTCCTCCGTGCACTTGGATACAATACACGTGAAGAAATTATCCGCTGTTTCTACGATGTTGAAACTGTAGCAGTTGAAGCCGGTGAAAAACTGGTAGACAAAGTTCTCGCTGATGCAGTAATCATCAAAGACGAAAACGGAGAAGAAAAACGCCTGTTCAACGCTGGTGTTCGCCTTCATCCACATGATGTTGATGACCTTGTTGCCAACGACATCAAAGAAATCTGCGTAATCCGTTTTGATTCACGCTCAACTCCAGGTAACAAAGAAGAAGCAAATCCTTCACTTGATTCACAGATGATCATCAACTGTTTTGAACGTGAAGAAGTTAAATTCGTAAAAGAAGGTTCTCTTGATAACGAACCAACTAAAGACGATGCTCTTGCTGCAGTATTTGCAATCCTTCAGCCTGGTGAACCAATCACTGTAGACGCTGCCGAAAAAGACCTGAACTCAATGTTCTTCTCTGAACGCCGCTACGATTTGGGACGTGTAGGTCGCTACAAACTGAACAAAAAATTCGACTATCAGGAAGATGTTCAGGACTTCACTCTCATTAAAGACGATATCATCAACACAATGAAAATCCTCATCAAAGTTTACATTGGTGAAGAACAGATTGACGATATTGATCACCTTGGTAACCGTCGTATTCGTTCCGTTGGTGAACTTATGACAAACCAGATGAAAACTGCTTTCAGCCGCATGGAACGCATTGCTAAAGAACGCATGGGCCTTAAAGAAACAGATACTATGAAACCACAGGATCTGATTTCAATTAAACCTATCGTTGCTGCAATCCGCGAATTCTTCGGATCAAGCCAGCTTTCACAGTTCATGGATCAGGTTAACCCTCTTGCTGAACTTACACATAAACGTCGTCTGAACGCTCTCGGTCCTGGTGGTCTTTCACGTGACCGCGCCGGTTTCGAAGTTCGTGACGTACACTATTCACACTACGGTCGTATGTGTCCTATTGAAACTCCTGAAGGACCAAACATTGGTTTGATCGTTTCTTTGGCCATGTACACTAAAATCAATGACTACGGATTCCTTGAAGCTCCATTCCGCAAACTTGAAGATGGTAAAGCCACTGGTCCAGTTGAATATCTTTCAGCTATGGACGAAGACAAATACTATATCGGTCAGGTTGTAGAAGGAATTAAAGCCGACGGATCATTCCCAACAGATATGATCTCTTGTCGTAACCGCGGTAACTATACTCAGCGTTCACCAAAAGACGTTCAGTACATCGACGTTTCACCACGTCAGGTTATCTCAGTTTCAGCTTCTTTGATCCCATTCCTTGAACACGATGACGCCAACCGTGCCCTCATGGGTTGTAACATGCAGCGTCAGGCCGTTCCACTTCTTTTCCCAGAACCACCACACGTTGGTACTGGTATGGAAAGAAAATGTGCTTATGACTCAGGTGTTCTTGTAAAAGCTAAAAATGCCGGTGAAGTTGTTTACGTAGCCAGCGATATGATTAAAGTACGCAACAATGAAGGTCTTATGGATGAATATCCACTCCTTAAATACCAGCGTACAAACAACGATACTTGTAACCACCAGCGCCCAGTTGTAGAAGTAGGTACAAAAGTTGAAAAAGGAACTGTTCTTGCCGACGGTCCTGCAACATTCAACGGAGAACTTGCTCTTGGTCGCAACATCCTGGTAGGATTCGTACCATGGAACGGTTACAACTACGAAGACGCCGTTCTGATCAGCCAGCGCGTTGTTCGCGAAGATATGTACACATCTATCCATATCAAGGAATTTGCTGTAGAAATCCGCGAAACAAAACTTGGACCAGAAAAAATTACACGTGACATTCCTAACACAGCAGAAAAAACTCTGGACAACCTTGACGCCAACGGTATCATCCGCATTGGTGCAAAAGTTCGCTCAGGTGATATCCTTGTAGGAAAAGTTACTCCAAAAACAGAATCAGAAACTACTCCTGAATTCAAACTGTTGAACTCTATCTTCGGTGAAAAAGCCAAAGAAGTTCGTGATACATCACTTCGCGTTCCACACGGAATTGAAGGTGTTGTAATCGACATCCAGGAAATGAACCGCATGGACGGAGACGACTTGAACCCAGGTGTTGAAAAAGTAGTTAAAGTTCTTATTGCTAACAAACGTAAACTTCGTGAAGGTGATAAGATGGCCGGACGACACGGAAACAAAGGTGTTGTTGCCCGCATCCTCCCAATCGAAGATATGCCTTACCTTGAAGACGGTACACCACTTGATGTATGTCTGAACCCACTTGGTGTTCCTTCTCGTATGAACATCGGTCAGATCATGGAATCAGAACTTGGTGTAGCAGGTAAATATTTGAACCAGTTCTTCGAATCACCTGTATTCCAGTCTCCAAGCCAGGAAATGATCGCCAAGAAACTTGCTGAAGCAGGTCTTCCAAGCGATGCTAAACAGATTGTTCACGATGGACGCACAGGTGAACCATTTGTAAACCCAATTTTCGTTGGTGTAATTTACTTTATGAAACTGCACCACCTTGTTGACGACAAAATGCATGCCCGTTCAACAGGTCCTTACTCTCTGGTTACTCAGCAGCCACTTGGTGGTAAAGCTCAGTTCGGTGGCCAGCGTCTTGGTGAAATGGAAGTTTGGGCTCTTGAAGCTTACGGTGCCGCTAATACTCTTCAGGAAATGATGACAATCAAATCTGATGATATGAACGGTCGTTCAAAAATCTACGAATCAATTGTTAAGGGTGATCCTTCATCTCCAGTTGGAGTTCCAGAATCATTCAACGTATTGGTTCAGGAATTGCGTGGTCTGGCTCTTGATTTCACAATCTATGATGCCAAGGGTAAACAGATTGCTTTGACAGAACGCGATCAGGAATTGATTGACAAAGCAGCTTCAGGATTTGAAAAGGAGAATGCAAATGCGTGATGTTCAGGATTTCGACTCTCTGAAAATTAAACTGGCTTCACCAGAAACTATCCGTGCATGGTCATATGGTGAAGTTAAAAAACCGGAAACTATCAACTACCGTACACTTCGTCCGGAGCGCGATGGTCTTTTCTGTGAAAAGATTTTCGGTACAACAAAAGAATGGGAATGCTACTGTGGTAAATTCAAATCTATCCGTTACAAGGGTGTTATTTGTGACCGCTGTGGTGTAGAAGTTACTCATTTCAAAGTACGTCGTGAACGAACAGGACACATTGAACTTGCAGCTCCAGTAAGCCACATCTGGTATTACCGCTCAGTTCCAAGCCGCATGAGCCTTATTCTGGACATTCAGAAAACAGCTCTGGAATCTGTTCTTTACTACGAAAAATATATCGTTATTGATCCGGGTGACACAGACCTTAAAAAGATGCAGCTTCTTGATGAAGAACAGTATCAGGCCGCTGTAGATCACTACGGTTCAGCTTTCTCTGCCGACATGGGTGCCGAAGCTATCAAAACTCTTCTTGAAGGTCTTGATCTTGATGCTCTTGCTGCAGAACTTCGCGCCAAAATGATCGAAAAAGGTGCAAAATCAGACAAACGTCTGCTTAAACGTATCGAAATTGTAGAAAACTTCCGTGCTTCAGGAAACAAAGCTTCATGGATGGTTCTGGACGTAATTCCAGTTATCCCACCAGAGCTTCGTCCAATGGTTCAGCTGGATGGTGGACGTTTCGCTACATCTGACCTTAACGATCTTTACCGCCGTGTAATCAACCGTAACAACCGTCTGAAACGACTTAAG
Source organism: Treponema sp. (assembly GCA_024402505.1). Taxonomy (GTDB): domain Bacteria; phylum Spirochaetota; class Spirochaetia; order Treponematales; family Treponemataceae; genus Treponema_D. The sequence continues at coordinate 20,903 of JAKSTP010000028.1, forward strand.
GATCTTTCTGCTCCTGATATCATCATCCGTAACGAAAAACGAATGCTTCAGGAAGCTGTTGATGCTCTCTTCGACAACTCAAAACGTAAACGAGTTGTAAAAGGTGCTTCAAACCGTGCCCTTAAATCAATCTCTGACCTTCTTAAAGGTAAACAGGGACGTTTCCGCTTGAACCTTCTTGGTAAACGTGTTGACTACTCAGGACGTTCAGTAATCGTTGTTGGACCAGAACTGAAATTGTGGCAGTGTGGTCTTCCAACAAAAATGGCTTTGGAATTGTTCAAACCTTTCCTGATGAAAAAACTCGTAGACAAAGACGTAGTTTTCAACATCAAAAAGGCAAAAATGCTTGTTGAAAGTGAATCTCCAGAAGTATTTGCTATCCTTGATGAAGTTGTTAAAGAACACCCAGTTATGCTTAACCGTGCTCCAACACTTCACCGACTTGGTATCCAGGCTTTTGAACCTGTTCTTGTTGAAGGAAAAGCTCTTAAACTTCACCCACTGGCTTGTAAAGCTTTCAACGCCGACTTTGATGGTGACCAGATGGCTATCCACGTACCTCTGACACAGGCTGCTCAGATGGAATGTTGGACATTGATGCTTTCTGCTCGTAACCTTTTGGACCCAGCTAACGGTAACACAATCGTATTCCCATCTCAGGACATGGTTCTTGGTATCTACTACATGACTGCCATTAAACCAAACGCCAAGGGAACAGGAAAACGTTTCTCATCTGTTGATGAAGTTCGCATGGCTGCTGAAAGTGGAAACATTGAATGGCAGGCTCTTATTAAAGTTCCTGCTCCAAATGATTCATTTGATGCTGCTTCTCTTAAAATCAAGGGAGACGAAGCTTTCACACAGGGAACACAGAGCTTCAAAGCTGGTGAACTTATTGAAACTTCAGCCGGACGTCTTGCTTTCAACGAAGCAATGCCTGAAGGTGTTGAATATGTAAACCGCCAGATGGCCGATAAATCTTTGAAAAAGATGATCGAAAAGGTTTACCACGACAAAGGTTCATGGCTTACAATCCAGATGCTGGATGCTATCAAAGCAGTTGGTTACAAAAACGCCACATTCTACGGTGCCACACTTTCTATGGAAGATATCCTGGTACCAAAAGAAAAACCAGAAATGATGGCTAAAGCCAATGCTGAAGTTGAAGAAATTGTAAACCAGTACTCAAAAGGTATTATTACTGCCGAAGAACGCTACAACCGTGTATGTAACATCTGGGCTCGTACAAACGATAAGCTTACAAAGATTATGATGGACAACCTTGCTCAGGATAAACAGGGATTCAACACAATCTACATGATGGCTACATCTGGTGCCCGTGGTTCTCGCGGTCAGATTTCTCAGCTTGCCGCTATGCGTGGTTTGATGACCAAGCCTAACGGAGATATTATCGAACTTCCTATCCGCGCAAACTTCAAGGAAGGACTTTCGGTTATCGAATACTTTATTTCTACTAACGCTGCCCGTAAGGGTCTTTCAGATACTGCTCTTAAAACAGCCGACGCCGGTTACATGACTCGTCGTCTGGTTGATGTTGCACAGGATGTTGTTATCAACGAAGAAGACTGTGGTACAATCAACGGTATTGATTACGAAGCTCTTAAAGAAGGTGATGAAGTTAAAGTTCCACTTTCACAGCGCATCGTTGGACACTTTACAATCGAACGTGTTGTTCACCCAATTACAGGGGAACTTCTGTGCGATGTAAACGAATATGTAACAGAAGATCTTGCTAAAACAATTGAAGCTGCCGGTGTTGAAAAAGTTAAACTCCGCACAGTACTTACTTGTGAAGCTAAACACGGTCTTTGTGTTAAATGTTACGGTCAGAACTTGGCCCGCAACAAGATTGTTGAAATCGGTGAAGCAGTTGGTATTATTGCCGCCCAGTCAATCGGACAGCCTGGTACACAGCTTACACTTCGTACATTCCACTCTGGTGGTACTGCCGAAATGTCTACCGAAGATAACAAAATTGTTCTTAAATACAATGCCTTCCTGAAAGATGTTGTAGGTACACACGTAGAACTTGAAAACGGACACTGGTTGTTCACACGTAAGGGCTACATGACTGTAATCCGCATCCTTGATCAGGTTAAGATGGCCGGCGGAGACAAAATGCTCGTTGATGACGGACAGGCTGTTCTTCGCGGAACTCCACTTATCAGCCACAGCGGTAAAAACGTTGAAGCTCAGGTTAACGGAAGAGTACAGATCATTGGTGATACAATTTATCTTGTTAGCAAAGAACAGAAAATTGAAATTATCAACGGTTCTACAATCTACGAAAAAGCTGGTGCAATTATCGAAAAAGGTAAAGCAATCGGTGAATTCGATCCATTCTCTGAACCTATCATTGCTGAAAGTGACGGTTACATCCACTTTGAAGACATTATTCCAGGTTCTACTTTGGATGAAAAAACAGACCTTCAGACAGGTGCAGTTGAACGAACAATTTCTGATCTTCACCTGGATGTTAAACAGCCTCGTATTCTCATTACTGACGAAGCTGGTAACGAAAAGGGAAGTTACTCAATGCCAGCCGGAGCCTTCCTCCTGGTAGAAGACAACCAGCCAATTTCAGCCGGTACAACTTTGGCTAAACAGCCAAAAGAAGCCATGAAATCTAACGATATTACTGGTGGTCTTCCACGTGTATCTGAACTCTTCGAAGCCCGCAAACCAAAAGTTCCTTGTGTTCTTGCAAAGATTTCTGGTCGCGTAATCGAAAAACAGGGTATTACTAAAGGTAAGAAAGTTATCATCGTAGAAGACAAATTTGGTACTCAGTATGAACACCAGATTTCAACAAAATCTAAGATGCTTGTTCGTGACGGTGACTCAATTGAAGCCGGCGAACCATTGTGTGCAGGTTCTCCAAACCCACAGGATGTTCTGGCAATCTTGGGTGAAAACGCTCTTCAGAACTACCTGATGAAAGAAATCCAGGACGTTTACCGCGCCCAGGGTGTAGATATCAACGATAAACACATTGGTATCATCGTTCGTCAGATGCTCCGCAAAGTTGAAATCATGGCTGTAGGTGATACACGCTTCATCTACGGACAGCAGGTAGACAAATACAAGTTCCACGAAGAAAACCGCCGCGTAATCGAAGAAGGTGGACAGCCAGCAGTTGGTCGTCCAATGTTCCAGGGTATTACAAAGGCTTCTTTGGGTGTTGATTCATTTATCTCTGCAGCTTCATTCCAGGAAACGACAAAGGTTCTTACAAACGCCGCTATTGCCGGAAGTTTGGACGGACTCCACGGTATCAAGGAAAACGTTGCAATTGGTCATATGATTCCAGCCGGAACAGGTATCAGAAACTACAAAAACGTTAAACTCTTTGACGGTACAGACACTGACCTTGACGTTCAGATGGACGAAATCCTTGAACGCCGCCGCCAGGAAGAAGCAGAACGTTCTCAGCAGCAGCTGGCCGACGCAAGCTTTGAAGCCGTAGAAGATGTAGAATAGTAATATTCTTACATAAAACAGAAAGGGCCTCCTAAAAAGGGGGCCTTTTTTTTGGAGATGCAATGAAAAAGAAAATCGTAATTCCAATTCTTCTGATTGCAGCGGCTCTTGCTGCAGGACTTTGGTATTTCCTTCCAGAAACACCTTCTGAACCATACACACAGTTTGTTTCAGAATTGGAAGCTGGCCATGTAGAAAAGGTTTCTATTGGGGAAGACAATCTTAAGGTAACTCTAAAAGATGGCAGTTCATTTAAGACCACAAATCCAGCCAGTCCAGATATGAAAGAAAAACTTTTGCTTCAGGGAATTGATGTAAAAATGGAAAACAGCGGTGAAGAAACCGTTTCTCTTATTCTGGACATTCTTTTTTATGTGATTTTCTTTGGTGCCATTGCATTTGCGATTAAAAGATTTATTGTGCCAAACCGGTTTAAAATCACAAGAAAAACCGGCGTAACATTTGACGATATCTGCGGTATGGATGATCTTAAAAAGAACATGAAGATTATTGCAGATATTATGAAAAATCCTGCTCTTGCAAAAAAACAGGGAATCCGCTGTCCAAAAGGAATTCTTCTTACTGGTGCTCCAGGAAACGGAAAAACCATGTTTGCCCGGGCTTTGGCACAGGAAGCAGGTGTTAATTTTATTGCAACCCGTGCTACTGATTTTGAAAGTTTCTTAATTGCCGTTGGTCCAATGAAGGTAAAAATGCTCTTTGCAAAAGCCCGAAAGGCAAAACCCTGCATTATTTTTATTGATGAATTTGACGGAATTGGAACTGTTCGAAATTATTCAGGAAACGCCATCGAAACCGAAAATACCCGAATTGTTACAGCTCTTTTAAATGAACTGGATGGATTTGTGCAGAATGATGGAATCCTTGTTATGGCGGCCACCAACAGCATTGAAGCCCTTGACCCGGCCCTTATTCGCCCAGGTCGCTTCGACGGTAAATACACAATCCCTAATCCTGACGCAAAAACACGGCGTCTTCTTATTGAAAAATATACAAAGGGTAAAAATTTCAAAGAAAGCCTGGATGTGGAAAAACTGGTTAAACAGTTTGAGGGAGCTTCCTGCGCAGAAATTGAAAGCAGCCTTAATAACATGGTACTTTATCCTGCTGAATAATCAAAAACACCGTTTATGCCGATAATATAATGATGACTAAACGGTGTTTTATTTTTATATTAGCAATTCTTTTTTCTATCCCGGCTTTTTCTCAAAGTGAACCTGAACTTACCGACGGACAGAAACGGGTACTTACAAATACTGAACAGAAACTCAATATTACTGCCGACATGATCCACCTTGAAAAAGATGCTGAAAACGGCGGCTATCATCTTTATGTAAAGAAAACACCGGGCGTAAAGTCAATCATTCTTACGGAAACCACTCGGGATCCTACTGGAAAAAATGACAGCTTTGCTTACCGTGCAAAAGACTATAATCCTGTAAACGGTGATGAAATCCGCTATTTAAACGGCAAAAAGCTGGAATCAGAGTATGCAAAATACAGCCTGGTGGACAGCACAGTAGAAAAGCACGAAAAATACGGAAATGTTTTTCACATCTATATTCCTGAAACCTTGGAGTACGGCTATCCTTGGGAAAGAAACGGCACTGTAACCATAGGGAAGGGCACTTTTATTAATATCAGGTCCTTTTCAAAAAAATATGCCGATTATACGGGGGATTATAAAGACAATCCTTTTATGTTTGATTTGAAACCCGTTGCAAAGAAAAAAGTGATTTTGCCGCCGCCAGATCCAGAGCCTGAACCAGAACCAGAGCCTGTAGAATCTTTACAGTACCCTGACGAAATTGTAGAACCGGTTGTTCTTGATGAAGTGATTCCGGAACCGGAAGAAGAATCGGAACCTGAGCCAGAAGAAGAAGTTATTCTTACCGATGATTACAATCCTGCGGCCAGTGAAAGTTTTCAGGAGATTTCTGAATTATTCCGATATTCTGCAGGACCGGAAAGCCTTATTTCGGATATTCTGAATCTTTTGGAAGATCTTCCTGATGAAAGTGACGTTGTTTTTGCCATTGACGCCACTGGAAGCATGAAAAATGACCTTGAAATCCTAAAAACCGACCTTGTTCCATCACTTCTGGAAAAACTGGCCAGTAAAAATGGTGTTCGTCTTGGACTCTTGTTCTATCGGGATTATCCGGACAACTTCCGCTATAACGGACTTCCTGTAAAATTCTTTGAATTCACCGAAGATTCAAAAGTATTCCAGAAAAACCTTGACAGCATTGTAATTAATGGGAAGGAAGGCGGCGATATTCCGGAAGCAGTTTACGAAGCATTGTATGCCTGTTCGGAATTCTATAAATGGCGTGAAGAAGCCTTTAGGGAAATCATCCTGATTGGAGATGCAGAACCTCATCCATATCCTCGTGGCACAAAACGTTATTCTAAAAAGTTTGTAATGGACCAGATAGACAAAAAAAATATCCGGGTCAATGCAATTCTGCTCCCGGATAATTAAAAACTATTTTTCAAGTTTTTCAAGGCCTATTTCTGCAAGGCGTTTGTAAGCCGTTGGCAAGGTTCCATATTCGGCTGTATCGTACAGGTCGATAATCTCTCTATACATGCCGGCGGCTTCAGCTTTTTTGTGTGATTTATAGTAAAGGTTAGCCAGTTCATAGCGAACTTCTACGTAAATTGCAGGATCATCACCATAACGCTGAATGGCGGTTTTAAGATATTCCTCGGCATTTGAATACTGGCCGGCAACCAGGGAATCCTGTCCTTTCTGAATAAGCTGGGCGGCTGTTAAATCTTCAGGAATATTTTTTACTGTAGCGCAGGATGCAAGCAAGAGAGCGGCACACACTGCAAGAATAATTTTTTTCATGATTAAATCTCCAAAGTTAAACTTTATGAATCACTAAGTATACCATACCATAAAAACAGATTTTATGATAGAATGTTACACAAGGTGGACCTATGTTAAACGTAAATACTATAAAAAACGGTCTTGTAATCGACCACATCAGAGCTGGCAGCGGCTGGAAAATTTTCCAGTGGCTTGGTTTGGATAAAGCATCTTTTTGTTCATGTCTGATTCAGAACGTACCTTCAAAGAAAAGCGGAAAAAAGGATATCATTAAAATCGATAATATTCTGAACATCGATTATTCGGTTCTTGGATTTATTGATCCTAACATCTGCGTAAATGTTATTGAAAACGAAAAAATCGTACGCAAAATTAACATGGAACTGCCTTCACGAGTACAGAATGTTATTCCATGTAAAAACCCACGCTGTATCACCGTTACAGAAAATTATGTGGCATCAACCTTCCTTCTGGTAGATAAGGTTAAAGGTCTTTATAGATGTGAGTACTGCGATACAATGGTAGCCGCAGAAGATTTCAGCCGAAAATAAAATAGGTGGCCCATGGCAAATGCACTTTTAGTTTACAACTGTCGTCTTTTGGACGAAAACATGGATGTACCTGGAGCAGTTCTGAGCGTAAACGGACGAATCAGAGCAGTTTTTCAGGGATATTACACTGATGAAAAGACTGTTACTATTTTGGGACAGACTGTTCTTATGGAAGACGGCTATGGTGAAAACTGTGTGCTGAAAGTTTTTGATGCAGGCGGATTGACCCTTGCTCCAGCTTTCATCGATATGCACGTGCATTTGCGCTATCCTGGACAAACTCAGAAAGAAGATTTGGATTCAGGAATTCATGCAGCAATTGCAGGTGGCGTTGGTACTGTAGTTGCCATGCCAAACACAAATCCTGTTGTTTCAGATCTTGAAACAAGCCTTCAGATTCAGTCTGCTGCAGAAAAAATTGGCCTTACAAAAGTTCTGCAGTCAGTAAGCATTACAAAAGATTTTGACGGCAAAACAACCGATCACCTGGAAATCCTTGATAAAGTTCACGTTCCTGTAATTACGGAAGACGGCCGTGATGTTCTTGATTCAGGAGTAATGCTTGAAGCTATGCGAATTGCCGCCGAAAAGGGAATTATTGTAAGCTGCCACTGTGAAGACAACAGCCTTGCAAAAGCAGCAAAACCTTTCCGAGAAGAAGCCATCAGCATGATGAAGAAGTACAATCTGCCAATTATGGCCGATGAAGAAGATGTTGTAGAAAAAGTACCTGATTCTGTAATTTCTCAGGTGCACATGGAATTAAACCAGGCCAACGATCTTCTTCGTCTTGCAGAGGATAATGCAACAAAACGTAACATTGAACTGGCCCGCCTTGCAAACTGTCACATCCACCTGGCTCACGTTAGCACTCAGGAAAGCATTGAGGCCATTCGAAATGTAAAAGAAGAAATTGCTTTTGATCACAATACACTTTTGATTACAGGCCTTAAACACGTTTCTGAAAAATACGCCAACGAAAGCTTTAATGTAACCTGCGAAGTAACTCCACATCACATTGCACTTACAGGTGTAGAAGAACCTAATATCCGTTATCTGGTAAATCCACCGCTTCGTTCGGAAGAAGATCGGGTTGCCCTTATTGAAGCCATTGTTGATGGAACTGTTGATGTAATTTCTACAGACCATGCTCCACACACTGCCGAAGATAAGGCAAATGGTGCTCCAGGATTTACAGGCATTGAAACTTCTTACGCTGTTTGTAACACAGTTCTTGTAAAGCAGGGATTTATTGATGACAAGAAGCTTTCAAAACTTATGAGCGGTAATCCGGCCCGTATTCTTCACCTGAACAAAGGTCAAATCAAGCCAAATTACGATGCTGATTTTACCATTCTGGACAGAGACTGCGAGTGGACAATCAATCCAAAGAACTTTTACAGCAAAGGAAAGTACACTCCATTTGACGGATACACATATTTTGGCGCCGTAAAAGCCGTGATTTTGAACGGGGAAATTGTTTTTCAGAAATCAGTGAGCAGCCTGGAGTAGAAATGGAAAACGAAAAACCTGAACTTCTTAAAACAGCAATGGTTGCCATTATTGGGCGACCATCTAGCGGAAAGTCCACTTTTTTGAACACAGCCTGTCAGGAACCTGTTTGTATTGTATCGCCAATGCCTCAGACCACAAGAAATGCCATCCGGGGGATTGTAAACACATCTTTGGGTCAGCTGGTTTTTGTAGACACACCGGGTTATCATCAATCAGAAAAGAAACTGAACCTTCGATTAAAATCAATTACCGAAGAAGTTTTGGAAGGCGCAGACTGTGTTCTTTATGTAATTGATGCAAGCCGAGAGGGTGGTGAAGAAGAAAAACTCACTGCCAATCTTATTAAGAAGTATCAGGGGCGAACAATAGTTGCCATTAACAAGGTGGATTTATCATCGGCTTCAACAAAAAGGGCACGGGCTTTTGTAAAAAACGAACTGCCTGAAATTCCTGAAGAACGGGTTTTGGAAATGAGCGCCCGGGAAGATCAGGGAATTAATGAAGTTCTGCGAGCCTTGTATTCCATTTCTCCTGTTGCACCTGCCATGTATTCCGAAGATTTTTATACCGATCAGGACATGCAGTTTAGAATTGGTGAGATTATCCGCGGAGAAGCCATCAACAGACTGGACCAGGAAGTGCCTCACGCAGTTTATGTAAGTGTTGCCGATATTGAAAAGCGCAATGATGGAAACAAACTGTGGATCCGCGCATTTTTGTGCGTTGAACGGGAAAGCCAGAAGGGTATTGTAATTGGAAAGGGCGCTGCAAAAATTAAGGAAATCCGTCAGGCAGCCTTAAAAGCACTGCGGGCAGTTTACGATTACAAAACAATTGAGCTGGATCTTCAGGTAAAAGTTGATAAAAACTGGCGTCAGAAAGATTTTACTCTTGGAAATATTCTGGGCCGGTAAGATTAGTTTTTGTTTTCGGCCAATTCCTTTTCTATTGTTTCAACAAAATGATCTCCCCACCACTGACAAAGCATTTCCCGTGCATCTTTTTGAATGGCAGGATCAACAACAGAGCGTAACTGGATGATACTGTTTTTAAGGGTTTTCCTGCACTGTGCCTTAATTACGTTCTGCTGCATTTCGGTAAATGAATTGGGATTTTCCTGAAAAAAGGCAAAAAGGGCGGTGAAAAGGCTTGCTGCGGAGCATACTTTTTCCCATCTTTCCAATGTGACTATTTTTGCATAACTTGTAATGCCTTCGGTAATGTTGTAGTTATAAACCGGAGTTTCAATGCCGTAGTATTTTTCTGCAAATAGGCACATGTAGATGTAAATGATTAAATCATCACTCATGGTACACTGCAAAAAAGGAATCTGATCAAAGGCTTTGAGCATAAGTTCTCGGGTAACTAATTTTCCAATAAGGTAACTTGAATGGTTTTGTTTTACAAGAAAGCCTTCCAGAATTTCTTTTCCTTCAAGGGCACCGGAATACTTTGTGTTTATACCTTTTTCTTGCGATGGTACTTCCTTGCCATTATAAAACAGAACTGCTTGAGCCTGTACAATTTGTGCGCCACTTTCCTGGTAAGCGTTGAAAAGGGTCTCTAGATAATTTGGAAGAACTGTGTCGTCACTGTCGGTAAAACAAAGAATTTCTGTGGCAGCTTCTTCAACAAGAGTGCGTCTGGTTTCAAAGATACCAAGGTTGTTTTTGTGGTAAGTGAAACGAACCTTTATGTCGGGACGCTGTTTTTTACAGGCCTTTTTGAATTCCTTAAAAATGCGATGAGAATTATGATTGTGATTATCTTTTCCGTCAGACCCGTCATCACAAATAATAATTTCAAAGTTTTGGAAGGTCTGAGGAAGAAAACTGTCCAGGCACTGGCGCAGAAGATGCTCCGTATGGAACACCGGCACCAGCACCGAAAGAAGTGGAGCGGACATTATTGCCAGGTTTTTGTAAAGCTTGTATATCCATTTGTATTGGCATAGCGATCAAAATCTCGGGAAAAACTAGATCCTAATATACGGAAGTCGCCATTAATAGAATTCCAGGAATGAGTTTCCAGATCAAAAATAATAACATGACCTTCCATTTTATCTGTTGGTAAACCATCTTTATCTAAGTAAGCCCAACCGCCATTATCCAGGAAAATAAGTTTTTTTGGTTTTAAACCAACTATCTTTTGAGGACCGTAAAAACCTTCCTGAAGGCTCTTTGCAGTATACTGCTTACAAAGTTGAACAGTTTCAATTTCGTTATTGGCGTTCTGTTTAATTCCATTCATTATATAAGCATGATCTGTCCAGCCATAAAGAGAAACATCTGTTAAGTCATGATTAATCTGAACTACAGCGCCTCGAGAAGAACTGTATTCGTTATACCCCATTCCTCTAGAATCGGAGATTAAACAGAATAAACCTTCTTTATTAATGACAAGGTCTGTTATAAGTGCAGTAAACTCACCGTTATAAATTGCAGATTTCATATTGTTGATTAATACACCAGAAAATTTTTCATCACCTTCCAATTGATTATCATATTTATAAAGAACTAAACCTTCTTCCAAACCAGATTTATAGAGAATGTAATACTTTGGGAAACTTGGTATGTCTGTTTTTATCCAGTAAAATTCATTATTATATACTGCTGACATATCAGCAGGGGAGTAATTACTAGGATTGATTTTAAAGTCTGAAATAAGGTCTGAAGGATCGCCGTCATTAAAGTTGTCAATTTTTCCAGATGTACTGGCGTTTGTAATAGTACGATATTTGCTATTAGGAAGAATTACAATCAAAGAATCTGTGGCGGAATCATACAAAATAGGAAGAGGATCATTCCCATAATAATCAATAGATTCAACTAAACAAACTGGGTCCTTATATGGCGGGGCACATCTATATAGAGAATAGCGTTTATGGTCATAGTTATATGAAAGAAGATAGATGTTTTCATTTTCATCCATGCATTGTTTTTGAATATTTACTGAATAAAAAATTTCCCCTTCATATTCATAAGGTATTCCAAAGCAAGAGTTAAGAGTATCATTATTCACATTAGAAAAATTTGCATCAAAAACAGCTAAGGTTTTTCTTGTAGAATCGAAATAAGAAATCCAGACTGAATTTTTATTCAACCCAATTTTAAGGTTATTTTTCCCTTT
>JAKSTP010000029.1 GCA_024402505.1 Treponema sp.
CACCTTTTGTCACCCTGAACTTGTTTCAGGGTCTCCATTGCATCTTCTTTAACAAAACACCGATTCCACAGCCTGAACTACACCATAGAAATCAACTACCGAGCTGTTAACCATTTCCTTAATTTTTATAAGATTATCAACATCGTAATTCAAGCCGCTTCCTTCAACACGAGGAATCATTCTGTTTACTTCCCGAATAAGCTCTTTTCCGCCGGCTCCCAGTCTGGCATACAAATCAATTCGCTCAATCCGTTTTCCGGCCTTTATAATATTTCTAACTCTTTCATCATCAATCAAATCATCTGCAATACCCCAGAATGCAAGTAAATAATCCAGAACTTTCTGCAACTCGATTAAAGGAGACTCACTTATTTTAGCCTTCTGCATTTCGTAAATGGCCAGCTGAATATAAGAAAGAGTTTCCGATCCTATACTTTCACGCAAAACGATTGCATTGTCATAAGCCCGGGTTAAATTGCTGATAATGGAATCAGGATTTGTTTCATCAAAAGGATAATTTCTGTTGAAAACTTCCATTGATCCATAAACGTCAGGAATATCAATCATTTTACAGAACTCTTCGTAAGTTTCTGGAATGCCATCAATCATTGAGTCAAAACTTTGACCAAACATTTTGATTGTAGTATTTACCCGTTCTGTGTATCTTCCTAACCAATATAATCTGTCTGCCTGTTCTATTGAGATAATACCCATGTGTCTTTAAAACCTCCGCCCTGTGAAGAATTTACAATAAATGAATCTGGATTTCGTGAAAAACGAGTAAGTCCGCTTTTCCAAACTAATGGTTCATCTGCCATCAATACGAATGCTCGTAAATCTGCTTTACGTGGAACTGGAGCACCCTCTTCCATAATGTCCAGATCCTGGAAATCAATTACTTCCTGAGCAATAAAACGTCTTGGTTCAGCTTTCAAAAGACTGATGAAATTTTCTTTTTGCTCACGGGACATTTTATTTCCGAAAACAACACCGTATCCACCGGCTTCTGCAACATCTTTCAAAACAAGTGAATCAAATTTATCCAAAACGTACTTCATATCCTCTTCATAGAATGGAAGATATGTTGGCGCATTATTCAAAATTGGTTTTTCCCCAAGATAATACTTGATCATTTTTGGAACGAAGTAATAGATGCCTTTGTCATCTGCTACACCGTTTCCTGGAGCATTTAACAGAGCAACGTTTCCTTTTCTGAAAACATCATAAATATGAGGAATACCGATTAAACTTTCAGCATTAAAATTCATTGGATCCAGATATTCATCAGAAATACGGCGATAAACTGCCCCAACTCTTTCGTGTTTTCCGCTGGCAGTAATAAAGTAAAGCTTGTCATCTTCTACAATCAATTCTGATCCGTTTACAAGGTGAGCTCCAGTCTGTTCAGCAAGATATGAATGTTCAAAGTAAGCAGCGTTGAATCTTCCCGGAGTTAAAATTACTGTATGCCCGCCTGCATTTACGTTATCCATTGTGCGTCGCAAAAGAGATGCATAGTTTCTGTTGTCTTCAAGCTTTGCGTCATGGAAAGTTTTTGGACTTGAACGACGGCAAAGGTCCCGGGCAATCATTGGATAAGAAGCGCCTGAAGGAACTCGGAGATTGTCTTCAAGGATGTACCACTGATTATCTTTTCCTTTTACAAGATCGATACCAGATATGTGGGAAAAAATACCTTTAGGTGGCACAACTCCTTCGCATTCCACCATGTAACCGCTGGAGGCAAAAATAAAATCTTCTGGAACAACTTTGTCTTTTACAATTCTTTTTTCACCGTAAATATCTTTCAGAAATAGATTAAGAGCCATTACTCTTTGCTTAAGACCTTTTTCAAGGTAATCAAACTCTTCTTTCTCTATAACGCGAGGAATTGCGTCAAAAGGAAAAAGCTGTTCTTTAAACACATTGTTCTTGTAAATTCCAAACTTTACGCCATATCTGGCAAGGAGCTGGTTTACAGTGTCTGTGTGATTTAATAAATCCATTGTTTCCATAGGCACCCCCATAAAAACAAAGGCGCTCCGACTCGTATGAATCAGAACGCCTTTGTTCAAAATAAAAAAGCTCTGCCATTTAAGACAGAGCTTCTTTGCTTTCGATTTATAAATACTTTATACCCTAAAACAAGATTAAAGTCAAGATTTATATTTTATATGCACCGATTTCAATTAACAGGAATTTTTCTGTTCTAAGTTATAAATTTTCTTAAACTGTCTACTTTTCTTCAGCATTTACCTGATCGTCGCAGATTACCCGGTTACGGCCATTGTTTTTCCCAAAATACAGGTTTTTGTCAGCCCGCTGAACGGCATTTTCAATTGGTTCACCTTTAATGTGATTTGTTACACCGCAGGTAATGGTAATTCCAAGTCCACCGTTTTTCTTAGAATAAACATCGTTCATTACTTCACGGCGGATTTTATCTGCAACTTTAATACCAGTTTTTGCATCAATATATTTCAGAATAATCAGGAACTCTTCTCCACCCCAGCGGCAGGCAATATCATTCTTTTTAAGGCTGGCAGATAGTTTTTTTGAAAGATATTTTAATGCTTCATCACCAATGTCATGGCCGTAGGTATCGTTAACAAGCTTAAAGTGATCAATATCAAGTAGAATAAATGTTGCTGGATAATAAGTAAGTGCATCGTTCAGCTTCTTATTTTCCATAATATAACGGCGGTTATAAAGTCCGGTAAGTGTATCGTGGGTTGATTCGTAGTCAAGATTTTCTGTTTTAACATTGTTTTCCATAACATATACAAAGGTAATGTACATTATGGTCAAAAGAGTTATAGCAAGATTGAGGGAGTATATTTTTGTTTCCAAGGGTTCTACTAATGTTCTTTCAGACTGAAACTTATATCCGTATTTTGTAGAAAAATGCATGATCAAAATTTCGACAACTGCACCAAAGAGCATGAAAATAAATCTTTTATTCTGAAAACTGTCAGCCATAAGAACAACCACAATGAGCATTCCAATGATATACATATTGTAGCCAGTTCTGTAGGATAAAATCAGGGAAGTTATAAATGAAAAAATATTGATTTCAAAAAAAGACAAAACTACAGAAAGTTGTTTAAGTTTAAATGAAAAAGGAATTAATAATAGATAAAAAATAGAACTTGCAAGGTTTAATTTTGAAACAAAGGAGATTCCAAGTTTCTGATAAAAGAAAAAATTATATAAATGAACAAAAAAACACACAACTAAAAAAATTAATATTTTGTGAGTATAGAAAAATGCATTTATATGTGGATTAAACTTAGAAGTCTTATTTTTCATAGCACCTATTTTAGTGCGTTTTAATAAACTTGAAAAGTATTAAAGTTTTGTTGACATAGATTAATTTGCATTTTAAACTTTTTTTATGGAAAACGAAGTATTAACAGTTAACGTTCATATTACTGGAGCTGAAACCGTAAAAGGATCAAAAGCCGAAGCATGTATGATTCTTTTTGATGGAACTGCAGAAGGATCTGGGTTCAAAGGTGAAATTCTTCCTGGTGGAGTTGATACTCAAAATCAGGTTTATAACAGCAGACGTTATCTTTCGGCCCGTTACATTCTTAAAGGATTAGACAAAGACGGAAAAGAAACAAGAATCTTTGTTGAAAACAACGGATTCTGGGCAGAAGACGGTTCTTTGGAAACAAAACCAGTTATCCTTACCGATAACCCAAGTCTTTCTTTCCTTGAAAGTGATAATCTTTACGGTACACTTGAAGGCCAGGAAGGCGGAGTAATCATCCATATTTTCAAAAAATAAGATTTTCTTTAATGACTGTTCTACTGAAGGTCTTTTTTTCGGAAGTTTATACTCATGTAGAGACCGCAGCAGGACATGGCAGTAAGTAAAGAAGAACCACCATAAGAAAGGAACAAGAGCGGAATACCTGTAATCGGCATCATTCCCATAACCATTCCAACGTTGATCATAAAATGGAAACTGAACATGGCAAATACGCCTGCCACAATATAAAGACCGTATTTGTTAGGAATTTTTCGCATTGAATGAGCCATTCTTAAAAGAATAACAAGGTACAATCCATAAATTACAAGACCACCTACAAATCCCGCTTCTTCAGAAAGAATCGAGAAGATAAAGTCTGTTGACTGCTGTGGAAGGAAACGGTAATGGCTTTGAGTTCCACCTAAAAAGCCCCTTCCCCAAAGGCCACCAGCACCAATAGCTGTTTTTGACTGAATAATGTTCCATCCAGCACCCAAAGGATCAACCTGAGGATTCATAAAGATAATAAGTCGCTTAATCTGATAATCTTTTAAGAATTTTGAAAGTCCCAAAGAAAAAACAAGACCAAGGGTTACAATTATTGAAATGTATGCAATCCAGTAAAAATATTTAGGCCCTTTTAAATATCGTCTTACATAAATCGACATAAGTGAAATAAGGGCTGTAGTACCAATAAGAATGATGCGAAGTTTTGTTGTTGTAAGAATTGAAATAATTGCATGAGGTGATGATGCAATCTGGCTGTTCCAAACAGGAAGAATAGCAATTACAATGGTAGTAAGTCCAAAGGAAAGAATAAAAAGAATAAATCTTAATGGAATTCCTGCCATAAAACACATAACAAGGAAAACCGGAATATAAACAGAACCTGTTCCCATATCAGGCTGAATGAGAATCAATCCTACTGGAATCATAAGAAGAACAAGGGCTTTTATAAAACGGCTCAGTTCATCATCATTTTTACTGTCATCAAGGTACTTTGCAAAATATAAGATAAATAATACCTTTCCGAATTCAGAAGGCTGTACACCTAGCCCTCCAAATCCAATCCAGCTGACGGCACCATTTACTTCACGACCGAACAATCTTGTAATTACAAGAAGGATAATCAGAGCTATGTAAAGCCATGGAGCCAGTCGTTCAATTTTTCTGTAATCGTAAAGTGTAAAACCAGTTAAAAATACAAGTCCTACCCCAGCCCATATTATCTGTTTAATATATTCTGTAGAAACGTTTACACCTTCAGAGTTGATTCCAGAACTGTAAATAAAAAGAACTCCAAAAGTGATAAGTACCAGAATGGCCAGGAGAACAATATAATCAAAATATTCGTAAATCTTTGCTTTCATTTTTACTCCTGTCTTCCACGAACAGCCGGCAGAGAAGTAAATCCAAGTTCATCAACTGCTTCTTCAAAGGTCTGATCAGCAAAAATCCCCTGGATTACAATGTTTGTACAGTAAGGTGCCCACCATTCCCATTTATTACGGGCTTCAACAATTGTAGCAATAGCAATGCGGTCTTCAGGTGGTGCATCGTAAGGAGCATAAGCTACAAGCCATGAGTGCCAGCTGTCTTTATACTGGGCAACTTCGGCTGTACCGGTTTTACATGCAATCTGAACCCTTTTGTTTTTCATTACATATTGAGGAGTTCCATCTGTACAGGTATAACGCATGGCTGCCTGAACTTCATCCCAAACACTTTCGGCAATGTCGTTTTCAAAAAGCACTTCAGGCTCTACTTCGGAAATTACTTCGTTTGTTACAGGATCTCGAACTTCTTTCAAAAGATGAGGTTTGTAGATTTTTCCTTTGTTTGAAACCATTGCAACCATGTCGGCAAGCTGAAGCGGGGTTGCTTCAAGGTAAGACTGACCGATGGAAACCGACATTGTGTCACCACCAAGCCATCTTTCATGGTAACGACGTTCCTTCCATTCAGGAGTTGGAACGAATCCCTCGGACTGAGTTGGAAGGTCAATCTGGGCACTCTGACCAAAACCAAAAAGTCTTGCATACTGGCCGATTTTGTCAATCTGAAGATAGTCTCTACCAATGGTCCAGTAATAAACGTTGCAGGATTGAGCAAGTCCGTTTTTAAGGTCGAGTTTTCCGTGTCCACTGTGAAGGTGACAATGGAAGGTTCGTCCACCGTAAAAAATGCTTCCGGTACAGTCAATTTTCTTATCAGAAGGAAATGCATCTTCCGAAAGCATGGCTGTAGACATAATTACTTTAAATGTTGATGCTGGAGGATAAGCTGTTTGTACTGCACGGTTCAAAAATGGTTTTGTATCATCCTGAAGAAGTTTTGCATATTCACGGCGGCCTTCATCAGAATTAAAGATGTTTGAATCAAAATAAGGATAAGATACCATGGCAAGAACTTCGCCAGTGGCAGGTTTTAAAACAACAACAGAGCCTACTCGCTGACCTAAAGCCTCTTCTGCCAGTGTCTGAATACGTGTATCAATTGTAAGAACCAGGTTTTTTCCCATCTGAGGTTCTTCAACAACGGGAGTATCGTTCAAAATTCGGCCTCGAACGTCAACAGTTTTACTTTCACGGCCAGGAACCCCCTGAAGCAAAGAATCGTACTGTTTTTCAATACCCGCTTTTCCAACAATACTGTTTTTATTGTAACCCTGGTTGTACATAAGTGTAACTTCGTCGTCTGAAATATCACCTACATAACCAATAATGTGAGACAATGAACCTGTTTCTACATAGTTTCGGGTTGGTTTTGAATACCATGAAATGCCCGGAAGATCGTTAATGTTTTCTGCAATGTTTGAAATAGTTGCAAAAGGTACATTTGTTTTGATTACATAACTTTTATAAGAACGTCGAACACTTTTTGGTACCTTTTCATCAATTTCATCTTTTTTTATTCCAAGAAGCTGTGAAAGACGGGATGTTACGTTATCGTAACGGTCTTTTGGAATTTCACCAGGGATCATTTCAACGGCAAAAGATTCTGTATTGATAACAAGCGGAAGACTTGCATTTCGGTCATAGATTTCACCACGCTGAGCCGGAATGGTTTTTACCTGGGAAGAAATATTTTTAGATTGAGTCTTATATATTTCTCCGTTGATAATCTGCAGTGAAAAAAGACGTAAGGCATATGCAACAAAGATAAACATTGCAATAATCACGAGGATTGTAATTCTTCCCTGTTTTCCAATCTGATCTTCAGCCTTTTTATACATTGTCTTTTAAATCCTGAATGTTTTCTGTAGAAAGTGCATCACGGAAGTAACCGATAAAACGAAAGAAAATTGGTGCAAGAATAATATTTGCGCAAAGTTCAAAAAGGAATTTTTGAGAAAAAATATTCAGCTGGTTCACAGTTAATGGAAATAAGATTGTAATAAGCCAGGTAAGAAGAGCCTTGACTAATGTAGCTGCCCCTACACTTACCATTGGAATAAACATTCTTCCAATAATTACTTTTTTATGAAAGTTTCCAAAAATATAGCCTATTAATGTTCTTAAAAGTGTATTAAATCCATAAGGTACACCTGTAAAAAAGTCCATAATAAGACCAGAACTGAATCCGGAAAGTTCGCCAAATGTTTTTCCATTTAAAATTGAAAGATAAACTGTAAAAATAAGTAAAATATCTGGAACACAAGGCAAAATGTAAATATTTGAAAGGATTGCAGATTCAACTACCACAGTAGCAAAGAGGATCAGCAATGCACGAAAATACTGTTTAATCATTGGAGCTCTCCTTTTTGTCGTTAAGTTCTTTCTGATTAACTACGAACACAGTTTCAAGACGTGAAAAATCAATGATTGGCTGAAGCTTTATATTTAAAGATGAGTTGTAGTTGATATCAGTAATTTCTGCAATTGTTCCGATTGGAATATCCCTCATGTAGTTGTTGTTTTCACCGGAAGTTACAACAATGTCTCCATAGTGAAGTTCATCTTTTACACGCTTCTTAATGTATTCCATGTTAAGGTAAAAATCAGGATCACCTTGGCCTGAAACAAGACCAATGTTTCGAGTATTCTGAACACGTGCCGAAACTGAACATTCCAGATTGTAAATTGGCATAACCTGACTTGTAATAAGTCCAACTTCCACTACTTTTCCAACAAGGCCCTGGGTTCCGTTCTGGTAAGCAACGACCGGCATATTTTTCTTCACCCCGTGATGGGCTCCTTTGTTGATTGTAATGTAACTGTAAAGGTTATCAAGATCACGGGAAATAATCTGAGAAGGAATGTTCTTTTCTTCAAGTGACTGGGAAAAACCAAGCTGTTCTTTTAAACGTTCATTTTCCTTTCGGATATCAACGTTGCTTCTCTGCATCTGTTCGTAGTTTTCAAGCTTTATAACAAGATCGTTGTAATCTTTTTTTAGTGTACGAAGCTGTTTAGCACTGGCAAAAGTTCCTGTAATACCACCCCAAACAGTATTAACACCTTTTTCTACAGAAGAAACAATGGAAAATCCAATCTGCTTGAAGTTGAGAACAAATTTTCCTGAATTAAAGGCAAGCAAAGTGCCGGAAATTAAAACGAGAATAATCAGAATTAATTCTGAAAGTTTAAACTTTATAGAACCCTGATTTTTTTTCATGGGAGATTACCTTGAAAAACGGGATTCTAATCGTTAAGACTGTCGTAAATTGAACGGTCTGAAGACATATCCTTGAAAAGTTCAAAAGCTTCGCCAGCACCAAGTGCAACACAATCTTTTGGATTTTCAACGAGAATTACCGGAACACCAGTTTCTTTAGAAATAAGTCGTGGAAGCTCACGGAGCATAGAACCACCACCAGTCATAACAATACCACGTTCAATAATATCAGCAGCAAGTTCTGGAGGTGTAAGTCCAAGTACCGATTTAATTTCTTCAACAATTTTTGTAACAGGTTCTTTAAGAGCTTCACGAACTTCAACGCTGTCAATTTCAAGGCGACGAGGAAGACCAGTAATACCGTCAGTACCGCGAAGTTCCATTTTTTCAATTGTTTTTTCTGGAGCAGCGTTACCAATCTGAATCTTAAGTCGTTCTGCCATTGGAAGACCAATGCGAAGGTTATGAACTGTACGAACATGATTTACAATGGCTTCATCAAATTTGTCACCACCAACACGAATTGAATGTGTTACAACCATACCGCTTAAAGAAATTACGGAAACTTCAGTTGTACCACCACCAATATCACAGATCATATGACCGGCTGGTTCGTAAATAGGGATTTTTGCACCGATAGCGGCAGCAAGACTTTCTGCAATAACTTCAACTTCTTTTGCACCGGCTTTAAGGGCAGCTTCAATTACGGCACGTTTTTCAACGTCTGTAACGCAGGAAGGAATACCGATTTTCATTCGAAGGTTGTTTGCAATTTTGTGACGAGGCACAATTTTTGAGATGAAGTATTTAATCATCTTTTCTGTGCTGTCAATATCAGAAATAACACCATCAGCAAGTGGACGGATGGCAATAATGTTTCCAGGAGTTTTATCCAGCATACGTTTGGCTTCAGCGCCAACTGCTACGATTCGTTTTGTGCCTTTTTCAACGGCAACTACGGAAGGTTCATCAATTACAATACCTTTACCGCGAACATATATAAGTGTGTTACAGGTACCAAGGTCGATACCAATATCTGTCGAAAATCTGTCAAAAAATCCCATTTATTTCCCCTTTTTTGAATTTTCCATAAAGTATTATATCATATTTACTATTTTTCTGCCATCTTTTTTAAGGCTCCAGCGTGATTTACTGCAACTTTTAAAACTTTTCTCCACTGTGCCCTGGCCAATACCATCTTATCCTGAGCTTCATAAATAAGTCCCATTCCGTAAATAGCATCTGCGTAATTTTCATTGATTTCAAGAATCTTTGTAAACTCTGCTTCTGCTTCATCGAAACTTCCGTCTTCAAAATAGATGTTTCCAAGAAGACAACGACTTTTTATAATAAGTTCTTCATCTTCTGTATTTGAAATTATACGTACCAGGTACATTTTTGCGGCGTTTTTTTCACCTGCTTTATAATACTGTTCTGCAATAGAAAGAAGAAGATGATCACTTTCGCGAACTAAAAGTGCTTCTGTAAAACTTGAAATACTTTCCATAGTCATGCCTAAAGCAGCATAACTTAATCCAAGGTATTCTGGTATATCGTTAGGCTCCGGAGTATAGCCTGCTTCCTTGGCCATGGTTAAATATTTTATTGCAAGATCTGAGTAATAATGAGATGGACTTATGTTTTTATTATAATAAGAACAGCCCAGCATGTAATAAATCTGCGGTTTAATGCTTTCTCTTGCTTCCGAAAGTGAACGGCGAAGCGCATTGATAGAATCGTCAAAATAACTTTGAGCAATGGAAGAATCGGTCTGACCTACTCCAAGATAAAAGGCAGCGTAACCATAATAGATAAGTGCAGAATTATTGAAAGGTTTACTGTCCAGAAAAAGTTTTCCGTCATCGTAAACAGCTTTGTAATCCTTATTGGCCCAATGTTTTTCCAAAGTACGCACTGTAATGTGAGTGTTGTTCCAGTTCTTTACAATGGCAATTGTTGTAAATGTGGCAACTGTTAAAAAAATAAGAACGGCAGCTACTACAGAAAGATTGCGAAGTAAATTGCTTTTCTTTTTCTGGTAGTTTCCGTTCTCTTTTGAATGAATTGCCTTCATAATTATACTCAAAAAAAATGACAGGAAGTAAGCCGGGTTCTGTGATCAAATAAATTGACCCATAATCATCTATCCGAAACACCTGTTGCCAGATGCCTTCAGCATTCTACCCGCAGCCATAGCATGGACAACCGACTGCTGCTTGAACTTGCTCCGGATGAGGTTTACAAGCTGCTTCTGTTACCAGAAACACGGTGGTCTCTTACACCGCCTTTTCACCCTTACCCTTGCGGGCGGTAATATTTCTGCTGCACTTTCTGTCGGCAAAGGGTTATGATTTGCGGTTGCCCGTAAAAAAACTGCCATTGCCGCCCGGTTATTACCCGGCATCCCGTCCATCGGAGCCCGGACTTTACCTCATGAACCTTCCCTTTCATTAGAAAAGGTTCACGCGATTATATATCCTGTCGTTTAATTAACTTAGTCGTCTGAGTCAGAATCAGAATCGTCTTCAGGGATTTCGTCATCTTCATCTGCAGACATTGTATTGCGTGCAAATTCTGATGCTTTGTCGAAGAGATCGCCTTCTTTTTCTTCGTCATCGTCATCTTCACCCCAGTCGTCGTCAAGGTCAGCAAGTGAACCTGCGTCTTCCAGTTTGAAAAAGCTTTCTGTAGAGTCTGCATCTGCTTCTTCGTAGAAAAGAATGCGTGAACAGTATGGGCAGAACAAAATGCTTTCGCTGTCACGAACAGTATTTGCAAACTGAGCCGGAAGAATCATGTGACAACCGGTACAAACACCATTTTTTACAGATACAATACCTTCATCATTGCGCTGGATAATTCTCTGGAATTTGAAGAGGATTTCCTGGTCAAGATTTGGTGTAATTTCGTCTTCTTTTGCTTTAAGTTCGGCAATCTGGGCATTGTACTGAGCCAGTTCATTGTCGATTGAAGTTTTGCTTTCCTGGAGAAATTGTTTCGAAGCTTCAATGCGTCCTTCAAGAGCTTTAAGAGTTTCGTCAATAATGGCCAGATCTTTTTCTTCTTTCTGAAGGCTCTTGCGGATTTCTTCTTCACGTTCTTTAGCTTCTGAAATCTGTTTTTCCAAAGCTTCGTATTCTCGGTGTGTAGAAATGTTGTCCATTGCTTTTTCACCGTCTTCACGTGATTTCATGGCAGCTTCAAGCTCTGCTCTCAACTGAAGAACAACAGCTTTCTTTGCTTCGTAATCTGCATTTTTTGCAATGAATTCTTTCTGATCACGAGAAAGAGCTTCTTCCTGTGTTCCAATTCGCTTTGGTGCTTCTTCAATTTTTTCTTCAAGTTCGTATTTCTGAACAAGAATTTCCTGAAGATTTTTAAGGTTATCGTAAATTTCGTTTGCAGCCATTAGATTTAATCCTCTGTATATTTTTTTTATCTTATCTTAAATAGAAACTATTGTCTACAGATAGTCTTTAAGCCAGTTTGCACGGCGTGGATGTCGAAGTCGGCGGAGAGCTTTAGCTTCAATCTGTCGGATTCGTTCACGGGTAACATCAAAGTAGAGCCCTACTTCTTCAAGTGTAAGTGAATATCCATCTTCAAGACCGAATCGCATCTTAAGAACTTCCTGTTCACGTGGTGGAAGAGTTCCAAGAACTGAGCGAAGCTGTTCCTGAAGCAGAGTGTATGCAGTAAGGTTTGCTGGATTTTCAACATCTTTATCTTCGATGAAGTCTCCCAAAAGTGAATCTTCTTCTTCACCAATTGGAGTTTCCAGAGAAATTGGTTCTTTAGCAACATTCTTAACCTGTTTTACGCGGCTAACAGGCCATCCCAGCTGCTGTGCAATTTCATCGTCGGTTGGTTCACGGCCAAGTTTCTGCATAAGCTGACGGCTTTCCCGAACAACCTTGTTGATCTGTTCAATCATGTGAACAGGAACACGGATTGTACGAGCCTGATCTGAAATTGAACGTGTAATTGCCTGGCGGATCCACCATGTAGCATATGTTGAAAACTTAAATCCTTTGCGGTATTCAAATTTTTCTACAGCCTTAATAAGTCCAATGTTTCCTTCTTGAACAAGATCAAAGAACTGAAGACCACGGTTTGTGTATTTTTTTGCAATTGATACAACAAGACGAAGGTTTGCATTGATAAGTTTGTTTTTGGCACGTTCCATCATAAGGCGGCCGTCTTCAATTTCCTTAGCCATTACCAGAATGTCTTCTACGCTGTTTTCAAATTCGTATTCCAGACGGTGAAGTTTTCGATCAATTTTCTGGATCTGTGTATAAACTTCACGGATTTCGTCGGCACTCATGTTAAGGTCGGCTTCAAGTTTTGCAGCCTGTGAACGGATAGAAATTTTTCGTCCAAGATTTCGGAGTTCTGTTGCATTTGTAATGCGCAGTTCCTTCATCTTCTTTTCCTGCTTCTGGTGATACTCTTCAATCTTCTGAGTTGCATCTCGGAATTTTGCAGTAAGACGATCAAGTTCTTCTGTCTGAATATCAATTTCTGCAAGTTTAGGCTGAATCTTGTTTTTAAGAGATACAATCTGTGGATCTTCAAAGATTTTTGCAGACTGTTCTGATTCATATAGCTGTTTTTTAAGAGCCATGTACTGTTTCATTTCTGGAAGTACAGGCTTAATGTATTCACCGTAACAGCTCTTAAGACGGCGTTTTTCGGCCATTTCTTCGTTGAGTTCTTTACGGGCTTTTCCTGGTTCGTGAATATCGATGCGTGTAAATGCTTTCTGTGCAACTGAATAAAATTCAGGAATCATGATACCGGAATTGCGGATTACATCTTTAATGATGTTTTTTCCGTCTTCCATTTTTTTAGAAAGAATAACTTCCTGTTCTGCAGTAAGAAGATTTTCACGTCCAATTTCCCGAAGGTAAAGTCGGATTGGATCATCTACATTTGATTCTTTATCGTTGTTTACAAGACGGTTTCGGGAAGCGTTCTTTTTTTCTGCTTTTTCAATTTCCTTGGCTTCATCGTCTTCGGCAGGAAGATCATCATCGTCATCGCTTTCCAGCATAACGTCGTCTTCTTCCATTTCGTCGTCGTCATCAAGGTCTACATCTGGTTCCTGATCTTCGTCTTCAAGCTCGTCTAAAGCGGATTCGTGGATTTTTACACCCTGTTCTTCAAGGAACTTAAGTGTCTGTTCCATATCTGGTGAGTTTACATAATCCTGTCCAAAGAAAGATGTAAGTTCATCCCAGGTGATTTCATTATTTTTGCTTTTGGCAACTTCCAGCAGTTTTTCTACATTTGGAATTGTAGTTAAGTCCATACTGTTTAATACCCTACTATTTTAATGATTGAGCTGTCTGTCAAGCTCCATTTTTTCGGAAAGGAAATCCTGTAAAGTTTCCTTATCCTCCTCTGTTACCGGAATAAAGTTTTTGATGATACGCATAAGTTCATCACGCTTTCTTTCCAGTTTGCTTCTGGTAATGTACTCAATTGTGTCTGTTACAATGTCTTCGGTATTCTCATCGCTATACGCACCGGAAGAAATCGCATTTGCAACAAGACTGCAAAGTGATTCATCACCTAAGCGGTCCATAATGTTCGGAACGGAATATTTTCCTTCATCGTCACACTGGGACATGGTTTTGAAAAGTTTGACTGCAGCGGGATTCTGTAAATCTGATTCGGATATTTTAGAACGCAATACCTTAAACAGTTCTATGTTTCGTGTTACGGCCAGGATTCCTCTTAATTCTGCATCCAGTTTTAAAGGTGCATTCTGATTTGTCTTATTTTCCTGCCGGTTTGTCTGATTTTGAACACGTTCTTTGGCCAAATTACGATTTAGAAAATCTCTCTTAACAGCCTCCGGTTTCAAATTAAGTGACTGGCTCAGTTGTTCCAAGCTGGATTCTTTGTGAATATCCGATTGAAGTGAATCAATATAAGGAAAAAAGGCCAGTGCAGCCTTAGTTTTACCCTCGGGAGTATCAATTTGATACTTTTCCCCTAGTATATTCAAAAGATAGTCGGAGTCTAATATACTAAGATTTACCTGATTCGTCAAGTTCTCTTTGCCGTATTTCTGTAAAATTTCAGAAGCATCTTTTCCGCCTTTTAGACGGATTATCTTTACTGTAAAGTCAAATGAACGGCATAACAAAATAGATTTATAAGTAGCTTTCTGCCCTGCATCATCTGAGTCAAAAGCAAGATAAACAGTTTCTGCAAATCCCCTTATAAGCTTCATGTGGTCTTCTGTAAGGGCCGTTCCACAGGTTGCTACAGCGTAATCAATTCCAGCCTGGTGATAGGAAATTACATCCATGTTACCTTCACAGATAATAATTGACTTTGTGCGGCGGATTGATTCCTTTGCAAAATTGAAAGCATAAAGAGTTTCCTTCTTTTTATACTGAACCATTTCACCTGTGTTCATATATTTTCGGTCATCTGGTCCTTTTGAATGAAGGATTCGGCCAGAGTATGCGCAGGTCTGCCCTTTTCTATTAAAAATCGGGAACATTATGCGGTCATTAAAGAATGAAATATCAGGGTAATTCTGTGAAAAAAGTCCTGATTTCAAAAGAAATTCATCAGAATAATTTTTTGATTTCAAAAACTTTTTAAGCCAGTGACGGTCTGAAGGTGCATAACCAAGGCGGAACTTTTCGATAGTTTCTTTAGTGAGGCCACGATTCAATAAGTACTCAAGAGCTTCTTTCCCTTGATCAGTTTCCATAAGAAAATAATGGAACATGGAAGTAACCCTTTCGTAAAGATCCAAAATAAGGTCTTTTGTGTTGTCATAAGGCTCGTCTTTTCTAGGACCATTTCCATCATATTTGATTTCGATATTTGCCCGTTTTGCAAGAGTGGTTACTGCATCAACAAAAGAGATTTTTTCCATCTCCATTAAAAATTTTGTAGCACCGCCAGAAACTCCGCATCCAAAACAATGATAGAATTTTGAATCACCGTCTACATGAAATGAACTGGTTTTTTCATGATGAAATGGACAACATCCCCAGTAATCGTTCCCGCTTTTTCTGGTAAGTTTTGTGTACTCACCTACAAGTGATACAATATCAGAGAGGTTGTTTACATTATCGATAGTTTCTTTTGAAATAAAACCGGCCATCAGTCAGTAACTGCCTCTTAGTGATTTTCGTTATGTTCTTCCAGTGTTTTAGTAAATACGTGAGTACCTTTTTCGGGATTATTCACCTGGAAAAAGTAATAATCAGTTTTAGGAGTATTTGTACTGGCCTCAAGTGAAACAAGTCCCGGGTTGGAAATTGCAGTTGGTGGAAGACCAGCATAAACATAAGTATTGTAAGGACTATCAATGTGAGTGTGTTCATAAAGAATGCGATCAGGATGTGGAAGCCCCTGGATTTCTGTAACAATGTATTCTACTGTTGCACAGGAATAAAGCCCGATGTTGTATCGAAGCCTGTTTTTGAAAACTGAAGCAATGATTGGAGCCTCTTCTACCACACGATATTCTCTTTCAACAATGGAAGCAAGTTTTACCACTTCATTAAGATCTTTTCCTGTTTTTTCTGCAAGATTTGGAATGCTCTTAATTTTTTCAAAGAAGTTATCTGTCATGATTTTAATAACTTCCCGGCTTGAAATATCCGGAGTAAGATAATAAGTATCCGGAAAAAGATAACCTTCTGCAGTTGTACTTTCGATGCCAAGAGAACGCACAAAACTTTCATCTTTACAAGCGGAAATAAAATCGTCTTTAGCAACAATATTGTTATCTGAAAGGATTTCTGCAACCTTTGAAATAGTAAGGCCTTCAGGAATTGAAACTTTTACATACTCCTGTTTTCCGGAAGATAGTTCTTCAAGGATTTCAACATAATTCATTGAAGGATTTAAAAAGTAAATGCCGCTTTTTAATATAAAAGTAGATGCTGCATTTGATTTGTAGATGACTTCTGCGGCTTTTGGAAATCTCACAATAAAATAAAAAGCTTTACTGGAACGGATTACACCGGCTTCTTCAAGTTCATCACCAATTGTACGGATGGATTTTCCTTTAGGTACTTCGATTCTAACTGATTCCACTGCTCCACTGTCACTTGAAACAGGTTTCAATAATGAGAAAAGGTAGAGAAAAACCCCTGCAACCAATGCAAGGAGAATGAGAGGAATAATTACTGTTCGTTTTTTCATAAAATAATCTCTCTGGATTCTTTAGCCAGGTGGATTCTGATATCAGGACGGTTGATATACTGTGCATACCAGCGAGCTGCCTGAAGTATTGAATGAAGTTTTTTGTCGTCGTAAACCGGTTCGTGGTGGAAAAGATAAACGTGCTTTATATCCCAGAAAACTGCAAAATCAATGGCATAACAGAATGCTGAGTGTCCCCAGTTTACCTTGCGGCAGGCTTCTTCAACTGTATACTGACTGTCTACAACAATGTAATCTGCATTTTCAAAAACCGGTGAAGTTCTTTCATTTTTTATAAAATCGGCAGAACGAAGTTCAACATCTGTGGCATAAACAAATTTCTTTCCGTCTTTTTCAAAAGAATAAGCAAAGGAATTGCCAGGATGTGACATTGTACACCAGTTAATTTTAAAACCATCAATTTCCAAAGTTTCCTGAGGTTTTAATGTATGGAAATTGAAATTTTCTGTAAAGGCTTCAAAAGGAACTGGAAAATATGGTCTTTTCATCTGACCCTGAAGAATCTTTTTTGCTTTTGGAAAAGGTGAATAAAAATGAATTTCAGAATCTTTCATAAAGGCAGGATCAAAAAATGGAAGTCCCTGAATATGATCCCAGTGAAAATGTGATGAAAAAATGTGGTATTTCTTCTCGCCTTCAAGACAGCCAGATGATTTACCATAGCCTCGAAGACCGGATCCCATATCAAGAATGATTTTCGTTGGGCCGTCAGTGATTACAGTGCAAGGTGTATTTCCGCCAGTAGTTCCAAAAATCCATGAAGGAAGACTTGAAATGAAACGTTCTCTTGAATCAGAATTTTCAATATCTTTTGGAGTAATTCTCTGAACAGCGGCAATAATTTTTGACTGAATCTGCTGGGGTGTTAGTGGTGCTGGAATAGATCCTCGAACTCCCCAAAACTGAATTTTCATCTTTCCCTCTTTATCTTTTCAATCCTTACAATAATATGGCAAAAAGTCAAAAGTTTCAAGGAAAAAAGCTCTTGGTGTACAGGGATGTATTCAGGACAAAAAAAAAGAGTCAGCTAAAACTGACTCAAGTTTATTGGGGAGTCAAGGATTCGAACCTTGGAAGCCGGAGGCAACAGATTTACAGTCTGTCCTATTTGACCACTCTAGAAACTCCCCATGTAAGCTGCTTGTAGGATTTGGACCCACGACCCCGAGATTACAAATCACGTGCTCTACCAGCTGAGCTAAAGCAGCAAGTGTTCATTCGTGCTGAACGATGTTTATATTATACTTTTACACGACGAGTGTCAACAGGTTCAGCACCTTTTTTGAAAAAATATTTTACTTTTCTTCATACAGCGGAAGATACTTATTTTTTATAACATTATTCCACTGATAATTGATGCCAACATTATTAAAACCGGCTACAATCATTTTGGCAATTTTTGCAGGATTCTCCATTTTTGTTGTAATGGCAAGAGTTAAAGCTGCAGCAAGGTTTTCGCATTTGTTTGGAGCGTATGTGTATCCAGTTTTTCTGTTGAGAATCTTATTTAATCCTCCTGTTCTGTGAGCAACTGGAAGACTTCCATAAATATTTGCAATAAAGTCTTCAAGACCACAAGGTTCATAAAAACTTGGGAAAGCCATAAAATCAGAAGCTACTGTTGTAAGCCTTGCAAGAGTTTTTTCATATCCGTTTAAGTAAAGAACTTTTCCTGGATGTTCGCGACACTTGTCTACCATTTTTTCTTCAAGAGCAGTTTCTCCCTGACCCATTGCGATAAAATAAACGTTGTCGAAAGTCTGAAGTATTGGAGAAATAGACGAAATAAGCACATCAATGCCCTTCTGACTTGCAAAACGTCCATGGTAGCCTACAAAAATAGCATTAGGTGGAAGCTCTTTATCAATACTACCGTAAACTTTAATAAGTCCGTTTTCCCCCTGAATAGGTGTGTTGATTTTTTCAAGAAAATACTCTCGGCACTTGTATTTTCCTTTAAGGTCCCCAATCTTTGGATTAAATGGATAAGGAAGGCCTGAAACATTTGTATCACGTGGATCGTAACGGTCAAAATCAATGCCGTTTGTGATTCCGGTAATTTTAATCCCTTTGGAAAAAAAGATAGAAGAAAGGTTTTCTGTAAGAGTATCAAAAAATGGATTAGAAAGTTCTTCCGCGTAAACCTCACTTACAGTTGCTAATTTTGCTCCGTATTTGTGGGCAACAAGAAAAGGTTCAACTTTGTCGTAATTACAGCAGCCATCAAAAGCTTCAGAAATAATATCACAGTACCAGGCAGCTTCACCGGAATTAGCATAATAATGATGATAGGCTGGTCCTGCATTGTGGATTGAAACTATGGTGCGGATATTCTTACTTTCAAGGAAAAGCGGCACCATGGCAGTGGATGCATCCTGGCAATGAATGACTTTTGGTTTTTTATCAGGAGAAAGATAATTTACATATTTTGCAACAGCTTTTGCAAAAAGAGTGTTCATGAAAAGTGTATCTTCATGACCGGTTCCCTTTTTATGAGCAGGATTTTTAGCTTCTTCATTTGCAGTATAGGTATAAACAGCTTCTTTTTCGGAAAAAGCTTCGTGCATGATAAAAACAATATTGAAGTTTCCATCCAGGGAAATGGCCCGTTTATAAATAAAAGCAGCTTCCTGATCACAGATTCTTACTGAGGAAGCAAGAGGCATTTCATCTTCAAAAAGAACATTGTCGGCATTTGTACATTTATAAAAAGGGAG
Source organism: Treponema sp. (assembly GCA_024402505.1). Taxonomy (GTDB): domain Bacteria; phylum Spirochaetota; class Spirochaetia; order Treponematales; family Treponemataceae; genus Treponema_D. The sequence goes on from JAKSTP010000029.1 coordinate 19,297, forward strand.
AAAAAGAGTTGTATTATGTGAAAGGGACTGGAGTGTTTTACAAAGACTCTGGGTTACGTTTTTTACACCACCCGCCTCTGCAATTCCTGCGCATTCCATACTGGCAATCCAGATGTTCAAAGTGATACCTCGCTTACATTTTCAAATGATGGATTAAAAACCGAGGACCGTATTTTTTCATAAAGCTGATAATCCGGAACAACAGATTCTGTAATGGCAAAGTGTTCCAGTTCAATAAGTGGATATTCATTGCCAAAAGAAATGTATTTGAAAAGATCGCTCATTCTCAAAGATTCTGGATTGAAATTGCGGTCGGTTTTTACTTTTTGTAATATGTATGAAGAAGCAAGCTGGGAAATAGTTTCGGCAGCATCATCAAGATAAGCCTGGAGATCTTCATCATTTGAAATTTTTTCTTCCTTAAAAAGATCTACAATATTCTGAGCACTTGTATAAATTGTAAGGTCAAAGGTAAATCTCCAGGTAAAGGCAGATGTTACACCTGAACTATTTGCATAAACGTCAGCAGAAGGAAGGGAACCTGTAATGGTTTTTGTACAAAAATGAGGTTCAATTGTAAAAGTTTTTACTGTTGTATTTGTTGGAAGAAGAGTCTGCCATTTCCAGACGAATTTACCGTTTTCAAGAGGCTTTTCATCAATTCCATGGGTTTTAGTTATTAGCACTCCGCATTTACCCGCAGGCACTTTTAGTGTGGTCCATCCAAAATAAAGAAGCACACCAGAACCAATGGCAAGAAACAATACAAATGCCAGAAATCTCTTCATAATAGAATAATCATACATTTTCAGTTATAATAAATCAATCTTGAGAAACAAAAATAAGATACAAAACAATACAGGATTCTCATTTTTTCAGCGACTTTCCTTGTTTGCAGGAATGATTTTTCTTGTAGTAGATCTTCTACTTTTTTTTGTATTTCTTATGGGAAATTACCAGACTTTTTCTGATTCAAGCCAGATTATGATTCTTGAAACAATGTCGGTTTTTTCCTTTCTTTTAATATGTTTTTCTTTAATAATTTTTGTTTCACATATTATCAGTTTTATTACAAGACATAAAAAGTTTTTATCGGGAATCATTCAGATGGTTTTAATGATTCTTTGTATGGCTGTAGGTATAAGCCTTCTGTTTTTTTCAAATATGATGAATGTTATTTCTGCGGGGTTATAAATTGATTTCAAAAAAGATTAAGATTGATAATGTTCTTCAGAAATTTAACCAGGTTTTTGAATCAAATGGATTCAAGGCATATCTTGTTGGAGGCGCTGTCCGTGATATTTTTTTGAACAAGCCTTGCTCCGACTGGGATGTGGCAACTAATGCAAAGCCTGAAGATGTAATGAAAATGTTCAATTTTGTAGTTCCAACAGGAATTGCTCACGGTACGGTAACTGTTCATTTCATGAAAGAAGAAATTGAAGTCACCACATTCCGAACAGAAAGTGATTATTCCGACGGCCGTCATCCTGATAAAATTGAATATGCTGCAACCATTGAAGAAGATCTTTCAAGACGTGACTTTACCATGAATGCCATTGCTGTAGATTTAAAAAACGGAAAGATTGTTGATCCTTTTGGCGGACAGAAAGACATTAAGAAAAAGATTATCCGTACAGTTGGAAATCCACACGAACGATTTATGGAAGACGGACTTCGTCCTGTAAGAGCACTGCGTTTTGCAAGCCAGCTTAATTTTAGTATAGAAAAAAAGACTTATTTAAAAATTTTCAAAAATGATATTCAGAAAAAGACTCTTTCCATCAGTGTAGAACGTTTCAGGGATGAGTTTATGAAAATGATGAAAAGTGAAAGACCTTCTGTTGGTCTAAAACTTATGGAAGAGACCGGTATCCTGAATCTTTTTATTCCTGAATTTACAGAATGCAGGGGCTGTGTCCAAAGCGATAAACGAGGCTATCACCAATTCGACGTTCTTGATCATCTTTTTTATGCCTGCGACGGGGCCCCAAAATCAAAGCCATTGGTTCGCCTGGCTGCCCTTCTCCATGACATTGGAAAACCAAAGGCCAAACGTGTTTCTTTGGAAGATGGATTTGAAAAAATCACTTTTTATAATCATGATTTTATTGGTTCAGAAAAAGCTATTGAAATAATGACACGACTGAAATTTTCAAATAAGGAAATTGAACACGTAAGTCATCTTATTAAAAAACACATGTACCATTATGAAACCAACTGGAGTGACGGTGCTGTAAGAAGATTCATTGTCCGTGTTGGTAAAGAAAATATTGAAGATCTTTTTGATTTACGGCTTTCCGACATTTACGGCATGCATAACTGCGCAGTTAGTCCTCAAAGTCTTTCCACCGATCTTTTTGTTGAATTTTCCGACAGGATTAAAAATGTACTTTCCAAAGATGGTGCACTTTCACTTAAAGACCTTAAAATCAACGGAAACGACCTTGTAAAACTTGGTGTTCAGGGCAAAAAAATCGGGATCATCTTAAACGAACTTTTTGAATCCGTTCTTGAAGATCCCGAAATGAACGATCACGAAAAACTCATGACCGTTGCTAAAAGCTATTTATAAGCTTATTTTACTGCTTCAAAAATAATATCAGCAATGAAGATTACAGCAAGAATCCATGTAGCAACAGGGATATCTTTTGCTTTCTTTCCGGCAACTTTAGCAATTACGTAAGCGATCATACCGAATGCAATACCTTTTGAAATTGAGTAAGCAAATGGCATAACGATGATTGCGATAAATGCTGGAACACCTTCTGTTGGATCTTTGAAATCAATATCAACAACCTGCTGCATCATAAGGTAACCTACGAAAATAAGAGCAGGAGCTGTAGCTGCACTAGGGATAAGTGCGAAAAGTGGTGTCATGAACAAAGCCAAAAGGAAAAGAACACCTGTTGTAACAGATGTAAGACCTGTGCGTCCGCCAGCAGCAACACCAGAAGATGATTCAACGAATGATGTAACTGTTGATGTACCAAGACAGGCACCAGCTACTGTACCGATAGAGTCAGCCATAAGAGCCTGCTTTGCTCTTGGAATGTTTCCGTTTGAATCAACAAGACCAGCCTGCTGTGTAACACCCATAAGAGTTCCGATTGTATCGAAAAGGTCTGTAAAGAGGAATGTAAACATAATTACAAAGAATTTTACAGAGAGAACTCCAGCCCATTCAAATTTGAAAAGGTGTGGTGCATCTGGAAGGCTGAATGGTTTCCATCCGTTTGGAACAGTTGTTACACCAAAAGGAATACCAACGATTGTTGTAATGATGATGGCAATAAGAATTGCTCCAGGAACTTTAAGAATGTAAAGAACGATTGTAAGGATCAGACCGATGATACAAACAACGGCAGCAGCACTCTTCATATTCAGGTTTACGAATCCAATGATTGTTCCTGTGTCTGAAGATACGATACCTGCGTTTGCAAGACCGATAAGTGCAATAAACAGACCAATACCAACAGCAACTGCTTTTTTCATTCCTGCAGGAATAGCGTTGATAATTTTTTCGCGGATTCCAAAGAGTGAAAGTACGATGAAGATAATACCTTCAACAAAAACAGCAGTAAGAGCAAGCTGCCATGAACAACCCATTCCGAAACATACTGTGTATGTAAAGAAGGCGTTCAATCCCATTCCAGGTGCAAGAGCGATTGGAAGGTTTGCAGTAAATGCCATTACCAATGTTGCAATTGCAGATGCAATAGCCGTAGCAGTAAATACAGGACCGAATCCCATACCTGTTTCACCAAGCATTCCAGGGTTTACAGCAAGAATGTAAGCCATGGCAAGGAAGGTTGTAATACCGGCAACGATTTCACGGCTGACAGTAGTTCCATGTTCCTTGAGTTTGAAAAGTTTTTCCATTTTTTTCTCCTTATTAATGAAAAAAAGTACTTTTATTATAAAACTGTTGTTATAAAAAATCAAAAAATTTTCTTCAAGGTTATTGACAAAAAATACGCAAATTTATAATATATAAACATCAATGCGGCAGTCATATAACGGCTCATTATCCCAGCCTTCCAAGCTGGAGACGAGGGTTCGACTCCCTTCTGCCGCTTTAGAAAAGAACTTCTGAAAAGAAGTTCTTTTTTTTTACCCTCCTAACAATTGAAACTTTTCTGTCAACAAAAACATTGTCCTTCATTCGTCATCCCGAACTTGATTCGGGATCTTATTCAAAAATCTCTAAAAACTCTATACCAAAGTAATCTTCTGTATTATAATTTCAGTTATGTTTATAGTAACTATTGCTGGTAATATTATTTCCATTTTTGTTACCCTGATTATTCTTATTACACACAATCTTTCAATTAAAGAAAAGAATCGTTCCGCTATTATTTTCAAGTGGCTTATCATAATAAATCTTATTGTACTTACTGCTTGTTTTACTTCTTATACAATTGTTACTTTACATAAGGTTGACCAACTTTTTATTTTAAACGGCTTTGCACTTACTATAATTCTAATTACACCAGGATTCTTTTTTACAGTTCTCATTGAATATATCTGTTCTCTTACACCCTCTCAGAATAAAACTCTTCATGATTTTTACCAGGGACTTATTGCCCTTTCCTACGTTGCCACTATCCTGAACTCCATTCTTGCCATTGTTATTGGGGTAAAGTTCTGCCGTGAAAGTATTTACGGTATTCCAATGAACTACAGTTTAGGATTTTTTACCAGCTGTATGGCAATAATCTTTATTGTTTTAATTGCAATCTTTAGGGCTCGAAAATACATTTCTAAAAAAAGTTTATTTACTTTGCTTATAATGATGGTTCTTATGATATTGGGTTTTATTCTTGCCATGCTCTACCCTGACAATCATCTTACAACAATCACATCCCTTTCCCTTCTTCTGCTTTTTATGTTCATTCAGAACGACCGCATTAATTTTGGAAACATAGAAAAGGTCTATAAAACATTGCAGTCTCTGGAAAACTCTTATTCAGTTCTTGAGGAACAGAAAAGTCGTGTTGAAGCAGTTGCATCAATTTTCCATACCATGTACACACTGGACTTTGAAAACCAGACTATTGAATCCCACGGAAACACATCTTCTACAATTGATAATCTTGTTCGTGAAAATAAAAGCATGGATATTCAGAATACAATCAATGCCGTTATGACAAAAATTACTCATCCTGAATACCTGAAAAAAGCCCTGGAATTTGTAAATCTTTCAAAACTGGAAGACCGTATGAAAGATAAAACCTTTATTACCTGGGAAGGAATCAACTATCACAGTAACTGGTGGCGTTTTATGTTCATCAGAATCGGTGCAAAGAATACTCCTCTGAAAAAAGTGCTTTTTACTTCCCTTTACATAAACGATGAAAAACTTAAGGAAGAAAATCTTATCCGAAGTTCAAAAATTGATGAACTTACGGGACTTCTTAATCGAAATGCCTACATCGAGAACACAAAAGACATTGTAGTTTCTGAAAACCTCTGTTACATCGGAATTGACTTGAACGGACTTAAAACAGCAAATGATACTCACGGCCATGACGCAGGAGATGAAATCCTCATCGCCACCGGAAACATCCTTAAAGAAGTATGTAAAGATTATGGAAAGATTTACAGAACCGGTGGAGATGAATTTGTTGTCATTCTTGAAGCAGATGATCCAACTTTACAGAAAATATTCACTGAAATTCACAAAAAACAGAACGAATGGAAAGGAAAAATCATTGATCATCTAAGTTTTTCCATTGGCTACATAAAAGCAAGTGAACTTGAAGAACCAAACTTTGCCCTTCTTTCAAAAATTGCCGACAAACGCATGTATGAAAATAAACGAAAATACTACAGCAACAACAGAGAAATGGATCGACGAAACCATTAGTTCTTCAACATTCAATTATCTGAGAATTAAAACAGTGAATGAATTTTTCTTTAAAACGATTTCACTACTGTAGTCTTTTTCCCCTGATTTTTCCATTGCAATCTTACTGGCATTTTCTACGCTGTTGTAAGCATTTTTTTCTTCACCGCCAATACAGATAGTTTCCATTTTTTTAAAACCAAAGTCTTTGGCATTCAAATTGATTTTTACAGCTTCATCATTGGAGTTTGCAATTTTAAGGTAAACAGTTCCTGTTTTTGAATCCACAGATGGATTGTAGTAAATGCCGTCTTTATAAAGGCTAGAGTGTTCACCTTTTGTATCAAGAGTTTTATCTCCTGTGAAATTTGAATACATTAACTGAACAAAATAACTTGGAGTTCCGTAAGCTTTTTCATCATTAAACCAGATAAGATCTGGTGACCACTGAGTGTATCCAAGCCGTGCAAAAAGCGGTGCATAACTTGCAAGAACAACAACATCAGCATTTCGTTCTACCCCCGTAAGGAATGCAGCTTCAGCAATTGCTCCTCCAAGATCATTTAATTCCGGAGTATTAAAGCTTCCACCGCCTTCGTGATGAGTTGCGTATTCACCGGCAAAAACTTTTACGCTTCTATCGTAGTTATCGTAGAAATCTAAGTGATCATAGAACCACTGTGGAGGCATGTAATAATGTTCATCAACAGCATAGGCAAAATCAGGATTCTCTTTTGCATTTTTACGAATGAAATCCCAGGCTTCTCCAAACTGTTCCCATTCAACATTTGGCCCTGCACTTCCAATAAGCTTCATTTCAGGGTAAATCTGATGAATGGCTTTTTCAAAAGCAGCATAACGTTCAAAGAAACGATTATCTTTTGTTTCCCACTGTTCGTTTCCAATTCCAATCATTTCAAGATTAAAACTTTTTGCATGCCCAAGATCAGCACGAATTTTTCCATATTTTGATGTAACAGGACCGTTTGCAAATTCTACAAGATCGAGAGCATCCTTTACATACTGATCGAATTCTTCTGTTCCAGGCATAACCATCTCGTAATTCTGAAACTGACAGGAAAGTCCTACGTTCAAAACAGGAAGTGCCTTACATCCTAGAGATTCACAAAGAAGGAAAAACTCATAATATCCAATACCGTAAGTCTGATTATAATATGGATAGCAGACAGGACCACGATTTTCTTTAAGGTTCTGCCATGATCTGTGAACAGCCCATCGGGACCAGTTGTTTTTTCTGTCTTCAAGACGAGTAATGGTTTTCTTATAATCATAACGGTTAGAAAGAGTTGCACCTTCAATAATACATCCCCCAGGAAATCGCAAAAATCCCGGGTGAATTACATCAAGAAGATCGTAAAGATCCTTTCGGAAAATACCACAAACAGCATCTGAAGGAATCATGCTGAAAAAGTCAAACTCAACTGTGCCTTCTCCGCTAAGTGTTACAATAAATTTTCCAAATCGGACATCTTTTTCGGCTTTAATAACAGCTTCGTATTTCTTCCATGGGCAAAGTGTATTTTCTTCGTTTTTAAAAAGACTGATTACTGTTCCACCACAGTTCACACCGTCTTTTCCAAGAATCCGTACATATACTTCATCAAGAAGACTAACATTTCTGGCATAAAAACTAACTTTGTATTCCATGCCTTTCTTCATGGTAATGCCGTCATAGGCTTTGTTCGAAAATCCTTCACCGCTGCCGGTAGAGGTAAATCTAAGATAATGGCTGTTCACTTCCGAAACTGGACTTCCACTGACAATTCTCATTGTTCCACGGCCTTCGTTTGTCCAGCCGTAAAGGCCATCATATTCTGTAAAAAAGTCTCCGTTTTTATTTCCCTGATGACTTCTGTAAAATTCAAAATGCCTGTTTTCTAGCATTTCTGCGTAAAGTCCACCGTCACCAGAATAGTTTATATCTTCAAAAAAAAGGCCTGTCATTCCTTTTGAAATATTTATTTTGGTTTCACTATAAAGATTGATCGTTTTTTCCATTGATTAACATCCTCAGTTATTTAATTTATATCACTTTGTTAGATTTAGCAATAAAAAAAAGCACCTTCCAGAATGGGAAAGTGCTTTCTTAAAATGGGGTTTGTTATAAACCACAAATCAAAATGATTGTTCTGACTACTCAGCTTTGATACCGTAGCGTTTGTTGAAGCGATCGATACGACCGGCAGTATCAACAAGCTTCTGTTTACCTGTGTAGAATGGGTGACATGCAGAACAAATTTCCACGTTGATGTTTTCAACTGTAGAACGTGTTTCGATTACATTGCCACATACACAAGTGATTTTTGTAAGTTTGTAGTCTGGATGAATTCCTTTTTTCATTTTAATCCCCTGTTGTTTTGCCCGACAGCGCGGAGAGAATCTCAAAACGCAGTCACAAAACGAAATATATATATATTTAATAAATTATACAAAAATTATTTGAGACTGTCTAGTGCCATTTTTGCGGCGTTCTGTTCTGCTTCCTTTTTATTTTTACCAAAGGCAGGACCAATCTTTTTATCACCAAGAATTACATTCACTTCAAAAACTTTGGCGTGTTCCGGGCCACTTGAACCAACAACTTCGTATTTAGGACAGATTTTGTCTTTTTTCTGAAGGTATTCCTGAAGCAAAGTTTTATAATCTTTAAGTCCCTGAGAAAGCACTTCACCAATTGCTTTGGTCAAAAATGAAAGAATGTACGTTTCTGCAGTTTTATAGCCCTGATCAAGGTAGATTGCGGCAATAACAGCTTCCATACAGTCTGCAAGAATGGCGTCTTTTTTTCTTCCACCACTCATTTCTTCACCGTGGCCAAGAATTAGCAGTTTATCAATGCCAAGTTCCAAGGCAACAGGAGCAAGGGCTTTTTCAGAAACAACAACTGATTTGATTTTAGCAAGATCCCCTTCTACAAAATCAGGAAGGGTTCTAAAAAGATAGGACGCACAAACCACACCAAGAACAGAATCACCAAGAAATTCCAGGCGTTCGTTATTCTGGCAGTGGCTTTCATTTGTGCTGGAACGATGAACAAAGGCCTGATTTAAAAGTTCCATGTTTTTAACATGAATACCGGTCTTTTTTGAGAAAGCCTGTAATTCCTTTAATCTGGCCTTATCCACAGTCATTAGATTTCCATGTTCATTACGTGACGAACTTCTTCAAGAGTTTTCATACCGATTTCACGGGCCTGACCTGCACCTTTAAGAAGAACTTTTCGGATATATTCAGGATCCTGTTCAAGACGGCGACGTTCAGCGCGTAACGGACGGAGTTTTTCATTCATAACTTCTGTAAGTGTTGATTTAAGCATACCGCCACCACCATCACCAATACGAGCTGCAATGGCAGATGGTTCTTCACCGGTACAAAGTGAAATGAGCATAAGAAGGTTTGCAACAGCAGGACGGTTTACTGGATCGTAAGTAATGTTTCTGTCACTGTCTGTCTGAGCTTTTTTAATGGCTTTTGCAGTCTGATCTTCATCCCAGCATAACATGATTGTATTGTTGCGGGATTTACTCATTTTCTGAGTTCCATCCAGACCAAGAATCATTGGTGTTTTAGCAAGGAGAGCCTGTGGTTCCGGGAAAACTGGATCTTTACCCTGGCAGAATTTATTGTTGAAACGGCTTGCAATTGTACGAGTCATTTCAAGGTGTGGAAGCTGGTCTTTTCCAACTGGAACAATGTTTCCCTTACAGAAAAGAATATCACAGGCCTGGTGAACAGGATAAGTATACATTCCGGCGTTAACATTTTTAAGCCCTGCACTTTCAATTTCTTCCTTTACAGTTGGGTTTCTTGAAAGCTCAGCATTAGAAACCAGTGTAAGGAATGGCAGCATAAGCTGGTTACATTCAGGAACGTAGCTGTGAGGATAAATGATTACATCCTGTTTTTCAGGATTAAGACCTGCAGCAAGATAATCAATAACCAGTTCTTTTGTATTCTGACTGATTTTGTCAAAAGCGTCGTGATCAGTAAGAACCTGGTAATCAGCAATAAGAATCATTGTTGGAACACCAAGGTTTGCAAGGCGTACACGGTTCTGCAGTGATCCAAAATAGTGACCAATGTGAAGGTTTCCTGTAGGACGGTCTCCGGTAAGAACACGATATTTTTTTGGATTTACCAGAAGATCGGCTTCAATTTTTTTGCTTCTTTCAACAGCAGCTTCATAACTTTTGTTGATATCTGTATATTCAATTTCTTCCATAATGTAAAATATTATAAAGGATTTCTGTTATTGTTACAATTAAGAAAAGAGAGTAAAATACCAAGTTATGAAAGCGGTAGATGTGTTTGTCAAATGGCTGGACGACTATCTCAATTTTGAGAAAACTCCATCCAAAGGTATTTTCTGGTTAGACACAATGAAATACTTGTGTGACCGTTTTAAAAATCCTCAAAACTATTACACAACTGTTCACGTTGCTGGAAGCAAAGGTAAAGGATCAGTTTGCCGAATGATTTCCTGTATTCTTGAAGAAGCGGGATTCTCAACAGGTCTTTACTCTTCTCCACACATTACCGATTTCCGTGAAAGGATCTGTACTCCATCTGGATTTTTTGATGAAAGCATTTACGAAGAATCCATCAAAGAACTGGTTCCCCGAATAGAATCAATTATTCCAGGTACACTTCCAGGAAACAGACCAATCACCTGGTTTGAGCTTGTTACACTTTATTCTTTTATTGTATTAAAAAATGCCCATGTGGATTACGGAGTCTATGAAGTTGGACTTGGCGGACGATTGGACAGCACAAATATTATTTCTCCAAAAGTCTGCTGTATTACTCCAATTGAACTTGAACACACAGAATTTCTTGGTGATACCCTTGAAAAAATCGCCTATGAAAAAGCAGGAATCATTAAATACAATACTCCTGTTGTTATTGCAAGACAGCAAAGTGAAAGTGTTAACCAAGTTTTTAAAGATAAATGCAAGGAAGTAAAAGCTCCGTATTATTTTGTAGACGATTTTATAAAGAATCTTGAATATTCTTATAAAAATGGACTAATGGAAGTTTCATTTGAAAGTCACCTTTTTGCTCGTCCTATAAAAACTACATTAAAAATGATAGGTGATGTTCAGGCTAACAATGCAGCAATGGCAGCCGTTGCAGTAAAAGAACTTTACCCTATGATAAAAGAAGAAGTGATTGAACGAGGCTTAGCCAAAGCAGAACTTCCTGGCCGTTTTGAACGTCTTGAAAACATATCATCTTATCCAGCACTTCCACTTCTTGTTCTTGATGGAGCGCACACAGTTAATTCCATTGGGCACACAATTTCTACAATGGAAAAACTTTATTCCGGAAAGAAAATCAATCTTCTTTTTGCATGTGCTGCGGACAAAGACGTTGAAGACATGGCACTTTTGTGCAAGGACAAATTTAATAAAGTTTTCATAACAAAACCAGGAATTGTAAAAGCAAGTAATATTGATAAGGCCTGCCAGGCTTTTACTAAAGCCGGAATCCCATTTACAAGTTCTGAAGATTACGCTCACTTTATTCTTAAGGCTGTAAAAGAAAGTGAAGATGATAATGCCATTCTTCTTGTAACAGGATCCTTCTATCTTATTTCTGAAGTAAAAAAAGCTCTCTGTATTTGGAAATAAAACATTTTTGTACTATAATATAATTATGAGTACTGAAGTTTACGTATTTCTTTCACTGTTTTTAGTTTCTGTTATTCTGCATATTATTTTTGCAATTTTAAAAAAAGATATTATTTACAAGATTGCATTTTCACTCCATCTCCCTTTTCTTGGATGTGCTGAATATTTCTATCTATCTGAATTCCGACCAGACAGTGAATATCTTACAATTCTGTTTATTTTGATTTATTCAATTTTTTCTGTTTCTGCCCTGCTTTATATGGTTTTATC
>JAKSTP010000003.1 GCA_024402505.1 Treponema sp.
ACCATGTGGATTTCGCTTTCTACGATACAGATTGGACATTCGTAAATATCATCTGCACCATATTTTTTTGTGTAAGCTTCTACCAAAGCCTTTCTTCTGTTTACTGAAAGTGATTCTGGGAAACAGTCGCGGCTAACAGCTACGATACCAATTTTAATCTTTGGTTTATTCATGTTTTTTTCTCCTATATTGTATGGCTCCAAAAGGCGCCATTGTTACCAATTCTATCACTATTTTACACCATAAATATCAATAATGGTATAGGTAAATTCACTTGAAAAATGAATAAAACTATCATTTTATGTGAAAAAAAAGAAATACAAAAAAATACACTTATATGGTAAGATAATAGAATATCCCCAGCAAAACGGAGAGTAATATGACTGTAAATTTTTTGAAGAATCTGATTGCACAATTTTCCATTATATATCTGATTCTTATTACATTTTATATCATTTACAAGGACAGATCATTTTCAAAACGAGTTCGTCGTGGTTATGTTTTTACACTTTCCTGTTCTCTGATTACAATCTTTCTTGATCTTTTTGCAAGGGATTTTCTGTTCATCAAATTTATTGAATATTTTCTTTATGTCGTAATTGTCTGGGCATGGATTTATCTTCTTCGCCATAAACGGACTGAAGATCCCCTTAAACGAAAACTCATCGTATTTATTGTAGCAGCCGTTATAATCAGTTTTACCATGGATCTGGTTTTCCATTTCAATCATATTTTTGCCAGCGTAGTTACAAGCAGTGGAATCGTCTATTATTACTACCTTGTTATGCAGGTGTACAAATGTGATTCAATTACAGGACTTCTTACACGTCAGAGCATGAAATATGAGCTGGCCGAAATGCGCAGAAAGGACTGTTTTATTTCTATTATCGATATCGACAACTTTAAGATGATTAACGACAAGTACGGTCATACTGCCGGAGACAGAGCTTTGGCCGTTATTGCCAGCACAATCAAAAGTCACCTTTTAAAAAACAGCAAGGTTTTCCGTTACGGCGGAGATGAGTTTGCCATAATCTGCCGGGGCGCATCTTCTGAAGACCTTGAAATTATGTTTGAAGACATCAACGAAGATTTAAGTGAATTTTCCTACCGCATTTCTTATGGAACTGCCTTTCATGCCGCAAACGACGATATTGATCCTGTTCTTGTGGAAGCTGATGAAAGAATGTACGAAAACAAGCGCCTTTTGAAGAGTGAAGACATTTGGGATGATATGACCGGTCTTTACAATATGCGGGGCTTCCTTGATGAACTTGATACTGTTGCCATGGAATGCAAAAAACAGAAGAAAAACATTGGACTTCTGGCCATGGATATTGAACGACTGGCTGCCATCAACATGGGGTACGGTTATGCAGAAGGAAACGATGTTATTAAATCGGTTGCTTCCGTTATTAAAAGCAGTCTTGATATCAACGAATTTGCAGGTCACCTTGGAAGTGATGAATTTGTTGTGGCATTCCCAATTGAAGCCGGCGACACTACTTACGAAAAGTCAATTAAAGAAAGAATTTATTCGGGAGTAAAAAACTCACCGGATTTTGACGGAAAAGATTATTCTGTTGAACTGAACATGGCCAACGAACTGATTGACCTGCAGTCCGAAACAGAAACTTCTTTTGATGAAGCCTTGAACAAAGTGCTTTCCGGAAAATCCGATAAAAAAGAACAGCGCCGTAAATCTGCCTATTCTTACGATGACTTTGAAGAAACTTCCATTGACCGGGAAGAAGAATCAATGGCTCTGGACGTTATTGATAACAACAAGATTCAGTATGCCTTCCAGCCTATTGTTTCTGCAAAGGACGGAAGCATCTGGGCCTACGAAGCTCTTATGCGAACAGACACGCTTTCTCCGCTTTCGGTTCTCCGTTACGCTTCCAAAAACCAGCGGGACTATCAGATTGAAAAACTTACCTTTGAAAACGTACTGGCACGACTTTCGGCCGACAACCGCATTCCGGCAAAATCAAAAATCTTCTTGAATTCTATTCCAGGTTATACCCTTAAGGACGAAGATTTTAATCCTCTGGCAGAAAAATATCCTGAGCTTTGGAAACGCCTTGTTGTAGAAATTACTGAACAGACCGAACTCGATGACGAAGCTCTTGCCATTATTTCAGCCCGCCAGAAAAAAAATGGATTTATGCTGGCCATTGATGACTTTGGAAGCGGAAGTTCAAATACTTACACCTTGCTTCGCTACAAACCACAGATCATTAAACTGGACCGTCTTCTTATTTCCAACATTGAGGTCAATTCCAAAAAGCAGTACTTTGTAAACTCAATCATCAACTTTGCAAAGGAAAACGGCATGAAGGTTCTGGCAGAAGGCGTTGAAACAGAAGCAGAACTTAAAATGATGATTCGCCTTCAGGCCGACTTGATTCAGGGATTCTACACAGCAAAACCTTCCATAGAGCCGGTTCGTGAAATCCCGGAAGGTGTTAGAAAAACAATTATTTCTGAAAACATCCGTGGAGTTATTGAAGGAAACCGCAAAATCTTCATTGCATCAAACACACCGGAAATCTCTCTGGTTCAGCTGGCCTTGGAAGAATACACAGGCATTACCATTGCACAGGAAGAAGTTGTAATTACTGGTAACCCGGATTACGCTGCCGACATGGTTATCCGCATTAAAGACGGTATTACCACAGACGTTACTCTCCAGGATGTGCACCTGAGTTCCGTAGACGATCTTCCTTGTATTGAACTTGGCGAAGGTTCAAGACTTACTCTGCGCATTGAAGGGGATTGTACTCTGGATAAAAAAGGTATTCGCGTTCCTGAAGGCAGCGGTATTCAGGTTAAGGGATCAGGTTCGCTTCGAATTAATGCAAAAGGCCATTATTGTTACGGAATTGGTGGTGGCGTAGAAGAAAATTTTGGTGACATTATGTTCAATCATTCGGGAAGTGTTTGCGTACGCCTGGATGGTGAACTTGGTGTTGGTATTGGTGGCGGTACTTACAAAAAAGGTGTTGGTATTACAGCGCTGAGCGGGGTCTTTGAAATCAACGTTGCGGCTGTTGAAGCTGTAGGGGTAGGCTGTCTGTACGGCGATGCACCTATCATTTTCAAAGACTGTATTTTGAAAGAAGAATTCCGCGTAAATCAGGGATCGGCAATTGGTTCTCACCACGGTATGCAGAAGGTTTCTTTTGAAAACTTTACTCTGGATATCCAGGGAAGCGGTTCTTACGTAGCAGGTCTTGGTTCCAGCTACAACTCCGGCGGAAAAATCAACCTTGAAAACGGGACTTGTAATATTGCTCTTTCTGGACAGGAACTTATTCTTATGGGAGCAAAAGGCGGACGAACTGTGTGTTCAACTGCCCACGTGCATCTTGATATGAAAGGTGAAGGAAACCGTGTACTGGCACTTGGTTCATGGGACAATCAGTCTGCTGTATCAATTGTAGATACGGCTGCAACAATTATTGTAAATGCGGAAACAGCAGAGGCTTACGGAGCTTTGAGTGAAAACATCTTTATCCAGAGCATCCTGCCTCCAAAATCAATTATTAATGGTGAAGAAAGAGTCCGCTCAGAATAAGAGATGCTGAATCAAGTTCAGCATGACGTTAGCCCAGGATTCAGTTCAGAATAAGAGATGCTGAATCAAGTTCAGCATGACGATGTCATCCCGAACTTGATTCGGGATCTTACTTAAACAACGAAAGGCCCAGGGATTTAGAACCGGCTTTTACCCAGGAAGTACATTGCTTCAGGGTAGGCCGGTTTTTCATTTGGGAAATGGTTTCGGTGAAAGATAAAACCCATTCTCCAAGTTCCCGTTCCTGGCGGTAAAGTGCATTTGAAACATCACAATAGGCAATAACTGGAGTTACAGAGTTCAGATCGTAGAAGCTGTAAGCGGCGTTTTCGGCCAGTGCTTCAAAGGCTTTCTGTGCTGCGGCCACTGCAAGATTGCAGGGAACTGCTCCAGGATTTTTAGAGATACTTGCTTTTGAAGGAGCAGTCTGAAGCAGGAACACAATCTGGCATGCCGGGGCCTTCTGTCGGAAGCGTGTAAGGAGTTCTGTTACAAGATACTGATAGCCGTAAATCATGTTTTCCATGGCCGCAGTAATTTCATCAACACGGTCGCTCTGGAACGTTTCGGCAAAATGACAGGCGTCAAAATAAATGATAATGCGGTCAATGTTTTCAAGACGGCTTTCGGCCTGAATGAGCATGGCTTTTGTGGAAATTGCGCTTGCCTTGTTCCAGTTGCAGGTAATGATATTGTCATTATCCATGCTGATTACGGAACCGGTTTTTACAGGTGTAAAGATTTTGTGTGCGTTGAGTTCAAAACTTTTAATAAAATCTGTGGATTCAGGAAGGTCTTTCCCCAAAATTAATACATTTGCCATGAGCCAATTATAGATGGAAATGGTGAAAATTGCAATTTTGCTCTTACTGGGGTATAATGGAAGAATGAAAGTATGGATTAAATATTTGATTGGAATTGGCCTTGGGTTGGCCAGTTATTTTATTCTGCCAATGGACAATGCAAACGTTTCGGCAGTTGTAGCTTATCTTTCTGAACTTTTCGTTCATATGATCCGTTACATTGTAGTGCCTCTTCTTTTCTTCACAGGGGCCGTATCGGTAAACAAACTCCGCTCATCAAAACTGATTTTAAAGGCTTCACTCTGGACAATCGGTATCATTGTAATTTCATCACTTATTCTTACTTTGGTAGGACTTGCTTCAATCCTTATTGTACGCCTTCCACGTCTTCCAATTACCGTAGACAGTGCTGATACAGTTTTCAGCCTGCAGATTCCTGAACTTATCCGTTCAATTCTGCCACTTTCGGCCTTTGAAACTCTCCGGGAAGGCAATTTCCTTCTGGTTTCCTTTGTATTTGCCTTCCTTATTGGTTGGGTAATGAGCGGTGATCAGACTGCCATGAAACCAGCTTTCAATCTTTTTGATTCCCTTTCAAAACTGTTTTACGGAATTGCCACTTTCTTTACAGAAATTTTCTCTGTAGGAATGATTGCCGTTGTTTGTAACTGGACAGTTACTTACCGTGCCGTAATCGCCACAGGTATTTTCAACAATATTCTTACAATGTTTGCCATCGACTTTGTAATTGTGGCAGGCATTATTTATCCGGCACTTCTTTACTGGGTTTGTCACGACACACATCCATATCGAGTGCTTTATGCTTCAATTACATCACTTTTGAGCGCTTTTTTCACCGGGGATACAAATATGGTTTTGCCTCTGAATATCCGCCATGGAAAAGAAAGTCTTGGTATCCGCCGCCGAACAAGTGGTTTTTCATATCCGATTTTCTCAATTTTTGCACGAGGTGGATCGGCTCTTGTAGTTACCGTAAGTTTCATCGTTATATGGCGAAGTTACTCAATGCTGGCAATTTCCTTCAACGATGTAATGTGGATTTCACTTTCTGCATTCGGTCTTTCTTTTGCATTGTGCGGACTTCCTTCAGGCAGCGCTTTTGTTCTTCTGGCAATTCTTTGTACAAAATACAGCAAAGGTCTTGATACAAGCTATCTTCTGCTTCAGCCGGTAGCTCCAATCATCTGTTCTTTTGCTGCTCTTTTTGATGCACTTACAGCAATGTTTGGTACTTATATCGTTTCGGTAAAAACTAAAACTATTGAGCATCACGCGGTTTCTCATTACATTTAAAATATCTTTTGTTGCGGATTGGAGAGTTTGTTGTTATAATCTAGAGACTATTTGTTGATGGAGTAAATTCTTTGAATACATCAATTAAGGATATTATTGCCGGCAGAAAAACTTTCTTCATCTGTCCTGATACTTCACTGATTCCTGAATCTTTTATGGAAGAGTATCTGGCACAGGGATATGAATGTTATTTTGTTACCAACGACAAACGACTTTCTCTTCAGGAAAAACTGGAAATCATTATTTCTGTTTTCAATGATGTTATCCTTTTCTTTAATGTTGATGCAAATATTCCCGGCATTTACTGGCCTGCAATGATTAAGGCTATCAACGATAAATATCAGGGCCGTGTTCTTATTGGAGCTCTTTACACAAAACGCCAGACTAAAGAAGAAAAGAACAAAATCGAAAAGATGTTTCTTTATGATATTGGTATTACCTGCGGTTGTATCCAGCTTGAATACCAGAAAAAGATCAACTTTGGCATTATTGAAAAGGTCCTTTTTGCAAACCAGGCTATGGGGCGCCGTAAAAATGTTCGTGCACTGTGTAACAACAGCTGTACTTTCACTTTTACTTACAACAATCATCAATATTCTTCTACCTTGAACGACATTTCCCTTTCACATTTCTCGAGCACATTTGATGCAGAAGCTTTGAAACTTCCGGAATATGAAAAAATTGAAGACATTCAGTTTACTGTAAAAGGACTTCATTTCCGCTCAAGCGCAGTTCTGTTCATGAGCCGCCAGAATGAAGATAAAATGCTTTACGTTTTCACATTCGTTTCTAAAACTGGTGCCAGTGGCCTTGACCTTATGACAAAACAGCTTTTGATTCCACGGCTTTACCAGATTATGGACGAAAATACCAGCTCACTTTTGAACCAGCTTTATACAACTTACATTGAACGTGCCGGGGCAAATGCTGATGAAGTTGGTGAGGGCATTGAAGCCATGGACGTTGAAGACCTTTAGTAAGAGCGCCGGTGGCACCGGAGATTTTGTATGGAAAGCACAGAATACATTAAAAGGGCCGAAAAAGCCGAGAATATCCGCGGAGTAATCCGTTATCTTCAGAAATTTAAGAATGCCACAATTGTTATTTATATTGATGACAATATTTTAAGCGGCCCACTTTTTTCTTCTCACATAAAAGATATTGCTCTTCTTCACCAGGCCGGTCTTCGCGTAATTCTGGTGCCTGGTGCAAAAGCCCGTATTGATGAGGTGCTTTCTCTTTCAAAAATCCAGTGGGATTACAAAGATCATATCCGCATTACTTCTGAAGATGCCATGCCCCTTATTAAAATGGCCGCTTTTGACGTTTCAAACAATGTAATGACTGCTCTTGCCGCAAACAATATTCCTGCCGTTATTGGAAACTGGGTTAGAAGTCGTGGAAAGGGCATTCTTGATGGCCTTGATTTTGGAACTGCCGGTGAAATTGACCGCCTCCAGACGGAAGCCATTCAGAAAGTGCTGAACGAAGGATTTATTCCTATTTTTCCGTGCATTGGCTGGAGTTCCAGCGGACATCCTTATAATATTTCATCGGTTTCCCTTGCACAAAGCATTGCCATTTCCCTTAAGGCCGACAAGCTTTTCTTTATGATGGACGGTAGTTCAGTAAATAAAGATAACTTTACAGTGCCGGAAACCATTTCTGTGGCCGAAAACGGCGATATTCCTGCCATGAATCTTCAGGAAGTGGACGACTTTATTGCCGCCAATGAAAACGCAACTGCACAGAATGCCCAGGTGGTTTTCCGTCTTCTTAAAAAAGCTAAATCTGCCTGTTCAAAAGGAGTTACTCGCTGCCACCTGGTAGACGGGAAAATTGACGGTGTTCTTCCATGTGAAATCTTCTCGGATCTTGGTTCGGGAACTATGATCTACACTGCAGATTACGGACAGATTCGTCCAATGACACGCACCGACATTCCATCTGTTCTCCAGCTGATGAATCCATTTATTGAAAGTGGAAAACTGCTTCCAAGAACAGAAAGCTCTCTTATGGAAACCTTCGAAGATTACGTGGTTTACGAACTGGATGACGGAATCCGTGCCTGCGCTGCACTCCACTTGTATAAGGACGGACAGGCCGAGATTGCCGCAGTTGCCGTGGACAGAAATTTTGAAAATATGGGCATTGGTCCAAAACTTATAAAATATCTGAAAAATCTTGCCGCAGAAAAAAAGGCCGCATCAGTTTTCATTCTTACAACACAGGCTTCCGACTGGTTTGAAAAGATGGGCTTTACTCCCGACAACATTGAAACATTGCCGGAAGAAAGAAGAAAAATCTGGAACGCTAAAAGAAATTCAAAACTTTACCGTTTGAAATAAGACTCTTGTAATAGATCCTGAAACAAGTTCAGGGTGACAGAGGATTTGTTCAGGATGACAGAGGATTAGTTCAGGATGACAGAGGATTTGTTCAGGATGACAGAGGGGGGGAATCCAACTTATTTTCCAATAATAAGTGTGGCGTTTGCTCCGCCAAAAGCAAAGGAATTTGAAAGGCAGGTGTTTACCTTAGCTTCAGTTCCGTCTTTTATAAAATTCAAAACAGGCAGTTCTTCGTCTAAAACTCCGTCCCAGATCTGAGGCGGAAGCACTGTTTTTCCTTTTTCAAAAGTCTCGTAAATGGCTTTCCAGCAGATGGCAAGTTCAAGGGCAGCGGCTGCACCAAGTGTGTGACCGGTGGTGGCTTTTGTTGTGCCGGCAGGAACCTTGTAATCTTTAAAAACTGCATCCAGAGCCTTTGATTCCATTGAGTCGTTAAATTTAGTTCCGGTTCCGTGAAGATTTACGTAGTCTATGTTACTGGCAGAAAGACCTGCAGATTTTAAGGCACGTTCCATGGATTTACGGGCTCCATCTCCACTTGGATCAGGACTTGTCATGTGGTAGGCGTCGGCACTTTCTCCAAAACCAAGAAGTTTGATGTCAATTTTGCAGTCATTGGAAGAAAGCGGTTCTTTTGTAATTACAAAAAAGGCTGCTCCATCTCCAAGAGTAATGCCGTGACGGTTTTTGCTGAAAGGATTTGTAATGGTTTCGGAAACTGCTCCAAGACTGTTGAAACCAACCAGGGTTGTATCGGAAGCAATGTCGATGCCACCAGCAATAACTGCATCAGCAGCACCGCCCATAAGTAGTTCAGCGGCTTTAATAATGGCACACGCAGATGAAGAACAGGCTGTGCTCATGGTAACGGCTGGTCCTTTAAGTCCATATTTTTCTGCGGCAAAAGTGGCTACATAATCTGCACCCTGCATTTCAAGGCTGTAACTTTCAGGGAAGTTTCCATTGGCAAAATATTCTTTGTGACCGGCAATGGAAAACTGAGTTCCGTTATCGCAGGAACCAATGCACAGGGCAACACGTTCAGCACCGTATTTTTCTTTTGCTTCTAAAATCTGTTTTTCAATCTGGAGGAGGGCTGTTTCTTCCATGCGGATAATTTTCATGTCGTAGCGACCGGTTGCAGGTTTTAAAGTTTCATCTGGAATTCTTGCAGCAAAGTATTCATTACCTGTCATGGCTGTAGTTTTTTTTATGTGAGCCTGGCTTTTTGTGTGAAGGGTTTCCCAAAGGGAATCAAGACTGGTGCCTGCAGAACAGAGGACACCCGGTTTAGACAAAAAAATATCTGCGTTCATAATAATAGTTTAAAAAATTACAGGAACTATGTCAAATAATAATGTAATTCTGAGAATGAGATGCTGAAACAAGTTCAGCATGACGGGATGTTTAGTTCAGCATGACGGGATGTTTAGTTCAGCATGACGGGACGTTTAGTTCAGCATGACGGGATGTTTAGTTCAGTATGACGTGTGTGTGGGGGGGATTGCTATTTGGAGAACCAGCGGGAGGTGGCGTAGGCTGTGGTAAGGCCCAGGAAAATGGCAAATCCTATAAGGTGTACTGGTGTAAAGGAACTGAGGGCCAGGGCTCCAAAACTGATTACTGTGGTTACAAAAGAAAGGAAGGTGGCAAAAGGTTCAAGATCCCGGTTTTTAGATGTATTTTTTTCGTTCTCTACCATGTAAATTACGTAGTCAAGGCCAAGTCCGAATACCAGAATGATGCCAGTTACGCTGAAGAACTCAAGCCAGGTTTTGGTGGCGGCAAAAACAGCAGATGTAACCAGAATGATAAGCAGGGGAACGGAAATAATTTTTGCAGTCTGTTTTTTTGAATAGAAGAAAAGCAGAATCACTGTCATGATTACAAAGGCCAGTGCAAAGAATTTCAGAATCATTTTTGTAAGGCGATCCAGGTCGGAACTCATGTCGGCTACTTTGCTTACAAAGTAAATATTTTCGTTGTTGGAAAGGTTTTTGAAGACGGCTGCATCACTTACCTGGTTTGGAACAAGAACCGAATAATATTTCCCGTCAATTTTTCCAAGCCAAACTGAACTTACGGCTTCCATTAGATATTCAGGAACGTTTCCGGCTTCAGGACTGATAAAACTGTTCTGGGATGCAGAAAAAGCCTTTTTCAAAGCCAAAGCTTCGTCTTCACCAAAACCAAGGGCATCTTCCTGAAAGTCAGCGTATTCCAAAAGATGACTGGCGGCAGAAAGAGAATACTTCTGTTTTTTTATTGATGGAATGAACATGCTGGTGCACAAAAAGCCTGTGTCAGGAAGAGCTTCTTTTACCCGGAGAGCAAGTTCTTCTTCGGTCTGTAAAAGTTCTTCTTCGGAATTGCCCGAAATTATAAACCAGCCTGTAGGACTATATTTCAAGATTTTTGACGAGAGGATTTCATCCTGAAGAAGCTGGCCTTCCATATTGTAAAGATTCGAAATATTATTTTTAATGCCGAAGGTACCCCGGAAAATAAAGGCCAGAATTAGTGGCAGAACAACAAGGGCTGTAATGCCAAGGCGACTGACTTTTTTGTGGACTGCAGGGTTTTTGATTTTAACAAGGTTTGTTCCCCGTACAAAGCGACTTTCATCAGAAGGCAGTTTTATAAATGGGAAAAGCCCGATGGTAGTAAGAAAAGAACTTACCAATCCCGAAAGACTGAAAAGGGAAATCTGTTTTAGAAGTGTAAACGGCGCAAAAAGAAGGACAGCGTAACAGATGCCTGTGGAAATAATGGCCATTGTAAGTCCTGGAAGAAGATGACTACGGATTTCTGCTCCCGAAGCAAGTTCTTTGTTTCCGGCCCAGTGGGTAAAAAAGTGAAGGCTGTAATCAATAGAGGAGCCAATAAGTGAAGTTCCGAAAACAAGAGTAAGAATGTGCATGTTGCGGAATACACCCAGGGTAATAAGAAATGCTGTAATCACCGAAATGGAGATGGAAACAAGTGAAAAAATAACAGGTTTTGCTGACCGGAAAACGAAAAGCAGGATAAACAGAACTGCCAGCAGGGAAATCACCGAAATAATGGTAATCTCTTTTGAAGCGGAAAGAGAACTTTCGTGGCTGTGGTAAGGTGTACCTGTGAATGTAAAGTTTACGTTGGAAAAGTGTTTCCCCGTTTCATCACAGTTTTTGTAGATCTCTGTGATTCCGTCATTTTTGCTGGCAAGACGGGCGCCTTTTTTACTGAGGGAGGCTCTTACCATAACGTACCATCGGCCTTCAAACTGAGCTGCAAGTACACCGTCTTTGTCGCTCATGGCAGTGCCGGAACTTTGGATGGCGGCAAGATAGTTTTTTAAGGCAAGTTCTGTGAGCATGAAAGGATCTTCATCAAGGCGGTCCAGTGAAGTCATGGTAAAGGGACTGAAGGCAGATGCAAGGGCCTGTTCCGAAAAAGACTGTACTTTGGCCGGTGAGGAAATTATTTCACTTGCGGTGTTTTCATCAAGAAGATTCCAGCGGTGGTCAAAAAGAAAATCCGTAATGCCGGAAACGCTGGTCATGTCGGTGTACAGTTCCAGGGTAGAAAAATTATCGCTATCTTTAAGGGAATCGTAGAGGGAAGCTGCAGCCTTTTTTGCTTCATTAAAATCTTCGTGGCTCACAAGGATGAAAAGTTTTTCGCTTGTAAGGCGGGTCATTTTTTCGTCGGCGGCCTTAATTGAAGCGGAAAGCATTGGCTTTGGAATCATGTTAAAAAGGTCGGTGTCGATGGAAACCGGTTTTTTGCCTAAAATAAGTGAAAGAAGAAAAAAGATTAATAGACCGCCGTGAAAGCCAATCCAAGCACCAAGGAAAGTGCGGTTAGATGCATTTTTGAAAGGATTTTTCATCAATTATCTCCCGATTTCCAAAAGTCCCCGAAATTGTACCACTGGTAAGGAAACTTTGAAGTAAAGTTCTGAAGGTGGTCAATATATTCATTGGAAAGAGCATCAATGGCTTCTTTTCGTTTGTTTCGTGGTACATCAAGGCTGGTTTTGGCGGCCTCAACATAAAGTTCGTAGTTTTTGGCAAAGACAGTGGAACTTTTTGAACGCATTCCAAACATAAAATAAACAGGTGCGTGAAGAAGGGTTGCCATGAAAAATGAACCGTAAGGAAAGGCTGCCGGTGATCCAAGAAAATCTTTTACCAGTTTCTGACCGCTTCCATTTGCAGAAAAACGGTCTCCTGTAATAACAACAAGGTTTCCCTGCTCAATACGGTCTTCCAGATCAATAATGGTCTGAGGTGAAATGCTGTTTGTGTCGATTACGTCGGTCATGGCATTTGGATTGATCTTCTCAAGGGTGCTGTTGAAATTTGAAGTAGCGCCCATCTCCATAAGGATTGTAACACCTACACGGCGCTTACAGCCCATTTCATCTATGGAAGTAAGGCTTCGCATAAGTTCCATGTTTCCAAGGTGGGATGCAATAATGAAGGCGCCTTTTCCCGTATTCAGGTGATCAATAAGGGCCTGGCAGTCATCTTTAATGATGATGGAACTGAAGTTTTTCTTTCCAACCCAGCCTTCAATCTTTTCCACAACGCACATGCTGAAATTGAAAATCTGGCGGTAAGTTGAAATTATTTTTGGTGATTTTCCGCCGGTAAAGGCTTTAAGCTTTTTCTGATAATTGCGGCAGTTTTTTCGTGGTTCAAAGCCAAAGCACCAGAAAAAGAAGGAAACAGGATAAATCAAAAGCCTTGTAAAAAACAGGGGCATAAACTTAATGAGCCAAAGCAAAAGGAGGATAGGTTTATTTGTTTTGATTACTTCGTTCTGTTTTCCCATGGAACTGCCTTTTATAGAGTCAGCCTTTAATCTTTCGGAATAAAAGAACAGGGATGCGGATAATCATGCCAAGACAGAGGCGGGCGTAAGTAAGTGAAATGCGGATATTATCCCGGACCATGCGGAAATTAGAAATTCCGTCTTTTGGATAAAAAACTTTTACAGGCTCGTTGATAACAGGACAGCCGGACCACATAAGATGAACAAGAATATCTGTGTCGTAGCCCATGCGGGAATCAATATAAGTGTGGCGGTTAATAATTTTAATGTATGGTTTAACAGGATAAACGCGGAAGCCAATAAGTGCATCTTTAATTGAGTTGGAAAGGGTAACAACGTGAATCCAGCCATTGGCAATTTTTCGGCCGTTGAGACGCTTTTTTGGAACAGATTCATCGTATTCTGGATAACCGCAGATAATTGCGCCAGGATTTGCTTTTGAAACCTCAATAAAATGAGAAACCCGTGAAGCATCGTGCTGTCCGTCGGAATCAACCTGGAGAATATAGGAAAGGCCCATTTCGTGAGCTTTAAGAAGACCGTGCTTCATGGCAATGCCTTTTCCGGAATTCTTTTCGAGGCTTACCAGGGTACACAAAGGATAATTGTTTACAACATCATTAATCTGGCGGCGGTTTGTTTCGTTGTTTCCGTCATCAACAATAATGATAGGAATATTGTGTGCTGAAAGATTTTTTACAACACCTTCAAGAGCAGCTCCGTGATTATAAACCGGTACAACAAATCCGTATTCCATTTATCTTCCTGATGCAGTTAGTCCTGATTTTCGAACAAAGCTGCAATTTCCTGTTTGTGAACTTTCCCCTGAACATCCACAGGCATACTATCAAGATATCGCCATTTTTTTGGTAAAACAACATTTTCGAAGTAATTCATCAAAAAATCGTGGAACCAGCGGTTGATTTTGAACTTTTCTACGCCTTCAAACTGGGCTTTTCCTTTTTCATTAAGAACAAGGGCAGCAGCCAGAAACTGTCGCACATCGTTTGAAAGGGCAATTACTTTTACATCTTTTACAAGGCCTGTTTCCAGAATGCGGCCTTCAACTTCTGTCATAGAAATGCGTTTTTCTTCGATTTTTACAATGGAATCTGATCGGCCTTTAAGAAGGAAACGTCCGTCTTCCTGAATGTCGGCCAGGTCGGCAGTGGCAAAACCTTCCGGATTTTTGATGTATGGAGAAATGATTCTAAGACAGCCGTCATCCCCAAGCCAGATTTTTGCATTGTCGAAAGGTGTCCACAAAAGGCCGTCCTTATTCTGCTGTCGGAAAGCAATACCGCTGGTTTCTGTAGAACCGTAAACTTCCATTGGGCAGAATCCGAACACTTCTTCTGTTTTTACTGCAAGTTCCGGGCTTACTGCACCGCCGCTGGTAAAAATCCAGACGTTTTTCATAGGAAGACTGCTTTCTACTTCAACAGTGCGTTTAAGGAAGGCTGGAGTTGCAATAACAATGTAGGTTTCATCGGAAAGTGTTTCAAATTCTTCAGGCATTTCGATTCGTTTACGGCGGAAAGGAACGCCCATTGTAAATGGCAGTGAGATGCCAAAAAGGAAACCGTAAATGTGGTGCTGGCTTACAGTGGTAACAAGTTTTC
Organism: Treponema sp.; assembly: GCA_024402505.1. GTDB lineage: Bacteria > Spirochaetota > Spirochaetia > Treponematales > Treponemataceae > Treponema_D. The sequence goes on from JAKSTP010000003.1 coordinate 14,492, forward strand.
GTTTGTTGATTTCTTCGCCCCATTTTCTGATGATGAAGGCGTTGTCGATTTCGAATTCCTTCATGCGCTGTGGAACTGCTTTTGGTTTTCCTGTACTGCCTGAAGTGTAAAGGAAGATTTTTGTTTCATCAGCAGCAAATTCCGGGCTTATTCTGATTTCTTCGTTTGTAACATCCAGTTCTTTGTTTTCAAAAAGTCCTGGAATAAAAGTCATGGTGCCCTGTTCTGGAGCTGCAGCCTTCTGATCGGTGATGAAAATGTAATCCTGCTGCATAACTTCATTAAGGAAGGCAGGTGAAATATTCTGAGTAAGGTAGACTGTTTTTTTGCACTGAAGAAGGGCTGTAAAAGTAACAAGGAAATACCAGTAATCTTCACAGTGAAGAATGTAGCTTTCTGCAGAAGAAGATGAAATGTATTTTCGAACTTTTGCAGTTTCTGTAAGGAAATCAAGCCAGGTTTTGTACTTTTTTGCAGACCAGGTGTCTTCATAACAAAGAACGTAATTGTCTTTGCGAGAATTGTTTTTGAAAGTAGAAATAGAAGCAGTTTTAATCATTTTTTTGTCCACCAGTATTCGGATTAAGTATTCTACGGCGAAAAGAAGTCCCATAAGTACATAGGAAATTCCACCGTTATACACAGACCAGATTGTATTTGCTCTTTCTTCGGAAATGCCTGGAAAAATCTGGCGGATGAACACAGTTACCGCGGCAGTTGATCCGTTAAGAATAAAGAAAACACACCAGACAACAGTTACTTTTTTGCAGTAGGCCTTTACTTTGTTTTCCCAGTCGGAGCCTTTTATTGAACGGTCCGCAAGAGTTGCAAAGCGGAAGATGATGTTCGGTTCAAAAAACAGTGTGCTTCCAAAAATAAAAAGGAAACTTGCGCTGATTACAACCGAATACAGCTTCAGAAAAATGGAATTGCTGGTAAAAAAGCAGAAGAGTCCTGCCGCAAGGAGAAGGGCAGAACTTAACATAGGTTTCCAGTCCAAGGCTTTCTTTTCCCCATTGGCAGAGATTTTTCGGCCGGTAACACTTAGGAAAAAAGCGCCTGCCAGCACAATGATACACACTGAAAGAATGCGGGTATCAACCTTGAATACTACCAGAAGGGAAAAAACAAGGACCGGATAAAGGGCCATTGAAATGTAGAACAAGGCCCGTAAGAATTTTCGCATTATTTACCCTGGTTTGCAGTAATGTATTCAGCCAGAGCATTTACAGAAGCAAAAGGTGCTTTTGCATCTTCACCGTCGGAAGCAAATTTAACGCCGAATTTTTTCTTGAGTGCTACACCAAGTTCAAGAGCATCGATGGAATCGAGACCCAGTCCTTCACCAAAAAGAGGTTCCGAATCAACAATATTTTCTGGTTCAAGATCTTCAAGCTGCAGTGATGAAATGATAACTTTTTTGATTTCTAATTTAAGATCGTCCATGTAAAATGAGTCTCCTGTATAAGATTTACTTGCATATTCTATAGAAAAAAAACGTAAAATTCAATAATATTGAGAGTATGGACAAATCCTTATTTACTACTGACAAGTACAAGAAAGACAATCTTCGTGCCATTGATGCACGTTTTGAAGCACAGAAAATCGCCTTTTCTCCAATGACATTCCAGGCTGTTCGCGCATTGCTGGAACTTGGCATCATGAAACTGATTGAAGATGCTGGAGATGAGGGTATTTCTACAAAAGAACTTTCCGAAAAAGCTGGCATTTCTGAATATGGTGTAAAAGTTCTTACAGAAATGGCTTTGGGGATGAATGTACTTAAGCTTAGCTCTGAAAGTGAAGAAGAAAAGCTGGTCTTAGGAAAAACAGGCTGGTTCCTTCTTAATGATGACCTTACTGTTGCAAACTTCAATTTTACAAATGACATCTGTTACGAAGGTGCCTTTAAGCTTAAGGATTCAATTGTTTCAGGAAAACCTGAAGGTCTTAAAGTTTTTGGTGATCAGTGGACAACTGTTTATGAAGCACTTTCAACGCTCCCAGACAGGGAAAAGAAAAGCTGGTTCTCTTTTGATCACTTTTATTCAGATGTAGCATTCCCTGAAGCACTTCCAATCGTTTTTGGCAAAAAGCCTGCTACAATCGTTGACATTGGTGGAAATACAGCAAAATGGTCAATCGCCTGCTGTAAATACGATCCTGATGTTCACATGACAATCGTTGACCTTCCAGGACAGACTGCCGTAGCCGAAGAAAATGCAAAAAAAGAAGGATTTGAGAACCGCATTTCCACATACGCCACAAACGTACTTTCGGAATCAACTGTTCTTCCATCTGACCCAGACGCCGTTTGGATGAGTCAGTTCCTGGATTGTTTCAGCCTCCATCAGGTTACAAAAATCCTTAAAAAGGTACGTAAGGCCGCCACAGAAAAAACAACAGTTTACGTTCTGGAACCACTTTGGGATCACCAGCGCTTTGAAGGAAATGCTTATTCAGTTATGGCAACTTCACTTTACTTTACCTGTATTGCCAACGGAAACAGCAAAATGTACCGTTATCAGGAACTGGTAGATGCTATTGAAGAAGCCGGTTTTGAACTGAAGACAGCCCATCACAATCTGGGAACCCAGGCATACTCACTTCTGGAATTTAAAATCAAATAAGATTTGGCTGGTGTAAAAGTGGACGTTTTCCTTAAAGATATTTCTGTATGGGCTCCGGGCCTGGAAGATGATGATGAAGCTCTAAATAAATGGGCCCATGGTGAAATTGAAATTCTAAAAGAAAAGGTTTCTCCAAAGCTTGAATATACCGATCCGCTTTTCCGCCGCCGTCTAAGCCAGATTTCCAAAATGACCGTTCACGTGGTACACAAACTCCTTGAAAAAACAGCTTTTGACAAGGAAACAAAAATTGTATTTGTATCACTGCGGGGAGAAATTGAACGGGAATTTACCATCAACCAGGGACTCATTGAGGACAATGACATTCTTCCGGCTGGTTTTTCACTTTCTGTTTTTAATACTCCTGTAGCCCTTGCAACTCTTGCTTTTAAGCTTCAGGGCGGTTATTCGGTTATTTATCCTTCCAAAAATGATTTTATTCAGGGACTTAAAACTGCCCTTGCACCTCTTTTGGCTGGAACTGAAGAAGAGATTGTTCTGGTTTATGCCGATGAACTTGTTCCCGACGTTTATGGCGACAAAGTTCCTGCTGACAACACACCACTTGCCTTTGCGGCACTGCTTTCATCAAAAGAAGGAAGATCTCTGGCAGATAAAATTGAACTTTCTTCCGGGGCCTGTACACCTTCTGAATTTTTAAAATCTCTTTTGAAATAACCGTTTTCGCAGTATAATCATTTTTATGAACATTTGCGTACTCTCGGGCAGTCCTAAAGGAAAGGACAGCGTTACTTTTCAGACCGTTCAGTTTTTGGAAAAAAAGTTTCCAGAAGATCACTTTGAAACCCTTCATGTGGGAAAGCATATCCGCCAGTATGAGCAGGATTTTTCTTCGGCGGCAGAAAGTCTTTCGAAGGCACATCTGATTCTTTTCTGTTATCCTGTTTACACTTTCATAGTTCCATCCCAACTCCATCGTTTTGTTGAACTTATGTTCGAAAACAAAGTGGACCTTAAGGGAAAATTTGCCGCCCAGGTAACCACCTCAAAACATTTTTACGATGTTACGGCCCACAGTTTTATTCAGGACAATTGCAGTGATTTAGGTCTTTCTTACGTTGGGGGACTTTCTGCCGACATGGATGATCTTCTTTCAAAAAAAGGACAGAAGCAGGCCGTGGAGTTCTGGAATCTGGTTCATTATAAGGTGGAAAAACCTCAGATTGAAAGCAATAACAAAGATTATTCTGTGTGCATTGTAACAGACCTTGTGCCGGAAGACAGAGAACTTTCAAATCTTATTGATGAGTTTAAAAATGCATTCCCAGGCACTTCAAAAGTGGTAAATCTTCGGGAAATAAGAATTGATGGCGGCTGTCTTGGCTGCTTCAACTGTGCTGTTTCCGGAAAATGCATTTACAAGGACGGTTTTGACGATTTTCTGCGTAATGAAATCCAGACCTGTTCTTCAATTGTTTACGCCTTTTCCATCAAAAATCACTCCATGGGATCACTTTTTAAAAAATATGATGACCGCCAGTTCTGTAACGGACACCGCACTGTTACCATGGGAATGCCAATGGCCTACCTTGTAAACGGCAATCTTGAAAAAGAGCCTAACCTCCGTACTATCATCGAAGGCCGTTCTCAGGTTGGGGGAAATTATCTTGCAGGAATAGCCTGTTCTACCGAAGAAACAAAGAGCCTTGCATCAAACCTGATTTACGCTTTGGACAACAAAATCAATCAGCCTTCCAATTTTCTGGGTGTTGGCGGCATGAAGATTTTCCGTGACCTTATCTGGGTTATGGGCGGATTTATGAAGGCCGACTACAGGTTTTACAAAAAGCACGGATTCTTTGATTTTCCTCAAAAACAGTGGAAGCGAAAAATCGGCATGAAATTTGTAGGACTTCTGGTGAACAATCCTTCGGTAAAAAAGAAGATGGGGAATGCCATGACGGAAGGAATGCTGCGGCCATTTAAAAAACTTCTTGATGAAACTTCTCCCGAAAAATAAGGAAGTTTGCATTGTTTGGACGCCTTTTCCGTGGTATAATTAACAAATACTACAAGTTTATCAGGAGTATCTTATGAGCGACGAATTGGATCCTTCCATTGCAGCACTTTTGAATGAGGCCGAAGATTATACCGGTCCAACAAAATCTATTACTGAAAGTGACACAAACGATGAAGACGATGGTTCAACTCCTCGAAAACGATCGATCCACGAAGTTGATTTGAGCCTTAAAGGCTTTGAAACAATTGAAAATCCTTATCTGGATACTCCAGGTACACAGTTCAACGATCCTGCATATTATAAAACTGCACTTTCCGGTGAAAACGCTTCATCTCAGCGCGTTCACCAGGTTTTGTCAAAATATCTTACCTGTAAAGATCCTAAGGACCGTGGTATTTTCCGCCAGCAGATTGTAACCTGTTACTGGGAACTGCTTAAAGGTATGGCTCCAAAAGTAATGAACATCAATATTCCGCTTCCAAAGAAAATGCTTCTGCGTTATGGTGTTCTTTTGCCATCACTTTTCCGACCGGAACACAAGGAATTCTTTGCAAAGGTAAAAATTGCCAACGAGACCGGCGAACCTATTATGTATGTTGATGAATGGTTCCAGGAAATTATGTCGGGCCGCATGAAAAACTCCATGACCGACGAATCAAAACAGCCTCGTCTTGCAAACATGACTGCAGAAGAACAGGCCAGTGCTGAACAGTCTCGCCTTATGCAGCTTCAGTCAAAAAACTCAGGACGCCTTCAGAATGCCGAAAACCTTCTTGGCATTAAGAAAAATGAACGTGACATGCTGGAAAACGACCTGAGAAACTGTCTCGATATTATTACACATCACGAACCGGTTCTTGGATGCGCGCCTTATACACAGGGCTTTTCCGATGCACAGCGAAAGAACATGACAGAAATGGCAGATCTTATGCACCGCCTTTCCAAGAACGACAAGGAATATTCCAAGTGTCTTAAGGAATTCCAGGAAGCTAAGGAAGTTTTCGACAGTGTTCAGAACAAACTGGGCGACAATGATGTTCAGGTGAATGTTGTTGATAACCAGGCTCTTGAAATTGAGTTTGATACAGTGCGCCAGATGGCCAAAATGACAATCGGACGCCAGGGTAACCAGTTCCCAATCTTCACCCGTGAGTTCTATCACTGTACCGAAAAAGGAACAGGTATCCGCGAAAACGTAATTGCAGAACTTGCATGGATTGAATCAATTGATCCGGGTGCTTTCTGCCGTATCCACAAAAACGTACCTAACCGAATTATTCCATACACACTGCTGGTTCCAACTTATGGTGACCGTGGTTTCTGTTGGGAACCTTTCGATAAATATAACCGCGTAACTTCCCGTGCCCGAATTGTAATTCCAATGTATCCACGAGACCTTAAAATTGCCGTTCTTACAGCAGTTGCCGATCTTCGCTGGCAGGTTGCAAAGGAAAAAGCATCTTACTACTGGATGGAAGAAGGTCTTACAGGTCAGTATTATCAGCACTTTGAACAGAACAAGCTTAAAGGCGACGTAAAAGAATATTTTATTGAAGATTACATTCTGTGGATGACAAAAGAATCTTTGGGTGTTCAGCGCCTTGAAAAAGATGTTCGCGGTATTTTCTGGCGCAACATGCCGTTCCCTAAAGAACTTAAAGAAGATCTGCGCAAACGAAGTCTTGTTTATAACGAACTCTGTCAGAAAGACGCAAACAGAGAAATGTCGGACGGTTATTGATAAATGGTAACTCTTAAGGATGTTGCTCGCGAGTGTGGCGTATCATTTTCAACAGTAAGTAAGGCTCTTAAAGGAAGTCATGAAATCAGCGAAGAAAAAATGCGGTTTATCCGGGAAAAAGCTGAAGCCATGGGGTATCGTCCTAACATTGCAGCCCGAACACTCCGAACAAACCGTACAAACGACGTAGCTATCATCTTTGAAGATAAAACCGGAAGCGGAATTCAGCACCAGTACTTTGGAAAGATTCTTGGAGCTCTGCAGAACGCATTTCAGGAAAAGGAATACGAAATCACCTTTATTGGCAGAAATAATGCACAGAATTTCGACTATCTGAATCATATACTTTCCCGTAATTTTGACGGTGTTGTAATTCTTGCCACCGACTTTACACGTAAAAATATTCAGACCATCTTAAAATCTGATGTTCCAACTGTGTGCCTTGATTATTTTTTCGATGAAAATCATGCCTGTGTTTTAAGTGACAATGATACTGCCATGAAAAGTCTGGTGGAATATGTAGTTAAACGTGGACACAAAAAGATTGCCATGATTCACGGTGAAAAAACTGAAGTTACTCAGAAACGTCTTGAAGTATTCCGCCAGGAAATGAAGCTTAACGGACTGGAAATTCCTGAAAATTACCTTATGGAAGGGCTTTACCATGATCCTGTAACTTCGGCCGAAGCAACAGCAGTTCTTCTGGATTTGCCGGAACCTCCAACCTGCATTTTCTACCCGGATGATTATTCTGCCTTAGGTGGACTTAGGGAACTGAATGCACGGAACCTTAAACCAGGGGAAGATATTTCCATTGTTGGTTTTGATGGAATTATGCTTTCTTCCATGATGATTCCGGCCCTTACTACCTATGAACAGAACGGCCTTAAAATTGGAAAAATCCTGGCAGAAAAATTGATCAATCAGATTGAAGGCACAGGAAATTATTCCCGTTGTGACACTGTAACCGGCAGAATCCTTACCGGCGGAACTGTTGCAGAATTATAATTTTTCTAAAATCACCTGTTTTTCTTCCGATAATTAATTTATGGCAGACAAAAAGAAAAAAACAGGTTTTGCACTGGCATTCTGGTTACTTGTTGCACTGGTGCTTCTCATCATCTTCCTGGTAAAAAAAGATGATATTTTTACAAACTTAAAACGAACCGGATTCATGGACAAGGTTTTTGGAACTACTCCGGAATTTGTTCAGAATTATCAGGAAAAAGAAAGTAAAAGCGGCAAAAACGCTGAATCAAATGAAGAACCTCTCGTAATCGAAATTACACCAAAAACAACAAAGACTGAAACTCCAAAAGTTGAAAAAACAGAAACACCAAAAACTGAGGCTCCTAAAACTGAAGAGAAAAAAGAAGAATCAAAGCCTGCCAAAGTTGTGCTTCCTGACGAAGAAAAACCTGCTACTGCAAAACCAATTGTAGAAGAAAAGAAGGAAGAAGTAAAACCTGTTGTAAATGAAACACCGGCTGAAAAACCTAAGGCAAAATCAAATCTATCTTTGTGTTTCATCAGCATTGCACCGGATGGGTCAATTAATCCAAAAGTTATTACAAGATCGGTAAATAAATCTGATTCGCCGCTAACTGAAGCTATCCGCCTGATTATTGCAGGGCCGGACAAAATGGCCTCAGCTGAAAAAGATCTTATGTCACTTATTCCAAAAGGATCAAAACTGATTGGTGCTTCCGTAAAAGACGGTGTAGCAACCCTGAATTTTAATGACGAATTTGCCATCAACACAGACGGTGAAGAAGGATTCAAGGCACAGTTGATGCAGGTTGTTTATACGGCAACAAGTTTCAGCACCGTAAAATCAGTACAGTTCCTTATTGAAGGCGAAAAGGTAGATTTCCTGGGACAGGGGCACTGGGTTGGAACTCCATTAACCAGAAACAGCAGTTTTTAGTTCAACAGAAATATCCAGTTCTAGAGGAATAGAACGCATTGCGGAAAAGTCTTTACAGGCATTTGCAATGCGTTTTTTTATTGGTTCCAGGTTTTCAATATCAGAGTCGTTTAAGAAAAATGCGAAGGTTGAACTTTCCAGACGGAACACAGGATTTGACTGACTGATTTGCAGCAGGTTTACCGTAGTTTTAATGTATTCATCACCTGCAGCATGGCCAAGTTCTTCGTTGATTTTTGAAAGATTCTTCAGTTTTACAATCATGTAAGTAGCTTTTCCGGTGTTTTTTTGTATTTCAAAAAGGGAGTTTTCAAAAATCTGGCTGGTCTTGCAAAAAGTAAGGGAATCGGTAAATGAAGATTCTTCCAGGGAGGATACAAGGAAGCTGTTCTCGTATTCAGAAACAATTACCGAATATCCACAGATATTATTGAATCTTGTGTACAGTGGAGTGCGTTTTACGGTGTAGGTAATTTCATCAATAAGCGAAATGATGTAGTGGGTTTCAGATTCGTCTTTTTTCTTAGGAAGGGCAATGAATTTAAAATGCTGCAATGCAAAAAAGTCGTTGAGTTTTGTGCCGGAATCAGCTTTAAGCTCATATTTTTTTATAAAAGCTTCACCTTCATTGTTTGCGTAACAGAATTCCAGATTTGGCGAAAAAAGGAAAACGGGAACACCAAATGAATCAATCATGTTTCGTTTTATTCCCTGAGATAAAAGTTCCTGGCCATCATAAATGAAAATAAGTATGAAAATACTCATTACAAAAAATCCAAGAAGAGTTCGTAGCATGGCAGGGATATACTGTTCTTCAGCGGACAGAGATGCTCCTGAAGCGGAGAATTCCTGGAAAAGAACCAGGGAAACGTAGAAGATAGATGCTGCAGAAATTAGAGTGGTTGTTCTATTTAAGCTTTTTTTCTTTGAACTATTGAAAACCGATAAAAGAATGGCACTAAAAGTGAACACAAGGAAAAGTCGGTTGTAAAGACGGAAGCTGAAATTCAAAAAAAGGTTTTCATATCCATGGATAGAATAAATAGGGAAATTTTCCGGCACTGCAACAAAATGATCGAAGCCCAGCAACAGGAAAACTACTGCAATGGTTATTGGTAAAATAAGTGGAACAAGAGTATAAATATGGCGGTGTTTCCATAACTGAAGGAAGTTTTTGTATTTTGAAGTGGTAGAGAGAACGAAGTTGTAAATGAAAGCTATGGTCATTTCTTTTGTAAGGGTCATGAAAACGGCATAACGCTGAAGTATTGAAATGTCGTTTTCGTAAATGGTAAAACAGCCCATAAAAGAATGAATGAACATGAAAAAAAGGATTTGTGCAACGTTTGCTCGTCGTGAACCACGGGTGTAATCAAACATCATGGAAGTGAAGAACAGAAAGTAGGCCACGGAGACTATTAAATTGGTATAAAAAATAATTGTTGTTTCCATGGCAGATTTAAGGTTTACTGGCTTATGGTTTTAAGCAGGCTGTCGAAATATTTCTGATTGGCTGTGTAATCATTTTCCCAGGCAGAAAAAACTACATAATCAAGGCTTGAAGATTCATCACTTGAAGAAGATGAAATGAACTTTTCAGAAACCATGTTTGTTTTGTTTTCCGGCTGCCAGATTACGGTGTGTATTTTCACAAGTCCTGAATCTGTTGATGAAAGTTCCAGTTTTGAAAAATCAACGTAGGTGTTCTGGGTACTCTGAATAAGGCGGCGGTTCAGGTAGAACAGGTAAATTGCAGTGGTCATGGAAGATTTTGGAAGAGTGGAAACTGCAATGTAGGCACGGTCCGAAAGCCACCACATATTTTCGGCGGAAGCTTCCCAGTTGGCATCCAGTGTCAGAGAAATGTTTCCGCTTTTGTAATCTGCTTTTTTAGCGTTCTTTTTAATTTTCAAAGTAGATTCGGAAACTGATTTATTGTCGGATTTTTTGCTTCCCTCGGAGTTGATTGTCTGCCCTTCTGCAAGGCCGCCGTTAAAACCGCGAAAACTTGTAAAAGTGGTGTCATTGGCCGAAAGAATGCGACCTGTGGTAGCTACCTTGAAAAGCACTTCGTTACGGTTGTTTACAATCTTTTTGATGTTGAAAAGAGGTACCATAACATCGTAATAGATTTTTACATCGCCGCCAAACTGACTGAAATCTTCGTAGCAGGAATAGCCGTTATCCCACCAGTTTTTTGTTGTAACGTAATCATTTGAGTATGGTGTAACATCCAGTGTGTTGCAGCGGCGGATGTTGAATTCGTACATCAGGTCGTGAAGGTAATTGATGATTTCGGTATCTTCGGATGTGATGTTGGTAAGAAAGCGTTCACCTGTAAGATCCATGAAGTCACTGGCAGGATTTACAGACAGAAGAAGAGTAACTTCTTTTTCAGGCAGATTCAATTCCTTGTCGAAAGGTGCGTAATAGCGCAGTTCGTAGGTGGCATCGTCGTAGGTAAGAAAACCGACGTAACTCTCCCGATTAAAAGAGTAGTCACGATAATAAACGAACTCACCGGATTCATCCTGAAAAAATGGAATGAATCCTGGAAGAGCAAAGGCACTTACGGCCAGGAAAAGGAGTGTAAAAAAGGCAGCTATCTTCTTCATATTGTTTACTTATGCGTTGAGTTTTGCCAGCTCAGCTTTAACAACTGCAGCAATTTTTGCAGCAGCTTCTGTTAATGGAACAAGTTCAGCTTCAGCTTTGTTACGAAGTTTGATTTCAACGTTAGGAAGATTCTTGTCTCCAACTACAACGCGAACTGGGAAACCAATAAGGTCAGCATCATTGAACTTAACGCCTGGGCGTTCGTTGCGGTCATCAAGAAGTACTTCTACACCAAGATTTGAAAGTTCTTCGTAAAGCTGGTCAGCGGCTTCCTTCATCTTGTCTTTGTAGTTGATTGGAACAACTGCAACCTGGTAAGGAGCTGTAGACATTGGGAACATGATTCCTTTGTCGTCGTGGTAAGTTTCGATGATTGAAGCAAGTGTGCGGTCAACACCGATACCGTAACAACCCATAAGTGGAACAACTGGTTTTCCGCTCTGATCAAGGTAAGTTACGTTCATGGCTTTTGTATATTTGTCACCCAGCTTGAAGATGTGTCCAAGTTCGTTTCCTTTTTTGCTGTAGAAAGGTTTTCCACAGTCAGGACAAGCGTCACCGATCATTGCTGTGCGAACATCACCAACCATAAATGGAGTGTAGTCGCGGCTTGGTTCAACGTGCTTAATGTGGAAGCCTTCTTTTCCAGCACCTGCAAAAGCGTCGTGCATATCAACAACAGAAAGGTCCTGAATGATAGGACAGTTCAAAGTCATTGGTCCAACGAATCCGTGTGGAGCGTTTGCCATCTGAATGATTTCATCACCTTCAGCAAGGCAAAGGTCGGAACATTTCAGAAGTCCTGCCAGTTTTGCTTCGTTTACTTCAAGGTCGCCGCGGATAAGAACACAAACGTATGAAAGCGGATAGTATGTGAAGTTACCTTCTGTAACCTGTTTGAAGTTCTTGCCGCCGTTGGCATTTGAAAGATCCAGACCACAGTTGATTACGCGGTAGATCAAAGCTTTGATAAAGCGTTTTGAAGTTGTTCCAAAGAATTTTTCCATGTCTTCAATAGAGAAAACGTTTGGAGTTGCAACTTCTTCAACTGGAAGATCAGTTTTTGTCTGTGGTTTTCCTGAATCATCAGTTGGAACGTCTGGGCGGCATGCAGCTTTTTCTACGTTTGCAGCGTATCCACATTCGCAGAGCATAAGTGTGTCATCACCAACAGGAGATTCAATCATGAATTCTTCAGATCCTGAACCACCCATGTTTCCTGTGTCAGCTTTTACAGAAATTGTTTTAAGACCAAGACGTTTGAAAATGCGGCGGTAAGCTTCTGCAACTGTGTTGTAAGAGTTATCAAGAGATTCTTTGTCTGCGTCAAAAGAGTAAGCGTCCATCATTGTAAATTCGCGTCCACGCATAACACCGTAGCGAGGGCGGATTTCATCGCGGTATTTTGTATTGATCTGGTAAGGGATCAGAGGAAGCTGTTTGTATGAATCAAGACCGTCGCGGATAAGGGCAGTAAAAGCTTCTTCGGCAGTTGGAGAAACAATCATATCCTGTCCGCCGCGAGTTGTAGCTTTGAGCATTTCAGGTCCCATTGTTTCCCAGCGTCCTGATTCTTTCCAAAGTTCACCAGGCTGAATAACTGTAGGTTTCATTTCCAAAAGACCTGCTCTGTCCAGTTCTTCGCGGATAATATTCTGAACTTTCATGAATGAACGGTAGCCAAGTGGCATGTATGAATAAAGACCGTTTCCAAGTTTGCGGATAAGTCCGCTTCTCATCATAAGCTGATGGCTTGCAATAACTGCGTCGTTTGGAGCGTCACGCAATGTTGAAATAATAGTTTTAGATGCTTTCATAATAGAACATTTTAGCGGTTTTTGAAGATAAATTCTATTAGTGGAGATGGAGGGTGTGTGTGGGGGGGAGTTTACGGAGAGTTTAGGGGAAAGTGAGGAACTCTCCGTAGGAATTGTGGGATTTTGAAGGCTGAAAACTGTGCTTGGGGTGGAAATTACGGAGAATCCTTGGAAAAATGAGAAACTCTCCGTAGAAAATGCGGAGTTTTGAAGGTGGAAAACTGTGCTTGGGGTGGAAATTACGGAGAGTTCCAGCAAGCCTCGAGAAATCTCCGTAAATCTTACGGAAAGATGTTTGAGTTTGACTGGAGACGGAGTTGTTTTACGGAGAATATGGTTGAAAATGCTAATAGCTCCGTAATTTCAGAGGAAATACCCTTAATTGGCCTGAAAGGTGAGGAAATTTTACGTAGAAACTTACAAAACCTCGAGAAATCTCCGTAAATCTTACGGAAAGATGTTTAAGTTTGGTTGGAAAGGGAGCTGTTTTACGGAGAATTTGCTTGAAAATGTTTATGGTTCCGTAATTTCCCCTTACTTTAGTCTGCCGAGTATCCCATGGCTACTACGGTGAAGGCTTTTTTTTCGCTGCCTGGGGCCATTTTGATTTCGATGACGTGTTCCTTTACTTCGGTTTCATCGATAATCATGCTTACATTGCAGTTGTTCCAGCCTTTGTTGGTAGGGTCGCAGGTTTTTACAAGCTTTCCGTCAACGTAAACCTGGGCATTTCCAAAAGGTTTGGTAGGGCTTGCAGCATTTTCTTTGAAAACCAGAATGAAGGCTTTGCACTTCAAGGTGATTCTCAATGGCTCATTTGAAGAACCGTTGTTTCCGTATGGATGGTGCCAGTTCAGAGGGAAATTGCCTTTGCCTTTTTTCAGGTTGTTCTGGGTGGCACTGTCCTTTTCTGAAAAACTGCCCTTGTCCATAATAACCCGGCCGTCGGTGCCTGTAATGGTGCGGAAGTTTTTCAGCGGATTTGCAAGGTTCCAGTCGGCAGGGATTTCTGATTTTGAAAGGTTTTCTTTGTCGGCAATTTCAAAAATGTTCAGAAGACAGTTTGCCATGAAGGTGTGTCCGTCTTTTTTAGGATGGGCGTAATCAGCAAAATAATCGTCTTTTTTTACTTCGCCGCTTTCGATTCTTTTGTCGATGGCATTTCTGATACTTACCTGAGGAATGTTATAGTGTGATGCAATGGGAATCATCCAGTCCTGCTGGTTTGCGTAAGTGGCAGTGGCGTAAAGGGCAATAACGGCGCAGTCAGGATTGTCTGTAAGACCGCGGCGGATAAGTGCTTCGAAGGCACGGCCCTTGGAACATTCAAGCCAGTCGTTTACGGAAAATTCGATTACAAGAACGTCCGGTTTGTGTCCGCCAAGGTCTGCAATAACATCCTGTTCGTAGCGGATGAGCCCCAATGGAGATGGAGTACCACCAAGTCCTGCTCCGTCAAGAATCACCTGGTCGGCATTTTTTGCATACTTTTCGGCAAGAAGTTTCTGGAACTGGTAGATGTAACCGTCGTGGAAATCGGCAGGCCCTGCACCTTCTGTAACAGAACCTCCCAATCCACATACGTAAATAGTTTCGCCATTTCGGAGTTTTTCAATCACCTTTTTAAGGCGGGCATTGGATCCTTTATCTACAACAGTTTCGTTAATCATAGTTTTCCAGTTTTTATCAGTTTGATTAAGTGGTGCCGCAAAAAGCGAGATGGCCATTGCAGCACTCCAGAAAAATGCCAGAATCTTTTTCATAAAATCTAACGGGTAAGCTTTCTGTAAACTGTGCGTTTTGGAACGCCTACATCTTCACCAAATTCACGCATCTTCCATTCAGCGTATTCACTCCAGTTACCTTCGTAGAAACGAACAGTTGAGTTGTTTTCAAAAGCCAGGATATGAGTACAGATACGGTCCAGGAACCAGCGGTCGTGGGAAACAACCATGGCACAACCGGCGAAATCTTCCAAAGCGTCTTCAAGGGCACGAACTGTCTGAACATCAAGGTCGTTGGTAGGTTCGTCGAACAAAAGTACATTTCCGCTTTCCTGAAGCATAAGCCCAAGGTTCAGGCGGTTTCGTTCACCACCAGAGAGCACTGAAACTTTTTTGTTCTGTTCGGCGCTTCCAAAGTTGAACCATCCACAGTAAGCGTGGGCATTGATTTCGCGAACACCACCTTCAAGAGCACGGCCTTTTTCATCAACAGCACCAAGTTTAATAAGATCTGAACCGCCGGAAAGTGTTTCGTAAACGGTTTTGTTTTCATCAAGAGTAGAACGGAGCTGATCAACGTAAACCAGTTTTACAGTCTGACCAATTTTGATTGTACCTGCGTCAGGAAGTTCACCTGTTCCGGCAAGACCTTTGTTTGTTTCGGTTTTGCTGGCGGCTTCTACAATCATTTTGAAAAGTGTAGTTTTACCGGCACCGTTAGGACCAACAATACCAACTACAGCACCGGCAGGAATATGTACATCAAGATTTTCGAAAAGCAGTTTGTCGCCAAAAGATTTTGTGAGGCCTTCAATATCGATTACCTGTCCGCCAAGACGAGGACCTGCCGGAATGGAAATCTGTGCATCTTTAAGCTGGACTTTTGATCCCTGGCTCATAAGTTCGTTATAGCGTGTAATGTGTTCCTTGTGTTTTGCCTGACGACCTTTGGCACCCATGTGGATCCATTCCAATTCCCGCTGAATGTCTTTCTGGCGCTGAGATTCGTTTTTGGCTTCCTGGGCAAGACGGGCATTTTTCTGTTCAAGCCATGAAGTGTAGTTTCCTTTGAATGGATAACCTTCACCGCGGTCCAGTTCCAGAATCCAGCCGGCAACGTTATCAAGGAAGTAGCGGTCGTGGGTAATGGCGATGATTGTTCCAGGGTAGTCCTGAAGGTGTTTTTCAAGCCATGCTACAGTTTCTGCATCTAGGTGGTTGGTTGGTTCGTCCAAAAGAAGAATGTCCGGTTTCTGAAGGAGAAGGCGGCACAATGCAACTCGGCGGCGTTCACCTCCGGAAAGCACATCAACTACCTGATCCTGTGGAGGACAGCGGAGGGCTTCCATAGCCAGTTCAAGATTTGCATCAAGATTCCAAGCATCCATGGCGTCCAGTTTTTCCTGAACTTCACCCTGACGGGCACAAAGTTTGTCGAAGTCGGCATCAGGATCACCAAATGCTTCGTTGATTTTATCGAATTCTTCAAGAAGGTCGGTAATTGGTTTTACGCCTTCCTTTACAATTTCAATTACAGTTTTTCCAGCTTCAAGTTCAGGTTCCTGTTCCAGGTAGCCGATTGTAAAGCCTGGTGCCATGGAAGTTTCGCCTGTAAATTCTGTGTCGCGGCCAGCCAGGATTTTAAAAAGAGAAGATTTACCTGATCCGTTAGGTCCAACAACACCAATTTTAGCGCCGTAATAATAAGAAAGGCACATGTCTTTAAGAACAACTTTTGTTCCGTAAGCACGGCCAACACGATCCATAGTATAGATGATTTTTTTATCGTCGTATGTCTTTGCCATAAGTTTATTATAGAAGATAAGGATAAAAAATTCTATTGACTATTGTTTCATAGTAACATAGGTTTTGCCAAAGCCGCCGTCTTCTGGTGGTGCAAAGCGGAAGTCGGCAACTGCCTGATAGTGACTCAGGTAGTCGTGAACAGCCTGCTGAAGAATACCGTTTCCCTTTCCATGAATAATGCTGAAATGCGGGAAATTGTGAATGGCGCAAAGATCCAGCTGGTGTTCCAGTGCTTTGATAGCTTCTTCCATGTACATGCCCAGAAGCCGCAGTTCAAAAACAGGTGCTTCGTTTTCGGCATCTCCCCGCATTTCTACGGAAATATCGGCCTTGAAATCTCCAGCCTGTACTTTTCCTCCAACCAGAACCATGTCTTTTTCTTTGCAGCTCATCTGGACAGATCCAAACTGAACTTTCCAGACTCCTTTCTTTTCAAGTTTTACAAGAGTCCCTGCCATGCGGTTAGCACCAACTTCAACCTGAGCCCCTTCTTCAAAAACAAGAGGCGCTGCTTCCGGACCGGCCTTTTTTACAACTGCGGTTTCTGCTACAGGTGCACTTTCCGCGTAAGCCAGAGCTTCCCGGTTACTCATGCGCTTTTTAGTTTTTTTGTTGGATGTGTGACTTCTAAGTTCGTGAGCAATTTTTTCGGCTTCCAGCTTTTCTTTGGCAAGGCGTTCTTCTTCCTCTTCGATTTTCCGCTCGTTTTCACGGGTGGCAGCGGTAAGGTCATTGATAAACTGTTTTACGCCAAGAGTTTTCTCCCGGGTGATTTCACCTTCACGAAGTTCTCGCACCAGATTTTCAAGCTTTTTGCGGCTTTGGGCAAGGAATTCTTCACTTTCTTTTTGGAAACCCTGTTTTATCTGATGTTCTTTTTCTCGAAGTTCAATGTCTCTTTCGGTCTGGCGCTGTTCTTTTTCGGCAAGCTGGCGCTGAAGGCGATCCATCTGACTTTTCATGCGGTCCAGTTCCCGGTGTTTTGTATTCAATCCTTTAATGAGGGAACTTACGTCGGCCTTTTCTGTGGCGATATAGTTTTTTGCGTGATTTACAATAAACCGTGGCAATCCTGATTTTCCTGCAATTTCCAAAGCGTGACTTTCTCCAGGTACTCCCATAAGAAGACGGTAGCTTGGGGAAAGGGTGGTGGTATCAAATTCAACAGAAGCATTGATACAGGCAGGATTAGTGTAGCCGTAATTTTTCAGGATTCCCTGGTGAGTTGTAACCAGGACAAAGGCTTTCTTTTCAATAAGATGATCCAGGACTGCCATGGAAATAGCCGTTCCTTCCAAAGGGTCAGTTCCGCTTCCAAGTTCATCAAGGAGGACAAGTGAGTCATCTTCCGCAAATTTAACGGCTTTAGAAATGTTCTTCATGTGGCCGCTGAAGGTAGAAAGGCTCTGATCCAGGGACTGATCGTCTCCAATGTCGGCAAAAATTTTTCCAAAAATTGGCAGACGGGAACCTTCCCCAGCTGGAATTGGAAGACCGGTCTGATTCAGCATGGCAAAAAGAGCAAAGGTTTTGAGAGTTACTGTTTTACCGCCGGTATTTGGGCCTGTAATAATAAGAACCCGTTTTCCGCTCATAAACTGAATGTCGATAGGAACGGCTTTTTCGCCCAAAAGAGGATGGCGTGCCTGGTAAAGAAGTGGAGGCTCATCTCGATTCTGACCGCTGTGGTCATTGGCAAGGCAAGGCACCGCGTAAACACAGTTGTTTTCTTTTCCCCAGCGGGCGGCGGCAAGGGTTGTGTCAAAGAATTCCATCAGCGGAAGGTTGTTTTTGAAAACCGGAATATTTTCCTGAAGGCTCTGGGTAAGCTCTGTAAGAACTCGTTTTATTTCGGCTTCCAGTTCAAATTCTTTCTGAATAAGCTCGTTGGTACAGTGAACGCTTTCGGTTGGTTCAATGTAAACGGTTTTTGCAGTGGCTGAAACTTCGTGGACAATCCCTTCGATTCTGCTCTGCATACCGGCTTTTACTGCAAGAACCTGGCGGCCGCTTTTAAGAACAGGCACATTCGATTCCAGCACCGAAGCATATTTTGAATCCTTAAGAAAGGCATTCATAATATTTTTAATGCGGTTGTTCAGTGATGCAATCTGCTTTCGGATAGCGGCAATTTCCGGCAGATCCTTCATTTCTCCGTCGGGAGTGATGATGCGGTAGATTTTTCCTGAAGCGTCGTTTACCGGAAGAAGTTTTTCGCTTTCGGCTTTAAGGACAGGCAGTTCCCAGTCAACATAATGGGAGTCAATGTATGTGACTGCACGGGAACAGGCCGTACAAAACTGGCCGAGAGTATAAACCTGTTCAAGGGTAAGAGAAGCCCCTGTCATGCGGATTACAGACAGGAGTGGTCTGATGGAAGACCAGCCGTTAAATGGAGAAGTGGAACTGGCACAAATACAGTTGAGCCATTCCCGGCTGGCCTTTTTTAGATGTTCAATTTCATCCTGATTGTGGAGAGGCAGTCTCTTTTCAAGGTTTGCTTTGCCTTCTTCGCTTAAGCAAAAAGAAGCTGCCTGATTCCTTATAGTAAAATAATCAATCTGTTCTAAAGTTTTCTGCATATTGTTGAGTTGTAGAGGAAGCAAGCCTGTCATGCTGAACTCGATTCAGCATCCATACCTAAAGAGATCCTGAAACAAGTTCAGGATGACGTTCCTTTAGTTCAGGATGACGAGCAGTTGCTGTCCTCTTTATTTTAGTCAACAAACAGTACGCTTTCCTTCTGAGTATTTACCGGGCCTTCAGCGTATGCAACAGATCCAAT
Source organism: Treponema sp. (assembly GCA_024402505.1). Taxonomy (GTDB): domain Bacteria; phylum Spirochaetota; class Spirochaetia; order Treponematales; family Treponemataceae; genus Treponema_D. Next base: position 33,519 of record JAKSTP010000003.1, read on the forward strand.
CTTGTAGGCTTTCATGTCTGGTGTGCCTTCGCGGTGATATTTGTGTGCGTTGGCATTGAACATTTCCAGAACTGCATCAGCTTCTTTTGCGTTTACGGCAAGTACAAAACCGATACCCATGTTGAATGTATTGTAAATTGAATCCAAATCTGCGCCACGACGAATAAGTTCGCCGAATACTGGAGGAATGTCCCAGCTGTCTCGTTTAATGAGGGAAATCAACTGTTTCTTTCCATCTTTTGCTTTTGGGTACATGCGTGGAATATTTTCGTAGAATCCGCCGCCTGTTACGTGCACCATACCGTGAATTGCTTTGCGGTATTTACCCAAAACTTCCATAACTGGTTTTACATAAATTCGAGTTGGTGTAAGAAGAGCTTCACCGATTGTAGTTGTTTTTCCATCTACAGTGAAAGGATCCATTGGGTTTGGTACCAGTTTGCGCACCAGAGAGAATCCGTTTGAGTGAACACCTGTTGATGAAAGTCCGATGAGAACGTCACCTTCTTTAATGGCAGAGCCGTCAATCATTTCTTTCTTTTCGCCAACGCCTACACCGAAACCTGCCAGGTCGTATTTTCCAACATCGTAGAAACCAGGCATTTCAGCAGTTTCACCACCAAGAAGGGCACATCCGGTTTCAACACAACCGTCAGCTACACCTTTAACAAGATCGGCGGCAACGTCTGCTTCAAGTTTTCCACAGGCAATGTAATCAAGGAAGAATGATGTCTGAACGCCGCAACAAAGGATGTCGTTTACGCTCATGGCAACACAGTCAATTCCTACTGTATCATATTTTTTCATCTGGAAAGCTACATCCAGTTTTGTTCCTACACCGTCAGTGCCCGAAACCATTACAGGATTTTTGTATCCTTTAGGGATTTCGAACATACCTGCAAAACTTCCAAGTCCTGTAAGCATTCCAGGGATCATTGTTCGTTTTGCGTGATCTTTATATTTATTTACTGCGCGGTAACCTTCTTCTACGTCTACACCAGATTCTTTATAAGATGCCATGTTGTCTCCTTTGGAGAAATGAATAATTAATAATGAATAATTAATAATTTCATTTCTCGGTTTTATTTAGTATTTATTAGTGAATTATTCATCATTCACTAATCATTATTCATTATCAAAGTGCGGCTTCGCAATTTGATGCTGCGTCGTCGGCTAGCTTTTTTCTGAATGCCAGAAGTTTTTCTTTTAGTTCAGGGTATTTGATTGCAAGGATCTGAACTGCAAGATAACCTGCATTTTTTGCATTACCGATTCCTACTGTTGCAACTGGAATCTGTGGAGGCATCTGAACGATAGACAAAAGAGCGTCCATACCGGCCAGGCCGTTTGATACTCCAGGGTTCACACATTCAAGAGGAACTCCGATTACAGGAAGGACTGTCATTCCGGCAATTACACCAGGAAGAGCTGCTGCAAGACCTGCACCTGCAATAATCACTTCAAAGCCGTCTTTTTCTACCTGAGCTACTGTTTCTTCAAGAAGTTTGTGTGCTCTGTGGGCAGAAATAACGAAAGCCTTGTATTCAACACCAAATTCTCCAAGCACATCAGTACATTTTTTCATGCTAGCTGTGTCGGATTTTGACCCAAAGAAAATTGCTGCTTTCATATGGCTATACTACCATAATTAGAAATATTAAACTATACTATACAGAAGAAAGTTCAGTTTATGAGAAAGAGCATCCGGCTGATTCTGGTCATTTTACAAGTTTTGTTTTTTTCCTGTTCTCTGAAATATGGAAGCACAGTTTCCGTAGAAGATGCTGTGCCTGAATTTTCATTTGAGGACGCAAAATACACCAGAGTGGAAGACGGAAAGGTTTCTTTTTATCTTGAAGCTGGAAAACTTGAACAGTATAAAAATTCATCTGCAACTTATGCCCAGGATGTTGATTTTACTGTATATGAAGATGGGGAAATTACTGTAAGCGGTGAGTGCGGCTACTTAAGTGCAGACACAAAAACCGAAATCTACAGTCTTCATGATGACATCTACATTGATTCGGTGGAAAAAGACCTTAAAGTAAAGGCAAAAAACCTTAAGTGGGATGGAAAAACTGAACAGCTTGTAAGCGGACGTACCGACAATGTAACTGTAGAAACGAGCGAAGTTAAGGTTGTGGGAAGCGGTTTTTCTGCCAGCGGCGTAAGCAATTCCTACGAATTTACAGCAATGGTAAGCGGTAATATTGAAACAAAGGAGGAAGATAATGAAAAAACTGACAATTAGTCTCATCATCATTTTGATTTCTTCCATCCTTTTTGCAGAAAAAATTACTTTCTCTGCCGACAGCATGAGTGGTTCCAACAACAAGGACAACGCATCAACTGTGCTGAATGGAAACGCCCGCATTGAAACTGAAAACCTTGAAATCAGTGCAGATAAAATTGAACTTTCGGGAAAAGAATACCGTTACATTAAGGCATGGGGACACGTTACTGGTCACAACAAGGAAACTAAAATGGATTTCTTTGCCGACAGCCTTGAATATGACCGCAACACAAAACTTGCTTCTTTAAGCGGAAACGTTAGTCTTGTAGATCTGGAAAATGAAGTAACTGCCGCCGCCCAGATGATTGAATATAATTCCGACACAGAAACCGCCGTCATGCAGATTGAAATCACCTTGAATCAGAAGGACAATGTTTGCAACGGAAGTTACGCCGTTTATTCAAAAAATGACCAGCTTCTGAATCTTTACGGAAATGCCAAAATCAAACAGGGAGACGATACTTTCCGAGCACAGCACATCACCCTTGATATGGATACCCAGGAAATCACTTTGGACGGCCGGGTAAAAGGCACAGTTACCGACAAAGAAGAAGCTAAAGAGCCGGAAGAAGAGGCTGAGAAGGAGGAGACTGCCGATGGAAACTCATAAACTTTCGGTTTCATCACTTCACAAATCTTTTGGACGCAAACGGGTTGTCCGTGGAATAGACTTTTCTATGGAAACAGGAGAGGTTTTGGGGCTTCTTGGACCAAACGGGGCCGGAAAAACTACAACTTTTTACATGGTAGTAGGATTTTACAAACCTACCAGCGGAGAAGTTTTTCTTGACGATAACCGCATTACAAATCTTCCAATGTACAAACGGGCACGGCAGGGCATTTCCTATCTTCCACAGGAACCTTCCGTTTTCAAAAAGCTTACGGTTGAAGAAAACATCTGGAGTATTCTGGAAACACGCCATGATCTTTCTCACAAAGAAAAAAAACAGCGCCTTGACGATTTAATCGAGGAATTTTCCATTGGCCGCATAAGAAAACAGCCTGCCTTTACACTTTCGGGAGGTGAACGCCGCCGCACCGAAATTGCCCGCTCTCTTGCCATTGAACCAAAGTTCTTGCTTTTGGACGAACCTTTTGCGGGAATTGATCCTATTGCCGTGGCCGACATTAAAAACATGATCGGACTTCTTGCAAAAAGAGGCATCGGCATCCTTATTACCGACCACAATGTTCGTGATACACTGGAAATTACGGATCGTGCCATCATCGTAAATAACGGAGAAATAGTTATCGCGGGAAGCCAGCAGGAAATCCTTGAAAGCGAGCTTGCCCGTGAAATTTATCTTGGTAAAGACTTCAGTATGTAGATTAAGCTTTCTTTTCGGTGAATGCCTTTTTCAGAAGGATTGGAACCAGCATTGAAGAAACGATAATCAGAAGAATTACCGCAGTAAAGTATTTTGGATCAATAAGGTTTGTTGAAAGTCCTTTTGTAGCAACGATAAGGGCAACTTCACCACGAACCATCATGCCAAGTCCAATCTGATAAGATTCTTTCCATGAATATTTAAGAAGTCTTGAAACTCCACCACAGCCAATCATCTTACTGATGCAGCCAATGATTACAAAGGCAATGGCAAACCAGAGAATCTCGGTGTTCATGCCGGAAAGGTCGGTTTTTAATCCGATGCTGGCAAAGAAAACCGGGCTGAAAAACATGTAGGAGTTGATATCGATTTTTGATTCCATGTAAGAAGCGTCTTTAAGACTGCAAAGAACAATGCCGGCAATGTAGGCTCCGGTAATATCAGCAATGCCAAAGAAACGTTCAGCGCAGAAAGCAAAAATCAGTGCAAGGCCAAGGGCGTAAATTGGAATGCGGTGTGAACGTGGATGGCGTTTGTCGTACCAGCTGAAAAGTTTGTACATGAGAAAACCGATTACAATGGCAAAAACGAAGAAAAGAAGGGTTTTGAGGATGATCATAAAATATCCGCCTTTTCCCGAACTTACCCCAAGAACAATGGTAAGCACGATAATGCCGATTACGTCATCAATAATGGCAGCAGAAACGATGGTCTGGCCAATGTCCGAGTTGATTTTTCCAAACTCTTTAAGAACGGCAACGGAAATGCTTACGGAAGTGGCTGTAAGGATTGTGCCCACGAACATACAGCGGAAAAATGTAGGTGTTCCAAATCCATCAAATCCGAAGAAAAAGAAAGACATGATTGTTCCCATTACAAGAGGAACAAAAACACCGCAGCAGGCAATAAGTGTGGCTTTTCCACCAGATTTAATGATGGATTTCAGATTGGTACTAAGACCGGCCGAGAACATAATAAGAATAACGCCGATTTCAGACATGTAGGTGATGAACTGGTTTGCCTCGGCGTAAATTACGTTTGGCTCAGTTCCACCGAAATTGTTGAACCATGGAATGAAGCGAAGAAGAAGACCTGCAACAATCATACCGGCAACTTCCGGGATACCGATTTTTCTGGCCGTAATTCCAAGATATTTAGCTACAATAACAATAAGACCAACTGAAAGTAAAATCTGAAGGATGATTTCAGTATTTGGAAGTGAATTCATTTTAAGCCTCTGCTTAAGAACATAGAATAGAAATTTGAATAGAAAAGAATCTACATTTTATATCAAATAAAGTCAATTTCTTTTGGAAGAAGAGAAAGGACTGTTTCTTTTGTGCCAAAACCTTCTGTGGATGCGGTGGCACTTCCCGAAGCAATGCCCATTTTCAAGGCGTACTTGTAATCACCTTTTTCATTCCAGCCGGCAAGAAAACCTGCCACCATAGAATCCCCAGCACCTACAGTGTATAGAGCATTTATTTTTGGAGCGGCACTGTAAAAAGTTTCACCGTTTTCTGCCGCAAGAAGAGCACCTTTTTCTCCCATGGAAACAAGAACATTCCGTGCGCCCATTTCCTGAAGTTTTTTTGCATAAGGCACAATTTCTTCTGGTGTGGAAAGTGTAACTCCAAAAATGTCTTCCAGCTCGTGGTGATTTGGTTTTATAAGGAAAGGATGATAATCAAGTGATTTGATCAGCAGGTTTTTTGTTGCGTCGATTACAAAATTTACCTTTGCGGAAGAAAGTTTTTTCATGATGTCCCAGTAAAGTGAATCCGGCAGGGATGAAGGGATGCTGCCTGCCAGGACCAGGGTGTCGCCCCGGGAAAGGGAACTTAATCTGGAATACAGAAGATTGAGGGCTGTCTGGGAAATGGAAGGTCCCTGGGCGTTGATTTCCGTTTCTTCGGTGGATTGAACCGAGTGAGCTTGGGTCGAAACCATATTTTGTGAGGCAGAAATTTTTACGTTGATACGGGATGTGCCTTCGTCAAGAAAAACAAAGTCTGTTGCAATGCCCGCCTTTTTTACCATAGTTTCAATCTGCTGCCCTGTGAAGCCTGCAAGAAAACCAAGGGCCGTGCTTTCTGTTCCAAGGTTTTTCAGCATGAAAGACACGTTGATGCCTTTTCCCCCGGCCACAATTCTTTCGCTTTTTGTGCGGTTTACGCTGGCGGCTTTGAAAAAAGGAACGTCAACAATGTAGTCCAGTGAAGGATTTACGGTAAGTGTGTAGATCATTCTGCGCCTAGAATTTATTCAGTTTTTTTAAGGAAATTGCCTGCAGTTCTTCAATGCTGAAGCGGGACAAAAGTTCTTTGGTCTGGCAGATGAGTTTTGGGCTCATGGAAAGATGGCGTATTCCCATGCCGCAAAGTACCATTACGCTGTCGGGACGGCCGGCCATTTCACCGCAGACAGAAATCTGCAGATTTTCTTTTTTTGCGCTGGCCACTGTGGTCTGAATAAGGCGGAGAACTGCAAGATTGAACTCGTCGTAAAGGGGAGCAACTGCGTGGTTTTCCCGGTCAATGCCCAGTGTGTACTGAGTAAGATCGTTGGTTCCAAGACTGAAGAAGGCTGCTTTTTTTGCAAGACAGTCTGAAATAATGGCGGCGGCGGCAGTTTCAATCATGATTCCAACCGGTACGTCGGCATTGAAAGGAATACCTTTGTCGGCAAGTTCCTGTTTTGCTTCTTCAATAATGGAAAGACAGGCTTCCACCTGTTCAACGCTGGTAATAAGTGGCAGCATGATTTTAAGATTTCCAAAAACGCTGGCACGGTAAAGGGCGCGGATCTGTGTTTTGAAAACCTGAGGATAGGCCAGGCTCAGGCGGACGGCGCGCATACCCATTAGAGGGTTCTTTTCTTCAATAACAGGAATGTCTACCGAGTTGATGAGCTTGTCTCCACCGGCGTCCAGTGTTCGGATGGTAACAGGTTTTCCGTCCATAATCTGGAGAACCTTTTTGTAAGCAGCAAACTGACTGTCTTCCGAAAAAGTACGGGCGGCGGCGTGAATGGAACCACCTGATTCGCTCATGTAAAGGAATTCTGTTCGGAAAAGCCCGATGCCGTCGGCGCCTTCTGCCATGGCAATTTCTGCTTCTTCAGGAGTACCGATGTTGGCGTAAAGCTTGAACTCAGTTCCGTCGATGGTGCAGGCAGGTTTATCAAGGAAGGCTTTAAGCTGCTGTTTTTTCTGGAACTCGTCGTGAATCTTCTGTTTGTATTCAAGAACGGTGGATTTATCAGGGCTTACAAGGAGTTCAGCATCGTTTCCATCAATAATGACTGTTTCACCGTTTTTAATCTTTTTGGAAATGTCATCAAGGCCTACGATTGTTGGAATGCCGTAGTTTCTGGCAAGAATTACAACGTGACTGGAAACTCCACCTTCGGTAAGGGCAAGACCGTTGATCTTGCGTTTTGAAAGAACAATTGTGTCGGCGGAAGAAAGTGTGTTTGCAACGATGATTGAACCGTCCGGAACCCTGTTGATGTCAAAAGGATGGATATCAAGCATTTCGTCAAGAACGCTTCCAAAAACATCGGTAATATCTTTGGCCCGCTCGGCAAGATAATCGTTTCCTGCGTTTCTAAGGCGGTTTGCATATTCTTCAGATTTGAACTGAACTGTGTATTCAATATTGAAAAGTTCGTTTTCGTAAAATTTCTTTGTTTCGTCAAGGAAGACCGGATCACCCAGCATAAGAATGTAGGTTTCAAAAACATCCCGCTGGATTTTGTTGTTTGGATCATCGGCGGAAAGTGCTTCGAGGTTTCGTGAAATGTCCAGGGTAACAGACTGGATTGCCTGTTCGAAACGTTTCCATCCGTCGGCCAGTTCGTCAATTTTGATGCGGTGCTGAGGAATGGCTCGTTTTACTGAATCGGGAATAACAAAAGCGGTTCCAATACCAATCCCGTCTGCGGCAGGAACACCAAGAAATACTTCCATAGTTAAGTGAAGTATAGTGATTTTGCTCGATTTTACCAAGTAGCGCCAGTATGATAGAATGAATCATAAGAAATGGGGATAGAGAATCTGTTTTTTGGAGTATTGGAATGACTTACGATGAAGTTTTGGAAAACGCAAGAAAAGTAATGGCACCTAAATGCCGTGTTTGCAAAGTATGTAATGGAGTTGCCTGCCGTGGAGAAATTCCTGGCGTTGGCGGAAGAGGGGCTGGCCGCAGCTTTACAGTATGCCGTGAATTTTTTGATCAGGTGAAGATTGAAATGGATACAATTCATGAAGAATTTGTTCCTGATTTAAGTTGTGAAATGTTCGGCCAGAAATTCAGTGTTCCTTTCTTTGCAGCTCCAATTGGCGGAATGTCTTTCAACTATTCTGACTATCTTACCGAAACTGAATATTCTGAAGCCATTGTTCAGGGATGCCGGGAGGCCGGTACTTTGCCATGGACAGGAGACGGTCCAAAAGAAGATTATTTTCCTTCAACATTGGATTCCATTAAAGCTGCAAAAGGGATTGCCGTTTCTACCATGAAACCATGGACCCGTGAAAAAGTGATGAAACAGATTGATATGCTGAAAGCCGCCGGTGGATGCATCGCCTGGAGTATGGACGTGGATTCTTCGGCCCACCAGAACCTTAAGCTCATGGGTAAGCCAGTTGAAACAAAAACAGTGGATCAGCTGCGGGAATTTGCCGATGCCATAGACATTCCTTTTGTGGTAAAGGGGATTATGACTGCAAAATCAGCGCTTAAATGCAAGGAAGCAGGAGTTTACGGCATCGTTGTTTCAAGCCACGGTGGGCGCGTAATGGAAGATAACCCTTGTCCTGCTTCCCTTGTGGAAGAGATTCGTGCCGCAGTAGGCCCTGATTTCAAGATTATTGTTGATGGCGGTATCAGGACCGGCGGCGATGTATTCAAGTGCCTTGCTTTGGGGGCAGACGCAGTTTTAATTGGACGACCTTATGCTATCGCCGCCCACGGTGGACGGGCTGAAGGTGTAAAACTTTACACTCAGAAAATTGCCGAAGAACTTAAGGAAATCATGATTATGACAGACTGCCGTAACCTTAAGGAAATTACCAGAGATAAAATCCGACTGTAATTTTGCGGGGGGCAAAAAACGTTAAAACTCATATAAATGATGTAAAATTGCATAAAATATATGAGAAATTTCCGAGTTTTTGCATAGTTCCCTGAACTTTTCCTTTGAAAATTCATATAAATCATAGATAATATGAGATATGATATGAGAAGTACTAGCGGTGTTCTGCAATATCCCCAGAATTTCTCATATAAGATATCTAAAACCTTATCTTTTATATGAAAAAATGCGAAAATAAACTAAAAATTCGCAGAGATCTCCCGCTTGGAGGCAAAAAAGAGGACCGTTTTATGGAAGAAATAATAAAATCTGATGAAATTCTGCAGAAAATGGAATTACAGAAGTCCTTTTTTGAAAAAATCTCGGTAAAAGCCCGGAACCAGTTGAAAAAATGTACTGGAGAAGGCCGGCTTCGCATTGTAGCAGCGCGGAAAAATCCTATGTACTACCTTATTACCGAAAAAGGCGACACCAACGGGCGTTATCTTAAAAAAAATGAGTTAAATCTGGCAAAGGATGTGGCTCAGAAAGAGTATCTCCAGCGGGTAGCCAACCTTGCCCAGGAAAACGCCAGCCTTTTGGGGCGCGCCATAGACCTTTATCCCCAGAACGAACTTTCCCAAATTTTCCAGGACAACCCAGCCCGGCGCGCCCTCATTTCTCCTCTGCCGGAAATTTCTACCGACAAAGAATATGCAGAAAACTGGCAGAAAGTTGAATACCAGGGAAAGCCCTTTTCTCCTGAATCAACCGTAATCTACACAGAAAAAGGGGAAAAGGTTCGTTCAAAATCAGAAAAAATAATTGCCGACAAGCTCTTTTCTATGGGTATTCCATATCGTTATGAATATCCTGTCTGGGTGCGAATGTCTGATGGAAATCGCAGGCAGTTTCATCCAGATTTTACCATTTTGGACACAACTTATAGGCGAGAAATTCTTCTGGAACACTTTGGCATTATGGACGACCCTGAGTATGCCGGAAACGCAGTTGAAAAAATGAACCTTTACGCTGCAAACGGGTTTTATTCCGGGCAAAACATTATTTTTACTTTTGAAACAGCGGAAACACCTCTAGATATGCGGATTTTTGAAAAAATGATTCTGAAGGCCCTGGATTAAACAAAGCCTTCTAGTATGGGAGAAAATATGAATTATCGCGAACTTGGAAAAACTGGCCTTAAAGTAAGTGAAATTGGTTTTGGCGGTGAATGGCTTGAACGGCACCCTGAAGAAGAATCAGTGGCACTTATGAAATATGCATCAAGTAAGGGCATAAATATTATTGACTGCTGGATGGCCGATCCAAAAAGCAGGGATATAATTGGAAAAGCCATTGCCGGTAACAGAGAAAAGTGGATTATTCAGGGACAGATTGGCTCAGCATGGGTAGACGGCCAGTATATCCGCACCCGGGAAATGGATAAAGTTCGTGCTGCCTTTGAAGATCTTCTTGCACGCACAAAAACTGATTACATGGATATCGGCATGATTCATTTTATCGACAGCCTTGAAGAATGGAACAGTGTTCAGAAAAGCCCTTTCATGGATTATGTTTTTGACCTTAAAGAAAAAGGAATTATCCGCCACATTGGACTCAGCACTCACAATCCTAAAGTGGCAAAACTGGCAGTGGAAACAGGCTTTATCGAAGTGATTCTTTTCAGCATAAACCCGGCCTTTGACATGCTTCCGCCTTCCGAGGATATCAACTCGCTTTTTGCTGACACTTTTGATGAATCCCTTAAAGGAATTGATCCTGAACGCTCCGAACTTTATGCCCTCTGCGAAAAAAATGGAGTCGGTCTTACAGTAATGAAACCTTATGCCGGCAGCCGCCTTTTTGATGAAAAACGTTCGCCTTTTGGAGTGGCCCTTACACCGGTTCAGTGCATTCACTACGCTTTAACCCGACCTGCAGTTGCATCAGTTCTTTGTGGTTATGACACTCCTGAACATGTTGATGCAGCCCTCGCTTACGAAACGGCAACGGACTCAGAAAAAGATTACGCTTCTGTTATTTCAAATGCACCCCTTCACAGTTACAAAGGTCAGTGCACTTACTGCGGACACTGTAAACCTTGCGCCGTAAACCTGGACATTGCCATGATCAACAAATACTACGACCTTGCCACCATGCAGAAGGAAGTTCCTGAAAGCGTAAAATCCCATTACCAGCTTCTTAATGGTCATGCTTCAGATTGTGTGGGCTGCGGTGCCTGTGAAAGCCGATGTCCATTTGAAGTAAAGATTGTGGACCGTATGAAAAAAACAGCAGAACTTTTTGGAGTGTAATTTTAGCCTGGAACAAGCGGAGCGTAAAAGTGAAAAATAAAAAGCAGTTTTTAATGAGATTTTTTCTATTTATTTTGGGATTGTTTATTTCCGGAGTAGGAGTTGCCATTACAAAAAGAGGCGAACTTGGAGTTTCTCCGGTTTCTTCGGTTGCAAATATTTTGAGCATCAGGTATTCCCGTCTTACTTTGGGAAACTGGCTTATTATTTGGAACTGTGTTTTGATTCTGGGACAGGTGTTGGTTCTTGGCCGCCGGTTTAAAATCTGGCAGCTTTTGCAGATTCCCCTTTCCTTTCTTTTCGGCTGGTTTACCGATGTAGGGATGTCTATGGCCCGCACATTTCCGGTAGATTATTATTTTGAACGCTGTCTTTGGGTGGTGGCAGGAACTCTGGTGCTTTCTTTTGGTATCACCATGACAGTAAAAGCCAATGTGATTATGAATTCCGGGGAAGCCTTTGTAAAAGCCGTAAGCGATAAAACCGGCCGCAGATTTTCCACTGTAAAAGTGATTTTCGATATTACCTGTGTTTCCCTTTCGGTTATTCTGTCCCTGATTTTTTACAAGGGCCGCATTCTTGGCACCAGGGAAGGAACAGTTTTTGCCGCAATCATGACAGGCATTTTCGTAAAAATGTGGAGTCGCTTTTACAGGTAATTTTTCCATCAACTTTAAAAGTTTACTCAAAAAATCAAATCTGAAGCAGAACTATCCTGTATTCTTACAATAGCTAAAGAAAAAATCCGGTGCGCAACGGAGATTCTTAAGGACATTAATTTGGCAAACATTGAATTGATTATGAAAGCATTTTCCTTCATTGAAGAGCATCTTGATGATGACCTGCAGACAGAGACCGTAGCTCAGGCTTGTTTTGCATCAAAATCATCTTTGGAAAAAGCTTTCCGGTTCGGTGCCCATTTTTCTGTGCACGATTACGTAACTCGACGCAGAATGATGAAGGCTGCCCGATTAATGATTGAAAAACCTGAAATGAGTCTGCTTGATGTAGCTGTTCAATACGGTTACTCAAGTCATGAAGCATTTACAAGGGCCTTTAATCAGGTGTGGAAATGTAATCCTTCGGAGTATCGGGAAAAAGAAAACAAAAAACTGCATCCGGTAGAATTATTTCCTCCTATTACAGGCCTTTGCCAGATCGAAGGAGACAATCTTATGAAAAAGACAGTAGATATTTCTGAATTATATGATTTTTTTAATGAACGAAAGGACTGCTATTTTGTAGTCTGTGATATTTTCCACCTTATGGAAATCAACGGGGTTTCAAGAGAAGCCGGTGACATTGCCATTCTTGAAAGCCTTCGCCGCATGGAAAACTGTTCCGGGGAGGAAGATGTTACTTTCAGAATCGGTGCAGACACTTTTGCCGTTCTTACCAAATCAAGCGACAAAGCCTATGCGGAAAGTATTCTGGAAAAAGTGATGAATATGAACGGGAATGTTATTCCATACGAAAAAAAGGTGCCATTAAGCCTTTATGGAACAGTCCTTAAAATTGAAACACAGGAAAAGCATATTACCTGCAGTGAGTTTATGAACACTCTGGAAAGCGGATTTGAGAAGTTTGCTCAGGAAGAAATTACAAGACGTGGTTAAATCAGCAGAAGTTTTAGACATTTGTTGATGCCGCAGAGGGGGAACAATCCCCCTCATTTTTTTTATCTTTTTTGTGTGATATAATCAACTGCATGACAAAACTTATTCTTTCCGATTTAGACAGAACACTTTTAACAACTGATAAGAAGATTACGGAACGCACCGTAAAAACATTAAAAAAGTGTCAGGAAAACGGCATCCTGGTTGGTTTTTCTACAAGCCGGGGCCTTGTTCGTATCCGTGATTTTATGGAACAGGTAAATCCTGATGTGGTAATCTGTAACGACGGCGGGGTTATTTTATACAAAGGCGAACTTGTTCAGCAGGTGGTGTTTGATCCTTCTGAAACCCAGGCTCTTTTACATAAGGCTTATGAAGTTTGCGGCGAAAATGTTGGAATCACCCTGGACACCCTTGATAAAATCTTTTATAACCGGAAAGACCCGGAAAGTGATAATTATCTTATTGGTGCGGACTATTCTGACTTCAAAAATTTTCACATTCCTGCAATTAAAATCTGTGTAAAAACTGACGACAGTAGTCTTGCAAAAAAGATTTCAGAAGCCGCCCAGGCAGTAGACTGTGTTAAATTCAGCGATATTCCATGGCACAAACTTTCTCCAGAAAATGCAACAAAAGAAAAAGCCGTGGATTTTATAAACCGCACTTACAATATTTCTCCTGATGAAATGATTGCCTTTGGTGATGATTACAACGACATGGGCATGCTAAAAAAATGCGGAACCGGTGTTGCCATGGCCAACGCCATTGATGAAATAAAAGAAATTGCCGACGAAATTACTCTTTCCAATGATGAAGATGGAGTAGCTGTTTATCTGGAAAAAAAGGTGCTGGCCTGAGTTTCATACCAGAAAATCAGAATAAACCTGAGAATAGTGCAATAATCAGTTCAATTCCGAAGGTGTTCAGGGGAGTAAGGATTCCGAAAGCGATTCGTGTGTTGCGGTCTTCTACTGTGCTAAGAAATTCAACTTCCCAGCAGTAAACGCCTGCAAGATAAGTAACTACCATAAGGGTAATGGAAAGAATGATTCCCGATCCTGAAGCAATTTCTTCACTGCTTGAAAAAATAACAAGAACAGTAGTAATTACAAAAATCTGCAGAATAACAGCAGCTACAACGAAAAATGCTGTAAGTGGTTTTTTATTCAGTCTTCGGTTCTGCTGAAAAAGCGGCCAGTTTTTGGATGCAATGTATACTCCGTAAAGACCAAGAATAAATTTGTAGCCCAAAGAAAAAAGAAAACCAGTATACCAGGACTCAGTGTTTACAAAGAAAAGCGGCATCAAAGAGATGATGAAGGAAAATAACCATAAGGAAATGTATAAATCTTTTTTAGTCATAAAATGATTATATCACAGAAAATGAACTGGTGCATCCTGTTGATTAAGATTGAATCTCCATTGTGCCGATAAAGATTTTATGAAAAAGACACTGACAGTAATAACTTTGCTGGCTCTGCTGGCAACAAAACTTTCCGCGGCAAAACCTGCTTCTACCCTTTCACCAACTGCCGGCCTTACACCTGTTGTATTTGAAGAAGCCTGGGGCTATGTTTCCATGTCCCGTGCCGAAGAATACAGAGACGATCTTCCCCTTACAGACGTAGTTTATTTTGCAGCCGATGTAAATGCTTACGGTGAACTGATCAGTGTTCCAAACCCAAACTGGCTTAAAGTGGAAGGAAAACGCCGTCACATGGCCTTCCAGTGTGATTCAAAATCCCTGACCCATTTTGTTTTAAGTCCGGAGTACTCTGTTCGAGAAAGCATAATTGACCAGCTGGTAAAAGCCCTGGCTGGTTTTGACGGCCTTAATGTGGATCTTGAACTGGTTCCTGCAAGGGACGGGGCAATTTTTTTAAGCTTTCTAGATGAACTTCGCGCCCGCCTTCCGGGAAAAATCCTTTCGGTATGTGTTCCAGCCAGATTCAAAAAACTTTCCGACGACATTTATCCTTATGCCGAAATAGCTTCCCGCTGCGACAGGGTTTTTGTTATGGCTTACGACGAGCACTGGAGCGGTGGAGAAGCAGGTCCTGTTGCCAGCCCAGACTGGTGTAAGAAGGTTTTGAAATACGCTCAAAAATCCATACCGGCAGAAAAACTCATAATGGGCATTCCATTTTACGGACGCACCTGGGCCGATAAAACTACGGCAGGCGCATGGTATTATTCCGGAGCCAACCGCATTATGGGGGAAAACGGAGTTGAATTCTACACCTACGAAAAAGACATTCCTACCTTTGAATACACAATGGAAGTAAAAATCAAAGGCTATTTCAACGACGCCTATTCCCTTCATTCACTGGCAAGCATTTACAAAAAGGCAGGTGTTCGCCATGCAGGCTACTGGAGAATAGGACAGGAAGATCCTGAAGTGTGGAATCTTTTGAAGTGCCGTAAATAATCTACAGAACCTTTTTCTTTCCAGGTTTTGATTTCAAATCGGCATTGGTAAAAAGGGACTGACTTTTTTCGTGGCGCTGACGGCGCTGTTTTTGCTCCAGAGGAATATCCTTTACATGATCCGACTTTTCAATAAGAAGATCGTTGGCACTGGTAATGGTAACGGCATAAATCTTTCCATCTTCTTCCAGAACTTCAAGAGCCGCAAGAAGGTCCGCCAGCGCAATAACTGCCTTTTTCTTTCCATCGATGCCTGCTGTTTCCCGAAATTTTTTTGCAAGAATGGCATCAGTAAATTTTGATTTTTCACCCATGGCGCGAAGGGCTTTTTCAATTTCTTTCTGAATTGGAGTCATGCTACAAGTATACCGGAATACAACAAAAAGCACAGTTTAAAAAGGCCGCTTTCTTCTATATAATTAAAGCAAAAGGAGCTAACAATGGATTTTAAGATTCGACCGGCTGAAAAAAAGGATGCAGAGCGTCTTCTGGAGATTTATTCCTACTATATAAAAGAGACTGCCGTAACCTTTGAATGGGAAGTGCCGTCGGTAGAAGAATTTGCAGGCAGGATTGAGAATGTTACAAAAAGATTTCCTTATCTTGTGGCCGAAACAGTTGCTGAAAATGGGGAAAATCCTTTAATCCTTGGATATGCGTATGTTCATCCATTCAGCGAACGAAAGGCCTACGACTGGACTGTAGAACCTTCAATCTACGTAGAAAAATCTGTTCGGGGCCTTGGACTTGGGAAAGTACTTTATTCAGAACTGGAAAAGCTCCTTAAAAATCAGGGAATAAAAAATCTTATTGCAAAAGTAGCATACACCGAAACGGAAGATGAATATCTTACTCACGCCAGCGTTCTTTTCCATGAAAAAGAAGGTTATGCCATGGCAGGACTTCTTAAAAAAGTGGGATTGAAATTTGACCGCTGGTATGACATTGCCATGATGCAGAAAAAATTGTAATCATTCTTAAATTATTTTTATTTCGCTAGGCTGGAAAGTGGACAAAATGGCCCTGCTGTAGTATTCTGAAGATGATTTTATTTATCGGTGGGGTTATGAATAACGGGCAGATTTATGCATTTGTAGTATTTGTATGCATTCTCCAGTTGTCTCTTATTTTTAATCGTTCTGTCCACACAAAACACAAAGAAACTATTGATCGTCCATTCATTGGGCTCCTCATATTTTTTATCCTTTTTACAGTAGTTGATTTACTGTGGGGTATCTGCGACTCCGGCGTATTTAACACAGGCAGTCTGTTTTTTACTCTGGTAACTTATGCCTCCCATGTTATGTGCGGCCTTTCGGCTTTTATGTGGGTTGGCTACATCATGAAGTATATTGGCAGTAAAAAAAGAAAGCGGCTTATTATCAACATAATCCGAAGTGTTCTGCTTGTTGCCCAGTTTGCCATGATTATTGCAAACATGTTTACTCATGCCAGTTTTTATATTGATGCCGATCTTGTGTATCATGTAGGTGCTCTTCGTGAGTATATGTACGGGGTTCAGTTTCTTTACTACATTATGATTCTGCTATATGCAACAATAATGTATTTTGTTCATGTTCATGGATCCCGCAAGACACTTTACCGTAACGTTCTTATTTTCAGCCTGGTGCCTCTTGCGTTTGGAATAGGCCAGTATCTTTTTTACAATGTGGCAATGTATTCCATGGGCTTCATGCTGTCGGCCTTTATTATTTATGCCTACAATCTTACTGATATCCGGGAAAAACACCTTACTCGGGTTGCAGAAGATTCCACACGCATTTCCTTTATTGATGCACTTACAGGACTTTTGAACCGCCGGGCCTACGAAGAAGCCCTTAATCTTTTAGAGGTGTCAGGTCTTGCCAGTAACTTCGTTTACATTTCCATGGACTTAAACGAACTTAAGCATGCCAACGACGAACTTGGTCATGAAGCAGGAGATGAAATCTTGAAAGGGGCTGCAGATATTATGTTAAAGGCTTTTGCTGCTTACGGACGGATTTACCGTACAGGCGGTGATGAATATGCGGCTCTTTTGAATATGGACGAAAATCAGCTTGCAGAAGCCAAAAATAATTTTTTAAATCTTATGAAAAAATGGTCTGGTGAGCTTGTTCCATCACTTAATGTTTCCTGTGGTTTTGTAGGAAGATGGGAACATTCCGATATGGATATCAAAAAAATGGCTAAAGTGGCCGACGAAAGAATGTATCAGGATAAGGCCCGTTATTATGCTACAAAAGGTGTAGACCGCCGTGGGCAGACAGAAGCCTTTTCCGTTCTTTGCACAGTCTACACAAAAATCCTTAAAGTTAATTTAAGCACCGACACATATCAGATTATCAAAATGGAAGAAGATGAAAAGAGTCATGAAAAGGGATTTTCCGATCACTTTTTCAAATGGCTTTCGGATTTTGGAACTTCCGGCCAGGTTTTCAAAGATGATTTGCCTTTATATCTTGAAAAAACTGCTCCTGAATATTTGAAGGAACAGCTCCATGGGGGAAAATCCATTGTATCAATTCCTTACCGTCGTCTTATTGGCGGAAGCATTCACGACTGCATTATGGAAATTATTCCTTCCGGAGATTATTCTGAAGCAAACCAGACGGTCTTCCTTTATGTAAAAGTATTAGATTTATAAATAAAAAAATATGAGGTATAAAATGAAAAAATTGTTTATTGCACTTTGTGCAGCTCTGTTCTGTTTCAGTGCATTTGCCGTTGATTACACCCAGGAATTCAACTCGCTGCTTATGTCGGGAGAATACGATGAAGCCAAAGCTCTTGTTGAAAAATGGGAATCAGAAGATCCAAAGAACTATGAAATCAACATTGCATGGTTCAACTATTATCTGAATGTTCGTACAGAAGTTCGCAACGTAATGGGACCAATGAAAGACGGCCGTTATGGTCTTTATGCACAGCCTTTCTTCAATGATGAAGATATGGTTACAGCCCAGAACTGGCTTGGCAAGGCACTTAAAATCAACAACAAACGTCTTGATGTTCACTTTGGCCGCATTTCTTCTTATCTCAAGGCAGATAAATACGAAGAAGCTTCCAAGGCAATTGTTGAAATGATCAATGTTTCAAAGAAAATTAAAAATCAGTGGTACTGGACTGCCGATGCACCTCTCTACGAGCTTCTTGGAGTTCCAAAAACTTCCTGGACAGAGGCCGGTGCTGATATGCTTTTCAGCGGACTCAACGATTATATTGTAAGTTATTTGTATGCTTATTCTGATACAACTTCACCTTGGTTCAAATCTATTGTTGATGCAGAAGTAAAGAACTACCCTGATAACACATGGGGATTGAATCACGCAGCACGCTACTATCAGCTGTCTGGCGATCTTAACGAAACCATTAAACTCCTGGAAAAGGCCTGCAAACTGGACCCAACTGACTACGTAGTTTACGGAAACCTTGGTCTTGCTTACGAAGAAGTGGGCCGCCTGGAGGATGCACGAAAAGTTTATGTAGATATGTGCGGCTGGGATAATGCAGATGCAAAAGCCTGGGCTGAAGAATCAGTAAGACTTCTTGATGAAAAAGAAGCCGGAATTACAGACTAAACGTGTAAATTAAAATTCAATGATCTGGCTGCTGTGGGCCAATGCTTCATCGTTATTGTGGGTTACAAAAACAAGGGTTCGTGGATTTTTTGCCATGAGAGTTTCAATGGTTTCCCACAATTCAGACCGGCTTTTTTCGTCAAGGGAAGAAGTGCCTTCATCCATAAGAATAACCGGAGTGTTGTAAGCAAAGGCTCGAGCCGCCTGAAGTTTCTGCTTTTCGCCGCCGCTTAAAACGGCTGCAGGAAGTTTTTCCTTTTCCAAAAGTCCTACCATAGAAAGAAATTTTTTCCCCTTTTTAAGAGCTTCTTTTTTTCCAAACTGTCTGTAAAGTGGCAAAGCTGCATTTTCCAGTACAGAAAGATTTGAGACAAGCCGCTGGTCCTGAAAAATAAAGGAAACTTTTGGACATACAACTTTACCCTGGTAAGAATCAGAAGAAATCAAGCCGGAAAGAATTTTAAGAAGAGTGGTTTTTCCGCGGCCCGTTGGTGCAAAAAGTGCTGTTATGGCGCCACCACTTAGGCGCAGTGAAAGGTCTTTGAAAACAAGCTGACCTGGAGTTTCATTAGTGGCGCCATAGGAAAAGCTCAGGTTTTCTACGGTGATGTCACTTTGCTGCTGTGGAAAATCATTTTCTATTTTAACAAAATCAGTTCCATCAGAAGATTTATGAAGCTTTCTTGCAACAACAAGGCACATTGAAAATGCCTTGAAAAACAGCTTTTCGGAAACAATGCAAAGAACACAAAGGCATAAGGTAAGTGCAAAAACCGAGGGACTTTCTAAAATCAGCCTGTTGTCCTGAATAAGGGTTCCAATGGCATTTCTTGGAAGAGCAAGAATCTCTCCGGCAGCAACCACTTTCCATCCCTGGGAAAAAACTGTACGGGCAGCTCCTTCAATGTAAGGCCTTGTTTCAGGAAGATAAATATGAGTTATTTTCCGCCAGAAGGATATGTCAAAAATCCTTGCCATTTCAAGAAGCTTTTTGTCGGTATTTCTAACGGCTTTGGAAACTCCGTCTGTCATTACAGGAAGATTCATCAGTACTGCACAGATTACAGGCAGTGACCGGGAATTAAACCAGAAAAGCATTACCATTATTAAGGCCACCACAGGAGTTCCCCGAATAAGAGAAAGGGGAAATACCAGAAAAACCCGCACTTTTTCCGAAAGTCCTGATGCAAATCCTAAAAGAAGCCCCAGAATAAAGGTGATGAAAAAGGCTGCAAGAACCCGCAGAAATGTAAACCCAAGGGATCTCCAGAAAGTTTTTGTTCCTGCAAGGTGAAAAAATCGTCCTGCCACAACTTCAATAGAAGGTAGTACCAGAGGAGAATTTAAGGCCAGTGCAAGAATCTCCCAAAGGGCAGCAAAGAGAATAACCGAAAATAGTGCAATCAGCTTATTTCTGATAGAAGTCTTCACCTGGAAGTTTTCCTCCAACAGAGTCCGGATCTTTTTTATAAAAAATATCAAGAAGTTTTTCCATCTGGGAACGGGCTTTTTTTGCCGGTGTAAAAACATAGGCTCCGGAAGGAATTGAGGCTGCGGTAATGGAAGCTGTAAGTCCAAGCGTGTGCTTTTCTACAAGATTTCCAGCTTCGACAGGATTTTCCAAAGTCCATTTTACGGCTTTTTCGTAATTGGCAAGGTAATTTTTTATTGCCTCAGATTTTTCTGCCAGAGATTTTTTGTTTGCTACAAGAACCGTAAGGGGGTAATTTTCCGGCCCATATTCAAGGCTTAAATCGCAGACTTTTTTTACACCTGAAGATTTACCTTTGGTAAGTGCAACAGTTCCAAAAGGTTCCGGTACCAGAATGTAACTGGCTTTTCCCGAAACCAGGGCTCCTGCAATCTCCGGGTTTGGTATTGAAAAATCAAGGTAAACGGTATTTGGGGAAGGTCCTTCATAGCTTACTGTAATACCGTTCTTTTCAAGAATGTAGCGGAACATGTACTCGGGAGTAGCTCCCCGGCCGGCACAGTAAACGGTCTTTCCTTTTAAGGATTCAAGGTTTTTGTAATCAGAATCACTGGTATAAAGCGCAATATTTCCTTCACCAATTACAGCAAGCATTACAATGTTCTGTCCGTTTTTATTCCAGAGTTTAGCCGCTGCATTTGGGGGAAGAACTGCAAGGTCAATTTCCCCTTTCAAAAGTTTTGGAATTTCAAGGTCGGCCCCAGAGAAAATCTGAAAATCATAATTGCTGTTGTTTTCTATAAGATATGCTGATGGAATGGAAGATGGACCGTTCAAAAGGCCAATGGAAAGTCTATTTTTACCAGCGCAAAAAAGAGGCAGACTTAAAAAAGCTGCAGTAAGAATGAGAAAAAGTTTTTTCATAATGCAGATAGAATTTAGCATGCACCCAAAAGTGCGTCAAGTTTGCCAGATTAAAGGCTTCTGTTGATTACTGCTTTACGGCGGGTTTCGGCACGGAAAAGAAGGCAGTCAAAAAGCGCTTCAGTTTCGCAGTACAAGGTTCTGAAGGTTGAGCCAATCCCTTTTTTTTCACTGCCACGGGCCTTTGATGCCAGATGAATCTTTTCCCAGGTGTCAAAAACCAGAGGAATAAAATTGATGGCCATGGAAATTACAAAGGCCGATTTTAGTTTTTTGAAATGGGGGATGATTTTTGAAATTATGTCTTCCACCAGCTCAAGGGCCTGGTTTGTTTCAAGTCCTGATGTTGTTTCGTAGATTACTTCTGCCGCAAAAGCAGATAAAAAGAACCTGAGTGCGTATAAAAGTCCTGCTGCAAATCCATCCATGTTCAGTGCAAATCTTCCAGTTTCAAAGGAAATGGTTCTTACAGCAATAATGAAAAGTCCCAGAACAAAAATGAACTTCATTTTAAAAAAGGCTTTCCAGTAACATCCTCCAAGAACAAAAAGAAGGGATGCACACAATATCGATGAAAAAAGTTTTACAACTGAAGCTGTATTTTCAAAAAAAGAAAGAGAATCCTGTCCGCTTCCCGAAAAAGCCAGAAAGCTGAAGGCAAAGAGAAGTGCAATTTTAAGAAGAGCAGGGATTCTGTGAAGAACAGTGTTTCCCTTTCTGTAAGAAAACAGTGCTAAAGCCACAGAAGCTCCTTTACCCTGGCGGAGGTAATTTCTCCAGAAAGAGGATTTCTTATGCTCCACTGGCTTAAGTCCTGGGAAAGACCTTCAATTACGGTGCCGTCAAAACGGATCTTGCCTTTATCAAGAACAAGGAAACGGTCTGCAAGGCCAAGAATTTTTTCCAGTTCGTGGGTTAGAACAATAACGGTTTTTCCTTCTTCCTTAAGCTGCTTTAAAATGGCACATACATTTTTTACGCCAGGCCAGTCCAGATTTGCAAAAGGTTCGTCAAAAATAATCAGTTCCCTTTTCATTGCCACAATGCCCGCCACAGCAAGACGGCGTTTTTCACCTCCACTCATGGTGCGGGCAGTAATGTCTTTTTTTTCGGCAAGACCAACGCTTTCCAAAGCCTGGTTTACGCAGACTGCAAGTTCTTCTTTTTTTAGTCCGCAGTTTTTTGCACCGAAGGCTACATCTTCGTAAGGAGTTTCCCCAAGAATCTGGGCATCGGCATCCTGAAAAACAAGACCGGCCTTTGTTCCTTTTTCAAGAACAATATTTCCCTTGCTGGGCTTATCAAGATCTGCAATAAGTGACATCAATACGCTTTTTCCAGATCCATTTGAGCCGCCAATTACAACAAACTGGCCTGCATCAACCGAAAATGATACATCATCAAGGGCAAGAAGATTTCCAAACTTTTTAGAAACGTGGTCTACCGAAAGAATCATTTTATTCGCAAAGTCCCATGTACCGTGCCAGAACAGGACGGAATTTTACAGTAAGTGGAATCATTACAACAAGTTTAAGAATGTTTCCAGGAATGAAAGGAGTAAGAACTGCTCCCAGAGTTGCGCTGAAAGGCTTGTGAGTAACCCGCATAAATCCGGCAATTCCGATAGCAAAAACTACGACTGTTGCAAGAACTGCTGCAGCGCTTACAAGAATCCACTGTTTTGCCTTTCCATGTTCTTTTTTTGGATTCAGGAAGAACCACAGGAAAAGTCCTCCAACAAAGGCACTTACAAGATAACCTACCAGGAAGCCCCCTGTAACGCCCTGGGTAATAACGTGAAGACCTGCCTTTCCGCTGAAAACAGGAAGACCAAGACAACCGATAATCAGGAAAACAAGAACGGCTGCGGTTCCATAAATTGGGCCAAGAAGAAGGCCTGTAATCATGGCCATCATGTCCTGAAGAACAACTGGTACTCCGCCTGGAAGGGGAATGGAGATAAAACACCCTGCGCAGGTAAGTGCTGCAAAGAGTGCTGTGAAGATGGATGCTGATCCGATTTTAGATTTGTTCATTTTTTATTCCTTTTTATATTTATAGATCCAGGAAAGAATGTCCTTTCACTATTTCTAGTTTCAAGAAGGGCGGCTCCAAAAGAGTCTATGCCCTTAAAAATATATTTTTCCCCGGTTTCTTCAATGGCAATCTCTTTTCCAAAATCCATGGAAAGGGAATTCCACTGATCAAGAAGTTCTTTTGAATCCATAATGGAAATGCTTTCTTTGAATTCTTCCAGAAATAGTTCTAGGATTTTCTTTCTGGAAACAGGGGCATCTTTTTCAAAAACACTGTCGGTTCCAGGAATGTTTGGACTGTTTGTAAGGTTTACTCCAATCCCGATGTTGATCCAGGCACATGTTCCCCCTGAGGCACTTACCTCGTCAAGAATCCCGGCCAGTTTACCTTTTTCACTCCATACGGCACTTGGCCATCGCACAAAAAAGTCTCTTTTTGAAAACTGTTTTAATGTGCGAACAAGGGCTGTTTGTGCTGCTACCCGTACAAGACCACTTTTTGCTACAGGAAGAGGTGACTTGTAAACCACCGTAAAGGCAAGACTCCCTTCCGTTGTGGTCCACTTGTGCCCCCCCTGGGCTTTTCCTTTTGTCTGCCGGTCTGCCGTTACAATCTGAATGTAAGGTTCTCCAGAATCTGTTTGGGAAGGTCTGCCTTTTTCATCACTTTTCTGAGCAAGGTTTCGGGCCTGAATCATGGTGGAATCAGTTTCCCTAAAGTGAGAAAAGTGTTCTTCCTGCAATCCGAATTCCCATGGATAAAGACTGTCTTTCAAATCCTTTGTAAGGCTGTAGCCGTGGCGGGAAGATTCAATTCCGTACCCCGATTCAAGAAGGCTTTGAACTGCTTTCCAGACTGCAACCCTGGAAACTCCGCTTAATTCGGCCAGCTGGTCTCCCGATAAAGGTGACGTTGCATTTCTGAGAGCTTCAAGGATTCTGTTTTTTAATGAAAGATTTCCGTTAACCAAGATAATAATAGGTTAACGAAATAAAACCAAAAGGTCAATGGAGGCTGGAAAAAAGTGAATAAAAACTAAAAAAATGTGAACAAATTTTGGAGTTTTTAAAGATTTTAGTTGGAGGTTTTTAATATATGGTGTTATGATAATTCTGTGAGAGTTTCCGTCTTTTTTTAGATAAAGGAAGCGGCATATGAAAAAGTATTTAACAAGAAAAAAGAAGATTTTCAGCTATGTTTCAGTATTTTTCGTTTGTCTTATTCTGGTTATAGCGGCCGTAACACGATGTGCTTTTCTTATTGAAGGCAGCTATCTTGAACAAATCCAAAGGAATCTTGCCGACGTTGCAGGTCAAAATGCTGATGCCTTAAAAGATCAGGTGGAAATCAGATACGATCTTCTCAAAAGTATAGCCTGCCGTTTTGAGCTGGAGCCTGAGCGCAGACTGGAGAATTTATATCTTTTTGAGCCTGTTTCCGATTCTTTCCATTTAAAACGAATTGGTTATTGTGATGTTGATGGAACTGCCCACGCAACTTCAGGAGATGAAAGCAACCTTAGAAACCGTGAATTTTTCCGTAAAGGCATGAATGGTCAAGCCTGGATTTCGGATATTCTTCAGGATGCAATGGACGAAAATCACGAATATGTTACTGTCATGAGCATGCCTCTTTATGATCAGGATAAAAACGTAGACGGAGTTGTGGGCATTACCTATAGAACTGTAAGTTTGAGTGATGAACTTTCCAATGGATCTTTTGAAGGCTTTGGTAAGACTATTGTGTTCAACAACCGAGGGGAAGTAAACATTACCTCCGATCCAGCTTTTGCAAAAGTGTCCGACAATATTTTTAGCCGACTTTGGGATTGTAAGAAAAATACCTCTTTATCAAGGTTTGAAATGACCAATCAGCTTCTTAATACTGATGGAATTGATACTTTTACTGCAAGAAAAATCTGTGTTGACGATATAGAATATTATTACCATGTTACGCCAGTTTTATTAATGGATGATTCTGTTGAATGGTATGTTCTTTCATCTGTTCCTGCCGATTATCTGACACAGCGTTTTGCAACTTCCCGCCATCATCTTTACAACATGGTAATGTACGTTCTGGCTTTTGGGATTATTTCAGTTATCTTCCTGAACATTATAAAAAGACGTCAGCGCCGCATGACCTATAATCTTGCTTACTGTTCTTCCATTACTGGAGGTCCAAATACCGACCGCTTCAAACAGATTGTAAGCAGTAACGGAGATGCAGGATATATCGTCTATATGAATATCGAAAATTTTCCTTACACAAGTCTTGCCATTGGCCGAAAACGATCTGAAGCGCTGGTCCGTGCCATCTGGAAAATCCTTAGTTTTGAAGAAGCTGCCGATGAGTTCTTTGCCCACCATGGAAACGATGCCTTTTATCTTTATTTTGACCATTACAGCAAGGAAAAACTGGAACAGCGGCTTTTGGAATTACAGAGCCTTATTCGAGAAGAAGCCGCAGCCCAGCAGATTTCCTGGATTTCAGCCCGCTTTGGTGTGTGCCGATTTGGTGAAGAAGAAATGATTGAAGGTGCCTGCCGAAAATCGGAAGTTGCGGTTCAGGGTGCCTTGGAAACGGCTAATGGCATTGATTATTTTGACGAAGACCGCCAGAAAAAGCAGATTGAATCCCAGGAGCTTGAAGATAAATTTAAGGATGCACTTTTAACCGGGGAATTCCACATCTACTTTCAGCCAAAATATCAGACTGATTCCAAACTCTTGTGCGGTGCCGAAGCTCTGGTTCGATGGATTAAAGAAGATGGTACAATTATCCGCCCAGACATGTTTATTCCGCTTCTTGAACGTAACGGTGATATTACTGTCCTTGATGAATACATTATGGATAAGGTGTGCAGCTATCAGGCTAAATGGATTAAGGAAAAAAGAAATGTGGTTCCTGTTTCGGTAAACATCAGTAAGGCCACCCTGTATTCTTCAAACGTTGTTGAACGCTACATGAATATTATCCAGAAATATGAACTGCCGCCTTATCTTATCCAGCTTGAAGTAACAGAAACTCTTGCTACGGCCAGCGACAATATTTCCCAGCTTTTGAACCGCTTCAGAAGAATGGGAATCAGAATTCTTATGGATGATTTTGGAACAGGATACACAGCTCTTTCTACTTTGAATCTGCGCTGTTTTGATGTTCTTAAAATGGACAAGAGCCTTGTGGACGGTATGGAAACCGAATACGGAAAGCAGCTTCTTGAAAATGTAATTGAAATGACCAAAAATCTTGGATATGAAATTACTGTTGAAGGTGTGGAAACTGTAGAACAGTATGAAATTTTGAAAGGCACTGGCTGTGACAATATTCAGGGTTACCTGTTTGCCAAACCAATGCCTTCTGAAAACTTTGCAGAATTACAGAACGAGCCTGAAGCTAAAATTTGATCCAAAGGATTTGCTTACAAAGTCGAAAGAAACTCCCAGGTTTGTATCAAAAATCAGGCCGCGGAAACCTAAACCGCCGTAAAGCTGGAAAACAGGTTTCTGTCCGAATTTAACGTTCTTGTTGTATTTACTGTTGTAATCAATGTCAGCAGTAACACCGCTTTCTTTGTATTCACCTTTAAGGTTTGTGTTCCATCCGTAGGTGCCTTTCTGGAAGGCAAGTCTTGTTCCGGCGTATGGTGTAAGAACATTTCCAAGAAGGCTTTTTGAAATCTGGCCTGAGAAACAGAAGACGTTTGTGTCAAAACCAGTTGCTACAAGTCCGCTAAGTTTTGCACCGCTTCCGTCGTTAAGTGAAAATCCTTTTGAAAGATTTCCATGAACCTTTGTCCATCCAAAACCAACAGAAATATCTGGTCTTGTAAGTGTCTGTTCCATAATGGCGTAACGAAGATCAATGCCCACTGTCATATAGTCAAAAGCCATGCCTGTGCTAAAAAGATCATCGTTTTTGTATTTCATGAAGGAAACACCAATATCAAAAGGAGCAAAAAGGCCTCCCACTCTTACGTTTCCTGTTGCAGATGGAAGAGGAAATCCCATTTTCTTAAACATGTCGCCCATTGTGCCCATGTCTGCATCATCAATAAACTGGTCCAGACCGTCTACTTTCATGGTAGATGTCATAACGCTTACACCGCCGCCCAGATGTGGTGGAAGGGCTGGGAACAGTTTTCCAATGTAAGCGTCGGCCCAAACATTGTGCTGCACAGCATTAGGTGCAACAGCTTTTGAAAGACCGTTTACGAAGGCAGTCATTGTTGATTCAAGATCAGCGGAAGCATTCTTGATTTCTTTGTAAGCCTGCTCTCTAACCTGGTCTTTTGAAGGAGGCTCAGCTGCAAAAAGTCCAGCTGTAAGTACAGCGCAAAAAATAGTTGTAATAAGCTTTTTCATAGTATCTTAAGTATACATCTATGAGTAATGAAATTCAAATTCAACATATATAGAAAAAAGTCACTGAATCCGCTATAATCAAACATTATTTACATTATTTCCGCTTCGGCGGGCATTACAGGAGGGTACATATATGGTACCAATGCTTATAAAAGATTTGCTAAAATCTTCACCAGACGGACACGAAGTTGTTGTCTGCGGTTGGGTTCGCACTGTTCGCGACTCAAAAGGTCTTGTTTTTATTCAGGTAAATGATGGAAGCTGCTTTGCCAATATTCAGCTCACATTTGACCGCAATGCTCCTTCAAATAATGCAAATGTAAATAATATCGAAGAAGAACTTAAAAAATTGAACACAGGGGCCTCAGTAAAAGCCAAAGGTATTCTTGTTGAATCTCCAGCTTCCGGTCAGGCTGTTGAAGTTACTCTTGAAGATCTTAAATGTCTTGGAACTTGTAACCCTGACGAATATCCTCTTCAGAAAAACAAGATGTCTATGGAATATCTTCGTGAACACGCTCACCTTCGCGCCCGAACAAACACTTTTGGTGCTGTTTACCGCGTTCGAAACCAGATGGCTTTTGCAGTTCACTCATTCTTCCAGGAAAGAGGTTTCCAGTACATCAACGCTCCGGAAATCACCTGTTCAGACTGTGAAGGCGCTGGAGAAATGTTCCAGGTAACAACACTTTCTATGGAAAAAATCGCTGAACTTGGTGTAAAAGCCGGTCAGGGTGGCATGAAAATTGAAGATGCTCACAAAATCGTGGACTATTCAAAAGACTTCTTCGGAAAAAAAGCCAGTCTTACAGTTTCAGGTCAGCTTGAAGCAGAAACTCTG
This sequence comes from Treponema sp., assembly GCA_024402505.1. GTDB lineage: Bacteria > Spirochaetota > Spirochaetia > Treponematales > Treponemataceae > Treponema_D. The sequence goes on from JAKSTP010000003.1 coordinate 61,753, forward strand.
GCTACAGCATTGAGCCGCGTTTACACATTCGGACCAACTTTCCGTGCCGAAAACTCAAATACTCCTCGTCACCTGTCAGAATTCTGGATGATTGAACCAGAAATGGCCTTCTTTGATCTGGACGACGACATGGACCTTCAGGAAGACTTTGTTAAATATCTTTTGAACTGGGCTCTTACAAAATGCCGCGAAGACCTTGAATTCTTTGACAAACGCATTCAGCCAGGACTTATTGCTCAGCTGGAAAGTGTTGTTAATTCAAAATTCGTTCGCATTTCTTACACAGATGCAATTGCAAAACTGGAAGAAGCTGCAAAAAACGGTGCCAAGTTTGAATTCACTCCTTACTGGGGCTGCGACATTGCTACAGAACACGAACGTTACCTTACAGAACAGATTTTCAAATGTCCTGTAATGGTTTACAACTACCCTAAAGAGATCAAGTCATTCTACATGAAACTGAACGAAGATGGAAAAACTGTAAAAGCCGTAGACGTTCTGGTTCCAGGCATTGGTGAATTGAACGGTGGTTCTGAACGTGAAGAAGATTACGACAAACTGATGAAAGCCATCAAAGACCGTGGCATGGATGAAAGCGTTTATGACTGGTACATGGATCTTCGAAAATTCGGTACAGTTCCTCACTCAGGATTCGGTATGGGATTTGAACGACTTATCCGCTACGTAACTGGTATGGAAAACATCCGCGATGTAATTCCTTATCCACGTGCACCAAAACTGGCTGATTTCTAGGCAAAAGGGTACTTAATAATTCCCTTTATGGGATTCAAAAATTATGAAGCAGAAAGCTAAGAAACTTTTTCAGCAGATTTACCTCACGGGAAACAACTTTAACCGAAACGGTCTGTGGGAATCTGCTGCATCCTGTTCCTTCGGTTTTCTGCTTTCTTTTATTCCGGTACTTATGATTATTGTGTCCATCTGTGCCGGAATCCTTCGGGTAAATGAAAAAACACTTCAGTTTGTTCTTTCCCTGGCAGCACGTTTCCGCCACATTTACGACATTGAACCATTCCTTCAGAATTTCATGAAGATTAGGGGTGTTACCTGGATGGAAATTGTTCTTGCCGTTTGGATTGTGTGGATGGCACGGCGATTTTTCCTTTCTATTGCCCAGGGGATGTTCCGCATTTTCCGCTCTGTAGCACGTCCGGCACCTTTTGTGGTTCAGTTCATGACTTTTGTGGCAGAACTTCTTCTGGTTATAGCCTTGATTGTAATTGTAATGACCAGTTTTTTGCTTAAGGAACTTTTTTCCAATGCATCACTGGAGTTCCTTTACGACATTTTCCCGGATTTTTACAGCAACAGTTCAAATATTCTGGCAGAAACACTTTTTTATTTTGTTATCTTTGCTTTCTGTACTGCCATCTACCGTTATGAATCACGGAGCAAACCAAAACTCAGACTGTGTTTAGCCTGCAGTATAGCCTGTACACTCAGCTTTTTTGTCGTAAACATTTTTTACAATCTTTTTTACGATATGAGCCGTGTAAACCTTGTGTACGGAACAATCAGTGCAGTCATCTTCCTTATGATGAAAGTGTACACCTTCTTCCTGCTTTTCCTGTTTTTTGCAGAATTTGTTTACGTAAGCCAGCGTTATGAAACCCTTCTTTTTGGTGAACTTTACTTCCTTCCTGAAACCGAAGAAGCCGGATTCTGGGCAGGTTTAAAAAGATCTTTGTTTATTCAGCCGGTTTCCGTTGCAAGTTTTGAAAACAAGATTCATTACAAGGCAGGTGAAACAATCTTTTCGGTAAACGACAAAGCCGATGCAGTTTATTACATTGTTAAGGGAACTGTTGAAGAATCAATGCACGGTAAAATTGTTGCCAGAGAAAAGGGAAGTTTTATTGGGGAACGAAGTACGCTGATTACAAAATACCGTGTTTATACTGCAGTGGCCCGCACCGATGTTGAACTTATCTGCATTCCACAGGACAAGTACCTGGACTTCCTTACCAACAACGAAGCTGCCCAGTCAAAATTTATTAGAAAAATTACCCGTTAGATTAGCATTCCATTACAGCAAGAACATCCTGAGAATTATTCTGCCATGGAGAAAGAGCGTAGTTTTCGTAGAATTTAACGGAACTGAATCCAGAGTTTTTTGCAATGTCACTGATTTCTTTTACAGTAAGAGGATAAATCTCGGTGTTTTCAAGAATGTTCAGGTTTTTGCCGGAACTGGTTACCAGCTTCTGATTCATTACGTAACTTCCGTTTGAAGAATGCTTTGCCGAAGTTTTGAGCTTTGACCTGATGCTTTCTTTTTGTGGAAGATCAACTCCGTCATCAGAAATATTGTATTTTGAAAAGTTTGTAAGATTTAGAACAAATTTTCCGCCGCTTTTTAAAAGGGTTCGTGCATCAAAGAACATTTTTTTTATAAGAGTTTCGTCATGCATGAAAATAATTTGATTGTTGATGGAAAGAATTACATCATAGAAACCTTTTCCCAAAAATCGGGCCATATCAATTGGAGGAAGATAAAAATAACGTACAGTTTGAAGCTGGGTTCGTTTGCGAAGAGAAGCACTTTCTACAAAATCCTGATACTGATCGATTCCCGTTACATCAGAACCAATTTCCGCCAGATACTGAGCATGAGTTCCTGTACCGCAGCCTACGTGAAGAAATCTTGTAGGTGTTGTGGTATTTCCTTGCAGAGACTTTAAAAATACTTTTTGATCATCTGTAAGCGGAAAGAGCTCATCGTAATATTCCACTAACTTTTTTATATTATCCATCACCTAAAAGTATAAATCCCATTTGTCAAAAAAACAAATAAAATGTCAATTTTTAGGTAAAATACCCTATACGTGCGACGTTTAGAAATGGATATTTTTGCAAGTTTAGAGGATTTAGACCCTTAGATTAGCTCCGGGAGACTAAAGATATTAAAGATTGGCAGATTTCCTTTAACTTTGTGCTTAAGTTCGTTCAGAATGCTGAAGAATTTTTTGCGGTCGGCAGTGTCCATGCGGGTAAACTCTGCAATCAATCTTGTGGAATAAAGAAATTTGTTTTCTTCCAGGTCGGTGTTGGTTTTTGCGCCGGATGCATCTACCATAGAAAAAAGGTTTCCAGCAAACTCCTTGATTTCCTCTTTTGTAAGTCCTTCAATCCACTGATTTACTGAGTTTTCAAATATTTCGCTTTCCGGTTTTACCTTGTCTGCAGTTTCAAAATTGGCTCCAAGAATCTGCCAGGAAAGATAATCGTGCTGCATTATGGCAAATTCCGAAGATTTTACAATGGTGCAGTCTTCCATGTGATGAAAAATTGCTCCAATCATGCACATTTCGGGATAAAACGAAAGAATCCTGTTTTTAAGGGCTTTGAATTCAGAAGATTCAAGAAGGTGTTTTGGAAGATTGGGTCCGTCAAAATTGTAAACATTTTTTATTCTGTTTTGAAGGCTTTTTTCGCACACTGTACCTGTGTAAAGTGCAACATTGGCGCCTTTTGAATGGCCTGAAACAATGAAATCACCTTTAAAAGCAGAAGCGACCTTTTTAAAATATTCAACACCTTCTGCCTGTGAAGGAATTGGATCCATAAAACCAAGATTAAAATCTTCGTGCCAGCCTAAAAGTGTGTCGTCGGTGCCCCGGTAAGTTACCATATGAAGATTGCTTTCCAGTTCAAAAACCATGGCTGCAAACTGCATGCATTTTTCCGTGTCCAGAATATCCTGATAGCCACAAACTTTAATATTTTCAAAACGAACACTTTTCCCGCAAAGTTCAAGAAGATCTACTGTCCGTTCATTCAATACAGCTCCAAGATGACGGCGGGCTTCAAAATCTGGGGAAGCGTGAAATTTTTCACAAACTTCCTTTAATGTTGTTCCCTGGTCCATGGTTACTGGAACACAATCCTTTAAATTCAGATAGGAGAGTGCAGTTAGAACCAGAGCATCTACATGACAGAAAGGGGAGGCGGAAAAAGAAAGGTCACCTCGCCAGGAAAGATAATCGGTTAAATCGGCCATTTTTAGTTTTCTCCAATAATACGTGCAATCAGGTCTGCGGCTCTGCGGTGGGTAAGTGGTCCTGGATGTCCGCGAGAACCTTTATCTTCTTCAGTTTTTTCTTCTTCAGCCCCAGGCACCTTCAGCAGGAAAACCTTTGAATCTCCAGTTTTGTCTTTATAAGATTCAATGGCGTCTTTTATTGCGTAAACCTTGTTATCAATATTCAGCATGCCGTAAACCCACAGGATTTTTGCATCGGGATTGTTGCGGCGGAGCGTTTCAAGGAATGCTTCTGCACCGGCGGAAATTTTTTTTGCTCCTTCTTCAGTAAGATTGTCGCCGTAAAAAGTAAAATCGTTTACCCCAAGGTTTACTACAATCCAGTGGGGCAGCCAGGAAGAAAAGTCATATTGATCCTGAGAACCTGTTTCAATCTGATGAGGTGCGTCGTAAAATCCACAGACCTGCTGATAGTAAGGAGGCATGGAGTGACTGTCTACACCATCGTAGGAATGAACAATACCCCAGCCGCACTGGCTTAAAATGCGCACATCGGCATCAAGCTTTCGTTTTACCTGCATGGCGTAATTATTTTCAACAGTAATCCAGGCACTAATCCAGTCCATATCATCAGGACTTCCGGCCAGTCCTTCACCTGATGTAATGCTGTCGCCAATAAATTCAATATTCAGTTTTTTTTCTGGGAGAGGACAGAAAGAACCGTCCTTGGAAATGGAAATAGATTTTAAAATGCACTTCTGGCATTTGTCATCTCCCATAGGCTGAGTGTCTTTGAAGATTTCAATGTCTTTTTTTGTTGTGCCGTCGAATCCCCGAATCAGGCAGATCCAGTTTTCGCCTTTTGGTGCCATGAATCTTGATACTTTTCGGCCATTTACATAAACACAGAGCCAGATGTCATTTGAAGAATAATCAACATCAAAAAGAGCCCACAGTTCCTTGGTTTTTACATTCAGTTCAATGCCGCTGCCACTCCAGAAAAGAGGAAGCCCTTTTTCAGAAAGAATGCCGGTTCGACCTAAAATCCGTCGGTTTGTAATACTGTTTATTGGATATTCGGAAATATTGTTCATAATTTAAATATAAATAATAAGTGTAAAAAAAGCAAAAAAAAGCAGCACCCGGTATATCGAGTGCTGCCTGTATTAATTCAAAAATAAATTAATTAGCATTCACAGATTGGAACGAATGTTTCGGCTTTAAGAGAAGCACCACCGATGAGACCACCGTCGATGTCTTCCTGTGCCAGAAGTTCTGGAGCGTTAGAAGCTTTCATTGATCCACCGTACTGGATGATTACTTCGTCTGCAACTTTCTGGTTGTAAAGTTTTGCAATGTATCCACGGATGAATTTGTGGATAGCCTGAGCATCTTCTGGAGTAGCAGTTTTACCTGTACCAATAGCCCAAACTGGTTCGTAAGCGATTGTTACGTTTTTCATCTGTTCTTCTGTAACACCTGCAAGACCTGCAGAAAGCTGGAAAGCACAAACCTGTTCTGCTTCACCGGCTTTGCGTTCTGAAAGAAGTTCACCGATACAAAGATCTACTTCAAGACCGCTGTTAAAAGCTTTGCGAACTTTTTTGTTGATCAGTTCATCAGATTCACCAATTTCGTGGCGGCGTTCTGAGTGACCAAGAATTACACACTGACATCCGATGTCTTTAAGCATAGCGCAAGAAACTTCACCTGTGTGAGCACCGTTGTCTGTTGCAGCACAGTCCTGAGCAGCCAGGATGATGTTTGAACCTTTTACAACCTGTGCAACTGCATCAAGGTATACGAAAGGAACACCAATCATGAATTTGTTTGTTTTGCCTTTGAGCTGAGCAACCAGGTCTTTAGCCAAAGCAACTGCTTCTGCTTTAGAAGTGTTCATTTTCCAGTTACCGGCGATATAATGTGTACGTGCCATTTATTAACCTCTATAAAATAAAATATATTTCAATAATACTGATTTTGCCTGTCTAAAACAAGTAAATCATCCATGAGAGAATTACTAAAGTACAAAGTCATTTAGAAAATCTGCGATACCGTCTTCTTCATTGCTGAACCTTGTTACGTATTTTGCAGTCTTCTTAATGTGATCAATTCCGTTACTCATGGCAACTGAATGGACTGTGCGGATAATCATGCTTTCATCGTTCATGCTGTCACCAAAGCCCATTGTTTTTTCCATGGGAATGCCCAGTCTGCCGGCAAGAAGTTCAATGGCTTCACCTTTTCCGCAGTTTGCAGGCATTACTTCCAGAAAAAAAGGTTTGCTTGTAAAAACCACTGCTCTGTCGCCCAGCTGTTCTTTTAATTTTGGCTGAAATTTTGCAATCTTTTCAGGATCTCCTGGAATTACCATTTTGGAATGTCCCTTTCCAAGAAAATCGTAAAAGTGATCAGGAATAATCATTTTAAGGGAAGTGAGTTTTGCATCTACACGAGTCCATTCATTGTCTTCCGAGGCAAAAATGGAGTCGGGATTGTAAACCTGGCAGGGCAAACCTTCTTCGCAGCAGGCAGTGTAACATTCCTGAAGAATAGAACCAGGTACATTTGCAGTAAAAAGATTTACCCGCTGATGAAGATCAAAAATTGTGGATCCGTTGAGGGCAATAAGATAGCGGCCAGCTTCCATGCCGGCAATTTCCAGTTTTCTTACGTAAGGCAAAATGGCATTTTCTGAACGTCCTGAACAGAGCACAATGTAAATGCCTTTTTCTGCGGCTCTGAAAATTGCATCCCGGGTTTTTGGCGTAATATCCAGGTCATGATTCAAAAGGGTATCATCCAGATCGAAGGCCAGAAGTTTTATATCCAGGTGAGACGATGGTAATTTTGTCATTAAAAACTGCTCCTGGTATCAGTCTTCAGGTTTTTTGCTGGCGGCCTGTGCTTCGGCGGCTTCCAGTTCATTTTGCTGTTCAATAAAAACCATGTAAGCCTTTTCAACTACAGGACGTGCCTTAATGAAAGCCTTTGCAATGTCCGGATTGAAATGAGTACCAATACCGTTAGTAATTATAGAGAAAGATTCGTCCAGTGTCATGGCTGCACGGTAACATCGCTTTTGAGAAACGGCGTCGAAAACATCGGCAACAGCCATAATCTGGCCTGAAAGCGGAATTTCACTGCCTTTTAATCCCCGTGGATAACCTGAACCGTCCCATTTTTCGTGATGAGTGTAAGCCATTTCCCAGGCAAGTTCCTGGAATACAGGGTCCCCGATTTTATTCAGACTGTCCTTAATGATTTTTGCCCCGAATTCAGGGTGTTTTTTAATAAGGGCGTATTCTTCGTCTGTAAGTTTTCCCGGTTTTGAAAGTACAGCATTTGGAATAGGCAATTTTCCAAGATCGTGAAGTGCTGCAGCCTGGGAAAGACGGTTTGTCCAGTCTTTATTTACCAGTTTTCGGTCAAAATTGATTTTAAGAAGTTCATCAGCAATAATCTGAACGTATTTTCTAGTGCGTTTAATATGTTCACCGGTATTCTTTTCCCTGGCTTCAATAATTTCCGCAAATGAGTTGATGGTGTCATTGTGCACCTTGTTTTTTTCGTGGACAGTAAGTGACTTGTAAATAAAAGCTTCTGTAAGTGCGTTTCCAAGACCAAGAATCAGAATATGTGGGAAGAAACTCTGGATAATGGCAACTCCACCCTGAGTAACAAGGAATGCAATGATAGGTCGGCGTTCCCGGTGGGACATGTTTTTCCATCCTACCGAGAAGGTGATGATAGCACAGAAGGCACAGAAGGCACCGTAATAATATGTTGCAGTTGTGCCTGTTCCGTAACTCCATGCATGATAACCATCGCCATCAAAATAAAGTGGTTCAATAATTGCCATAATCGAAACCATTATTGCACCAACAGAAAGAAGCAGAACAACAACATTAATGATTTTTGATCCTTTTTTACCAATTCCTCTGTAATGACAGGCGTTTGCTACATAAATGAGGATTGTGTACAAAAAAGATACTGTAAGGACAATGTAGGCTTTTCCAAAAAAGTGGGTCCAGAAATTGAGCCAGGGGGAAATCTCATAACCCAGAAGCTTATAGGAAATATAGTAGGTAATAAAAATAACACTGGTAATATCAACAAGGAGATTCAGAATACAAATGACAATCTGAACAACAAATATGATTGTACGTCTTGTTACCCGGGTGAATTCACCAATGAAAAAGGAGAGAAAGAAAACAGTAAAGAGTAAAGCGGCCAGCTGGAACGCTATGTTGAAGTTAGTAATATCCAAGACAATCCTTGGCTTGTTATGTGTTTTTCGACTCCTCTGCCGATTTTGACTGAATCAACCCCGCTGCTTTAGAAAAGACTTTTTCAATATATTGTGCCTCACTTTCGCTCATGGCACTTCTTGCAAGAAGACTTCTCCAAAACCGTTCCATATCATCCCGCCCAGTAATGTGGAAAAATCCGATTTTCTGCAAATTATCACATATATTATTTACTGAAATGTCTATTCTATCAAGTGAAATTGGCGTAAATCCTGTAAGATTTTTCGAATTTTCTCTAAAAAGTGAATACAGAATGATCTGAACTGCGTGACTTAAATTAAGGCTTGCAAAGTCGGGACATGAGGGAATGGTAACGCCAACTGTGCATTCGGAAAACTGCTCGTCTGTAAGGCCCGTGCGTTCGTTTCCAAAAACAACAGCAATCTTTGCTTCTTCTGAAATAGGGTTTACATGGGAAGCAAATTCTTCAGGCAGAAAAAGTTTTTCTTTCCGCTTTTTACCACGGCGGCGTGTAGTTCCGGCACTAATGGCACAGTCTTTTGTTGCTTCTGTAATGGAAGAAAAGAATTTCACATTTTCATAGATTGGAAAGGCGTGTATGGCCAGAATGCGGATACGTTCTTCATCATAATTTTCACGTTCACCAACAATGCGAAGAATTTTTACTCCGTTGTTAGCCATTGCACGGCATGCTGCGCCAATATTTCTGCTTTCGTCCGGGTGATCCAGAACAACTACAATATTTTCTGTCTTCAATTTTATATCCTGAAATTATTTGCCTTTCTTAAAAAGACGGTAGCAAAGAAGAACGATTTTATACCACATGTAAGGGAAAATGAGGAAAATCTTGAAAGGGTTGTGTCCAATTTCTACCCAGATTTCCTTTCCCTTTTCAAAAGTTTTTGGATTTACTCTTTTTACGCGTTCAGAGAAGATACCAAAAGCATCTTTATAATATAGGAAAATGCTGGAGGAAAAACGGTTTCGGCGTCGGTAAGCCCAGCAATCCTTTTCTTTAATGCCGTCGCTTATAAGAACAAGGGAGGCCTGACTTTTGAAAATAGCCTGAACAATATCATCTTCCACGTTTTTTGGATAATAACCTACGTAGCGGCCTACAATGTGCAGGTTGCGGTAAGTTTCCCGGATATTTCTTTCGGCTTTCTGAAGGGTTTTTTTATTTGATCCCAGCATGAAAAGTGATTTGTAATGATCTTCCAGAATTGAAAGAATCTGGATTACAGCGTCAAAAGGATTGTAGCGGGTTGGCACATTTTTCTTAAGGAATTTTGCGCCTTTAATGATGCTCTTTGAAACAGGCAGAATAAGATCCGCATTTTTAAGTGCTTCAGCAAAATCTCCCTTTCGGCGTGCTTTCAACAGGTTCCAGACAGAAAGAAAAATAATCTGTTTTGTTCCCGGTTTAGCAAGCATTTCCTGCACTTCAGCTTCCAGGTTTTCTGGCCGGCAGATGTCTACCGGTACTCCGATTACAGAAATTCTTTCTATCATTTTATCCTCCCACAGGATCAAAGGTTTAGCTATTCTGCTTTTGCGGTGCTTTTTGCTACCTGAACGGCTGCTAATCCATACAGGGCGGCAGTTTCGCATCTTAATATATTAACGGCAAAATGAAGGCGGCCGAAAAGACCTTTTTCAAGGATTTCTACTTCTTCAGGACTGATTCCGCCTTCGCTTCCAACGGCAATGGCAATATTTCTAACTTCCGGTAAAGTGATTTTCCCTGGAAATTCGGCGCAGTTTTCGGTGCGTTCGGAAAGAACAAAGGCGGCTTTTTCATTTTCCGGGGCCAGGTTTTTCCAGTATTCCACAGCTTCTTCCAGTGTAAGGGGATCAAGAATCTCCGTATTTACCGGTGAACCTGACTGCTGGCGAGCCTCTTTTACAATCTTTTCAAAGCGTTCTCTTTTTGTGCTTACGGCCTGAACGCTGGACTTTTCACTGTACTTACCAAAAACCGGAATGATTTTAAGCACGCCGCACTCTGTTGCCGATTTGACAATCAGTTCGAATTTCTGCGGACGGGGCATAAACTGAAAAAGATAGTAATTAATGCCGTTTCCTTCTATATTTTGGGCAGGTGCGGTGTCGGCGCAAATCTGCAGCTCAATGATTTTATTGTCGTCGTCAATGGAAGCCAGTGTCATATTCTGAAGCTTTCCGTCTGGCAAACGCACGTCAATCATGTCTCCTTTTTTTGATCTCAATACCTGCCGAAAGTAACGGTAATCTTTTCCCGATATGGTGAGGATTCCTTTTTTGTCCAAAGCCACAGAACTTACAAACTGGCGCATTTTTTATCTGAAAGATTGCTATTCGGTTTTTGCCGATTCAGCTTCAAGTTCCATTTCTTTAAGGGTTTTGGCATTTTTAATAAGTGCCGTAAAGTTTTCTTTTTCGATGATTTCAAGAGCCTTCTGCAGCTGAATGTCGTAATCCAGGTCGAAAAGCGGTGCTGCTTTGTGTCTCTGGGTTTCAACACGTACAAGGCGGCGCATAAGGCGGGCTTCAAGTGGATAAGTTTCGCAGAGTTTTGCAGCATATGTTGAAATATCGGCTTCAGTCATTTTTGGATGAGCTGTTACGTAATCTTCAATTTCTTTTGAATTAATAAGATCCAGATAGATTTTGCTTTCTTCGTCGGTAAGGTCAGGGAAGGCTACTTCAACATCTGGCTGAATACCAACTTTATCAATACAAACATCACTTGGTGTGTAGTAACGTGCAACTGTATATTTAAAAGCGTCGTTGTCAAAAAGATAGCTTACCTGCTGAACAAGTCCTTTACCGTAAGAACGGGTTCCAACAAGATAGGCAACGTGGTAATCCTTAAGACATCCCGAAACAATTTCGCTGGCAGAAGCAGAACCACGGTTAATAAGGATAATAACCGGCATTCCCTTTGGAACTGTAGTTTTTGCAGCAGTAGCATTGAAAGACTGGTTTTCAAAAAGAACACGGCTCTTTGTTGTTACAACAGGTCCTTTATCAATAAACTTGTCGCAAACATCAACGGCACTTGTAATAAGTCCGCCCGGGTTGTCGCGAAGGTCAATAATCAGTGAGGTATAACCGCTTTTTTCAAAGGAATCCAAAGCGTCCTGCATGCGGTGGGCTGTATCCGGTGTAAATTCAATAAGCCGAACATAACCGGTTTTTCCAATCATGCCGTATTTTACAGTTGGCACTTCAATAAGTTCCCGGACAAGAGTTACATCAAAAGTCATGTTTTTGCCCCGGAGGATTGAAACTGTAACCGGAAGACCAACTTCACCTCGCAGATGGCCAAGTACATCATCCATAGACATTTCCGGTGTTGGAAGTCCGTTGATGGCAGTAATAAGATCTCCTGTAACAATGCCGGCACGGAAACCTGGAGTGTCTTCCAAAGGAGTTACAACTTCTACATAGGCAGGTTTATCTGGAGAATTGACGGTAAGTTTAGAAATGGAAAGACCTACGCCTCCAAAGGAACCTGTTGTAGTATCATTTATATCCCGAAGATAATCACTATCCATGTAAGTGGTATAAGGATCGCCAATAGAACTGAGCATTCCTTTCAAAGCACCTTCATAAAGCAGTTTTGGATCCAGTTCATCAACATAATTCTGCTGGAGGAATTCAAAAACAGAATTGATTCGTTTCATGTATTGGAAACTGGAAACTTTGTTCTGATTTGCGGTTGGTGCTGCAGACTGTGCAAAAAGCTGCGAAGAAAAGATAGAAAGTACAAAATAAGATAGTACTACGGTCAGTTTTTCAAATTTTTTCATATTATATAGTATAAAGTTTTAATAGCCGATTAGCAATAATATTTCGTTTTATAAAATGGAGAAAATAGAGAAAATGTTGATATTTCTTGAAAAGGGTGATACACTTGGAAATGGAGATTTTCAGTTATATAGTTTTGTCGTATAGGAGTTTTTCATGAAAAAACGAATCAGATTTACTTTGAAAGCCAAAATGCTTCTGGTAACAATTAGCCTTATCCTTTTATCAAATGTTACTATTGGTATTCGTACAATTTCAGTATCAAACAGGAATATTACTGAAACAACAGACACAGTTCTTACAATGCAGTGTGAAGCTGTTGCTGCAAGTATTAACAAACTTTGTGATGAACAGTTTACTATGCTTGAAGGTCTTTCACGAGTTCAGATTTTTAAAGATAAGAATGTTGATCTTAAAACAAAAGTAGATCAGCTTTCTACCATAGTCGCAGATTATGGTGGAAAATACGAAAATATTGCTTTCTACGATGACAAAGGTATGTCTTACCTTCCAGGAGGAATTCTCCATGATTTCAGTAGCGGAGAATACTGGCAGGGGGCTATGAAAGGTGAACGCTGGACTCGTGCTCCAGCTTTGAATCCAATTACCAATTCAATCCTTATGTTCTTCTCTGTACCGGTTTATGCTGATGATGGAGATATTATTGGTGTTATGGTAGCAGTTCTTAAAGGAAACCCAATCCTGGATATTATTGAAAAAATTGATATCGGTGGTGGAATGCATCCTGTAGTTATCAACCTTGCCGAAGCAAATTACGTTGCAGATGCAAACCCTGCTGGTGAAGGTCAGGAAGGCGCCGAAGCTGTACTTGGTCCTGATGATCCAATGGTTCTTGTTTTCAACAAACTGTTTGCCGGTGAAACATCACACGACGTTTACTTCAATAAACTTATGAACATGAAGGTTACTTCAAGTTTCCGTCCTCTTGATCCTACAAACCCATTTGGAAGTGCAACTCCTTGGTCAGTTCTCTGTGTTGCTCCATATGATGTTTACTATGGTACACTCCATGAATTGAATCTGGTAATTATCGTTTCAATTGCAGTGTTCGTTCTGGCAGCCATTGTTCTTGCTATCGTATTCGTACGAATCATGCTTAATCCTCTTAATAGAGTTAAAAACGCCATTGCTGAAATTGCAACAGGAAATGCAGACCTTACAAACCGTATTGCAGAAGGTGCAAACGATGAAATCAGCGATGTTATTGTAGGATTCAACCAGTTTACAGAAAAACTCCAGACAATTATGACCGGTGTTAAGCATTCAAAAGACAGCCTTATGATTGCCGGTTCAGAGCTTGATGCTTCAACTCAGGATACAACTGCTTCAATTACAGAAATCATTGCAAATATTAATTCTGTTCACGGACAGATTGGAAATCAGGTTGATTCTGTTGAACAGACTGCCGGTGCTGTAAACGAAATTGCATCAAATATTGAATCTCTTGAAAGAATGATTGAAAACCAGAGTTCCGGAATTATTCAGGCTTCTTCAGCTGTTGAACAGATGATGGGAAACATTCAGTCAGTAACAAACTCTATCGACAAAATGGCCGAATCTTTCGGAGAACTTGCTTCATCAGCACAGAATGGTGTTTCCCTGCAGCATGACGCAACTGACAAAATTGAACAGATTAAAAACCAGAGCGAAACACTTCTGGATGCCAACATTGCCATTGCTTCTATTGCAAAACAGACAAATCTTCTTGCTATGAACGCCGCTATCGAAGCCGCCCACGCTGGTGAAGCCGGAAAAGGATTCTCGGTTGTTGCCGACGAAATCCGTAAACTTTCTGAAACTTCAAGCCAGCAGTCACGAACAATCGGTGAACAGCTGAACAACATTTCTGCTTCTATCGAAAGTATGGTTCACGCTTCAACACAGTCAAGTTCTGCCTTCCAGTATGTTGCTGAACGTATTACCGCAACAGACGAACTGGTACGCCAGATTAAAGGTGCTATGGAAGAACAGACAATCGGTTCAAAACAGATTGGTGAAGCTCTTAAAAATATGAATGATTCTACTGCCGAAGTTAGAGTTGCTTCTCAGGAAATGGCCGAAGGAAACAAATCTATTCTCCATGAAGTTCAGTCACTTCAGGATGCTGCCCTTGAAATGAAGGGAAGTATGGATGAAATGGCTGTTGGTGCCAAGAAAATCAACGATACTGGATCTGCCCTTTCTAACATTGCAGGAAAAATGCGCGACAGTATTGATGAAATTGGTGAACAGGTAGACAAGTTCAAGGTTTAATTCAAAACTAAACTATGATTTTAGAAAGGCTCTCCTTAATGGAGGGCCTTTTTTGCGTTGAAATACTGTTGTTTCTGGCATATAATGGTTGTATGGCACAAATTATACCTATTGCGAGTGGAAAGGGTGGGGTAGGAAAAAGCCTCTTGTCAGCAAACCTGGCTGTAGCACTTGGTCAGAGCGGAAAACGGGTTGTACTTGTTGATCTGGACCTTGGTGCATCAAATCTCCATCTTGTTATTGGCCAGCGTCCAGGCACACAGAGCCTTGGAGCCTGGTTTACAGAAAAAACAGAATTCAAAAACATAATCTGTCCTACAGACTACCAGAATGTAAGTTTTATTGCCGGTGATTCCCAGATTCCGGACCTTACATCCCTGAAACATGTTCAGAAAGTAAAACTTATTAGAAATCTATGTAACATTGATGCTGATTACGTGATTCTGGACCTTGGAGCTGGAACTCATCAGTTTATTCTTGATATGTTCCTTCTTTCACCGCAGGGCATTGTTGTTACATCACCTGCCGTTACTGCCACACTGAACGGATATCTTTTCCTTAAAAATGCAGTTTTCCGCCTTATGTACACCACCTTCAAACGTGGAACACCGGGCCGTCAGTATATCGAAAATCTTAAAAAAGACACTGCTACCATGCAGAAACTTTACATTCCCCAGCTGGTACAGGCTCTCATGCAGGTTGATCCTGAAAATACAAAACTTTTTGTTAACCGCATGAACCAGTTCCGTCCCCGCCTTGTAATGAACATGATTGAAGATCCAAAAGATGCCGACAAGGTTCAGCGCATCAAAACTTCCTGCAATCAGTATCTTGGTCTTGAAATTGAATATCTTGGCCTTATGTACCGTGATATGCTTCAGGATAAGGCACTTTCTTCTCAGCTGCCGGTGGTTGTTTATAAACCTCAGTCTGTTCTTGGACAGGCAGTTTATCGTATTGCCGACAAGGTAAATGCAAATCAGGCTTATTCTTTTGATAAAAATTTTGCACCAGGCGGATTCAGCGACAATTTCGAATACGTTGAAGAAGAAGCAAACGACGATTATCAGTTCCGGCTTTCGGGCATTGAAGACTTTGTTTCTGGCGGCTCACTTTCTGTAAGCGAACTTGCCGAAATGGTAAAAGCCCAGACCTATGAACTGACTCAGTTGAAAAAAGAAAACCTGCTGCTTAAGTCAAAGCTTGTTAAGGCTGCCCAGATGGGTTTCAAAGTATAATTATCCAGGATTAAAATATGTTCCTTTATCTTCAATTTCCTTCATGGCTTCATCCTCAGATTTTTCCGGGAGTGCCTGTTCTTAATCTTCTGCGCTGGTACGGGCTTATGTATGTTTTTGCCTTTGTTACAGCCTTTATGCTTTTGGACAGAACCCGAAAAGAGGGGCTTTTGGACAGCCCGGGATTTACTGCCACGGAAGATGATATTGTTTCTTTTATTTGGACCGGAATTGTTTTTCTTTTGATCGGGGCCCGGGTTTTCTCAACTCTCGTTTACGATACAAGCGGATATTACTGGAAACATCCCTGGCTCATTTTCTGGCCTTTTGATTCCCAGATGCACTTTACAGGGCTTGTAGGTATGTCGTATCACGGCGGATTTATTGGCGGTCTTCTTGGTATGATAATCTGGTGTAAACGGCACAAGCAGAGTTTTCTTAAGTGGTCAGATGCCATGGTTTGTGCAATTCCTTTGGGATATACATTCGGCCGTCTTGGCAACTTCTGTAACGGAGAACTTTACGGACGTATTACAACTATGCCTTGGGGGATCGTTTTCCCGGATGCAGAAAGATTTTCGGTTTCCTATGACTGGGTTACATCCATCTGTCAGGAAATCGGCATGAATATTGATGGACTTCGCGTAGTGAATCTTCCACGCCATCCAAGCCAGCTTTACGAAGCACTTTTTGAAGGTGTAATTCTCTGGGTTATTATATGGAACCTCCGCAAGCACAAGAAGTTTGACGGCATGCTGGGAGCCATTTATTCTGCAGGATACGGGGTTTTCCGTTTTGTGATAGAGTATTTCCGTGAGCCGGATGCTGATCTTGGATACCGTATTGCCAAAAATCCGGACGCTCCTATCTACACAAATACATCCTTATTGAATATTTCTACAGGTCAGATTCTGTGTCTTTTAATGATAATTGGTGGAATTTTGCTGGCGGTTTATGGAATCTGGCAGAAAAAACGGGCCGAAAAGGAAAAATAACGAAAAATCATTTTACTTTTTGGACATTTTGGAAATATCATTTGACAGTAGAAAAAAATTGGTATAAGATAATATGACTAGACTCTAAAGGTGGAAAGAGATGATTAATAGCAATGCCCTTATTCCTGGGTTTGACGATGAAAGAGATGACAGCCTCAAAATCACACTGGATAAAAATGACGGTGTGCCTCATTGTATTATCATCTACCTGAATGGTTATATTGATACATACAATTCAAATTTCTTTCAGAAAAAAATTACAAAGATTGTAGAAGCCGGTTATGTTAACCTTATTTTTAACTGTTCGGCTTTAAACTATGTTTCTTCTACAGGTATTGGATCTTTTACTGTGTTCCTTAAGCTTGTAAAACCAAAAGGTGGAGATGTTGTTCTCCTGGAGATCCAGCCAAAAGTTTATGAAGTATTCCAGCTTCTTGGTTTCTCTCAGTTCTTTAATATTAAAGACAGCTCAGAAGAAGCCCTGAACTTCTTCAAAAATGGAGCACCCGTAGTAAACTCTGTGTTCCCAAAAATCTTCGGATGTCCTGTTTGCAGCAAGAAACTTCGTGCTACAAAACCTGGTCGTTTCCGATGTTCAGAATGCAAATCAATTCTTGCAATCGACAGCCAGGCTACAGTAACACTGGGCTAGGCAACAGAAAAGGCAAAGAGAAAAAGTCACCTGCGGGTGGCTTTTTTTGTTTAACGGGGGAAGGGAGGGGCTTTGTTAAGAGGGATTGGTAAACTTCCTTCGGAAGTTTGCTATTTGCGCTACGCTGTCACGGCAACACCCATTTAGGGTGTTGCTTATCACATTCAGGTTGTTGCTTAGCATGTTAATAACTTGTCAATAACTTTGTTAATTAAGTGGGGGTTAATAAATCTTTAGTGAGGGGAAAGTTTTGGGGGTTTATGTATGTATAGTAAAAACTGGTTTTTTAGGCATAAAACAGGGGTAAAAGTACTATTTTTGGATATATTTGGGCACAATGTGTTGCCCTGTTCTTCACAGTACTGCTGAAAATGGGTGTTAATAACCTGTTAATAACTATGATGAAGGGGGCTGTGGCAAGTACATCAATTCAACTTTCTTGAATAATATGCCGATAATTAATCGAGGAAATTTATCTTTTTATGAAAAAGGCTTTTAGTTTAATTTACATCTATTTTGTGAACCTGATTCTGGGTATTCTCTGCGGTACTTTCCTTGTTGGCGTGTACCTTAGTTCCCTCAGCTTTATTGCAGGCAGTCAGATTCACTTTTTTCGCCCTGCAAATCTGCTTCCGGCATTCAAAGTGGTTTCTTTGGGAATCTGCTTTTTTCTGCCACTGAGCCTTTTTACTTACAAGATTCGCCATCAGGGAAAGGTGGTACAGTGCATTGTTTATATTTTCCTCCAGTGCCTTACCTGGCTGGTTGTTTTCCCTGTAATTGATCATCAGGTAATTGGAAGACTGGAAAAACATTACCAGTCACAGATTAAATACGCTGTTTCTGAAGAAGATAAGGAACTGCTTTCCAGCGGTTACTTCCGTGAAAGCAACGGTGAGGTTTATTATTTCCTTGATGATGTAACTACGGATATTTCGGCTAAAAATCCTGTACGGGGTGTTGAAATTACTACAGGTGATTGGGGCGATATGAACATGATATCCTTTAGCAGTCCAGACAGCATTGAAGTAATAGAAGCTGCTTCTCCATATAAGGACGTTCTTATAAAGTCAGTTTATGGCAATAACCTGGTTTCAAACATCCGCTACATGGGAAATGTAATTAAAGCTGGTCAGAAGGCTCTTGCAGGCGGATTTATTAGCTATCTTGTTTTCCTTTCACTGGCTTTGGCATTAAGTGTAGTTTATATGCTGGCACACACATCTCAGTGGCGAGCCGTAAACTATGTTTCATGCATTACAGCTACTCTTGTAATTATAGCAGTCAATGTGTGGTACTATTCACCTATGTTTGGAAAAATTGCCGCTTCATCTTTCATGGGAAACAGGCTTTTTACAGCTATGAGCAGCTGGTGTCAGGATCCATTTATCTTTGTAGCAAACTGCACAATGACACTTCTGATTGTAATCCTGGGAACAATTGAAAAAATCTCCCTTAGAAAAAACGGGGGCAACAGATAATGAAAAAGATTCTTTCTATTCTTGGCGGCTACATTGGTCTGGCCCTTGTAATTTGTCTTTCTGCAGGTTTTGCTCATTCTGTTGATGTAAGCCTTCTGCCAAAATCAGTGTTCCTTTATAAACTTTACACTGGTCTTGAATATTTTTTCGCCGTTCTTCCAGCCATGCTTCTCAGCGGATTTTTTGCCGCATCTGCAATTCAGTTTGGCCGCAAAAGCGAAGGAAGTGTAACAAGATTTTCTCAGGCTATGTTCCGCCGTTACAAAACTTCAATGATTATTGCCCTTATATGTACGGCTGTTCTTACCTTCTCGGAGGAATTCATTTCAATCCAGATTGCCCGGGGAAAAATAATTCTTGAAAATCAGCCTAAACTGGTAACTGAATATGTTTCTGTAAGTGAAAACTATCTTTTGTCTAACAACGCACATGCTGCCCGAGCCTACGCCGATGAAGCACTTAAACTGGATCCATCCAACGAAAGAGCAAGATATGTTCAGAATGAAGCCGACATCATTATTGGCCAGGAAACAGCAGGTCAGTCAAAATTTATCAAAGAAGTGGACTGGCAGAATGTTCTTTTCCTTACAGAAGACAATGATATCGATAAGGGACGGCTTTTTTCGGCATATGAATACCTTATAAAGGCCCGCCTTGCTTACGATAAGCAGGAATGGTTCAACGCCCACTATTTTGCCCAGCAGGGACTTCAGGTTGCATCAGGAAAAGATTCAAATATTGCAGAACTTAAGGATATTTCATCTCTGGCATGGAACAATCTTTCAAATCTTCACAATCTGAATAAAGACGACAAGCAGAACGTTTTTGAACAGAAATATATGGGCTATAAAGCTTTAGTTGAAGGTGACTATCTTAAGGCCTATTACATCTTTATGAATTTGCAAAGTCAGAATCTGGAGCTTTCAAAGGATTCCGACGTGCTTTTCTATACTGAAGTGGCACAGAAAAAGGTAAATGAGCGCACATTCTTTATTGATGAAACCTTTGAACTTAAACGATTTGAAAGTGCTACCGACGTATATTTTGTCTTAAATTATGGAAACAGCGGCCGTGATCTTGTTTACTTCCGTGGTGTTACATCAACAAAAGAAAGCGGAAATCTGGTTCAGTATCTTCGCGGCCTTAAAATCATCAGTTTTGACGAAAATGAAAACTGGATTTACACACTGGAAGTTCCATACGCAAAAGTTCTGGCTGTTTCAGTAAAAGATATGAATGAAATGACAAAGAAAAGCCTTGGCATTACAAGCGACATCAATGTTATTCCTTACCTTATGATGAGATCTGTTGACCGCTACGAATCGGGAAAAGTTCGTGCACCAACATACACCTTTGCAAAGGGACACAGTATTGATGAAATTAAAAACACTGATTTCTTCATGCTGCCAATTTCCTTTACCGACTTCCAGATGATTGAATCGGCCCGTGTTCAGCCTGAAGCAATGGAAATCCTTTCTTTGAACCGCATGATTGGAAAGGCCGAAAGTTTTGGTTATTCATCGGAAATCTTTGGGCAGGTACTCATGAACCGAATCCTTTTCCCATTCTTCCTTCTGATTATCTTCCTGCTGCTTGCAAGTCTTGCCTGGAATAACAGAATCGGTCAGGCCACTTACTTTAAAACTTCCTGGATTTTTGTTTTTCCAATGTGCACTCTTCTTGCATGGATTGTTTACGAAGTTCTTGAATTTATTTACCGTCAGATAAATCTTGTTGTACTTGCAATGTTTGAGCCTTTGTCCATGGCACTTCTGGTAGCCTTTATTCTTTGCGTTGTTGGAATAATTTCTGCATCAATTTACTTCCTTTCACGCAAGGCTTCCGGAGAATATTAATGATTCCTGCCCTGATTCTGCTGGTTCTGATTGCTTCCTCAATGTACCTTTTGCATTCCCGTGTAAAAGCCAATGCAGGATGGAAAAAAGCCTTTGAATCGGGAAAGTTTGATGGAATTGAAGGTGAGCCTTTCCCAGGTGCCTTGTGCCTTTGCGGACTTGTAACCTGTATTTTCCGGGACGATTTAATTGCAGCAAAAATGATGGAAAAAGGTTTTTCACGCCGGTATTTTGCCGACTGGACTTCCATGTGCCGGGCTGCCATAAATGCAAAATCTTTGAACAACGATCTTCTTACCGAAAATCTTGCAAAAATCCTTTTGAAAAACAAAGATCCTGAACTGCTTAAAAAGATTTTTGATGTGCTTAAGGCTTCGGAATTTGCCTGGAGCGGAGAAAATGAGCGGCCTTCAGTTTATCTTTCTCAGCTTTTGCATTACGAAGTGCTTTCTGATGAAAAAATCCAGGCCTACAGCATTCTTGGTCTTGAAAAAAATGCTTCCCTTGAAAAAATCAAAGGGGCTTACCGAAAACTTACGGCCCGTTATCATCCAGACAAGGAAACCGGGAATGAGCAGATGTTCATAAAAGTAACGGAAGCCTATAATCTGCTTACAAATAAATAGAAGATTTTATTTTTTCGTGATAAAATATTTTCATGAAAAAATTAGTCGCTTTATTAATCAACGTTGTTTTAGCAGCTTCACTTTTTGCCTTTTCTGGAAAAAATGCCACCGATGATGAGTATTTTGCTTTTTCCGCTTTAAGATCAGATTATCTTAAGGAATGGAAATCAGCCACTCCGGAACAGCAGATTTTCCTGGCACTTACCCACAATCTTCTGGGCTCCAACGGCATGAGCTACACACAGCTGTTTCCCCGTACAGAAAAAAAACGCACCGATTCTTACGAAAAAAACTGCGAAAATATTCTGAAAGATTCCTGGAATATTGAATCAGCAAAAGATATTCCCCCGGCCTTGCCACGACTTGATTATAAATCTAATCACCCTGATTCTGCCGATCTTGCCTTTACTTATGAAAAAATGGTTGCAGCTCTGAATAAAAATACCATTGAAAATATCGATGATTATGCTGTGAAGGCAGGTTTTACACCATACGAACGTCAGATCCTTTATTTTGCCAGTTTTTTCAAACAGAATTACGATGAAAACGGAGTCATTGCTTATGACCTTGGCCGAAAACTGAATATTTTCCGCTGGGCTTTAGGCTGCGGTTATATCACCTGGGATGAAGCCTGGGCTTATGCAGAACCAGTTATAAAAGAAATCCTCAGCCGTTTTGACAGCTGGATTGATTATACCAGATCTTATATTGGGGGCCGCCTTATTTTTTCCATGGTTCAGGCCATGACAAATGAAGAGTATTTTTATCAGTCTATAAAATCTGCCGAAGTATTTTACGACAATTTTGGAAAACTGATTCCAAAAGGTTTTTTCCGTGTAAACGAACTTAAAGAAAATCCATTTGCCGATATGTGGGATTGGATGGACTCTGTTTCCCAGGAATATACCGCCTATGATGTGCTGTTTTCGGCCTATTACAGAGATAATGAGGATGTTATAAAGCTCTTTGGACAGGAACTTCTTTCAAATATGATCAGCTATGTCTGCAGTGAACATCCGGAAGATCCTTTTTATGCATTGCAGGTTGCAGATAAATATTACAGTGCCGCAAAAAATGGGGATGCAGCAGAAAATCTGGATAAGGCCTATGAAGTTCTGGAAGCAGCATTTGAATATTCAGAACGGCTTCCACATGACCACTGGATGTACAATCAGTACAAAGTCCTTCATTATCTGGTTTGTATTTATACTGATCATTTTGAGCAGGTTGTTTCAATGTACGAAACATTCCCTATCTTAAAACAGCAGAATTCTGATCAGTTTGATTACGAATATGCCTACGCGCTTTATGCTCTTATTAAAGACAGTGAACCGGACGACGAAAAAATCCGCATGCGAAACATTGCCCTGGCAATTCTGGACCGTCTTTCTCTCAACAATGATATTAATGACAATATAATGGACGAACTTAGAAGCTATGGAAATAAGATTGATATTCCGGAAGATCCAGAGGAATCTTATAGACAGGCCATTGAGTATTACAACAACAAACAGTACCAGTATGCCTATACACTTCTTATGAATGCTGCAGAAAAAGGACACGGACTGGCATGTAACGAACTTGGGGGCTGTTACCTGAACGGAATTGGAACCCAGCAGAGTCTGGAACTTGCTTTCCGTTATTATTCCCTGGCCGCAGAAAGGGGAGTTGCCCTGGGAGCCTACAACGTAGGTATCTGCTATGCACTTGGCGAATATGTTGAAAAGAATCTTGTTCTTGCCGCAAGATGGATTACAAAAGCTGCTTATGATGACTGTCCTGTAGCGGCTTATACCATTGCCGATTATTACCGTCTTGGTAACGGCGTTGAAAAAAATGAAAACAAGGCCTTCCAGTGGATGGAAAAAGCCTGCCAGCTGGAATATCCAGGGGCCTTCAGTGATCTTGGTTCCTATTACTCTTTGGGAATTGGCTGTGAAGTAGATCAGGAAAAGGCTATAGAATATTTTTTAAAAGGTTCTGATCTTGGAAGCAGTCTTTGTATGCGAAAACTTGCCATTTGCTATGAAAACGGAAATGGCGTAGAAAAAGATATCAATCAGGCTGCATGGTATTTCAATCAGGCCGCAAAACAAGGTGATGGCTACAGTATGTACCTCCTTGGATCTCTTTACGAAACTTCCTTTCAGCTCCGGGATCATTTAAAAACTGCTTTCTATTGGTACGAAAAAGGTGCCGAAATCAGAAACGGACCTGCCCTTTTGCGTATAGGTGATGCATACTACGCTGGTGAATATGGTTACGAACAGAGCTATGAACATGCTGTAGAATATTACTACGCTGCTTACGAAGAAGGATATGGCCCGGCCTGGGTTGCAATGGCAAGAGTCTGTCATTTTGGACAGGGAATTGATAAAAATGACAGGGCTGCCTGGCAGTTCCTTGCTGCTGCGGTAAATCATGATGTAGAAGGTGCCGCAAAAATGATGGAAAATTTCGGATGGTCTATAGATCAGCCAATAGAATAAATTGCATAAATGGCTAATCCCTAATATAATAGAGAAATATGGCTACCACTGCAAACCTAAGCGCTATTCTGCGTTTTTATTCTGAAAAACAAAAGTCCGCATTTATTGATCTTCACGATTTTTGTGCTTACCTGAAAAAATATGCAGAACATCATGTGGAAGAACAGGCTGAGCTTGTAAAATATCTTGGGGACCCTACAGAAACTGTAATTGCCGAAATGAACGGACTGGCCGAAAAACATCTTGCCACACTTATTACCGTTCAGAAAAAAAGGGTGATTGTGGCTTTCTCTTATTATGCGGTTCAGTACACTCAGCGCTTTAAGGAAATCCTTTCCAATGATTCACTTCCTTATCCTGTGGTAACCGACCTTCCAAAACAGTTTCCAACAACCGAGCTAGAAAAAAAGATGGCCGACGAATATATCAAGGAGATTCTTGAAAAACAGGATTTGAAATCACCTTACATATATTCAATCATTTTTAATCAGGAAATTCCTGCCATGGTTCTGCCGGCCTGTGTTCCTGTAAAAGTGATTATCCAGACTGCCCACGACAAAATCCGCCGTATTCTTAAAAAAGAAGAATTCCACGATTATTTCCTTAAAAAAATGCGCAGTTCAAATCCTGGAAAGGAAATGACCATCCAACGCTTCTTCAATGACTTTGTTGCCAACAAGCCTCACGAAGAGGGCACTGAACAGATGGCTCAGGGAGATGACTTTTTTTACTGGGGCCAGCTGTGCTACCACATCCGCCAGGACTTTCTTAAAATCCAGGACAAAACAATCGAAGATATAAATATTCTTCAGGCTATTGAATTTTCCGAAATCTACAACTCGTACCTTAAAGGAAAAATGGTTGAAAGCCAGAGACGCCGGGATGCACTTAATTCACTTCGGGCCAATCTTGCAAAACCGCCTTTCTTCTATTCAATGGATCAGGTTCTTAAATTCAAGGATGACAATGGGAAGGTGCTTTACGGACTTTATTCCAACGAGGATCTTAAAGAGTTTTTGACTCACGCCACAACAGATTCTTCCGAAGGAAAATTGCCGGAATTGCTGGTTTTCAAGGTTGATTCAGGCACCCGTTATTACGTATTCAAATCTAAAGTAATGCATCTTGTTGTGCGACTCTGCGATGAAGCCCACAATTTTATAGAAAAGAAACTGGAAAACCGCTGGTACGACTGTCTTTACAATTACAACAAGATTCCTGAAATGACAGACGGTCAGGCTTTTGAAAAGGCTCTGGAAAAAGAAGTTTCGGAACAGAGCCCGGTTCTTCATGCGCTTATAAACTCTGCTTTCATGAAGGTAATTCCTTACGAAAACGAAAATGGTCAGGAGTTCGAAGGATTCCACATTTACGACGGCACAGAACTTCAGCCTTTAAGCGAAATGCTTATGCTTAAACAGAGCCAGATTTTGGCCAATGCAAAATTCCGTCTTCCTTTCTGGTACACAATGCCTATCATCAACTGGATTTGTGCCATGTTTGCAGGTGGTAAAAAACGTAAGACACAGAAAAAGAAGGTTTCAAAGAACGGCGGCATTCTGGACGAAAAAACAATGGATATTGATCAGGCTCTGGAACTTGAAGAAGAAAAAAAAGCAAAAAAAGACAATCCAAAATCAAAGAAAGAAGCACTTTCAGAAAAAGCCAAGGAGATTGCTTCAGAATTTGTACCGGAAGGCTCAAGTGTTGAACGGGAACTGGATTATCTGAACAAACAGTGGAATAAAATGATTTCCAAGGAAGCCAACTTCCAGCTTACGGAAGATGTAAATGCACTTATCCGTGATTATGTTCGAAAGGTTATTGGAACTATGTCTACGGTGTCTTTTACTCCGGATCGTGTAAAAAGCCTTGCTAAATCTCTGGTAAAAACACCGAATATGCAGAAGATCAAGGAAGAGGCCGCGCTTCAAAGTTACATTGAACTTTATATTATTAAACTTGTAAGAGATAAATAAATAATAGTCGGGGAAAAAAATGGGGACAGAAAGAGAAATGGAACCGGAAGTAGTACTTCAGAGTTCCGATATGCAGTACAGAATTGATGATCTTAAAGAAGAAAACCGGGAACTGAACAGGGTAATCACCGATATTTCAAAGCTGGTTTCATACACTCGCGTTGATTCAATGATCAACTATCTTATTTCAAAACTGAAGAACTATTTTATTCCTCGTTACGTGTCTTTTTTTGTTCAGCCACCTAGAGAAGGGGAACTTCGTCAGTACAATTTTTTGAATCTTGATCCTGTTTCTGCTGTTTTAAGCAACGATACTTACTACATTTTGAAATCATATTTTGATGAACTGAAGATTGCTTCAAACAATGGATTTGCCCTTCCATACGAAAACATTAAAAGTGAACTTTCAAATCCACTGCCAGCCGAAATTGAAGGAATGGGATTGAAATATGTAATCCCTCTTTATGGAATTGGGGGTATTTTTTCAATCATTCTGATTTCCAACAAGGAAAATGGTGAAAGCTATACTTATGGTGAACAGTCATATATCCACCGCATTTTCAGTGTACTTGCCGTAACCATGCAGAACGGTCTTCATTATGAAGTTTCCATTACTGAACCAAAAACCGGCCTTTATACCTACGATTATTTTAAAACCCGTGTTGATGAAGTACTGGCCAGCTGCCGCCGCTACAAACGAACAGCCGCCATGCTTATTGTGGATATCGATCACTTTAAGATTTTCAATGACACTTACGGACATCTTGTAGGGGACAAGGTTCTTATTGAACTTGCTGGGGTGTTAAAGAAAACTGTTCGCGAAAACGACTGTGTTGCCCGTTTTGGTGGCGAGGAATTCTCTGTGCTTCTTTCTGAATGTACACCTGAAAGTGTTTTTGAAGTTTCAGAACGTATTCGAAAAGCCGTAGAAAGAATTGAACTTTATGAAGGCAGTGAAAAGCTTTCTATTACAATCAGTGTAGGAAGCTGCCTTATCAACGATATTAAGGGACTTACGCCAACCTACATTTTCAAGAAGGCCGACGACGCACTTTACTATTCAAAACAGCACGGACGAAACCGCAGTACTGTTCACCGCATCGGGCTTCTGGAAGCGGCAGAACTTTCTGTTACAGCCGAAAAAGACGAGTAATATTTTCATCAACAAGACAGCTTAATTCTTCGGCAGTTGTGCCTCTGTGCTCAGCAACAAAACGATAGGTGTGTTCTACATTTAATGGTGTGTTGCTTGTGCCTCGAAGGGGAACTGGTGCCAGGTAAGGAGCGTCGGTTTCGCAAAGAATTCTGTCATTTGGAACAAGATTCAAAAGCCGGTGCATTTCATCCATTTTTGCTTTTTTGGTGTAGGTTACGCCCCCTGCAAAACTGATGTACCATCCCAATTCCAGGAATTTTTCTGCTTCTTCAGCACCGTAACTGTAGCAGTGAATAATCCCGTTGTGATAGCCAACGTTCTTTATGCAGGCAAGTGTGTCTTCAAAGGCGTCCCGGCTGTGGATAATGCAGGGAAGATTAAGCTGACGGGCAAAGTCCAGCTGCATTTCAAAAAGTTCCCGTTCACCGTCGTAAACACTTTGATCGAATTCATTTTCGCTGCGCTGATCAACACCTGCGGGATCCCAATGATGGTCTAGTCCGAATTCTCCAAGAGCAACAATTCTAGTGTTTTGTGGATTTGTGGTATTTTCTGAAACAACTTTTTTCAAAATTTCCATCTGAATTTTTCTGTCTTTAATGGCATTTACATCAGGCCAGATGCCGGCAGAATAGTAAAGGAAGCTGCGGATTTTGGAAACTGTAGCGGCATCTTCTATGCGGGAAATGGAATCTTCAATAACCTGCACCCGTGATGAAAGATCGTCGCATCTTGTGCCAATATCAAGGCCGAATTTGCAGTTGTAAGCGGCCATTTTGGAAAGAAGTGCAGCTCCGTCTTCGCCACGTTCTGCTACCATGTGATGAAAATGAAAATGTGTATCAGAAAACATGGCCAAATTATAAAGAGAAACCTTGTCCCTCTCAAGTAAGAGCAGTAAAATACCGATAATATATTGAATGAATTCCGGACAGAGAACCGCTGTTAGTCTTCTTGTTACCGTAGTTTTATTCGCAGGCTTTTTAATGCTTTGTCTGCCCTCCCCGGGACTTGGGCTTTTAGACAAGCTGGAGTCAAAGTTTTACTCCGAAAAACGCATTGAAGAGTGCAGTGAAAAACTTAAGGCTGTAGAAGATTCAGCTGATGCTATCATTTACAACGATCTTTTCTCCTCTTTTGAAACCCTGTCTCAGGATAATTCTGTCCTTACATTCTTTGATGAAAATCCTTCCCCTGAAAACCAGATGGCCAGAGAAAGTGCAAAAGGCAAACTGTCCGAAAAACTGTCTTTTGATATGCGTGTCATTGATTCTGATGGCCGAAAAGTGCATCATTCAACCTTTGACGGCGATAAAATCAGGGCTGCAGGAGGAAAAACCACCTACAAGGTGTGGCGGGATATTGCCAAAGATGAAACCGAGCTGGATCTGAATACTGTTCTTGCCGGCACAAACCAGGTTCTTGTAAATAAGGCAAAAAATCAGCTTGTATATTCCTACGCAGTACCAGATAAAGGTCAGATTGTTTTTTATGTAGACCCTTCCCAGATCCGTTCTCTTTTGGAAGATGAAAAAGTTCTTGCCATTGGAGAAAATCTTTCACTTGTAGTGCTTTCTGACGGAACAAAAGGATTTGTAACCGGCATTCCAAAGTCAGGTGCCGCTCTTTTTGAAAAAGCTGTAACAGAAAAATGGCAGAAAAAAACTGATGAAAAAGGCGCCCTTCTTGAAGAAATTGCCTCATCTGATGATAAAAACTGGTCTCTTGTAACTCTTGCAGAAAAAAGTGAACACGGTCTTTTAGTGTCAGGTGTGTTTGATTCTTCTCTTTTTGCACTGCCTTCCGAAATTGAATATCTTCTTTACATCTGTTTCTGCATCACTTTCTTTCTGGTAGTTTTCCTGGTTCTTTCTGCCCGCCATGATGATCTGGTAGTTATTAGAAGCCGGGTTAAAAAACTTCAGAATGCCTTTATTTCCGAATATCTTGAAAATAAAGAAAATGTTGACTGGGCAAAAGTTCTTGTGCAGATTGAAAGCCGCCGTGGTGATTTCTACGAGGATGTAAAACGAAGCCTTGGCCGAAAAGGAAAGAAGCATGCCGCCGAACTTGATGCCTGTTTTGAACGCAGCTGGAATGAAATTGTAAGTGTAATCGGTAAAAATGAACGTTCTGCCCTGGGTACCGATATTGAAGAATTCAAAAAGATTCTTGAACAGGTGATTGCAGGGGGAAAACTGCAGATTGAAACTGTAGCTCCAACAAAACCTTCTCGGGATATACCGGTTGCTCCTGTAGTGGCAGGAGGTCCTGTTCCTAAAGATGAATACGAAGATATTGATGAAGAACTGGAAGAAGTAGAAGAGATTGAGGAAGTTGAGGATGCCGAAGAAGCCGAGGCAGTTGAAGAACTTTCTGAAGTAGACGCAGTTGAAGAACTGGACGACGTTGAAGAACTGGATGACGTTGAAGAACTGGATGACGTTGAAGAGATTGAGGAAGTTGAAGAACTTGATGACGTTGAAGAACTGGGTGACGTTGAAGAACTGGATGACGTTGAAGAACTGGATGACGTTGAAGAGATTGAGGAACTTTCCGAAGAACCGGTAGAAGAAGTAGTCGAAGAAATCGAAGAAGTTGTTGAAGAAACTGAACCGGCAGTTGAAGTTGTAGAAGAAGTAGAATCAGCAGACGAAATTGAACCAGTTGAAGAAATCGAGGAAGTTGAGTCGGCAGAACCAATCGAGGAACTTTCCGAAGAACCAGTTGAAGAAATTGAAGAACCAACCGAAGAACTTGCCGAAGAAACTGAACCTATCGAAGAACCTGAACCTATCGAAGAACCTGAACCGGCAGTTGAAACTGAATCTGTTGAAGAAGTAAATGAAGTTGAAGAAATCCCGGAAACCGAAATCTTTGTAACAGAAAAGGTTTCTACGGTTGTAGATGATATTGATCCTCTTGAAGATGACAATCTTGATGCTGTTGAAGAACTTGAGGACATGGAAGATGTTTCTGAACTTTTTGAAGAAGTTGACGCTCCGGAAAGTCAGTTTGGGCCAGCCGACGATGAAATCCTTGAACTTGCCACTGATCTTTCTGCTCCAAGCCCTCGGGAACTTGCCGCCAGGTCAGAAGATTCTTCAGATTCAGAAATTATTGAAGAAATTCCGGACACTTCAGTTGACTTCAAGACATTCCATAAATCTGACGATATTTTTGCCACTGTTGATGATATTTTTGCCGAAGAACTTACTTTTGGCGAAAGCTATATTTTATCTTACAAAGGCAATCCAGATCATAGCGTTGTAATGGATTTTGACCTTGAAGATCCTGATTTTGGTGAAGACGAAGAACTTGTACCTCTTGAAGATCCTGAAAAGCACAGTCATCACTTTGCCATGACAGGATTTGGCGCCAACAACAATTACATCACCGAACTGGAAAGCGAAGAACCGGAACCTTTTGTAGAAAATGACGGTGTTTATTCCATTTCCGAAAATTTTGAAATTCCAAAAACTCCTCTCAATGCCGAATTTAAAAAACTTGTAGACTCGGTGCTTTAATTTTGACTGTTTTTTCTATATAATAACTTCCATGCAGATGAAAATGCCTGTTTCTTATACAAAGCTTGGAGCAACTGTTTGTGACGGTGGCGTAAATTTTGCAGTTTACAGCAAACATGCCGAAAAAATCTTTCTTTGTCTTTTTGAAAAAGATGATGACAAACTCCCTTGTAAAACCATCGAACTTGATCCTGAAAAAAACAGAACCGGCGATATCTGGCACATTTTTGTAGAAGAGCTTAAGCCAGGTGCACTTTATTTGTTAAAAGCCCAGGGGCCTTATAATCCTCCTGCAGGTCACCGATTTAATATTCATAAATATCTTTTTGATCCATACGCAAAGGCTTTTACAAAAGGATCAGTTTTCCTTTCGTATAACAAACAGCGGGAACTGGGATTGGCCGGCGTTCAGGATGGCGAACTTTTTGATCTTTCCAATTTTCCAAAATGCGTAGTTGTTGATGACGATGATTTTGACTGGGAAGGCGACAAACCCCTCAATTATCCTTTAAACGAGACTGTTATTTACGAAACCCACCTTAAGGGTTTTACGGCACATGAATCTTCAAAGGTTCGATGTCCTGGCACTTACAAAGGTTTTATGGAAAAGGCCGCCTATCTAAAATCTCTTGGCGTAACTTCTGTAGAACTACTTCCTCTTTTTGAATTTGATGAAAACGAGGTAGGTAATTCAAATCCCCGAACCGGTGAAAAACTTAAAAATTACTGGGGCTACAGTACTATCGGTTTTTTTGCACCAAAGACTTCCTATGCAAGTGATCAGACTCCTGGCGGGGCAGTCCGTGAATTCAAGGAGATGGTAAAGGCTTTGCACAAAGAAGGCCTCGAAGTAATTCTTGACGTTGTTTACAATCATACCGCCGAAGGAAATGAAAACGGTTATACTTTCTGCTTCCGTGGTCTTGAAAATCAGGTTTATTACATGCTGCCTGAAAATGAAAAACAGTATTACATGAATTATTCGGGCTGCGGTAACACCGTAAACTGCAATCATCCTGTAACCGCAGCTTTTATCCTGGACAGTCTTCGTTACTGGGTAACAGAAATGCATGTTGATGGATTCCGTTTTGATCTTGCATCTATTCTTGCACGAGGTGAAAATGGGGCAGTGGAAGGAAATCCTTATCTTACCCGTGCTATAAGTGAAGATCCTGTTCTGGCCAATACAAAAATCATTGCAGAACCTTGGGATTGCGGCGGTGCTTACCATCTTGGCAACTTCCCTGGAGGCCGCTGGAGTGAATGGAACGGCCGCTTCCGTGATGACATGAGACGTTTTGTCCGTGGTGATGAAGGTACTGCTACCCAGGCAGCCACCCGTATTGCCGGAAGTTCAGATTTTTATCATTACCGTTCGCCGCTTTCATCAATCAACTTTATTACGGCCCATGACGGTTTTACTTTGAACGATCTAGTGAGCTATAACTACAAACACAATGAAGAAAACGGGGAAGATAACCGGGATGGCAGTGATGATAACCTGAGTTACAATCATGGTTATGAAGGAACTTCAGAGAATCCAAAAATTGAAGAAGTGCGTCTGCGAAAAATCAAAAACTTCCTTGTTTATCTTATGATTTCCGAAGGTGTTCCAATGCTCCTTGGCGGTGACGAAATGCGCCGTACTCAAAATGGAAACAACAACGCTTATTGTCAGGACAGTGCTTTAGGCTGGATTGACTGGACTTTTGCAGAAAAAAATGCGGGCCTTGTACGTTTTACAGCAAACCTTATCAGTCTGCGAAAAAAATACGAAGTGTTCCGCCGAAAGCAGTTTTTTGATTCAAGTGCCCCTGAAATTGTGTGGTACGATGCTGCAGGAAAAATGCCTGACTGGTCAAAAACCGGCCGTTTCCTTGCATTTAAAATGACCGATAAAACCGGAAGAGAATTCTACATTGCTTCCAATATGGACCGCTTCGATCTTACAATCACATTGCCGGCCCCTGGCGGAAAAAAACAGTGGTGCTTCCTTGCCGACACCTCATTCCCTTCAACAGAGGATTTTGCCTCGGAAAACTGCGAAGAAAAACTTCAGAATCAGCGCCGGTACGTCCTTCTTACCAACAGCCTGGTTATTCTGGAAGCCAAGTAAAAGACGGTCTGGAACTACTGTCAATTCAAGGTCTTGAATCTTTCCTCTAATTTTATTAAAATGAAATACTCATATTTTGAAAATTTATTTTTAAAGAGGTAATAATATGGCTTTTGATATTTCTAAAATGAGAAATATCGGTATCAGT
>JAKSTP010000030.1 GCA_024402505.1 Treponema sp.
GGGTGACAAGTTTTTAATGGAAAATCCCTTTCAAAAATCTTGCCAACTTATTAACGTTATCAACAAAGTTATTAACAATTTTTCAAAAGTGTTTCACGTGAAACATCTATCCTTCCACGCCAACAAATCCCGTTAAAAACAAAAAGCCGGTTGCGTGCTGACACAACCGACTTCTGCCTGATGGTTATATATATATTCCCAGGCAACCATTCCGTATGTAAAAATTAGAAAAGGAATGGCCGCTCCCTTTAGTTTTATTATTCAATAAAACCCTTAATATGTCAACTAATATTTTAAACATTTTAACTAACAGTCGTTAGTTTTATTTAACTACCGAACGTTAGTTAGTCTAATACCAGCCAACCCTACTCTTCTTTTTTCTCAACCTTATCAATACCTACGATATAATCAGGATCAGTAACCTTAACTACAGAAACGCCTGAAGCTCCGGTTCCCTGTTCTTTAATATCGCTAGCCTTGAATCTCAAAGTTTTTCCCTGACTTGTCATACAAACAAGTTCATCTTTTTCACGGATAGAAAGTGCTCCAATAATTTCACCCTTACCATCAACGTTACCAAAGATTTTCTGTCCGCCAGTTCCACGACCGTGAACGCTGTATGAATCAAAGGAAACTCGTTTTCCGTAACCACGTTCTGTAATAACAAAAATTGCGGCATCATCTTCGTGTTTTACAGCAGCGGCAATTTCATCACCAGAAGCAAGTTTCATACCTTTTGTACCACGGCTTGCACGTCCCATTGGGCGAACCATGTCATCAGAAATACGAAGAGCTTTTCCTCGTCGGGAAACCATAAGAATATCGCTCTTATCATTAGTCTGGATTGCACTGATAAGACGGTCTCCAGAATCAAGTTTGATACAGATAATACCACGTGTCTTTGCATTGGCAAATTCGTTTGTGCGAACTTTCTTTACAACGCCGGCAGCAGTAGTCATAAACAGGAACTGATCATCACTGAATTCTTTAAGTGAAACGATTGTTGTAATCTCTTCATCAGGACCCAGAGAAAGAAGACTCTTTACGTGAGCACCACGGCTATTCTTTTCTGATTCAGGAATTTCATGCACTTTTACCCAGTAAGCTTTTCCCAGGTTTGTAATGAAAACCATGTGGTCTTTTGTAGAACCAATAAACAGCTGATTGATGTAATCTTCGTCGGCAAGGTTTGTAGAATTACTTCCAGTTCCTCCCCTACCCTGTTTCTTGTATTTAGAAGCAGCAATTCGTTTGATGTAACCAAGACGTGAAATCATCACAACCATGTCTTCATCTTTGATCATATCTTCTACGTTGATGCTTTCTACTTCACCGGCAACAATGTCGGTCTTTCGGTCATCACCATATTTATCAACAAGCTTGTCTGTTTCTTCTTTAATGAGAGCCAGGATTTTTTCGTGATGAGCAAGAAGATCTTCCAGGTGTGCAATAAGGGCTCGAACTTCACCCAACTGATTGCGCAGTTCTTCAATACGAAGATTTGTCAAAACTCCCAAACGCAGGTCAACAATTGCCTGAGCCTGTTCGTCATCAAAACCAAATCGTTCGCAGAGTTTAAGTTTAGCTTCGTCTTCTGTACGGCTTCCGCGGATAATTGCGATTACTTCATCAACAACATCAACGGCAGTAATTTTAGCTTCAAGAATATGTTCTTCGTGCTTAGCCTTTTTAAGTTCAAACTGTGTTCGTCGTGTAATAACCTGATCGCGGTGATCAACAAAACACTGAATAAGCTGCTTCAGATTCAGAACCATCGGGCGTCCGTTTACCAGAGCCAGGTTGATAATTCCGTAAGAAGACTGAAGAGCGGTTTTTGCAAAAAGCTGATTCAAAACAAGTTTGGTCATTGCACCGCGCTTCAAATCAACTTCAATACGAACGTCGTCTCCATGAGAACCATCGTTTACGCGTTCAATTCCTTCAATCACCTTGTCACGAGCAAGTTCACCAATTTTTGTAACAAGATCGGTGGTTCGTGTCTGATAAGGGATTTCTGTAAAGATGATTGATTCTTTTCCCTTGGTATCAGTTTCGATTGTAAACTTGGCACGGAGCATAAGCTTACCGCGGCCTGTTCTGTAAGCATCACCAATTCCTTTGCGTCCAAAAATTGTACCGCCTGTAGGGAAATCTGGTCCTTTTACAAACTGCATCAGATCATCGATCGTGCAGTCAGGATTGTCGATGTAAGCCGAAATAGCCTGTCCAATTTCACGCAGGTTGTGAGGTGGCATGTTTGTTGCCATACCAACGGCAATACCTGTAGATCCGTTACAAAGAAGGAACGGAAAAGCGCCAGGAAGAACTGTTGGTTCCTTGCGTGTATCATCAAAGTTTGGAATAAAATCTACTGTTTCTTTTTTGATGTCTTCAACCATTTCTTCGGCGATTTTAGACATCTTGGCTTCGGTGTAACGGTAGGCGGCTGCAGGTGAACCGTCGATACCTCCGAAGTTACCCTGTTTTGTAACAGGCATGTAACGCATTGAAAAGGCCTGTCCCAGACGAACCATTGCATCATAAACAGATGCGTCTCCGTGTGGGTGATAACGACCCAGTACGTCACCGACTACAGTGGCACATTTTTTTGTCTTTCCGCCAGATGTAAGGCCTTCTTCAGCCATGGCATAAAGAATACGGCGGTGAACTGGTTTTAGACCATCGCGAACATCAGGAAGAGCACGTTCAACAATAACCGACATTGAATAGTCAATGAAGGAACGCTGCATTTCGTGTTCAATTGGAGCTGTAAGAATGTATCCGCCTTCCGGAGTCTGTTTTTCTTCGTATTTAATATTTTCGATCATTTGCTATACGTCCAGTGTTGCATAAACTGCATTTTCTTCGATGAACTTACGACGTGGATCAACATCATCACCCATAAGGATAGAGAAGATATGATCGGCTTCAATAGCGTCAGTAATCTTAACCTGTTTCATTTTGCGGTTTGCAGGATCCATTGTTGTTTCTTTAAGTTCCTGCCATTCCATTTCACCAAGACCTTTGTAGCGCTGTACTTCGGCTTTATCACGGTTTTCACCAAGTTCTTCCAAAGCACGGTCTCTTTCTTCATCACTGAAAACAAATCGTTTGAATTTAGATTTCTTGTATTCAACGCGGTAAAGAGGAGGCATAGCGATGTAAACGTAACCTTTTTCAATAAGTTCCGGCATAAAGCGGTAGAAGAAGGTCATAAGCAAAGTTGAGATATGTGCACCGTCAACATCGGCATCGGCCATGATGATGATTTTATGATAGCGGAGTTTTTCAATATTCCAGGTTTTTCCAATGCCTGCACCAAGAGATGCAATTACCGGCATAAGCTTATCGTTGTTGTAAACCTTTTCAGGATGAACTTTTTCAACGTTGAGCATTTTACCCCAAAGTGGAAGGATTGCCTGAGTTTTTGGATTGCGACCCTGTTTGGCCGAACCACCGGCAGAATCTCCTTCGACGATGTATACTTCACATTCTTCAGGTTTCTTTGATGAACAGTCGGCAAGTTTTCCAGGAAGACCAAATGAATCCATTCCTGATTTGCGGTTTGTTTCAATTGCCTTGCGGGCCTTAATTCGACCAATTGCTTCGTTTACAGCTTTTTCAAGGATCAGATTACAGTCTTGAGGATTCTGTTCACACCAGAGTGTCAGCTTATCCTTAACAAGTGCATCAACAATTGTGCGGACTGCAGTATTTCCAAGCTTGGTTTTTGTCTGTCCTTCAAACTGAGGTTCAGGAACTTTTACAGAAAGAACTGCTGTTAAACCTGTGCGGATATCTTCACCGGTAAGTTTTTCCAGCTTAAGATCTTTTGCCTTGGCGTCCTTTTTATCAGCTTTTGGATTCCATTTTGGATTAAGTTTTTTGAAGAGTTTTTCGTTTCCTTCAAAGAACTTGTTCATTACAAAAGTAAGGGCATTTTTATAACCGTCCAGGTGAGTACCACCTTCCCGAGTATTAATGTCGTTTACGTAAGAATAAATGCGTTCATCAAAACTGTCGTTGAACTGCATTGAAAGATCAACAATGATGTCATCCTGTTCACCTGAAATAAACAGTGGATCAGCAGGAATAACTTTTTTGCCTTCGTTCAGGAATTTTGTATATTCGTTGATACCGCCTTCAAACTTAAGAACCAGTTCCTTTACTTTTTCAAGACGTTCGTCACGGAAGGTAATCTGGATTCCAGGGTTCAAAAATGCAAGTTCACGAAGACGGGCAAGAAGCACATCAAAATCGTAAACAATAGTTTCTGTAAAAATTGTTGCGTCAGATTTCCAGCGGATTGTAGTACCTGTTGTATCAGAAGTACCTATTTCTTTTACACCTTCTTTTGAAGGAATACCACGTTCAAATCTTTCTTCATAAAGTTTCCCGTCACGTTTAACAGTTGCAACGAGCCAGTCTGAAAGGGCGTTTACACAGGAAACACCAACACCATGAAGACCACCGGAAACCTTGTAGTTAGACTTGTCAAATTTACCACCGGCATGAAGTCGAGTAAGTACCAGTTCAAGGGCACTGATTCCTTCAGTAGGATGAATGTCTACAGGAATACCACGTCCATCATCTTCAACACGACAGATATCATCTTTTTCAAGAGCAACTGTAATATTGTGACAAAAACCTGCCATAGCTTCGTCGATACAGTTATCAACTACTTCATATACCAGGTGATGTAAACCATTTGGACCAGTAGATCCAATATACATACCAGGACGCTTTCGAACAGGCTCAAGACCTTTTAAAACCTGAATATTACCGGAACCGTAATTCTCTGCCATCACTTTTTCCTTTTAAACAAAATTTTGACAAGTCTATATAGTCTACTAGAATTTTTTTTTAAAGTGAAGTTATAATAACTTCTATGAACGAAAATAATTACATGGATGCCTGGCAATATGCCATGAATCAGCTCCACGAAGAATATAAAAGTAAGGGCGAAGAAAATACTTTTGTAACCTGGTTCAAGCTGGATTACATAAGTGACACAATTGATACAATCACCGTTGCAGTTCCTTCAGAATTCATGGAAATGAAGCTGAACGAAAAAAATATATTCAATATCGTTCTAAACAAAATCCGTCAGGTTACAGGACAGGAAAATCTAAAATTTGAAATTACAGTAAAAAATGTTGAATTCAAAATGGATGATGTTCCTGTTCAGGCAGAAAAACAGGTTTCAAAAGAAACACAGTCACAGTCAGAAAATGATTCAGAAAAACCTGCCCGTGTAAAAAATCCTACACTGAATGAAGCCTATACTTTTGAAACTTTCGTTCCTGGCGAAAACTCAAACTTTGCTTATCAGGCCGCTAAAGCCGTTGCAGCAAATCCTGGAAACAAGTTCAATCCTATTCTTTTTTACGGCGGATCAGGACTTGGAAAAACACACCTGATGCAGGCAATCGGAAATTATATCAACGACAATGCAGATCACAAAATGAAAATCTGCTACGTTTCTGCCGACAACTTTCTGGATGATTTCATCAATTCCCTGAACACAAAAACAACCGATAAATTCAAATCAAAATACCGCAATCTGGACGTTCTCCTTCTTGATGACATTCACAACCTTGAAGGAAAAGAACAGACCCAGGAAGAACTTTTCAACACTTTCAATGTTCTTTTTGGAAAAAAAGCTCAGATGGTTTTTACCTGCGACCGATCTGTCCGGGACATCAAAGAAATGGATGAACACCTGGTTTCACGTCTTTCAAACGGTATGGTTATTGATCTTCAGCCGCCTAACTTTGAAACCCGCTGTGCTATTATCCGCAAGAAACTTGATTCACTGGGCGTAACTCTTGATAAAGATGTAATTGATTACATTGGAAAAGTGATTGAAACAAATGTCCGTGATCTGGAACAGGCCATTACAAAAGTTACCGGTTACGAAGATCTTACAGGCATTAAGGTTGACCTTCCAAAAGCAAAAGATCTTCTCCGTGATGCAACTTCCGACAACATGGGAAACGTTACTGTTGAAATCATTCTTAAAGTAATTGCAGAAAATTATGATGTTTCAGTACTGGATATAAAAGGCAAAAAACGAGACAACAGAACAGCAATGGCCCGAATGATGGCAGCTTATCTTATCTTCAATCTCATGGATTATTCACTTGTTGATACAGGCCGTGAGCTTGGCGGAAAGAATCACGCCACAGTAATTCACGCTAAAAAAACTATCGAAGACTTAAGAAAAACTGATCCAGACATGGAAGAAAAAATTAAATCACTTAAATCCCAGATCAAAAACTACAAAAAGAAATAGCCTTAATTTTTGTATATAAAATGTTGATAATGTGGTAAAATATTGTTGATAACTTTTAAATCAGCAAAAAAGTGTGAATATGTTGATGAGTTGTTCATAACACTGAACAGTTTATACACGACGTAAATACAGGAAATTCCTATACTTACGCCACTTATCAACGTTATAAACGCCCCTACTATTACTACTACTAAATTTTATAAATTTAAGTATAAATAGGGATGTAAACAAAAAAAGGAGTCTGATATGAAATTCACTTTCGACAGAGATGCAATGATCAAAGAAATTGCAATTGCACAGGAGATTATTACAAACAAAAGTCCCCTTTCCATTCTTTCAAACATCATGCTTGTTGCCGAAAACAATACACTTGTAATCAAAGCAACAGACTCCACTTTGAAATGGACAACATCAATTCCAGTAGATATTGAACAGGAAGGATCAACAACAATTTTCTGTGATAAATTTATGAGCATCCTTTCTTCACTTCCATCTGGAGAAGTTGAATTCAAACAGGAAGATATTAAAGTTACAATCAGCTCAACTGTAAAACGATTCAAGGCTCAGCTGAACAGTCAGGCTTCAGAAAAATTCCCGGAACTTGGAAGTACAGAACAGGTTCCATTCTTTGAAGTTCCAGCAAAAGATTTTAAAGAAATGATCCGCCAGACAATTTTTGCAGTTTGTGATGATAAACAGCGCTACTTCATGACAGGTGTTTATTTTACAAAAGAAGATCAGAATCTTGTTATGGTTGCAACTGACGGTCACCGACTTTCACACATTTCAAAACCAATTGCAAATAACATACCAGATTTTTCACCTGCAATTGTTCCAACAAAAATTCTTGGTCTTATTCTAAAACACGCTTCAGATGAAGGCAGCATTTTTGTTTCTGTAATTGACCGTGCAATCTTTGTTAAATTTGCAAATTACGAATTCATTTCAAATCTTATTGATGGTCAGTATCCTGCTTACAAAAAAGTAATTCCTGAAAGCCTTGCATACACTTTCCAGGTAAACAAAGCCGATCTTGATGCCGCCCTTAAACGCATTACAACAATGGTTGACCGCAAAAAAAGCCGCATCATTTTCAAAATTGAAGCCGGTTCACTTAATCTTATTTCACCTGAAAGTGACATGGGAAATGCCGAAGAACAGATTCCTTGCCGTTACGCCGGAAATCCTTGTTCAGTTGGATTGAACTTTGTTTACATTGCCGACCTTCTAAAAGTAATCGACAGCGAAAATATCGTGTTCAATTTCAACGCCGAATTTGAAAATGACGACGATGTTCGAATCAACAAAGCTTTTAATGTAAAATCAGAAAAGGATGCAGATTACGAACACATTATCATGCCAATGAACTACTAATATGTTCCTTAACGCTGCTTTTTATAATTTCAGAAACCTTAAAAATGATAGAATAGACCTTTCTTCCCGGGAGGTCTATTTTGTTGGTGAAAACGGTCAGGGAAAATCCAATCTTCTGGAAGCACTTTACTACCTGGCTTACGGGGTTTCTTTCCGCACACACACAGATTCTCAGATTGTCCGTCACAACGAAAAGGACTTCAGCGTAAATGCACTTTTTCAAAAAGAATCAAATACCGAAAAAGTGGGCATAATTTTTGAAGGTGGCAAAAAAAGGATTGAAAAAAACGGCAAAAAGATTGCTGACCGTAAAGACCTTATCAATACAATTCCCTGCATTTTGTTCTGTCATGACGATATGCGTTTCGCGGTAGGTGAACCAGAGTGCCGCCGTTTTTTTATTGATCAGAGTCTTACACTTTACGATTCACTTTACATCGAGGACATGCGGAATTATAAAAAAGTTTTAAAATCCCGAAACATGATTCTCAAAGAAAAGAATTACGAAATGCTCAGCGTTTATGATCAGCAGCTGGCCGCCACAGGTTTAGTGATTCAGGAAAAACGTAAGAAAGCAATCTTCATGTTTAACCAGATTTTTGGAAAGCTTTTTTATGATATTACGGGAATTGAAGGTGTAAAAATTGCCTATGCTCCAAGCTGGAAAGAGATAAAAGACGGCGTAAATTTTCGGGTGCCTTCGGCACCAGAGGTTCTTAACCATCTAACTTCACAGCAGGATTACGACAAACACATGGAAACTACCATGAGCGGTCCTCACCGGGACAGAATTGGATTTTTATACGAAGGACGAAATTTTATTCAGTCGGCATCTACGGGACAGTGCCGCCTTGTTTCTTTAATTCTCCGGGTTGCTCAAGCTGTTTACTATACCCGCGCCACCGGCCTGAAACCGGTTCTCCTTATGGACGATGTTCTTCTTGAACTGGATCCGGAAAAACGAAGAAAACTTACAGCCATGCTGCCGGAATACGAACAGCTTTTCTGTACTTTTTTGCCGGGTGAACCTTACGAAAATTACCGCCGGGACACCACAAAAGTTTATTTCATAAATAACGGGGAATGGAGCCATGAATAGTTACGGAAATATGATGGACAGCGCGGAATTTATTTCCCGACTTATGAAG
The DNA here is from genome assembly GCA_024402505.1 of Treponema sp. Taxonomy (GTDB): domain Bacteria; phylum Spirochaetota; class Spirochaetia; order Treponematales; family Treponemataceae; genus Treponema_D. The sequence continues at coordinate 8,818 of JAKSTP010000030.1, forward strand.
ACCATTGAAGCAAACGCCTTTGATCAGAATTCGAAGCTGGTGAACACCTGGCGGAAGGTTGTAGGTTCCGTTAAAAATTACGGCGAGCGCCTTACGGCGCATACACAGGTTGTAGATATTAAAAACGGCGTCCTCCTAGTTGAAACCGATCACTCTTCCTGGAACCAGATTTTGCAGCTTAATTCCCGTTACATAATTAAAGGCATGAACATGTATGCGCCGGAACTGGAAGTTCGGTCTTTGGCATTTAAAGCAAGAGGTTCAGAAGCAAAACTTTTCGATTCCTATGAGGAAGCTTTAGAAAAGAGCCGCGCCGCCAGCCAGAAAAAGATGGAAAATGACGAAAAATCCATTAGCGAATTTTACGAAAAACTGGAATCTTCCAAAGCGCAAGAAAAGCCGGAAAATAGCGAAATTTCCTCCGAACCGGTAAAAATTGAAGGCGAACTTGCCGAAAAACTAGAAAGACTAAGAAATACTATGTTGACTAGCAACGAAAATAAATGATATATTTTCATACTACTTTTTAAATGCTTTTAACAGAAATTTTTTAAAAAATTAATTATAAAGGAGTTGTTCAATGAAAAGAACATACCAGCCAAGTAAAGTAAAACGCAATAGAAAATTCGGATTCAGAGCCCGCATGGCAACTAAAGGTGGACGCAAAGTTCTCGCTCGCCGCCGCGCTAAGGGAAGAAGAAAGCTCTCAGTAGCAGACGAACACAACAAATATTAATCTCTAGGGATGGAAACAGACTCTAAGAAAACGGGCTTTTTTGAACGTGATGAGCGTATAAAAAGGCCCGCAGATTTTAAGAAACTGTTCAGAAACGGAAAAAAGGCAAGTATACCCGGAGCAAAACTTTTCTATCTGGAAAATAATCTGGGCATGAACCGAATAGGTTTTCCTTTGAATCGTGGATACGGTAACGCGGTACAGAGAAACTTGTCAAAAAGATACAGCCGGGAAATCTATCGTCATTTTAAATCACACCTGAACACAGGATATGACATTCTTTTACTAATATATCCAGGAAACGACTCGTTCAGCACGCGGTGTGATCAATTTCGTTTATTGTGTCAAAAGGCAGGATTGTTGAAGGATGAAGAGATTAATCTCTAAGTTTTTCATATTATTAATTCGCGCTTACCAAGTTTGTATTTCTCCGTTGTTTCCGCCTAAGTGCAGGTATTATCCAACCTGTTCCGCTTATGCTGTGGAAGCAATTCAAAAATATGGGCCGTGGAAAGGACTTTGGCTTGCAATTAAACGGATCTTAAGATGTAACCCATATCATGAGGGCGGATACGATCCGGTCCCTTAGCAAGGAAATAAAATTGGACAAGAATACCATCATTGCTATCGTACTTTCTACAATAGTTGTGGTTGCTTCTTTCCTGCTTCAGCCAATCCTGTTCCCACAGTTGACTCAGGTTCCAGCAGAAGAAACAACAACAGAAGTACAGGCAGAAGAAAACAATGTAGCAGATCTTTCACAGAGCCTGCAGGGTTCTTCGGCAGCTTCACTTAATGCAAACGAAAACATTTCGGCAGGTGAATCTTACGCTGAAGAAAAAGTTACAATCAATACAGACGTTGCCGAAATTGTTCTTACATCTAAGGGCGGTGATATCATCAGTTATAAACTGAAAAACCACATGGACACAGACACAAACGAAGGTGTTCAGATTTCAGACAGCATTACAGAAACAAACCGCACACTGGCCATGTCTTTTGGCGGAGTTGAATCTTCTATTATCAACGAAAACTTCAAGGTACAAAAATTTGATGACAAAACAGTTCTCTTTACAAAGAACTTTGTTGTAAACGGAAAAACAGTTACTCTTGGAAAACGCTATTCTTTCAAAGACGGCGAAAATGTTTTCAAACTGGACATCCTTCTCCATTCTGACGGTGACCTTTCAGTTCTTACAAAGAACGGTGCAGCTTACACAATCCGTACTTCTCCACAGATTGGTCCACACTTTGATCAGAAACAGGACCGCTACGAATACCGCGAATACATTACTTACAACGACAAAAAAGCTAAGAAAACACGTCTTTCAGCAAATCAGTTTAAAAAATACGACAAAGATTTTACCTGGTCTGCTATTGCCGGAAAATACTTCACAGAAATCGTTGCTCCATCAAATTCTGACATTATTGGTGCAGGTTATTTTTCTTCAAATGTAGAAACAGATAACTATCCTAATGCACAGGCATTTACAGAACGCAAACCAATTTCCGGAAGCGATGTTGAAGATTCTTACTATGTATACTTTGGACCTCGCAACGAAAAAGACCTTCTGCGTTACAACGTTTCTGACAACAACGGATGGGGCATTGCCAACAAACGCTTCAACGACGTTTCAAACGCCGGTATGCTCAGCTGGCTTGAAAAAATCCTGAAATTCGTTCTTCAGATGGTACAGAAAGTTGTTAAGAACTGGGGTGTTGCTATCATCGTTGTAACACTTCTTCTTAGACTTATCCTTTATCCAATGTCTAGAAACCAGAGCATGAGCACCCTGAAAATGCAGGAAGTTCAGCCTCGTATGCAGAAGATTCAGGAAAAATACGCCGACAACAAACAAAAACAGCAGGAAGAACTTGCCAAGCTTTACAAGGAAACCGGTTACAATCCTGCCAGCGGTTGTCTGCCAATGGTTTTCCAGTTCCTTATCATCTTTGCAATGTATAACCTGTTCAACAACTACTTTGAATTCCGCGGTGCATCTTTCATTCCAGGATGGATTCCGGATCTTTCAAAAGGTGACAGCATTCTTACATTCAAATTTACAATCCCACTTTTGGGATGGAACCAGCTGCGTCTTCTTCCAATCATCTACACAGTGTCACAGCTTTTCTTCGGAAAGATTACACAGGTTGGCGGTGCAGGCCAGACAAACGGAACAATGAAGTTCATGACATACGGTATGCCATTTATCTTCTTCTTCCTGTTCTACAACGCACCTTCAGGACTTCTCCTTTACTGGACAGTATCAAATGCCTTCCAGATGGGACAGCAGCTCCTTATCAATAAAATGATGAAAAACAAAAAAGCTGAAATGGGCATGGCCTCAGCCACAGACAAGAAATTACCACCAAAAGCCAAAAAGGGGAAAAAATAATGACTTACGAATACGAAGGAAAAACTGAAAAAGAAGCTATCGAACTGGCTGCAGCAGATCTTTCACTTGAACGTGATCAGTTTGATGTAGAAATTCTTGAAACACAGAAAAACACACTTTTCAAAAAAGGCTATGTAAAAATCCGCATCCACACTCTGGATGATGAAGCAAAACCAAGCGGAAACTACAAACGAAAAGAATATTCAGAAAATTTTGCAAAAGCCGCTGATCCTGTACCACAGGGTGAATTCGAAGAAAAAATGATTGACTTTGTACAGAACGTAATCGAAAAAATGGGTTACGATGTAAAAGTTGAAATCACTTATCGGGAAGACAAAAAGATTGGAATCCGTCTGGAAAGCTCTTTCTCATCAATCCTCATTGGACGCAAAGGAAAAAATCTGGACGCTCTTCAGCTTTTGGCAAATATCTACGCAGGCCGCCTTGGTCACGAAGATGTTCGCGTGATTCTTGATACAGAAAACTACCGCATCCGCCGCGAAGAAAGCCTTGTTCGTCTTGCTTACACAACAGCCGACAAAGTTCGCACAAGCCACAACTCAATTCTCCTGGAACCAATGAACCCATTTGAACGCCGTCTGATCCACACAACACTTAATGATATCCCAGATGTTGAAACTAAATCGGAAGGTGAAGGTTTATATAAACAGGTAAGAGTATTCTACGCCGGAATCCGCTAAGGGTTTTAGAAAGCCCTTTGGATTTTTTACGGGGGTTTTTATGAAGAAACTTGTTTTAATTGTAACAACACTTTTAATTACGGTTGCTGCCTTTGCCGAAACAAAGTCTTTTAAGGAAATTGTTCCGGCAGAGTATGTGGCTGAACTTGAAAAAAGCGGCATGGTTCGTCTTATTCACGAAAATGGAAATGACAACGGCCGCTATTTAATGCCAGAAAATGAATATGGAGACACTGTCCGTAATCTTATTGTGGCAAAAAAACCGGGAAATTATCCTTTTATCTGCGAATCACTTTATCTTATCAACAAGAAAAAGTATGCAAAAAAAACGGATGTATCCCAGATGAATATCCAGGCAGTTTCTGAAGCTGTTCGAAGTATTTCCAAAATGCAGGGCATGACTTATTATTCGACAACCCGAAAAAAACGGCTGGTTTTGTATAAATCGGCCTACACTCTGGAAGATGGAAACAGCAAGGCGCGGACAAATGACCGCAATACCGGAAACCCTGACGGAACCAAAAACTGGCTTTTGTTCGACGATGCCTCTTTTGGTGAAATCAGATATGAACTTGATTACAAACAGAATGAAGACACTTTTTACATGGGCTATCAGAATATTGATGATGTGAAAGTGCTTTTTATGAAACCTGTAACAGCCAGAAATCTTCTTGTTCAGGCTCTTTTCATTGATTGTGGCGACGATTATCTTGTTTACATTGTTTCTGATGTAGACTGTATGAAAGTGCCGGGCATGAAAAATCAGATTGAAGAATCTTTTGTGAGCCGAATGGATGCACTTAGTGAATGGCTTGCTGATCAGTTTTGAGGATAATTATGAAAAAACTTAAATTATTTGCAGTTGGACTTGCAGTTCTTGCTTTGGCCGGCTGTTCTTCAAAAGAAAAAACATCATCGGCTAAATTTGCTGACTCAGAGAAACCGGTAGAAAAAGCTGCCCCAGTTGAATCCGCAAAAAAAACTGATGATAAAGAGGCTATGCAGAAAATCTTTAACGCATCGCCAAGGAGTGAATCTATGGACGCTTTGAAAGGAAAAGAAGGCGTATTTGCTGTAATCGCTACAGAAAAAGGCGAAATTGTACTGGAACTGTTCTACAAGGACACACCACTTACAGTAACAAACTTTGTTGGTCTTGCAGAAGGAACACTGGACGCAGCCAAAGGAAAACCTTACTACGACGGACTTAGTTTTCATCGTGTAATTGCTGACTTCATGATTCAGGGTGGTGATCCAACTGGTACAGGTGCTGGTGGCCCTGGTTATAAATTTGCTGATGAATGGTGCGATAAATATTCATTCGACGGACCTGGTTATCTTGCCATGGCAAACGCCGGTTCAAATACAAACGGAAGCCAGTTCTTCATTACACACGTTCCAACAGACTGGCTTAATACAAAGCACACAATTTTTGGAAAAGTTCTTGAAGGTCAGGACGTTGTTGATGCAGTTGAACAGGGCGATCACATGGTAAAAATTTCCATCATTCGTCAGGGTGCAGAAGCCGAAGCTTTCAAAGCAACTCAGGCCGACTGGGATAAAGCTGCAAAAGACCTGGAAAAAATTGCCGAAGAAAAGAAAGTTAAAGCCCTTGAAAAAGTAATTGCTGGCTGCGAAAAAACAAAAGACGGCATTTACTACAAAATTGAAAAAGAAGGATCAGGAGCTGTTTGTGGAAAAGGAAAAGCAGTTTCTGTTGAATACAAAGGATACCTGGTAGACGGAACACTTTTTGACGCTTCAAAAGGATTCCACCCACAGGGACACGAACCACTTGATTTCACAACAGGTGCCGGCCAGATGATTCCTGGTTTTGACACAATGGTTCAGGAAATGAAGAAAGGCGAAGTTCGTCACATGGTTCTTCCTCCAGAACTGGCTTACGGTGAAAGAGGTTACCCTGGAGTAATTCCTGGTGGCGCATACATCTGTTTTGATGTAGAACTTTTGTAAAAACGGAAAAATGTCATCCCGAACTTGATTCGGGATCTATTTAGGTAGAGATACTGAATCGAGTTCAGCATGACGGGGGTTTTGCATGATGAAAATGAAGAAGATTTTTGCAGTTCTTTTTGTCCTCTTAAGTGCAGTCTTCCTTTTTGCCCAGGAAAATAAGACTTCGGCCGATCTTCTTGCGGAAGAAATTGAAGGCTGCGAAAAAACTTCTTACGGTGCTTACTATAAAATCCTTAAGGAAGGCACTGGAAAACCAGTTGGAAATGCTAAAACCGTAAAAGTTGAATACGTGGGCTTTCTGCCTGGTGGATCTGTGTTTGACGGCTCAAAAAAGTTTGTTGAAGGCGGCCATGACGCTCTGGAATTCAAAACAGGTGCCGGCCAGATGATTGTTGGCTTTGATTTTATGGTAAAAGAGATGAAAAAAGGCGAGATTCGAAAGATTGTTCTTCCGCCTGAACTAGGTTATCCACAGGGTATGCCGGGTATAATTCCAGCCGGTTCTTACATCTGTTTTTACATAGAATTACTGTAGCGAAAACCGAAATTTCGTGTTATCATTTCCCTTGGAGAGATTAGAGTTTCCAGGGGATTTTTTATGTTTAAAAAACTGCATAACTTCTTTTTTGCTCTTCTTTCAGTATTTTTAATTTCATGTAATTTTACTTTCAACGATTCAAAGAGCACATCTTTAACAGTAAATTGTTCAAAAAAATCTTCCCGAGAAATTACTTATGAAGAATTTGAAGATGGTAAGCTGAGTATTTATATACTTGGTGATAAAACTAATCATTACCAGCACCTTGAAGGCACAGTTTATAGCGATTATTTTTTTGATGATCTTCCGGAAGATCTTTATTTAATCCACGCTGATTTTTATGTAAACAGCATTCTTAGAGCCACCGCCGAAGATTTTGTAATCATTAAAGCCCTTAAAAATGAATCAGTCACTCTTCATATGGAAGAAGTGGAGACCAGGTTCGAAACAAGCAAGGTCTACCCGGATGTTATTGAAGATTGGGATTCGCTGAAGAGTTTTATTGAAGATAAAACTAGTGAATATAACTGCTTTAAGCTTTCAAATATTCTGGTTGCAACATCAAAAATTTCTGTAGAACGAAAAGTACGTCTTGTACCTTATGACAAAGCAACATATATAAAAGTGGATTCATCATTTCAAAATTCTCCTCTTTTTGAAATTAACACAGTTGATGGTGCAGAACTGTATATCGATAAGATAAATAGCGAAGACAAGGTTACTATTGACGGTTTAACCCAGGAAACAACAAAACCTTTGATTGTAAACCGCAATATTATGATTCTTGAAAATGTTACTTTCCAAAATGTAAAATCAACTAGCGATGGTGGTGCAATTGAATCTACTGGAACAACAACTTTAAGGAATTGTGAATTTGCTAACTGTAAAGCAAGTAAAGGTGCCGGTGTTTACATGACACGAGGTGAACTTAATATTTCTTTTGCCATGACTATTTCTGAAATAAGCACAAATGTAAGCTTTAATGATGAGCCTGTTAATGAAATTGTTTACATTATTTCCAATGATGATTGTGAATTAGCATTTAAAGAATCATGTTATCTGGAAAATACAAAAATATATATTCAGAATAATGGCAACCCTATTATTAAATTAGAAGGTGATTGTGGAAACTTTGGAAATAATACTATTTATTTCTATAATTCTGTAGATAACATAGACAGTAAATATCCAAATCTAAGTAATCTTTTTGATGAAATTCAATATGTAAATGAATAGTAATTCCCATTAGAAAAAACCGTGAGCTCCGTAGGAGCGAACAAATCCGTGTGACAAAGATGCTGAATCAAGTTCAGCATGACAGGAAGAATTATATACATGCATGACAGGAAGAATTATATACATGCATGACAGGAAGAATTATATACATGCATGACAGGAAGAATTACATACATGCATGACAAGAGAGTGGTCTGTCACCCCGAACTGGATTCGGGGTCTTTTTTTTCCTTGCAAAAAGTAGTTAAACGTTTTACTATTAAATCAAATGAAAAGAACATTATTTATTGCTTTTCTGGCTCTTGCTGCAATCAGTTTCATCTCCTGTAAAAGTGAAAAAGAAAAAGAAGCTGCCAGAATGGAGGAATTCTACATGAATTACGAGAAAATTGACTTTATCAAATCAAAGCCAAAAAATGAATTGAACAATAACCCTATTTCGGCTGTTACATTCTGTGCTGATCCTACTGCCATTGAATATGAAGGCAGACTTTACGTTTACGGATCAAATGATCATCAGCAGTACGAAGCTGTTACAAAGGCCGGCAAAAATACTTACGAAAAGATTAAATCACTGGTAGTTTTTTCAACCGACGATATGGTGAACTGGCGCCACGAAGGAAAAATCGATGTAAAAAAGGCAGCACCTTGGATCAACAATTCCTGGGCTCCATCAATCTGTTCACGGGTAGAAGAAGACGGTCTTACCCATTTCTACCTTTATTTTGCAAACGGTGGAGCAGGGGTTGGCGTAATTACTGCAACTAATCCTCTTGGACCTTGGACCTGCCCAATGGACGGACCTCTTATCTGGCAGAACATGCCTGGCCTTACAGACTGTCCGGTTCCTTTTGATCCAGGTGTTTGTATCGATGAAAACGGTGTTGGCTGGCTTTCCTTTGGTGGAGCAGTTGCCGGCGGTAAAACACAGGAATATCCTGATACAAGCCGCATTGTTCGCCTTGGAAAAGATATGATCAGCCTGGACAGTGAGATTGCAAAAATCCCGGCACCTTATTTCTTTGAAGCAAACGAATTAAATTACATCAATGGAACTTATGTTTACACTTTGAACACCAGCTGGGTTGAACGCACCGACTGGAAATACGATGTGCCAAAACCAACAACCTGTTCAATGTGCTACATGACCTCAAAAACTCCTCTGGTAGAAGACAGCTGGGTTTATCAGGATGAATATTTCCCAAATCCAGGAAGTTTCGACATGGGCTGGGGCAACAATCATACTCACTTCGAAAAATTTGCCGGCAAATGGTGGATTATTTACCACGGTCTTCCTCTTCAGGCAGAATTTGGTTCGGAAGGCGGATTCAGAAGCCTTTGTGTAAACGAACTTGAAGTTGATGAAGAAAACGTAAAAATTAAGGCAACCCGGGGAACTAAAAAAGGGGTTGAACCTTTGAAGAACCTTAATCCATATGAAAAACAGGCTGCATCAACATTATTCAGCGCTGCACGTGTTTCTTTGGTAAACAACAACGCCGAATGGGGAAAAACTCCATTTGTAAAAAGCATGGAAAATGGCGCCTGGACAATGGTAAAAAATGCCGACTTTGGAAGCGAAGAAAAAGAACAGACTCTGGTGATTACAGCCCGTGGTGAAGGTTTTATCGAAATGAAAGCCGGCCTTTTGGGAAGCGATCCTGTTGCCGTGGTAAAAGTTACCGACAGCGGAATGAAGACTTACGAAGTGAAGCTCAACAAAGCTGTAACAGGTGTACAGAATGTGAGCTTCATTTTTGGAGAACAGTTCATGGAGATTCAGGACTGGTACATCAAATAAAGATTTTAATCTTATCTGAATGTAACGTTCCAGTCTTTACAAAGAAGCTGGGTGGCTCGGCGGCCTGAATAAACGGCAATTGGAAGTCCACCTGGCATAATCATTCGCTGACCTGCGAAATAAACGCCCTCAATTTCACATTTCTGTGGATATGAAGGGCGTTTTCCTTTTGCGGTCCATACACTCATCCAGCTGCCTTCAAATGAAGAACAGTAGCGTTCATAGGTACAAGGAGTGGCCACGTCGGTAACTTCAACTGCATCTTTTAATCCAGGAATGTATTTATCGAGAGTATTAAGGAAAAGTTCTGTAAGTTCGGCTTTTTTCTGTTTGTAAGTGCCATCTGCTTTGGCGGCTTTCCAGAATTCGTAGCTGTCACCAAGAAGAAGACAGGTTACCGAAGTGCAGCCTTCCGGTGAGTGATCGCTGTATTTGGCATAGTTGTTGATGCGAAGTTCTGTGAAAGAAAGACCGGCGTATTCAAAAGGTTTTTCCAATGGCAGGATAAAACAGAATGGCAGATTTGAAAGATCTTTTTTTACGCCCACACCAATGAACATATTCTGCTCACTGATTGTGTCTTTTTTCATGGTTTTGATCCATTTGTCACGAGGAGTTTCATCGAAAAGTGTATCAACGGCAGCTCGAGCATCCTGAGTAACAATAACTGCATCTGCCGGAATGAAGGAATCTTTTGTCTGAACGCCGATTACATGGCCATTTTCGGTAACAATTTTCTGCACCTGAGTTCGGTACTGTACTTTTCCACCAAGTTCAATCAGTTTGTCCAGAATATTCTGTCCCATAAGAACAGATCCTCCGTGTGGATAACCATTGTCGCCGTTGGCAAAAGAAGCAACTGTGTAAATAAAAGATGTGGCATTGTATCGGTAACCGTTTACGCTGTTCAAAAGGTGCTGAACATTTTTGTTTGTAAATCGGCTAACATAATCGTGATGAGAAATGCGTGTAAGTGGAGCAAGTCGGAAGCCGGCTGGAATCATTTTAAGAAGATCTGAAAGCTTTGGTGCGTAGTGTTTTTCTACTTTAAGGCCTTTTACATCGTTTACAAGAAGATGAACGCCCATGAAAGCTTTTACATCCCGAACAAATCGTTTAATTACCTTAGTATCTTCAGGAGCGTAGGCAAGGAGTTCTTCTTTCATTTTATTGATGTCCCGGAAAAGGCGAACGTGTTCTGTGCCGTCCCAAACTGTGTAATAAGGATCGCGGAATTCACAAGGATTATTTTCGTTCAAAGCACCAACTTCTTCCCAAACACTGTGAAGATCCAAAGCAGGATTAGATCCTGTAAGCCAGTGCATACCGCCTTCAAAATAGTATCCTTTGCGACTCCAGCTGGTTGAAAGTCCGCCAAAAGTCATATGCTGTTCAAGAACTGTAACATCAAGACCAGAACGGGCTGCATAAACGGCAGCAGAAAGACCGGAAATACCGGCACCAATAACAACGACTTTCTTAGACATAAAAAACTCCAAAAACTACAGATATCCAATTTTACTATATATAGAAACGGAAGTAAAGTAATTCATTGACAGTAAAAAGGGCATCGTGTATAGTATACTAGATGGCAGAACGTAAGCTTACAGTTTTGGAACTTCTCGATATGAACCTGTCCGGTCATGATGCACTGAACTTAAAGTGTATTGGCGGCCGCAGAGGACTTCCAAAAGAGATTACCGTTGCCGAATTGAACCGCCCGGGTCTTGCCCTTGCAGGATTTTACGAAAACTTTGCCAGCGACCGTGTACAGCTTTTTGGCCGGGGAGAGGCAGCTTTTCTTCGGAAACTTCACAATGACGGAAATACCAGCGCCATCAAAGATTTTTTCTGTCATCCTGTTCCTTGCTGCGTTTTTTCTTCAAATCAGGAACCAACCGAAGAATTTCGTGAAATGGCCGAGGAAAAATGTGTTTCCATTCTGCAGACCGACCTTTCATCCCAGGAATTTTCAACCCGCATTACACGTGTTTTTTCAAACTCTTTTGCACCTAAAAAAACACTTCACGGAGTTCTTGTTGAAGTTTACGGTATTGGAATTCTTATCAACGGACATTCAGGTGTTGGTAAATCGGAAACAGCCCTTGAACTGGTAGAACGAGGCCATCGTCTTGTTGCCGACGATATTATTGAGCTGCGTTGTGTAAACGGAAATATTCTTCTTGGCCGCGGTGCAAACACACTAATTTCACACCATATGGAAATTCGAGGACTTGGTATCATCAATATTTCACAGCTTTACGGTGTTGGTGCCATCCGTGATCAGAAGGAAGTACAGCTCATCTGTAAACTGGAAGACTGGGATCAGAACAAAGCCTACGACCGCCTTGGAACAGAGCTTAAATATCAGGAACTGCTTGGAGTAAAAGTGCCGCTCCTTGAAATCCCGGTTCGTCCGGGTCGAAACCTTCCTATCATTATTGAAGCTGCAGCTATGAATGAACGTCTTAAAAACATGGGTTACAACTCGGCAAAAGACTTCAATCAGAACGTACTAAAATGGATTGAATCAGGTGAAGCCAGATCGGCATATAACCGAAACAAAGATACATATTAATATATAAACAGGAGTTTAGAATGGTAGAAAAGATTCTTACCGTACAGAATCGTGCAGGTATTCACGCAAGACCAGCCGCAATTATTGCCCAGACAGCAAACAAATTTCAGAGTGAAGTAATTCTTGCTCACGAAGACACTGAAGTTAACGCAAAATCAATTATGGGTGTAATTACAATGGCTGCTGGATACAACACCACACTTACACTTAAAGTTGAAGGCCCTGATGAAAGTGAATGTGCTGCAACTATTCAGGCTCTTTTTGACAGCCGCTTTGAAGAAGAATAATCAAGGGGATTTTTATGAAAGGAATTACAGACAGACAGAAGGAAGTTCTGGGTTTTATTTCTGAATTCCAGGAAGAAAACTCTTATCCTCCAACAGTCCGGGAAATTAGCGATCATTTTCATATTTCTTTGCGCGCCGTACAGGACCACATTATTGCTTTGCAGAAAAAAGGCTTTCTTACACAGGCCGAAAAACGTTCAAGATCAATCCGTGTTTTAAATGACGGTGACCGGGAACCAAAAACTTTTATGGGCAGAGTGCCTGTTCTTGGTACAATTGCCGCAGGAAAACCACTGCTTTCGGAAGAAAACCTGGACGGTTACATCAATCTTACTGAACCATTTGTGCGCCCTGGAAAAAATTACTTTGCACTTCGAGTACGTGGTCAGAGCATGATTGAAGCTGGAATTCTGGACGGTGATCTTGCCATTATTGAACAGAACGAAACAGCCATTGACGGACAGATTGTAGTTGCCGTAATTGACGATGCCATTACTTTGAAACGTTTTTACAAGGAAAGTGACCAGATTCGTCTTCAGCCGGAAAACAAGGACTTTCAGCCAATTTACTGCCGCGAACCAAGAATTGCCGGAATCCTTACAAATATTGTTCGAACTTATTAATTTATGAGCTGCCCGCTTTATCTTTTTACAGGCCCTGAATTTGGTTTACGAAACGAAGCCATTGACGCCGTTAAAAAAACGCTGAAAAAACAATTTGGGTCTCTTGATGAATATCTTTTTTATCTCATGGAAACACCTCTTTCCGAAGCCATGATGAGCGTTCAGGGCGGCTCTTTATTTTCTGATGCAAACTGTGTTGTTGTAAAAGGTGCCGAACTTCTTAAGAAAAAAGACGACATTGAATATCTGGCAAAGTGGATTGAAAGCGAACCTCCGGAAAGCAACACACTTATTCTTGTTTCCGATGAAATCTCCTGTGATTCAAAACTGGAAAAAATTGTTCCGCCAGAAAACCGCAAGAAATTCTACGAACTGTACGACAATAAAAAAGTTCCATGGATTCTTTCTTACTTCTCGAAAAACGGATATTCCATTGAACAGGATGCGGCACAAACTATTCTGGACATGGTAGAAAACAATACTCAGGCCATGAAAGATGAATGTTCAAGGTTCTTTGTTCTTTTTAAGCCGGATCACGAGATTACTGTTGAAGATGTAGAAAAAGTGCTGGCCAACAACCGGGAAGAAAACGCTTTTACGCTTTTTAATAAGATGGCTACTTCTACCGAAAGTCCCCAGAAAACTTTGGAAGAGGCTCTGGTGATTCTGCAGAAAATCAGGCTATCAAAAGAAAACAGTTCTGTTGTAATTTTTGCGGGCCTTGCATCTTGTTTCCGAAAGTTGCAGACCTGGCACAAAATGATGCAGGCCAATCCATATGCCGACGATTTTGAAAAAAAGAAAAACGGTTTTACAGGCTCATTAATGCAGGCCCAGTACCAGAAAGCCGCCCAGAAATGGACCGCCGGCCAGACACTTGCGGTACTTGCAAACATTTCAGCTGCCGACATGGAAATTAGATCCACAGGAACTGCCGTAGAAGACCTGGTAATGCAGCGTACAATCTACGAAATTGTAATCAAAAAGGGCGGAACAAGCGGTACTTACGAAGAGTAAGAGATCCTGAAACAAGTTCAGGATGACAGGGGACTGCCGCTGGATTACAGGGAGCTGTACAAAATGTTGCGGATTTCGCGCATGGTGTCGGTGAGGCCGCTGTCGCACATTTGCTGAAGGTAAACAAGTCCCAGTTTGTTTACAGGATCAATCATCATGTAAGGGCCAAGCCAGCCGTCCCATCCAAACTCGCCTTTCTGGGCAATAAACTTACATTTTTCAGGTTCAACGCAGACGCGGCAAAGGTTAGTGTAGGTGTAGCCCGAAAGATGCTCCATTTTCCAGTCGAAGAACTGCTGCAAATTTGCACGGAGCTTTGCAGTGCTCATAAATCGCACAGTGCCTTCCTGCAAAATACGAACGCCATCCAGTTCTCCGCCGTTTACAAGCATTCTTACAAAGCGCATGTAGTCGTCGATTGTACTTACAAGGCCGGCGCCTCCACTTTCGAAGGCAGGTTCTTTGTCCATTTTGTCCTGAATGCCAAGGTTGTTCAAGGTAAAAAGGGTTGGCTTGTTTGAACCATCGGAAGGGCGACGGTACACTTTGGAAAGGCGGTTCTGCTTTTCGGCAGGAACCCAGAAAGCTGTATCTTTCATGCCAAGAGGATCAAAAATGTTTTCCTTCATGTAAAGGCTGAATTTTTTGCCGGAAACTGCTTCTACCAAGGCTCCCAGAATATCTGCGGAAAATCCGTATTCGTAGTTTGTGCCCGGTTCATAAGTAACAGGAATTTCTGCCATGCGGCGGGCAAATTCCCTGGTTGAAATAGTATCAAAATGTTCGTTTAGTTCACCAATTAGGCGGCTTGTCTGACGGCGGCCTTCATCATCTTCTCCACCGTAAGTATAGCCTGAAGTCATGTTCAAAAGATCCTGAATCTTCAAAGGGCGGAAGGATTTTCTGATTTTACCGTTGTCGCACACTTTAAGATTTTTGAATTCAGGAAGATATTCGCTAACACACTGATCAAGATCAATCTTCCCGTCTTCCACAAGTTTAAGAACGCCTACGGCTGTAACCGGTTTACTCATGGAATAAAGGCGGCAGATTGTGTCTCGCTTAAAAGGGAGAGCTGCTTCAATGTCGGCAAGTCCCGATTCCCAGTAACCAATCTCCTTTCCTTCCTTAAAAATAAGACAGTTGGCTCCAGAGATTTTTCCTTTTCGAACTGACTCGTCCAGAACGGACTGAATATGTGAAAGATGAGCTTCGTTCATTATTAACCCCTCTTGTTTCGGCGATCACCAAAAATGGTGTAATATTTTCGTTTTTCTTTGTACATTCGTTTGTCGGCTTCTTTTTCAATGTCGCTCATGGATTTTCCAGGCATTTCGCTGGAACAAACGTAGCCCATGGAAAAAGAAAACTTACTGTTGATGGAACCGGACCAGTTTTTCTGATATTCTTCCATTTTGTTGAAAATTTCAAGGGCGTCTTCCTTTTTAGCTCGGAAAATAAGGGCAAACTCGTCACCACCGGTGCGGTAGGCCTTTCCATCATCGCCAACGCAGGTAGAAAGACAGTGGGCCGTAGCTTTTAAAAGTTCGTCGCCGGCTGTATGGCCTTTAGTATCGTTGGCCGTTTTAAGCCCGTTCAAATCAACAGAAACAAGCCAAAGATCATTTCCAATGACGGTTTTTTCAATCTCTTCGATGTGGGTTTCGTAGGCGTGACGATTGTAGATGCCGGTAAGTTTGTCGGTATTCAAAAGAAGATTAAGATTTTCTTCCTTGCGTTTTTCATCATCAATATCCTGGGATACAAGAAGTACCTTTTTAATGACAGGAGAATATTCACCAACGCGGATAAAGGAAAGGCGGACCCAGCGGTTATCAATGTCGATAAGTTCAACGGAAGTGATTGTGCTGTTTGAAAGGCGCTTTGAAAGGGTAGAAAAATTGGCAAATATCAGGGCGTGATCAAGGGCAACTCCTGTGAATCTATCATGAAGGACAGCATTCAAAATGTTCTGAAGATCGTCCTGGGTATGAGACTTAACGTAATTGTGAATATGATCGAAGGCCTTCATTTCATCATAAGTGTTCTTTTCGAAATCAATAAAATATGAATTGGAATAAATTGATGCCATGGCCTGGAGAGTTTCACGTTCGGTTTTTTCCCGGGCAACCTGTTCTTCCAGCCGCTTATTGTCTTCGGTAATGTCCTGGAAATAGCCGCGGAACATAACACCCTTTCCTTTGTAAGCATAGTTTATAAGACCGCCAACACGGAAAACCAGTTGGCCGCGGGTAGGATGGTTATATTTGTAGTTGATTTCCTGAGTTTTACCGTTGATCATTTCGGCCATGTTTTCTTTCAAAAGACGAAGACTTTCCTCATCAACATTTTTAATCCAGTCTTTATAAAAAAGTTCGGGTTCAATTTTTGGATCAAGGCCAAGGAGTTTGGCAGTGGAAGTATCGGCGATGAATTTAGGATTTCCGTTGCCCATGATAATGTACCAAAGGCCAATTTGCGCACTTTCAAGTACTTCGGTAATCTCCTTGAAGCGGTGAATTGTCTTCTGGCTTTCGGTAATGTCGATTAAACTGTGCTGAAGAATTGGTTCGCCGGTGCTTTGGCTTAAAAGACGGATTGATCCAAAAATTGTAAGAACGAAACCGTATTTGTGAAGAACGCGGAACTCACATTCAACAGGATCTCCATCAAGACTAAGGGTTTTTACCAGATTTTTAAGGTGCACCAGATCTTCGTCAAAAACAGGACTGATCATTTTATTGAAAGGCATTTTCTTCATTTCTTCAAAAGAAGAGTAGCCCATCATTTTAATGGCAAAATCGTTAGCAAGAATAAGCTGCTTTGTATTTATGGTGTACTGAATAATTCCGCAGTTCACGGCAGAAAGAAAACGGTCCAGCTCGGTTTTAGATTCGGAAGCTTTTTGCTGCTGATCAATTTCCATCTGCACATCAAGAGTTGTAAGGTAAGCATGAGAAACTTTGCCGTCCTCGTCAAAAGAAGGAGTTAATACACTTTGAAGGGTGTGAATTTCTCCGTCTCTTCTTGCAGTGGAATTAAAACTATAGTCTTCATCAAGATTCTGGATAAATTCAGGCGAAATAATATTTACGTAAACATCCAGCATGTTGGAAGGAATGTGAGATTCCAAAAAGATGAGTGCTTCACGGAAGGTAAAACAATGGCCTTCCAGCTCGGGAGTGAGTTTATCGTGAAGGAAAATTATTCTGTCATTGTAGGGATCAATTTCCCAGATTGCATCGGCAAGAAAGGCAAGATTGTGAAAAAGTGCCTCATTAAGAATGTTTTCCGATTTTTGTAAACTCTTACCTGTTTTTTTTCTCTCCATAAGTCTCTCTATTTAACGAAATGATAAAATTGAATAAATTGATTTTTGGCCGGACTAAATGTCGATGTCAATTTCTATCGGGCAGTGGTCGCTTCCAAAAACGTCCTGCCGGATAACACAGTTTTTGACTTTTGGCAAAAGGCGTTCATTTACGTTGGCATAATCGATGCGCCATCCTACATTCTTTTCACGGGCGTGGAAACGGTAGCTCCACCAGGAATACTGATCTGGTTCCTGGCAAAAATGGCGGAAACTGTCGATGTAGCCGGCGTCAAGGAATTTGTCCATCCAGGCACGTTCCTCAGGAAGATAGCCGGCGTTCCCTTCGTTGGTTTTTGGATTTTTAAGGTCGATTGGTTTGTGAGCAATATTGTAGTCGCCACAAAGGCAGATGTCGTAGCCTTGGGAAACCAGTTGGTTCAAGCGGTCCAGCATGCAGTCACAGAAGGCAATCTTGTAATCAAGGCGGGCACCGGCGTCCTGACTGTTTGGAAAATATGCGCTGATTACAACGAACTTACCAAAAAAAGCCATAACTGTTCGGCCTTCGTCGTCAAAGCGGGAATCACCAAGAACTTCGATTTTATCTGGCTCAGTTTTTGAATAAATGGCAGTTCCAGAATAACCAGGTTTTACTGCGCTTGCCCAAAAAGATTTGTACTTTGGAGGATTAATAAGATTGTCTGAAAGCTGATCAGGTTTTGCCTTAGTTTCCTGAATACACACAACATCGGCGCCACAATTGTCCAGCCAGGTGCAAAAATCTTTTTTCTCCACGGCCCGAATGCCGTTCACATTCCAAGTTAAAATCTTCATTAGTCCATTGTACTATAGTTTTTGGAAATTTACTTATATTTTTTTATATGAATAATTTGATTGGAAAACAGAACAAGATATGAGTATATTTGAGGGGATAAATATATTTAAAGGAGAGAGAAATGAAAAAATCAGTTTTAGCAATTTTATTGACATTTGTAGTTTTAATGTCAGCATTTGCTGAGGCCCCATTTTCTGAGCCTAGCCAAAGTACAAATGTTCGTTACAGGTTATTTCCAACACAAAACACGTGGACTTTTCTTAAGCTTGATACAATCACAGGAAAAATATGGCAAGTCCAGTTTTCTGTAAAAGGGTCTATGGAACCAGAAAATAGAATAGTTCTTCCTATATCGAGTTATTGATAAAAAAAATAGAAAATTACGGAGAGTGTGGGGGAATTGGACAAACTCTCCGTAGGAATTTGCTGGATTTGCAGAAATTTTTAGTCTTGAATCGAAAAATTACGGAGAGTTCATGCAGATTTATCAAATTCTCCGTAAAAAATAATAGATTTTCCCTTTTATTTTAAAAAAGCTGGGATTCCACAACGGAGAGATTCGTGGTTTTTAATAACTCTCCGTAATTTTCCCATAAACAGTATTGAAAATCCAAGAGAAATCAAAAATTTTACGGAGAGTTCATCAAAATTTGCAAAATTCTCCGTAAAAAATCAAAATTTACAAGAAAAATTAAAAATCTTCTTGACCTTCCACCAACTGTAACCCTTAAAATAAGCAAAGAAATCAGGGAA
The DNA here is from genome assembly GCA_024402505.1 of Treponema sp. Lineage (GTDB taxonomy): Bacteria > Spirochaetota > Spirochaetia > Treponematales > Treponemataceae > Treponema_D. The sequence goes on from JAKSTP010000030.1 coordinate 27,609, forward strand.
AAGCGTAGCGAGGATTAAGTGAAAATCTATCAGGTTGAAGAGCTGGTTGGCATTACAAAAAAGAATATTCGTTTTTATGAAGAAGAAGGGTTGTTGAATCCGGAACGAAATCCTGAAAACGGCTACAGAGAGTATTCTTTGGCTGATGTTGGCCAGCTGCAGAAAATTAAACTGTTGAGAAAACTTTCTGTTCCAATCGAAGAAATACGTCTTTTGCAAAAAGGCAAGATGAACTTCAGTCAGGCAATGAATCAGCAGATTTCCTACCTTGAAAAACAGCAGGAAAGTGCTCAGCTTATGAAAGATCTTTGCAGCAAAATGAAAGATGAAATTGTTGATTTTTCGCAGATAAACGCTGAAACCTATCTTGAGGAAATGTACGAAATGGAAACTAAAGGAACAAAATTTGTGGACATTGAAAAAGAAGACATAAACCGCAAAAAGAAAACAGGCTCCGTAATTTCGGCAATTGTGTTTTTTTTGTTGATTCTTGTACCAATGATTTTTGCAATGGTAGATGTTTTGCATTCAAAAGGATCCAAAAATATAGTCTGGATTTTTGTGGGAATCATTTTGGTAACAGGAACGGCTTTGCTAATCGTGTTAATTCAAAGAATAAAAGAAATAGAAAGAGGTGAAGAGTATGATGCTCGTAAGTATTGAAAACATTCCTGGAAAGGAACTGGAAGTGCTGGGAATTGTTAAAGGAACAATTGTTCAGACAAAAAACTTTGGCCGTGATTTTATGGCTGGAATGAAGACTTTGGTTGGTGGCGAAATCAAGGGGTACACCGAAATGCTCAATGAAGCCCGCCAGATTGCCACAAAACGCATGGTTGATGAAGCCGAAGCTTTAAATGCCGATGCTGTTGTGGGTATACACTACGGTTCTTCCACAGTAATGCAGGGAGCTGCTGAAATTATTGCTTACGGAACCGCAGTAAAATTTAAGAACTAGCTGACTTATTTATTTTCGTCAGAATTATCCTTTTTCTTGGCCCAGATAGTTGTAAGAAAGTTTGAAAGTGCAACACAAGGTAAGCCAAGGGAAAGGAACAGACTTCTTTCTTCGTGCAAGAAGATGCTCAACATAAGAAATACTAATCCAACTGCAGCAAGAATGATGGCTATAACTGACAAGCTTTTTGATTTATTGCTCATTTTTTTTCTCCTTTTATTATTTTCCTGATATTACAATGAATTCATAAATATTGCCATCTATTTTGTTAAGCAAACATTATTGTGGATTCTTATTACTTCCATTAAAATCAGATTTGGGTTCTCAAAAAAAAGCAAATTCCGGAGGAAAAAATGATAACAAAAAAAGAATTTCCAATTTTAGAGTTCGACACTGAAAAGGTCGCAAAAATCAATCCTGAAAATCTGTTTCCAGAAAAATTTTCTGCAGATAAAATGATTATTACTTTTTTCCCTGAAGCCATTAATAAATTAATTGAAGAAAAACAGATTGAAGTTTACATGCACATTGGTGGTGAAAATCCTTTTGATGTTTATAATTTTGTAGATGCGCCAGATGTTCTTTTGATTTTAGGTCAGATTGGTTGTCCTGCCTGTGCCGGAAACCTGGATGCTTTGCAGGCCGGCGGTTTGAAAAAAGTAATGTTCTGCGGTGGCGGCGGCGTTTTGGATCGCAACATTAAAGTAGGTCAGCTGCTTTTGGTAGATGGGGCCATCCGTGATGAAGGTTTTTCTTACCATTATGTTGAGCCAAGCCGCTATATTTACACAGACAAAAAAGTTACCGACAAACTTGCTGCAAGTCTTGAATCAAAAAAAGTACCATATCTTCGTGGACTTTGCTGGACAACTGATGCCATGCTTCGGGAAACTCCAGAACGAGTTGAACTTCGAAAGCAGGAAGGTGCTAAAATTGTAGAAATGGAACAGGCTGGATGTATTGCCGTTGCACAGTGCCGTGGTTTTGATTACGGTGCTTTAATTTACGGTGGTGACGATGTTGCTT
>JAKSTP010000031.1 GCA_024402505.1 Treponema sp.
GCATTCATGTATTCGCTTTTATAGTAAGGTTTAGTTTTCATGTTGTCAGACTATTTATTTTTATTAAAAAACTTACGGTCATCCACAAAAGAAGTTCCTGGTTTTTCAATGGAAGTAGGAAGACTATTTCCCCTTGTATTCATGGTTAGTCTGACAGATGATAAAATCATTTCAATTTTCAGTAAAGATTCTTACGAAATTAAAAAAGGAGATTCATATACCGAAGCTCTACACACTAGAAAATCCATCATGCGGACAAGTTTTGATCTTGTAGAGACCCTTAATGCAAAAAGACTTATCGGTCAGTTTTCAAAAAGACTTGCACCACTATCCTTTGATTTTGACATTTTTATTACAAGCCCTAGAAGATTTAAAATGACAATCCTTCCTATTAAAAACAGAAAGGAAAAATATTTTGCTCTTTTTCTCGTAAAGTCTCTTGATAATGACGTAGATCTTGAAACTCTAACCGAAGAACACTACAACGATGATTTCCGAAACGTTACCCGTCGTCGTCTTCTTGAATCAAACTTCATTACTGCAGGGGAACTTGATCTTTCATCCTGGAAAGTAAACTTCTTAATCAAACCTATTCATACCTTAAAAAACCAGACAGATTTATCTACAATGGTTTTTGAATTTGCAAAACATTTTGGCGAAAGAACCGAGTTTCATAAATTTAACGAATTTTTCAGTTATTCAAATATTCGAAAAAAACTTTCTAAAGCTGACGAAATTAACGAGGTTTTTATACGACGTACAGAAAATTCTTTATTAAAACGTTATTCCAGATGGTCTATTTCAAGAAGTGAAACAGACAGAAACATTCTTATAATTACAGAAACTGACATTACAAATGAAATTGAAGCCGAACATCATAAGATGCTTGCAAACAATTATCATCAGGCTCTTCTTTCGGACGCTTTAATTGTTTTTAATACAAACATCACTAAAGATATTGTAAGCGAAGATATTTATTACACAATTGATGACATTCAAAACCCATTGCTTCCACTGCTAGGACTTTCCCTTCCTGTTTCTTACACTGCTCTTCTTGAAAAAGCAGAAACTTTCCTTCGTACTGATGCTGTAGAAGAAGTCCACAATATGCTGAACATCAGAAATCTAAGAAAAATATTCCGTTTTGGACAGCAGGAAATAAACCTTGAATATGAAGTTAGTGTAAATGAAAAAGTGCTGTGGCTAAATCACACAGTTCTTATGACAAAAAACCCTGAAAGTGATGAAATTTCTGCAGTTACCATCATAAAAGATATTACTCAGGCCCATCTTAAAGAAGAAACACACAAAAGAAAACTTAACGAAGCATTAAAAACAGCTGAAGCTGCAAACAAAGCCAAGACTGACTTTCTTTCAAATCTTTCTCATGATATCCGAACACCTATGAATGCAATTTACGGACTTACAACCGTAGCAAAAGAATATACCGGTGATAAAGACAAGATGGATGATTATATTGAAAAGATTTCTGTAGCATCAAACCATCTTCTAACTCTTGTAAATAACGTTCTTGATATTTCTCGTATTGAATCAGGAAAGATTTTGATTGCTCAGGAACCTTTCCGTATGGAAAACCTTCTTACAGCCATCAATACTATTGTTGCTCCTCAGACAAAAGCAAAAAACATTACTTTCACAACAAAATCAACAATTAAAACAAATAAGGTTATTGGTGATGAACTGCGAATGAATCTTATTCTCATCAATATTCTTGGAAATGCCGTAAAGTTCACACCAGACAATGGAGCCATTGATTTTACCGTAACAGAAGAACTTGAAGACAATATCTGTAATTTCACTTTTGTAATCCGTGATACAGGTATTGGAATGTCTGAAGACTTTATTTCCAAAATTTTCATGCCCTTTACTCGAGATGAAACACAGACCCGTGCCATTGAAGGATCCGGCCTTGGCATGAACATCACTAAAAATCTTATTGATATTATGGGCGGTGAAATCTTTGTAAAATCTGAACTAGGAAAAGGATCTGAATTTACCGTAAAAATCCCTGTAACAAAAGCCCAGGACAGCACAAACGGTCCTCAGGACGGAAAAGAAATTCCTGATTTTTCAAACCGACGAATCCTTATTGCTGAAGACAACAATCTTAATATGGAAGTCATCTCCCGTTTTCTTGAAAAAGCAAACTGTACTTTTGATAAGGCCGAAAATGGAAGAAAAGCTCTGGATATTTTCATAGAAAAAGGCGACAATTATTACGATCTTATTCTTATGGACATGGAAATGCCGTTAATGAACGGTATTGAAGTTGTTAAAGAAATCAGAAAGATTGAATCTTCTTACGCAAAAGAAATTCCGGTTGTTGCCATGACAGGAAATATTTACGAAGAAGATAAACAGAGAGCATATGCTGCCGGAATGACAAATTACATTACAAAACCTATTGCCCGAGACAAGCTTTATGAAAAAATCTGGACAAGTCTTCCTGTAAATGATAAAAATCAACATTCCGAAAATGTTGAACCTGAAGTAAAAGATGAAGAAAACTCAAAAAATACAGAAAAGAAAGAACCTGTAAAAACAAAGTCAATTGCCGAAAATTATGATTTTTCTAAGATCAAAGTACTTGCAGTTGATGACAACAAAATGAATCTGGACATTATAAAACTCATGCTTTCAAAAACCGGAGCAAATATTACAGAAGCTACCAACGGCCAGGAAGCAGTTGATCTTTACAGGGCTTCAAATGACGGAGATTTCAGCATTATTTTAATGGATATTTCCATGCCTGTTATGAATGGGTATGAAGCCACAACAGAAATCAGAAATTCTGGAAGACTGGACAGTAATATTCCGATTATCGCAATTTCTGCAAATGCTTTTCCGGAAGACATTGAACAGTCTGAATCAAAAGGAATCAATTTTCATATAAGCAAACCTATCATTATGAAAAAACTCCTTGATAAGATTGCTGAACTTGTAATGTAAAACAGCTATAATTTTGCAGCTTCTTCTTCACAGACTGCTGCTGTGTAAGAATCTCCCATTTCCCGGTAGATCAGAGCCATTTTCTGAAGACAGTAGCGGTCAGTATCTTTTCCAAGTTCAAGATCCAAAGTTCGTTCAAAAACATCCAGGGCAAGTTCATCATTTATAATGGAAAGGATATTGTGCATTACAATGTTCTGGGTAAAGGAAATCACTTCTGGAAAAAAAAGTCCGTAATAACTGTAGCTTTTTTCCATAAGAATAACCTGTTCAAGAAGTAAAAATGCATCGTAATATTCACCACGAATAACAAGTTCTTCACTTAAAATGTAACCGTAGTCCATAAAATCTTCACGGGTAAACCAGTCTTTTAATTTAAATGAAGTTCTTTCACTTTGGATTTTACGGAATTCATTACAGGCTTCATCTTCTCTTCCCCGCATTAAATCAAGGATAATAAGTTTTGCCCAGGATTCATCATCATTTCTGTCTAAAAGCCATTTTCGGTAATCAAAACTTTCACCTTTTACAGCATTTCTTCTAAAGTGATTAAAAAGAGAGTCGTCAAAAATCTGACGCTGACGCTGGTCGGAAAGCACACGGTAAGCCTGTGTAATGCGGTCAAATTTTTCTGCCAGTTTAGGATCCTGATTTCCACTTGAATCAGGATGATATTTTTTTGCAAGGTCTCTATAGGCGTGTTTGATTTCACTTAAAGATGCATGTACGGAAACACCCAGAATCTGATAACAGTTTTCCATTTTTTCCTACAACTTGAACAGTTTTTCTATATTTTCGTTTTTTACAAACATTACAGGAATTTTTGAATTTGAAAGAATATCACTTTCTTTTTCAGATATGATATTTTTCTTACCATTTTTATTTTCATGTCCACCTAAAAGAAGAATATCTGCTTTGAATTCTTCACAGACTTTTACAACTTCCGAGAAAATTCCGCCGCTTTTTAATTCTGTCTGGATTTTTAAGCCTTTTGTCTGGGCAAGTCTTTCTACATATTTCAGGTATTTTTCACCATCAGCATTAAGCTGTTCTTCGTAACTGCTGCTTTCCTCAGAAATAAGAAAGTGATTCATAGAAAGATACTTAATGGTAGCAGTATCAACAACATAAACTGCCTTAAGTTCAAGATTGTAGGTTTTAGCCATGAGAATTGCATACATTGCAGCATGAATAGAACTTTCATGTCCGTTTACGGCAACTACAATTTTTTTGAACAGACCTTTCATACTTTAAAAATTTCACCTCTTACATAAAATATAGTATGTGAGTATTAAAAAAGCAAATTATTTTGATCCGTTCTTCTTTTTAAGAGCCTTAAGAACAAAAACATTTTCACGTTCCCGTTCTTCAAGTACACCTTCAATATAAGCTGCAGTTTCTTTTGTCTGAGGAATGATCATTTTATCAAGAGCATTTACTCGTCGCTGTGTACGTTTTACTTCGTCAGCAAGTCGCCATACTATAGTACGAATACTGGCCATCTGGGTAAGGAGAGACAGAAGTTCAAAAAACTGAGTAATTGTTGCATCAGTATTGGCAAAAGTTCCTACAAAAGAATAGAAAAGTTCTTTTTTTGGCAGTTCTACATCCAGAGTCTGGAATGGCATACCACCGATGGTAACTGTTTTTTCAGTCATTCCAAAATCATAGTGAACTGCATGGCTTATTCTTTCAATCTGATCGGAACCGTCGCTCATAAGCATGCTCTTAAAAGCCGGATATGCCCGAGCTATAACCTTCTCAATGTCACCTTCAAGAACCTTTACCTTTTCAACCATGTGCATAAGTTCACGCACCAGGATTTCTCGTTTTTCTTCAAGAAGTTCATAACCATTGGTTGAAACTGCCAGCTGGCTTTTCATTTCGAGAAGATTTGATTTTGTTGGTGCAACGTTAAGCTTGGCCATACTTATTCAGCTGTTCCCATGTATTTGTCGATGAATTCCGGTTTAATACGGAAGAGTTCAGTTCGTGGAAGTTCTGAAAGAACACGCCATCCAATTGCAAGAGTTTCTTCAATTGTGCGTTCTTCATATTCTCCCTGTCCAAGAAATTCACTTTCAAATTTTTCACCGAATTTAAGGTATTCACGGTCCAGTTCTGAAAGTTCTTCTTCACCAATAATGGCGGCCAGGTTTCGGATAGCTTTTACTTTTGAATAAGAAGCAAAAAGCTGGGCAGAAACGTTAGCATGATCTTCACGGGTCATGTCAGGACCAATACCGTCTTTCATAAGTCGAGAAAGTGATGAAAGTTCACCTACTGGAGGATAAAGACCTTTCTGTGAAAGTCCACGGTCAAGTACAATCTGTCCTTCAGTAATATAACCTGTAAGGTCTGGAATTGGATGGGAAATATCATCGTTAGGCATAGTAAGGATTGGAATCTGTGTAATTGATCCTTCACTACCCTTAATTTTTCCGGCACGTTCGTAAAGTTCAGCAAGGTCAGAATAAAGATATCCAGGATAACCTTTACGTCCAGGAACTTCACCACGGGTAGTAGAAATTTCACGGAGAGCTTCACAGTAGTTGGTCATATCTGTCATTACAACCAGAACATGATAACCTTTTTCAAAAGCAAGGTATTCAGCTGCTGTAAGTGCACAACGTGGTGTAATAATACGTTCAATAGAAGGAGCATCTGCCAAAGACTGGAACATAACTACCTTTGAAAGAACACCTGACTCTTCAAATGTATCAGCGAAGAATTTGGCAACGTCGTATTTAATACCCATGCCGGCAAAAACCATAACGAACTGTTCATCAGAATTACGGAGTTTTGCCTGTCTGATAATCTGAGCAGCAAGCTTGTTATGTGGAAGACCGTTTCCAGAGAAAATTGGAAGTTTCTGACCGCGCACCAAAGAGTTCATTCCGTCAATGGCAGAAATTCCTGTCTGAATAAAGTCACGAGGGTAAATACGTGCATAAGGGTTAATTGGATTTCCGTTTACGTTCAGTTTTTTTGAAGAAATAATCGGAGGGAAACCATCAATTGGTTCACCAAGCCCGTTGAAGATTCGGCCCAGAAGATCTTCACCTACGCGAAGTTCAAGAGGTTCATCCAAAAATTCATAGGTTGTGTCATCAATATCAAGACCAGTTGTATTTCCGAAAATCTGTACAACAACTGCAGTTTCGCTTACATCAACAACACGACCTACTCGCTTTTCACCGGTTCTGTCGCGAACGCAAACTGTTTCTCCAAAAAAAACATTTTCTGTTCTTTTAAGAACAACGATTGGTCCATCAACAGATGTAACACCTTTACTTTCAATTCCTTTCATTCTATAAATCCTTCAGTCATGAAGTTAGTTCATCAATACTTCAAGTTCACCAATCTGCATATCCAGTCTTGCCCGGATATCTTCAAGCTTGGCAACATCTTCGTTTTTGTAAAGCATTTTGATTCGAACCAGTTCATCGCAAACCGGAAGGGAAACTACTTTGCTTAAAAGTCCGCCCTTTTTAATAACACCTAGAGCACGTCGATAATATTCCATAATAAGTTCAAGAATTGTAATCTGTTTTTCTGTAGAACAGTATTTATCGATATCATCATAAGCGTTCTGCTGCAAAAAGCCGTTTTTAATCATTTCTGCAACTTTAAGAACAAGACGTTCACTGTCTGGAAGAGCATCTGGTCCAATAAGACGAACAATCTGTTCAAGGCGCTGTTCAGTTTTAAGAAGATCAAGAGCTTCCTGTCTAAGCTGTGCCCAAAGTGGATTATGAACTTCCCACCAGTCACGAACTTCATCAGCATATTCAGAATAAGATTCAATCCATCCAATAGCTGGATAATGACGGGCATTAGCAAGTTCACGGTCCAAAGCCCAGAAACAGCGGATAAATCGTTTTGTATGCTGTGTAACAGGTTCAGAGAAGTCACCACCTGGAGGCGAAACGGCACCAATAATGGAAACTGAACCTTCTCTCTGGCAAAGTGAATTAATACGACCTGCACGTTCATAGAATGATGCAAGACGAGTTGGAAGATATGCCGGGAATCCTTCTTCGGCAGGCATTTCTTCCATACGACCGGAAAGTTCACGCAAAGCTTCTGCCCATCGTGATGTAGAATCTGCCATGATAGCAACGTGCATTCCCATATCACGGAAATATTCAGCAAGAGTAATTCCTGAATAAAGTGAAACTTCACGGGCAGCAACAGGCATGTTTGAAGTATTTGCAATAAGAATTGTTCTTTCCATGATGGAACGACCTGTTCGAGGGTCAATAAGTTCCGGGAATTCAGAAAGAACTTCAGTCATTTCATTACCGCGTTCACCACAACCAATGTAAACGATAAGATCAGCATCACACCATTTAGCAACGGCATGCTGTGTCATAGTTTTACCAGTACCAAATCCACCTGGGATTGCGGCAGTACCACCTTTCGAAAGTGGGAAAAATACGTCAATAACACGCTGACCAGTAATAAGAGGTTCACTTACAGAAAGTTTCTGAGCATAAGGACGTGGTTTACGAACTGGCCAGTACTGAGAAAGACAGATTTCTTCATCAAGTTCTGTAACTGCAATAACATCATCAACAGTGTAAGAACCGCTTCCTTTGAAAGATTTAAGTGTACGTCCGCGAACAGTTGGAGGAACCATAATGCTCTGGGTAATGGATTCTGTTTCTTTTACTGTTCCCAAAACCTGACCTGGAGCAATTGCACATCCGGCCTCTATACCTTCACAAGCTACAAAATCCCACTGTTTTTTTGTATCCAAAGGTTCAGCACGCTGGCCAGGCAAAAGGAAAGCACCGCCTTCTTCGTGCATTGTTTTAAGAGGACGCTGAATACCATCGTAAATATTTCCAACAACACCAGGTCCAAGTCTCAATGAAAGAGGACGTTCTGTACAGACAATTTTTTCACCAATTTCCATACCAGTATCATCTTCATAAACCTGAATTGTTGCATTTCCCTGATTCTGTCGGATAATTTCACCAATGAGGTTTGATTTTCCAACATTAACTACGTCGTAAAGACCGGCACCGTCAAGTCCTGAAGCATAAACGATTGGTCCTGATACACGGGTAATTTTTCCTTCAATCATTTTACACTCCCAAAAACATCACCAAAAAGTGCGTCTTTCATTTCTTCACGATATTTATCAAGAACGGCATTTACTACTTCACACAAAGTAAACCGCATCTTAAGTTTTGAATCTTCTGAAACAAGAATAATTCCTTCTTTAAGATCAATTGCACTTTCTTCAAGAGCAGCTTTTCCGAAAACTGTTTCTTCTACTTTAGAAAGATTTGTTGCAAGAAGTTTTTTCAAAGCTTTTTCTGCTTTTTTGGAATCAAATCCATATACAAAAGCATTTACTTTTGTACCTTCAGAAAGACGAGGAAGAACTTCACCGGCATTTTTTAATACCAGTTCAATTCTTTTATCTTCCCCTAAAGCTACAAGATAATCATTTATATTTGTTACGATTTCATTTTGAATAAATGAAACCAGTAATCGCTGTTTTTCCAGAGGAATAGAAGCTTCAGAGTCTTTTTTAATTGCTTCAAGTTTGTGAGCAAAAAGAGCTTCCACTTCATTTTTAGCCTTTTCAACCCTTTCAGCAACCTGACTTTCCAAAGACTTACAGTCTTCATCGGCTTTTGCAAGAATTCTTTCGGCTTTTTTTCGGGCTGAAACCTGAATCTCTTTATCCAGGATTTCAGTAGATCTTAATTCTTCCATTTTTGATACCTGTTAATTAAACTTGAACACCAACGGCTTCACGAATTGCTTCAGACAAAGTTTTTCTGCCCTGCACATGACCGCCAAGTCCCGGTACTTCAACTATGAGAGGATATTTTCCTGTTTTCTGCCAGGCGATTTCTTCGTTTTCAATGGTACCAGCTGCATCTTCCGTAAGGATGAGAACACGAGGAAGTTCATCAACAGGAACTCCCAGGTGTCCGCCTTTACCAGTGACACGATTAAAAGCATCCAGCACTTCTTCTCGGCCCTGGGCAACTATACCGTCAACCCCGACCAGTTTGAAGGCCAGAACAATCTCCCGTTCACCAATTACAAAAAATTTCAATTGAGTAAATCTACAAAATCAGAATAAGAACACCTACAAGCATTCCCCAAAGACAAATACCTTCGGCAAGACCTACGAACGGAAGAGCTTTACCAGAAAGTTCTGCATTTTCACTCATGGCACCCATAGCAGCAGCACCGATTTTACCTACGGCCATACCACCACCGATACAAGCAACACCTACTGCAATAGCTGCAGCCAGGTATTTGAGACCTGAGTTACCTGTTGTTTCTGCAACAGCTTCAGTTTCAGCAGCAGGAGCTTTTTCCTGTGCGTAAAGTGTGGTCAGTGAAAGACCTGCGAAGATAACAAACAGACACAAAAGTTTCTTGTTCATTTTTCTACCTCTTAAAATATTTTTATCTAAATTAGTTTTCACAACTAAATGTAAACGGTTTAAACTCTCGACCAGTTTCGTGGAAGAACTTGGAGAAGAATTCGTAATACTGAAGACGGATTACCTGAATGGCAACAATCATACCTTCAAGAACTACAATCAATGCATTACCAAGAATGGCTACCAGAAGTCCCTGTGGAGTTGCAAATCCACCAACCATTTCTGTAAGTGTAAGGAACAGGAAGTCAAGAACAGCGTGTCCAAGTGCAAAGGCACCTACACGAACAAAGCTGACTGTATTTGAAAGATATCCTGAAACAACTTCAATCATTTCTACAACACCAGAAATAACGGCAGTCATAAGTCCATTTTCAAGAACTGGTCGTTTTCCTTCAATCATTCTTTCAAATGGTTCACCAAAACTTGCAAAGAACAGAGAAATACCAATTACAATCCAGTCATAGGCTGCAATTGAATGTTTGAATACAACAATGCGGATTACAAGAGCAACTACATACCAGAAGAAAATTGTTCCGGCAAGACCGTTTTTACCAAAGAAAACTTCGCCCCACTTTTTTCTGATAACATTATTTATAAGGTTGATAATAAGACCAATTGAGTTAATAAGGAATCCGATGGCAACAGCAATTCCGAACACAGTAAACATGGCCTTAATTGATGATGGATCACTTGAAGGCATCATTTTTACAATAGGAGCATGTGGAGTTCCGAAAAGTCCTGTTACCCACAAACTGAATGGTTCAAGAAGAGTTTCATCACTGAAGAATTCACCTGTAAGAAGTCCCATTATTGAAGAAGAAGTACCAATACACATGAAAACTGGAGCAAACTTATTCCATCCACCAACCTTTACAACCTTACATGCCATAAGAATACCAAGGATAAGAAAAACAAGGCCCTGTCCAAGGTCACCGAACATAATACCAAAGAGAATTGTAAAGAAGAGTGCAACAAATGGTGTTGGATCAACTGTGCGGTACAATGGTGAACCGTAAGAGAAAATCATTCGTTCAAAACTTGAAACCAGTTTTCCGTGAGAAAGTTTTACAGGCACCTGTTCTTTTCCAGAAATTACAGAAGGAACTTCAAATGGATCGTATTTACGGAAAGCAATTCGACCTTCAGTAGCAGAATCAAGTTCTGTCATGTAAGCATCACTTTCATTAGCAGGAACCCATCCTGTAATGCGGTAAACAAGTTCTGTTGCTTCAAGACTTGCACGAACTTCATTAATCTGAATGGTAAGTGTAAAGGCACCAATAAGTTTTTCGATAATAGCCTGATGAGTCTCAGCGAAGTTAATTTTTTCTTCTTCCAGGTCGGCCATTGTTTTTTCAGCAGCAGCCATTTCTTTTTCAAGACTTTCAAGAACATTATCTGGAACACCTTTGAAATCTTTTGGCACTTCCATTTCTACAAAACCAAAGTTTTTCAGTTCTGTATCAAGGGCAAAACGACCTTTTTTAGAAGAACATGCCATAATATGAGATTTATCATCTCCAAGGGCAATGATTACTGCATTTGATCCAACAGCATCAACAAGTTCATCAAAGCTGGATGGCTGAATTTTACCAATCTTCATTGTAAGGAATGAAAGGTGTTCAAGATCAGAATAAGGAACCTTTAGATTTGAGAAAGCCAGTGATTCTTTATGAGCGTCTTTTACTTTATCTAGTTCAGTTTTGGCAATATTCAGACGGTTCTGCAAATCTTCAAAAGATGAAATGAGATTTGCAGCTTCATCACGGTCTTCTTCATTTACTACTTTACATTTACTAAGATCAATATTTTTTGTTTCAACACCAAGAAAATTCTTGATTTTGATAAGCTTATCATAGAACTGTTTATCAAGGCTTAAATATTCATCCTGAATTTCTTCAGAATTCTTTTTTCCCTGAGTAGACTGAAATTGAAAAGAACCTTTTTTTCCAAGGTATTCAATTACCTGATTGATGTCCTGTTTTAGAACCATCAATTCAATCAGATTCATACGTGTTGTTCTAGCCATGAATTTCTCCTGCTCCTACAACGTTCATTGCATCCTGAGAGCTCACATTAAGTCTTAATGCTTCAACAGCTGTTCGGATACATCCCAGTTCAAACTGTTTAATTTTATACCATGCTACAATTGCTGTACTTGTAAGAGGATATGAATGAAACAGAGTGACTGCTTTTTTATTCTGATAAATTTTAGATTTTTTTTCTATCCAAAGAGGATCTATCTGCCAGAGATTACCTGCAACATAAGGATTTAAGAACTGTGAGTATTTCCAGTCACTCCAATCGTCATATTTATCAACATCCTTATCAAGAAGTCGAAGTACAGGACCGGCAATTGGATCCATAGAAGGTTTATTGTCTGTAACCACAATGAGTTTTGGAATAATTTCTTCTTTTGGAAGATTGTAATAGAGTTTAAGGCGAAGAGCCCAGATTGTATTTTTAATAATAAAGGCTTCTGTAAAAAAGTCGATAAGCCCTTCTCTTGTTTCGTCATGCACTGTGTGAATAGAATCCCAGATGTGACGGTAAGCCTGAAGATCAAGACGGAATTCCATTTCCTGCTGTTCGTGTTTTCCTGGCACTTTGTTGTACCAGGCATATTCAGTTCCAGCTGTAATTGCTTTAATATCCGGCCACTTTTCTGTATGAAGGGTTGTGTAATCTTTAAGTTCTACAAGATCAGGACAGTCTTTTTCTCCGGAACACAAAGCAGCACCAATCTCTTTAAGATTTTCTACCTCATAAATAAAAAACTGATCCTGTAAAAAATCATCTGGTTTGTCAAAACAAGAAATAAAATCAATATACTGATCAATAAAACGGCGGAAAGCTTCTTTTTCAATTTCCTGAGCAAGAAGAGTTTCCGGGATAAGTGGAGCTGGTGTTTTGAAGATAAGAGTCCACAGATCAGCAAGACTTTTTGGTTCAAAAAGCTTTGAAATACGAGATTCTACAAATGATTTTGAAATTGAGCCCGAAGCTTTTGCGTAAATGTAAGCCAGGGCACCTGATTTGTCCATTACAGAATACCTTCCAGAAACTTATTGAAATTTTCTTTATTCTGGGGAAGATTTCTCAATTTCTCTTTGTATTCCGAGATAGCATTTTCCCTGGCTTCCTTTACTTTTTCTGATTCCTGACGGAAATTATTTTCTGCATTTTCAGAAATGGCTTTATACTGTTCTTTGTATTTTGTATCAACGCTGGTTCGTGCCGCAGAAAGTCGCTTTTCTGATTCAAGGCTTGCTTCGTGAATTAGAAGTGAAGCCTGTTTTTCAATTTCCAACAGGTGTTCAATTACACTTACTTCATCATTTGTTGCCATAAAAAGCTCCGGAAAACTATTTTAGTGACTCCAGGTATCTGTAAGCATCAGCAGTTGTTTCACACTGTACCAATGTAGTAAAGAAATCAGGGGTTTCTGTGAGCTCAAGAACATCCTTAAGGATTGCAAGATGCGCCTCAGTATTGTTCTGCTCAAATAAAATCTCAATGATTAAATGCACGCTTGATTTATCAGGGGAAGATTCATCAAAATCCACCCCTTTTTTACTGATTCCCAAGGCAATGCAGGTTTTATTATCGTCTCTTAATACTGCATGAGGTACTGCAATATCTTTTTTTATTACAGTAGTCATTTTATCTTCCCGTTCAATAAGTGCATTGAGACACTCCTGACGGTTGATTGCAGAATTTTTCCGACAGATAACTTCCAGAAGTTCTGACAGGGCTTCATCCCTTTCTACACTTTCAAGAAAGACAATGTCGGAAAGACTGATAAGATCAAGAAACATTTTTATTCAGCGGCTGCTTCGAGAACTGCTTCAGTTTTAGCTTCGTCTTCTGCCCACCAGTTAGAAGATGTTTCTGTTGTTTCTTCAATTGTAGTTTCAGCTGCAACTGGTGCAAGGCTTTCTACTGCTTTTGGTTTTTTGTTCAGAAGAGCAAGAGCCAGAACAAGAACGAAGAAAAGGATTACAAGAACAGTTGTTGTTTTTGTAAGAATGCTTGCTGAGTGTGAACCGAATGCAGCAGTACCACGACCACCAAGAAGTCCACCCATGCCGTTTTCACCGTCATCCTGAACAATTACAAGCAGAACTAAAAGCACACATACGATAATGAATGCAACTAAAAGAAGAACACCAATAGTACCCATTTTTATCTCCAAATAAATAATTACAGTCTAGTTTATACGAAAAATCAATTAGTTTCAATAACTTGAAGGCCTATCTTAAAGACCAAGAACTCCATTGAACCATGCAACAATTTCTTCCATTACGGTATAGCGGTCATCTTCATTAAGAATTTCATGGCGGTCACCTTCATATGCTTTGATAGAAAGATTTGTCATGCCGTTACCTTCATAAATCTTGTAAAGTCTGTTGATGGATTCACCGTAAGCGCCAACAGGATCTTCAGAACCGTAAATCATGTTTACAGGAAGATCTTTTGGAATCTTTTTCATATTCTTATCTTTATGAATGCGGCACAAAAGTGTTGAAAGATCCTTAAAGAAACTGGTGGTAAGTCCAAAGGCGCACCATTTATCATCAAGATACATGGAACGGGCCATTTCATTTTTACAAACCCACTCTTTTCCGCTTTCAACTTTTTCAATCCTTTTAAGGTATGGATCAAAAGCCATAGATGCAAGAATTTTAGATTTTTTATTAGATTCAAAAACATTGAGAATAGATGCAAAAATCTTTCCGGCAGTTGTTAATGGCAGCATAGGACCTGCAGTGCCACAGAGAATACAGCCTTTAAGTTTATCACCATGTTCTTCAATGTAACCCTGACTTACAAATGATCCGAATGAATGTCCAAAAAGAATAACCGGAACCTCAGGATAATCTTTTTTTACATTTTCAATAATCTGATCAAGGTCTTCGATTACTTTATAACTGCCCTTTTTATCTGCAATCTTTCCAAAAATCCCGGTTCCTTTTTCCTGGGCATTTTCTGCAGTTTTTCCATGTCCCCGCATATCGTAGGCATTAAGAACATAACCGTTTTCTGTAAGGAACGAACCAAAGGCATCGTAGCGAAGAGAATGTTCTTCCAGTCCGTGGTGCAGCTGAATTACAGCCTTAATTTTTACATCTTCATCAGGAATCCATCTGTTAGTCCAGATTTCTGTACCGTCGTTCATTGTTTGAAAAAAACTTTTTAACTGCATAACTTCAAAATCCTTCTAATTTATGATAAATTGTCCCCATGGACTTAACTACTATTATAGCAGAAAAAATGGTATTTGGGGGAAATTCTATCGGTAAATTAAACGGCAAAACTGTCTTTATCCCCTACGCTGTTCCTGGAGAAAAACTGGAAGTTCGTATTGCAACTGAAAGTTCCAGAAAAGATTACGACATTGCAGAGATTGTAAATATTCTTGAAAAAAGCGACAAACGTGTTGTTCCCGAATGCCGCTATTATGGAATCTGCGGTGGATGTAACATGATGCACATTGCAGAAGATGAACAAAAAAAACTTAGAAAAGCAATGCTTCTGGAACTTTTTGCAAACAACGGCATCAACCTTTCTGAAGATGAAGTAAATATTGTAAGCGGAAAGTCAACAGGATACCGAGCAAGATTTCAGCTGAATAACGGTGGACTAAGCGAAAAAAAAGGAAACAAAATCGTAGATATAAAAAAATGCCTTTGCGCAGAAAATCCTGTAAACGAATATCTTTCAAAAAACGAAATAGAAAACCGACCTAAAGGACGTGTCCAGCTTTTTGGAAGTGACCGCCTTGTTCAAGACGGAGAAAAAATCATAATCGCAAAAAATGATGAACGAAAAACAGCCCCTGCAATTGTTGGAAAGAAAAATAAAAAACTTAAATTAAAACAGAATCATTATTTTTCGGGAACAGTTGCCAGCCCAGAAAACACTGCCTGCGTTGAACTTGACGGAGAGAAAATCTGGTTTGATGTGCGGGGATTTTTCCAGTCCAACCTTGAAGTATTTGAAAAAACCGGAAAACTGATTCGAGAACAGCTTGGAAAAGGAAAAAATGTTCTGGATATGTACGCAGGCTGCGGATCAATTTCAGTTTTTCTTTCTAAATCTTTTGAAAATATTACTCTTGTTGAACATAACAGAGATGCTTTAGTTTTTGCAGAAAAAAACCTTTCTGGGAAAGGACATGTCAGTTTTGGACTCTCGGGAGAAACTTGGGCAAAAACATGTTCAACAGGGGTTTCTTTTGATGCAGCAGTAATTGATCCTCCAAGAAGCGGCATGGAACGGGCTGTCCTTGATTATCTGAAAACTTCAAACATTCCGGTACTGGCCTGTCTTTCCTGCGACCCGGCTACCCAGGCCCGGGATGTATCCTTTTTAACAAAGAATGGTTATGAAATTACAGGAACATGGCTTTTAGACTTTTATCCAAACACAAGTCATATTGAAAGCCTTGTAATTTTAAGAAAATGAAATCTTTTGGAAAAAAAATTACAGTAATTTCTATTTTATTTTTCCTCATTTTTTATGCCTTCTGTGACACCCTGGATTATCTTAATGCTTCCTGGAACACAGTAACCGGAGGTGAACTTATCTGCCCTCCAGAAGCAACTGATTTTGGATTTGTTACTGTAACAGATGGACGTACTTTGGAGGCATTTTCATCAAAAGGGACGGTTCTCTGGAGCAAGAAACTCCCCCTTTCATCAAAAGCCATTATTAAAGTTCTTGAAAGAGATTTTATTTTGGCAGTCACTTCAAGCGGAAAAAAACTTTCCATGTTCAATTCTTCCGGTGTTCTTCTTTGGGAAAAAAATCTTGATTACAAGGTGATTTCCACACCTGTTGAAGGCCGGGACGGAAGGTTTTTTGTAGCCGGAAAAAACAAAATTGAATGTTATTCTATTACAGGATTGAAAAAATGGAATCTTTCACTGGATGAATCACTTTCTGAAACTCTTCTTCCTTGTGAGGTGAACGACGGAAGTTATGTTTATTTTCTTGATGGAAAAGCTTCAGAAAGTACAAAGGCTTTAAGGATAAATCCATTTGGTGAAATCAATGAAGAAATCACTTTTGCAGGTAAAATAACTTATGCTTCTTACAATGAAGACGGAGTTTATGTATGTTTTTCTGACGGAAATGCTGGTCTTTTCAGTCTTCCGGATGGGGCTGATTTTTGCGAAAACAATTTTGTAATCCAGAATAATTTATCAAAAAATGGTAAATGTGCAGTCTATACAAGCCGGACTGAAGGACATAAAGCTGTTTTAGTTATAGAAAACAACAGTGGCATTACAGTTTGTGAGTTTGATAATTCCACCGGAATCGTAAATCATACCTTTTTAATTTCTGATATAAAATTCGAAAATATATCAAACTGTATCCTATTTTATAACAACCTCCTGATTACAGACCAGAAAACCTGCCTTTTATACAATCTTGAGGGTCTTGAAATCCGTAAAGACCAGTTACCTCCTCAAAACGGCAAAACCAAATGGAATTATCTATGGTTTTCCAATGAAGGTTATCTTGTGGTCTGCAGAAAAAACTGGGCTATGGACGGATTTCGAATTGTACAGACAGAAATAAAGCCTTATGAAAAAAATGAGGACTACTCCAGCCTTTTTACAATTGATTCATCTAAATGGAGTTCTTCCTGGATCCAGAGTTTTGAAGGTGAACTCTTTTCCGAAAAAAGACAGTCTGAAATCTACGAAGGTAATTATGGACCAAAAGAAATTGATTACACATCTCAGATAAAAGAATTTTCCGATGCTTACATACAGAATCTTCTTTCAGGAAACTCCGGGGCCAGAACAGAAAAGAGCCTGTTTCAGAAGGACGTAACAAAGGTTGATGCAGTATTTGCCCAGATTCCATATCTTGTAACAAACGACTCAGCTGCCATTACAGCAAAGCTATTACGCCTTGATAAAAATCAGATTTTTCTCATGACACTATTAAAAGGCGTTTCCAATACAGGCTGGGATCCAGAAGGAAAGATTCTTTTTGAACTTCAGACAATTGTTGAAAAAAGCGACAAGAAAAATGAAAATGTACTTTTGGATTTAATCGACAGCGTTTATTCAATCTGCGCATTTATGGGACGGCCTGCCTTCAACAAAAACGGCCGTGATATTCTATCAAAAATGCTCTATCCTCAGTACGGAAAAAAAGTAAATGATAAGGCCCGGGAATCTATAAAAAAGATCGGGGCCCTTGGAATGTAATTGCAGATTCTTATTTAACAAAAAGCTTCACACCAAGACTAACAAGAAATCCAGCATATTTAGCATATTCATCTGTTTCAATTTTCGAATAACTGTTTGTAACTTCTCCTGCTGGAAGACCTGTGTCTGTGTAATGTGTAAGAAGAACAGCTGCATTAAAGTTCAAAGTGGCAGGAATTCCGAAGAACTGGCGGCAGTCTACATCGGTACCGGCAGAAATAACGTTTGTCCATTCATAACAGCCGTCTTTTAAGAATCTTTTTTCTTTTTCAAGATTAGAATGATTGTACCAGAGTTCAGAATAATATGATCCGCCTTTAATCTGTTTTGATCCAAAATCTACGCCGTGACGAATAAGCTGATACTGAAGGAAAACATTTGTCCACTGGTTTGCATAGGTTGATGCACGAACAAGGAATTCGTCAGAGTTCGGTGCAAGATAGTATCCTAAAGGATAACCATTGTTTGTGTAGCTTGTAGAAAGAGCTGAAGTATTTCCAGTGTAATTTCCATAAGCATACCAGCCTGTATTCAAACTAGGATGGGTATAACAGTAGGAATTAACTTTTGTATAACGGAAAGAAAGGTTTCCAAATGGCAGGAATGGAAGTTCAATTTTTGCACCACCCTGGTAAGCAGTCATATTTCTCATTTTTGTAAAGACATCCAGCTTGAAGTATGAAAGTTCATCGATATATCCGCTAAACCACAAAGAACCTATTCCTGGATAACGAAATTTCAAACTTCCGCTGAAGGAAAGATTGTCCCGGTCTCCAATATTATTCTGGTAAACTACATTGTCAATTAAAGGAAAAAGATATCCAAGTTCACTTCTTTTAGGCCAGATTGTTCCTGATCCAAAATCAAAATGAACATACTTAAAATTAAATTCTACAAGGGAAAGCGTAAAATTGTTCTGGAAATGATCACCGTTTGCCCAGGAAGCGGTAAATTCCTGGTTTGGCATTTCAAGAGATCCTGTAAGGCAGGACAAAGAGAGCCAGTCAAAAAGATGGAACTTGGTTTCAATTGCCATAAAAGGTCTTGCCCGGGAATTCAATGAAAGTGATGCACCTTCATCCATGCCACCCCATTCACGAAGATTTCGTCCGTAAACAATTTCTACATGATCCTTTAATAAACTGGCACTGATTTCACCTTTCATACCAAAAACAAGACTCTGCCCAAAAGCCCAGCCTCTAAGACCATTGGCACCAAGATCTGTTAAATCGTAGGCAGAACCATCCCATTTTTTTGTATAAGAATAAGGAGCATAGGCATTGTTTTTGTAGGTTGTAATTTTTTCTTCAATTCCGTTATAAGGTTCTTCAATTCCGTTAGGTTTTTCAAAATGATCAATTACTGTATATTCGCCCATATTTTCCAAAGGCATCTCAGAAAAACCTACAAAAGCATTGATTCCATAGGAAATTGACTTTCCCATATCTCCAAAGAAATTGAAATTATTGTAAAACTCATAGCTGAAAGCATCGCTTCTGGCTTTTTCATAGATACCGGTTCCAAAGTTTCCGTCAAGAGAATCATTGAAATTAAAAGTTACAGGAACATCTTCATCTTTATTTTCATATCTGAAAGAAAGATTTTTTATATCAAGGCCTTCTGTGCGGTTAAATCGGGAAATCTGATAATTAAGGACAGCCAGAGTGGTTTTATAGGAAAAAGAATTTCTGTCATCATTTGAATCAGTTAAAGTTTCAAGACATTCATTGAGTTTTGAAAGAATATATTTTTCTGTCCAAGGCCGTGAAGCTCTTACAGGTGAACAAAGTCCTTTATTTTCACAGGAAAGAATAACAGAATATACTTCGTCATCTACAGAAACGGAGTTATTTGTATCTGCAAAAACTGCCGAAGAAAACACAAAAATTGAAATCAATAAAATATAAATCTTTTTCATAATAACCTACCAAAAATAAAGTTCTATTGATGAATCCGCCAGGTACCTGAAATGTCGAATTCAAGTCCCGACTGAGTATTGTCTTTTTTATGTGAGCCATTTAAAAGCTGTGTAAACACAAACTGTGAAGCGAATGAAAACTTTCTGTTCAGATTGTAAATGCCTTTTAATCCGATTCTGTTCATATATTCAACAGTTCCGGAAGGCACCATGGTTTTTATAAGATCTCTGTTTGAAGATTCAGTACAGGTTGGATAATAAGATGAAACAATATAGTTTTCAGACCCTACTTTCATAGTCTCATTAAGTGTACCAAAATCAATTTCACCTTTTGCCTTGAAAAGATAATCAAGTTCTACACTCCACTTTAATCCCATTTTATAACCAAGTGTAAGACTTCCCCCCATACAGTCAGGCCCATAAGGAAGGCCAATCCAGGTGTCAGTTATTTTTCCTGCAGCATCCCGCTGTTCACGGTAAAGACAAGATTTTTTCTGCTGTTTTATATACATAAATGGAGTTGAATAAAAGAATTCTCCGTTTGTGTAAATTCGAGCTTTATTTGAAAGAGGTATATCATAATCAACACCAAACTGAAGGCCAAAACTGTTTGGATTTGTATCTTCCCCTTCTCCAGGAGCCCGAAGTTCATTCTGAGAATACAAAAGATAGATTCTGGAATTTTTTACAGGAATTAATTCAAACATGGCGCAAAAATATGCACAGAAATTCCATTCATTCTGACAAAGCCATTTTTCGCTCATGGCATCATCAATTTTTTTCTGTTCCTCTGAACGGTAATTGTCCCATCCGTCAAAAGAATGCATAATCATAAGGGGATTCAGATAACGAAGTTCAAAATCATTTACGGCCATGGTTCCTTCCATAAGCGAAACCGTAAAATTATCCCAAAATCTTACATCCAGCTGGTGAAGGTACAAATACTTTTCCCTGTCAATCTGAACAGCATCAAGTGTATATGAAAATCTTTTTGTACTTGCAAGAAACTGTACATAGGCATCAGTTTCAAAAGTCTGATTATAAATAATACTGCCGTTTGTAGTTCTACCTATACTGAGCCCTTCTTTTCCTGTTCGAAGATTAAGATTCCAGTTTTCACCAAAATAACCAAGACTTCCATAAGCAAACTTTGGCATAACAAACTCAAACTCAAATGCACTTAAAGGAAGATTGTGTTTATTGGAAGCCTTCTGCATATAAAAAGACTTTTTCCCAATGTAAGGAACAAGACCGATTCCAACATAAGGGGAAATTGCAAAATCTACGGGGCCTCGAAGAAAATCATTCACAAAATTAAGGCCATGGGCTACAGGAATATTATCGTTAGTGCAAAAATAACATTCCGGTGTAAGTTCAATGTCTCCTGTAAGACGAAATCCATTCCAATCCTGATAGCGCTTTGGAAATTCATAAAGAAAATCTTTTACTTCAGAATAAATTTCTTTTCCGCTTTCTGAAAGTTTTTCATAATCAATCTGGTTAAAAAACACCTTCATTTCACCAACTGTAAGAGGATAAGATTTTACAGTTGGCAAAAGCTTTGATTCCCGGCTCAGTTCATAAAGTTTTTCGTAAACTGGATTATTCTCTTCTATAACCTGTACGTCGGAAATTGTACCGGCAAAAACTGGGAAAATCAGAACAAGACTAAAAAATATAATAAATAACTTTTTCATATGCTAAAAAAATAAATCTATCAGTCAATATAAGGAATATCTATCTGCATACGGTCTTTAGAAAGTTCTGCAGCAGGAAAAATTGCCCTTGCTTCTTCAAGAAGGACTGGAAGTTCACGGTCTGTATATCGGGGACTATAATGAATAAGGCACATTCTTCTAACATCAGCATCCCTTGCAATTGTTGCAGCCTGACTTGCGGTCATATGTTTCTTTTCTTTAGCCTGATCCAGAAGAGCCTCTTCGAACATTCCTTCACACACAAGAAGATCAGATCCCCGAACTTCATCTGCAATTGATTTTTTATAAAGGGTGTCTGTAACAAAGCTGAATTTTCTACCGCTTCGCTTTTCACCCATTACCATTTCAGGAGTAATTTCTTTTCCTTCATCATTTAAAACTGTTTCACCTTTCTGAAGTTTTCCCCACAAAGGTCCGCAGGGCACTTTTAATTCACGGGCTTTTTCTGTATTGAATTCCCCAGGTCGGTCCAGTTCTTCTAGAGTATAACCAACACAGGTTTTTGTATGATCCAAAGGAAATGCACGGATATAAAAATCCTTTCCGCTGTGAACAACACAAGGTGCTTCAATTTCTTTTATGATGATGGGATAGTTTATGTACATATCAAGAACTTTTCTGCTTGATTCAATATATTCCTTGATTTTAGGTGGTCCGTAAATGTACAAAGGCTCAGTTCGATCAACCTGTGCCGAAAGCATAAGAATTCCTGGAAGTCCGGTTACATGATCAGCATGTGTATGTGACACAAAAATTGCATCAATTTTTTTCCATTTAAGATTGAGTTTTCTAAGACTTACCTGGGTTCCTTCACCGCCGTCAAATAAAAAAAGATCACCGTCCCGGCGCAAAAGTACAGATGTAAGATGTCTGTAAGGAAGTGGCATCATACCGCCACAGCCCAGAATAAAAGCTTCCATGTTCATAGACTAATTGTATAATTTTTCCAAGGTATTTTCAAATTCAGGAATAAAAGATTTTTCAAGGTCATCAAGAATCATAGAATTCATTTTTCGTTCAATCAAAGATTCTGTTTCTATAAACGATGTAAGTTTTTCAAAAGTTTTATTGTAGTAAAAGCTTTCTTTTCCAAGTAAAACTTCAACTGTAATTTCCGGCTGAAGAAGAACCATTTCATCTAAAACAGTACGGTTTTTATTCAGTGTAACAATTACAGAGTAAGTGCCGTTTTTGGTAGAAGAAGCATATCCTGCTTTTGCTAAAGACCTTGATAAAGCAGAAACAGACTCTTTGTTTTCTGCAGTTTCAAAAAGATAGAAAATTATTTCGTTTTTAGCCTGAAGAATTAAGGATGGAACCGAGGCCATTTTTTCCAGATCCTGGAGATATGAAGAAGCTCCTTCCTCAAAAATAAAACGGGCGAACAGAAGTTTGGAAAGATATTTATCCCCGTTTACCCCATCTTCAGTAAGTGGTTTTAAAAGATTGATTTTTTTGATTGGATCTTTTTCAGAGACAGCCTGATTGAAAAGATTACTGTAAGTTTTTCTTTCCAATGCAAGTTTCGTTTCATATTTTTTAAATTCTGTTTTTCTTTCCAGATATGCACAGACAATATATTGCTTTCGAACAGGATCAAAATATGCTCTTGTGTGATTAACAGTGCTTATATCATATTCAGTATAAACGTTTACAATCTGTACTAAATCCTTTTCAGAACCGGTAAACTTTCCGTCAAGTTCTGTCATGTGAGTAGAACTTTCTGTAAAAGCTGTAACACTTTTTGAAAAACGGGAAGCAAGTTCTGCATCAGATTTTGAAACAGCCTGCTCTTCACTTTTACCTTCCCCAATTGCTGTAATGTAGACAGAAGGATTGTAAACCTGTCCAACAGTTTCCAGGTCTGCCCAAAGAGGACGTTCCTCCACCTGTTTTGATGCACAGGATATAACCAGAAAAGCAATCAGAAAAAAATAAGTAAAGAATACAGGCTTTTTCATTTTATAAGTAAACTGCTTTATTAGAATGAGAAGATTACATCATCAGCAGAATCATTTACTGCACTGTTATTAGAAACAACAACTGTGCTTTCAAGTTTCTGGCGGAGAATCTGTTTAAGAGCTTCACCTTCTGATGTATTGCTTTCTACACTTTTAAGAGCGGCTTCAAGCTGACGGTTGAATACTTTTTCATCCATTGCCCAAACTGCGTAATATTCAAAATCATCCTGGAATGAGTTTTTATCGTCAATGTCGTAAACACGACGTTTTACCCAGTAAGAAGCTTTCTTTTCAAGTCCGTTCAATTCAACTGCAGAAACAGCCTGTTTGTACATGTTCATTGTGCGTTCAATTTCTGTTGGTTCTGTTTTATCAGAAACTTCTTTATTTCCGCCTTTCATTGTAGCTTCAACAGCTTTTCCAACAACACGCTGAATTGTATCACCAACCTGAACTTCAACGTCTACCATATCAGTCCAGTTTTCTACGAATTCAAGGTTATCACCGCGACCGATTGTAACGAATGTTTTTTTACCGGCTACATCAGGCATAACTTCTTTAAGTACAGATGAAGAATACTGTCCTTCAGCAACAAGCATAACCCACTGTGGAACTTCTTTTCCAAAAGTTGATCCCTGGTAATCAAGAATTTTTACTGTTCTTTTTACCATATCGGCCTCTTTTCCTTTTACGCCTGAACCTTTAACTTCACGGCTTGCACAGGAAGCAAGAACTACAGCTGCAGAAAGCAAACCAATAAAACGTACAATTTTTTTCATTTTTTTCTCCTCCAAAAATGAATTTTATTTATTAAAAAGTTAGTCCACAAGAAATTGAATAGGCATCTGTCCATCCAACTTTTGCAAGATAACGTCTTTTATAAATGAACCCAAGGCTCATAAACTCATCTACAAAAACAAGATCACATCCAGCGGCATATTCAAACATAAAGCCTGAATAAACTTTTTCACTGAAATAAGCTTCTCCTCCATTTGTAGAATAAATTCCTGCCCCCCCAATTCCAAGGTGAGCAAAAGGTCTTATAAATCCGAGTCTTACACTTACACCGGAAAGACATGAGAAAAACAGTCCGTTGAAATCATGATCAGATACATTTGCCCGGTTATAACTGAAAATTGGCAAAGAAAATTCTACTCCACCATAGAAAATGCCCGATCCGCCGAAAAGTCCGAAGTCCAGGTTTGATCCTGTAAAGGAGTTTGGTAAAGTAATAACACCAACATCAAAATACAAACCGTTTCTGTTCTGATGTGTAAAAAGATTTGAAACACTTACACTTTCAGAATAAGGTTTATCTTTTTCAGAAGAACTTTCTGTCTTATTCCAACCGTCCCAGGAAGAGAAATCATCATCAATCTTATTATTTGATGAATCATCTTTTGTTCCTGAAGAAATAACTCCGCTAGCCATCTGATTTTTATTAAGTGAGGCAATCTTTTCTTTTGTGTCTATTTTATAAATGGAAAAATCTTCAAAAATAAGATTGTATTTTCCGTCCAGCACCTGAACTGAAACTACTATTTCTGAATAAAGATAAGGACTACCCGTTCTAAAATATGAATCAGCACGAGTTGTATCTTTAATATAATCCTCGTAAGCATTTTTATTTTCTTTTGTAAGATTTTTTACAGGATCTTTTCCAGAAATCTTTTTATAAGGAATTGTTACTGAAGGAAGTTTGATTGATTTTGCTTTTATAGATTTAATATCATCAACATCAAAACTGTTACGAACTGTCCAGGAACAATCCTGACCGTCATAAGCGTCTACAGAAAATTTAAGGTAATTCTGGCTCTGATCAATAGAACGGAAACCAAATTTTGTACCGCTAAGTTCCTTTTCTTCTTTTTTAATACGTTCCCTGTAATCATTTACAAGTTTTTTCCGATCATCAGAAACTGTGGATTTAACTGATTTAAGTTCTGTTTCATATTTTGAAATGATTTCATCTTTTTCCATCTGACGGAATTTTATTGCATTTGCAGTTGGTTTTCCGTTGGAAAGCTCACCTGGTGCATAAGGTCGCTGATCAATTTCATCAATAGCATCGTCAATTAACTTTCTATAATACTCTTCCTGCTTTTTTGAATAAGAGTTTACGGATGATTCAAGCTCCTTCAAAACAGCACGGTCACTTTCAATAAGTTCAATACGTGTTTTTAGGGAAACCATATTGTAATTTTCTTTTCTAATTGCGTCGGCCTTTGCATTAAGAGCTAAAACAGCTTTTTCATATTCCCGGCGTTCATCTTCAGTCATTTTTTCTTTTTCTGCCTGAAGAAGCGCTTCTTTCTGGGCAGCTTCCAAAGATCTTTTCTGTTCAGCTAAAGCAAGTTCACGGTCCTTTTCAAGAATCTTTAATTTTGCTTCAAGTTCGTACATTCGGCGCTGTTCTTCCAAAGAAAGACTGGCCTTTTCTGCTTCTTCCCGAAGTCTTTCAAGTTCACGGTCCTGAGAAGAAATCTGTGCATTCAAAGAAGAAATGTATTGTGTAAAGTTTGTATCGTTTTCGGATTTATGAAGAAGCCGGTTTTCAAGATCATAACTGATAGTAGAAATATATCCGTCTTTTACAAGGGTTTTGAGGACGTCGTAGGAAAGTGCATCAACACCAGTTTCATCAACTTCAGATGCAGTAATTTTTCCAGTATTAACAGATCTTTCAACTTTTGTTTCTATATTAGTCATATTACAGTAAAGAGAATATTTACCGCTGGATTTTTTCATGGAAAAAGTAAGAAGAAGTGATGCCTTTTCGCCTTTATCAAGACTGTAAACATTATCTTCAGAAAGAAGGCCTTTCATGTAATCAATCTGGGCCTGTTTTTTTATCTGCAGAAGATTTGGATCTGTTGAAAGAAGTCGAACATCATCATGGCGTGTAAGATTCACCTTGAAATTATCAAGAGCCATTCGTTCAAGTGAAATTTCATCAGAAGAAAGCCCGGAAGATGATTCAGAAGCAACCATAAGAACAACCTGTTTATTCTGGGCAAAAAGTGAGTAACCAAAGACAGCAAGTAAAATAAGTGAAAGTAATATCTTTTTCATCTAGCTAATAAACACCAAAACTTAAGAGGATGTTACAAATATAATAAAAAAAAATTGAAAATTCAAATGCAAGATTTCTATTGTCACATTAAACAAACTTCAGTATAATTAAAGTTAAGAAATTCATTATAAGAGGTATCCTGCTATGGGAAAAACAATCGCTCAGAAAATTTTCGAAAAACATCTTGTGGACACACCATTTCCAAACACTTACGTCCTTAAACTGGACCGTGTGTTCTGTCATGAAATTACAACTCCAATTGCCATCAATGACCTGGTGGAAAGAAATAAAGACAAAGTTTTTGACAATACAAAAATCAAGGCTGTAATTGACCATGTTACACCTGCAAAAGATTCAAAAACTGCAGAACAGGGAAAAATCCTCCGTGACTGGGCAAACCGCAACCAGATTAAAGACTTCTTTGATATTGGTGCCAACGGTGTTTGTCACGCCATCTTCCCAGAAAAAGGATTTGTTCGCCCAGGCTTTACAGTAATCATGGGTGACTCCCACACTTGTACTCACGGTGCTTTCGGGGCCTTTGCTGCCGGAGTTGGAACAACTGACCTTGAAGTTGGTATCCTTAAAGGAGTTTGTTCATTCCGCGAACCAAAGACAATCAAGTTCGTATTGAATGGAAAACTTAAGGAAGGAGTTTACGCAAAAGACGTAATCCTTCACCTTATTTCAAAAATCGGTGTAAACGGTGCTACAAACTGCGTTGTAGAATTTACAGGTCCTGTTGTAGACAACTTTGATATGGAAGAACGCATGACTGTATGTAACATGGCGGTTGAAGCTGGCGCTACAAGCGGTATCTGTTATCCTGATATGAAAACTGTTGATTACCTTTGGGAATTCATCAAGGACGATTACAAAACTAAAGAAGATGCACTCGCTGACTACTCTCAGTGGCGAAGTGATGATGATGCAGACTTCGAAAAAGTAATCACTCTTGATCTTTCTGACCTTCAGCCAGTATGTACATTCGGTTACAAACCA
Source organism: Treponema sp. (assembly GCA_024402505.1). Classification (GTDB taxonomy): domain Bacteria; phylum Spirochaetota; class Spirochaetia; order Treponematales; family Treponemataceae; genus Treponema_D. The sequence continues at coordinate 27,290 of JAKSTP010000031.1, forward strand.
GATCAGGTAAAAACTGTAAAAGACATGGCTGGAACAAAAGTAAATCAGGTTTACATCGGTTCATGTACAAACGGCCGTATTTCAGACCTTCGTGTAGCTGCTAAAGTTCTTAAAGGACATCATCTTGCAGAAGGAGTTCGCGGTATCGTTAGCCCAGCTACTCCAAAAATCTACAAAATGGCTCTTGAAGAAGGAATCATTGCAACATTTATGGAAGCTGGTTTCTGTGTTACAAACCCAACTTGTGGTGCCTGTCTTGGCATGAGTAACGGTATTCTTGCAGAAGGTGAAGTTTGTGCTTCAACAACAAACCGCAACTTCAACGGACGCATGGGTAAAGGTGGAATGGTTCACCTTATGAGCCCTGCAACTGCAGCAGCAACTGCTATTGCCGGTACAATTACTAACTCAGAAATTTACAAATAATTATTTACAATTCTGGAGATTTTTGTGTTATATTAAAAGTATCACAAAAACCTCCAATGGTTATTAAAGGGGAATTAACATGAAACAATTTGGTGGCGAAGTACTTTTTTTGGATCGCTCAGATATCAATACTGATGAAATCATCCCAGCAAAATACCTGACTGAAATTTCAAAACAGGCTCTTAAGCCTTACCTTCTTGAAGATCTTAAACTTGAAGGATTCAACCCAAAAACTGATGTAGCCGGAAAAAAAGTAATCATTACTCGTGAAAACTTTGGTTGTGGTTCATCACGTGAACATGCTCCATGGGCACTGGAAGTAAACGGTATTTACGTTGTTGTTGCTCCAAACTTCGCACGTATTTTCCGCCAGAATATGTTCAACTGTGGCATGATGGCCGTAGAAATCGACAAAAAATCAATTGCCGACATGTTCAAAACATTTGCCGACAAAGATACAGAATGCAAAATCGTTATTAATGATGACGGTACTGCAAAAGTAAAACTGATTGCAGGAAGCCTTTCAAAAAGCTACCCTTTCCAGCTTGATGACTTTGAAAAAGCACTTGTTGAAAAAGAAGGCTGGATTGGTTACGCAGACAGCAAATACTAATATTTCAAGATTTAAAGAGGCAATAATATGGCAAAAGATTTAGATTGGGGAAACCTGTCATTTGGTTACATGGAAACATCATACAGTTTCGTTTCTGAATTCAAAGATGGTAAATGGGACGAAGGAAAACTTACAGACAAACATGAAATCACAATGAGCGAATGTGCTGGTGTTCTCCAGTATGCTCAGACTTGTTTTGAAGGACTTAAAGCATATACAACAGAAGACGGAAAAATCGTTTGTTTCCGCCCAGATCTCAACGCTTCACGCATGAAAGATTCTTGTGAACGACTTGAAATGCCAGTTTATCCAGAAGACAAATTTGTTGAAGCTGTAAAAAAAGTAGTTGAAGCAAACAAAGAATGGGTTCCACCATTTGGAAGCGGAGCTACCCTTTACATCCGCCCATACATGTTCGGTAAAAATGCCGTTATTGGTGTAAAACCAGCTGATGAATATGAATTCCGCATTCTGGTAACTCCAGTAGGACCTTACTTCAAAGGCGGAGCAAAACCAATTAAAGTTCGCATCTCTGACCTTGACCGCGCAGCTCCTCACGGAACTGGTGACATCAAAGCCGGATTGAACTACGCTATGAGTCTTCACAACATTGTAGATGCTCACAAAGCAGGTTATGCAGAAAACATGTACACAGACCCTGCCACACACACATACATGGAAGAAACTGGTGGAGCAAACATCATCTTCTTTACAAAAGACGGAACTTTGGTAACTCCAAAATCTGACTCTATCCTTCCATCAATCACTCGCCGTTCACTTGTAACAGTTGCAGAAGATATTCTCAAAATTAAAGTTGAACAGAGAAAGATTGCTGTAAAAGAACTTGATCAGTTTGCAGAATGTGGACTTTGTGGAACAGCCGCTGTTATTTCACCTGTAGGCCAGATTGACGACCACGGAAAATCAATCATCTACAACGAAGGCAAAGATGAAATGGGTCCAAACACCAAGAAACTCTACGAAACCTTAACTGGAATCCAAATGGGCAAAATTAAGGGCCCTGAGGGATGGGTGATTGAAATCTGTTAATTGCGAGGCAAAGGATAAATTAAAAATTAAAAAATAAAAATGAAAAAATTTAATGAATATTGATTAATAAATATTGAATAATTTTCATTTTTGAGAAAATAAAGAAGCACTGAATCTTTTTTTAGAAAGGAAATATATCCCCTAAAATAGTTCAG
>JAKSTP010000032.1 GCA_024402505.1 Treponema sp.
GTTCCGTCGTACATTACAGCTTTAACACCTGTAACACGTCCGTTTTCTACGATAAGTTCTTTTGCATCTGTACGGCACATGATCTTGTTTTTTGGATTCTGAAGAACTGTGCGTTTTGGAGGAGCAAAGTATGCACCCCAGCGGCCTGTTTCATTTTTACCGTCGCCGTTATCATCAAATGTGGCACCAATGTATTCGTTTTCACGGTTCCAGAGGGCACCAATCAATGTTGGCTGTGTATCTTCTACGAAAAGAGCACCCTGAGCTTCAAGCCAAGGTTTAAGATCCTGGCCGTCGCGGATGAACTGGCTTACAAGTTCGTAGTTACCATAAATCCAGTCTGAGTAGTCAGCATTGCAGCGGAGTCCACCGTAGTATGTCTGGAAAATGTGGAGATTTACTGTAGAGAACAGTGTAAGAGCACCTTCGTTTTTACCGGCTTTAAGCTGTGGTTCAGCCCATGCAAGGTAAGCGGCAATTTCTTTTTTAAGTTCTTTAAGAGTTGGAAGATATTCCTGGTGAACACCATGTTTTGAAAGATCTTTAATGTCACCGGCTACGAACCAGTCTTTAGCATTTGAACCGTCGAATGGTTTTTCATCCCAGTTCAGGATTGTTTTAAGAACTGTAATGTTTCCGTTAGCCATTTTAACTTTGTTGTAAGTTTTGCCGTCAAAAGGATAAACACCAGTTGTAGCATCAGGATCTTTTGCATCCCAACAAAGGTAAGGCATAACTGACTGGAACTGTCCACCAGAAACCAGTGTGTTACCACCAATTTCAACGTTCTTTTCGATTACAAGAACTGTTTTTCCGTTCTGAGCAGCCTGAGCAGCAGCAGCCATACCAGCACCACCGGCACCTACAACAACAACGTCATAAGTTTCTTCGATTTTGGCCTGAGGCTGGTGAACAACCTTGTTCTTTTTGAAACCAGCAAGATCAGAAGCATTAGCTTTGCTTGCAGCATCATTCAAAGCATTTTTAACAGCAACACAAGTGAAAGTAGCACCTGAAACAACATCAACACCTGAACCGTTTGCTTCAACAGCATCTTTGAAAAGGATATCGAATGCTGGTGTACCAACATATTCTGTTTCTTTTGAAGATTTTACTTCAATTTTTGTAATTGCACTGTCGCTGAAAGTAACGTTCAAAACAACAGGGCCATTCATACCGTTTCCAGTTCCTTCATAAGTACCGGCAGTGTATTTTACAGGAACATTTTTCCATGCAGAAGCAGAACCTGTAGTTGTAACACCGGCTTTTGAAAGAGCGTCTTTTACGGCTTCTTTAATAGCATCAGATGTAATTGTAGCACCAGAAATAGAATCAACATCAGCAGTCTGGGCTTTTACAATTTCTTTTGGAATATCGTTGATAGCAGGATCAGCGATACCGGCAGTTTCTTTGTGGCTTACAATTTTCACAGCAGTGATTTTGTTACCGTCAAGAGATACTTTTACAGTGATGTCACCGTTACGACCTTTGGCTGTACCTTCATAAGAAGAGCCGCCGGAAGAACATGTCATCAGGGAGATTGCAAAACAAGATGCAATCAGAAAAGCAACGATTTTTACGATATTACTTTTCATAATTCCTCCATAAGTTGTAGTGCATTAGTATAATTGTAAAAATAATTATATAACAAAATGTTTATAAACACAAACGACAATGCCACTAATCAGCACTAAATATAAAGAAATATTATTTGAAAAAGGGTCAAATTCTTACTATATTTATAGTTATGGAACTTACTAGTAAACAGCGTAAACATCTTGAAAAACTTGCACATCCATTGAATCCGGTTGTCATTGTAGGCGGTGCCGGTGTTACCGACGGCGTCATGGAAATGGTAAATCAGACCATTCTTTCTCACGAACTCATTAAAGTAAAATTCAATGAATACAAGGATGAAAAACAGGAACTTACAGAAAGCATCTGTGCTGCAACCGGAGCCACTCTGGTTCGCATTGTAGGAAATGTTGCCATCCTCTATAAACAGAACGAAGAAAATCCGGTTATCACACTGGACTAATTATAAAAAAGGACAAATACCAAAATGATTGAAGTATCTCATGTCTGTAAAAATTTCGGACCATTCCGGGCAGTAAATGACGTTAGTTTTTCCATTTCCACCGGAGAAATTGTAGGACTTCTGGGACCAAACGGTGCCGGAAAAACAACCACCATGCGCATGATTACGGGCTACTACACTCCTTCAAGCGGATCAATTACAGTAGACGGCATCAGCACAACAGAAAATGGCATTGAGGCAAAACGAAAAATCGGTTACATGCCGGAAAGTGCCCCACTCTACGGCGACATGATTGTAGAAGATTACCTCCGCTATGTTGCTGAAGTTCAGGGTGAAGATCCTGATGTAAAAGTGCCTGCCCTCTGCGCAGAATGTGGCCTTAAAGAAGTAATGAACAAAAACATAAGTGATCTTTCACGAGGTAACCGTCAGCGAGTTGCCCTGGCCCACGCACTTATGCACGATCCTGAAATCCTTATTCTTGATGAACCAACTTCAGGTCTGGACCCTAACCAGGTTGAAGACGTTCGAAAAATCATCAAGGAAATTGGAAAAACCCGAACAGTAATCATCTCTACACATATTCTTAGCGAAGTAGAAATGCTTTGTAAGCGTGTAATCATTATTTCCGGGGGAAAACTGGTTGCCGACAGTCCTACAGATGAACTTCGCGCCCGTTTTGGAAACAGCCTCAGCGTAAAAATCACTGCCAATGCTTCAGAAAGTGACCTTACTGCAGCTTTCAGCAGTCTTGAAAATGTAGACAAAGTTACACCAACCTCAAGCGACACAGCAGGCACCTCAAGCGTTCTTGTTTCTGTTAGAGGCGAGACAGAAGTCCGACCAGCTCTCTTTGAATGCATTAAAAACAAGGGCTGGACTCTTTACGAAATGTCTGTTCAGAAAAACAGCCTTGAAGATGTATTCCACGTTCTTACCAACGAATCAACAGAAACTCAGGAGGCAAAGTAAATGGCACAGAAAAAAATGAAAAATCCTGCATTTACAATTGCAAAACGCGAGCTTAAAGCTTTCTTTGCAAGCCCAATTCCTTATATCGTAACCAGCCTGTTCCTCATTATCTCGGGCATCTGGTTCTTCTCTGAATTCTTCCTCAGAGGAACTGCCGAAATGCGTTACTTCTTCTCACGCCTTCCAATCCTTTTCTCTGTATTTGTTCCGGCCCTTACAATGCGCCTGTTCAGCGAAGAAAGAAAAAGCGGTTCCATTGAAACACTCCTTACACTGCCTGTAAATGAAACTCAGGTAGTTATGGGAAAATATCTTGCTTCACTTATTGGAACACTCTGCATGCTGCTGCCAACTGTTTTCTATGCAATTACAGTAGGCATTTTTGGTGATCCTGACATGGGGCCTCTTCTTTGCGGATACGCTGGTGCCATTTTCCTGGCCGCTTCTTATACAGCCATCGGACTTTTTGCATCTTCTATTACAAAGAATCAGATTGTTGCCTTCTTTACAGGACTTATCATCTGTATTGTTCTGGCTCTTATTGATGAATTCCTGGTTTTCCTTCCTGGAAAAATCGTTAATTTCTTCTCTTATATTTCGGCTAATGCCCACTTCACTTCCATTTCACGTGGCATTATTGATACCCGGGATCTTATTTATTTTGCATCCCTTACAGCACTTTTCCTGGTGCTCACAGTGAGAACAGAAAAATCTCACCGCAATTCATAGGAGAAGGGAGAAAATTATGAATAAGATTAAAGCATGGATTAAAAGTTCAAAATGCGATTTCGCATTGTTTATCATTCTCCTGGTTCTGGCAAATATTGTAGGACACAATGCCTTCTTCCGCATGGATTTTACAGGCTCAAAATCCTACTCACTTTCAAAAGCCAGTAAACAGCTTGTAAAAACTGTAAGCGAACCGGTAACTGTACGAGTTTTCTTCAACGATAACCTGCCGGCTCCTTACAACACCTACGCTCAGTACGTAAAAGATCTTCTTGAAGAATACGAAGGTGCCGCCAACAAAAACTTCAATTTGATTTTCATGGACATGGAAAAAGCCGAAAACCGGGCCCTTGCAAGTGATTTTGGTCTTGGTCAGGTACAGATTCAGGAAATTAAAAATAATGAAGTTGGATTCAAGCAGGTTTACATGGGCATCGTTATTTCCTACGGTGATTCAGTTGAACTTCTGGACGGCATTACATCAATTGACGGTCTTGAATACAAGATTACTTCTGCCCTTTCCCGCATGATCGACAAATCAGATGCACTTAGCGGACTTGGCAAAGACGAAAAGCTGGATCTTACACTTTACCTTTCTGACGATCTTATTAATTTTGGCATCAGCGGAATTGATCAGGTGGAAGCACTTGTACGGGCCGTGGTTGCTGAAGTAAACCAGCAGAACAAGGGACGCATTGCCTTCAAAACAATTTCTCCTTCTTCACAGGAAGCCGAAGAACTGGCAGAAAAATACGGTATTCAGGCAATCACCTACCAGAACGGAACTGCCGCCATTGGTCTGGTGCTTGAATACAAAGACAAGTTCCGAATTCTTCCACTTTACATTGAACGAAGCATGTTCGGTTATTCCATTGCCGGAAGCGAAGATTTCCGTATCGACATCAATGACGCAATTTCAGGCATTCTTTCTAAATCACTTACAGTAGGTTATGTAACCGGCCACAACGAACTTGATCTTAACAGTGAAAACTACTGCGCCAACTTCAATGCCCTTTTGAGCAGAACTTACGACATTGTAACTCTGGATCTTTCAAATCAGGACATTCCTGCCGGCATGAACTGTCTTATCATCAACGGGCCACAGTACGACTTCTCGGAAGAAGAATTGTACAAGATTGACCAGTTTGTTATGAAAGGCGGAAACCTTATGGTTTATATTGATCCACTGGCAACTATTCCAAGTACAACCGGTTACAGCCAGTACGATTATATTGCCAACGACAACAATATTGACCGCCTCCTTGAAAAATACGGTATCAAACGAAACAGTGAAATGATCATGGATGAAAGCTGTTATGTTCAGTCTTCACAGACCAACGGATCATACAATCTTTACTGGGCTCCAATGCTTCAGAAAACAGAACTTGCAAAACATCCTGTTACAAACAACCTTGGATACGTAATCATGCTCCAGATGGGAAGCTTCGAACTTAATGCCCCAGATGGAATCAAAGCTACTGTTCTTGCAAAATCTACAGAAAAAGCATGGACAGAAGGCCCTGGTCTTATCCTGAACCCAATGCTTCTTACACCAAACAAGGCTGAAGAAAAGTCTTACGATATGGCAGTCCTTCTTGAAGGTAAATTCGAAAGCGCCTTCGATGCCGCCCCTGAAACAAACAGCGTAAATGGCGATGCAGGAAATGGTATCAACACCGACTCTCACCTTTCAAAAGGAAAACTGGCCGGTAAAATCTTCTTTGCATCTTCTTCGGCCCTTACTACACGGCAGGTTGTTGATGCAGACGGTACAAACCCAGTTGCAATGATGACTCTGAACATGGTTGATTACCTGAACGGCCGGGAAGAACTTTGTTCAATGCGTACAAAAGGCCTTAACATCAGTGCACTTACATTGAAATCAAAATCTGCACAGAAATTCGCTCAGTACTTCAACATTATCGGAATTGTAGTTCTTGTTGCCCTCTTTGGATTAATCGTTTACCGCAAACGAAGCCGACGTCGTGTTGCAATCCAGAAAAAATACAATCCAAATGATGATCGCTTCATGACATCAAAAAAAGAAGCTAAAAAAGAAGAAAAGAACGAAGCAAAAGATGAAAACAAAGGAGCTGACAATGAATAAACGAAAGATCATTCTTGCTGCCATAGACCTTATTCTGGCAGTTGTACTTATCTGTCAGGTTGCATTCCGAACAAAAGAAAAGGTCAAAATTTTTACAATTGATGAAGATATTACAAAACTGGAAATTTCTTCCACCTCAGAAGACATTGTTCTGAACAGATTTAACGCACTGTGGCATGTAAATGAACAGAAATACATTGGTGATCCTGCTACCTGTGAAGGACTGGTTGATCTTTTGCAGTCCATCCGCGTTATTGATCAGGTTGCAAAAACCGACAGCGACGCTGACCTTGCAAAATACAATCTTCAGCAGGGGAAAGCTGTTGTTGTAAAAGCCTATAACGGCGACAAACTCCTCCGTACAATTTACGTTGGAAAAAACACTTCTTCCCAGTACCAGAACTATCTTAAAATTGATGACGGAAAAGAAGTTTACCTTGCACAGGGCAACTTTATCGACGAATTTGATACAACTGTAGACCGGGTAAGATCTCACACTGTTTGGGACATAGACAGCTTCGACATTACTTCTATTAAACAGACAAGTGCAGATGGAAGCGTTCTTGTACTTTCTTACAATGACGGTACATGGGCTATTGGGGGAGCAGAAATCAACCTGGACACTATAAAGGCTGAAACCTGGGCAAATACCTTCAGCACAATTACAGCCATTCACTGGCTTGCCGATACAACAGTCATTACAGCCCAGCCAATGTACAATTACGAAATTGCCTGCGGTAATAAACTTATTACTCTTGATGTTTATTCTGTTTTTGATGAAGAAGCTGGTTACGACCTTTACTTTGGACGCTCAAGCGAAAGTCCATCACCATTTGAACTTTCATCTTATTTCATAGGAAAACTGCCACGCACTCCAGAAGAACTTGCATCGGCTGAATAGTTTAAGTACTATTAGTTCTATGATTAAACTTGTAGCATTTCTTGGAAATTACGGCACGGAATACGACAAAACCCGACACAATGTTGCCTGGTGTTTTGAAGATTCCCTGCCATACGCAGACCGCCTTTCGTGGCAGAAAAAGTTCAAAGGAGAAATTGCATCTTTTACTCCGGCCGAACTTTCTGCCTGGGCCTGCCAGTATAACTTTCTTACAAAAAAAGACGGAAGCCCGGTTATTGTTCCCGAAGAAGCTCCCGACCGCATTTTCTTTTTGAAGCCCCTTACTTACATGAACCTTTCCGGGGAAAGCGTAATTGAAGCGGCTAATTTTTACAAAATCAAAGCAGACGAAATTCTTGTAGTTCACGATGAACTGGAACTGGCATTGGGATTTGCAAGCCTTAAATGGTCAGGGGGACTTGGAGGACACAACGGTCTTCGATCCATGAACCAGTGCTTCGGAACTCCTGATTTTTATCGCCTTCGTTTTGGCATTGGACGGCCTTCCCACAATGACATTGCAGGTTACGTTCTAAGCCGTTTTTCAGAAGATGAACAGATTTCTCTTTCACAGGTTTTTGCCCAGGTAAATGAACTTTTTACCAAAATACTTCTTTCAAAAGATGTTCAGAAATTTGTTGGAAAGAAAAACTATCTGGCTTAAAATATAAACATGAACATTACCATTATTCAGCCGCCACTTGTACAACTGAACACTCCCTACCCTTCAGGAGCATATCTTCTTTCTTTTTTTAATTCCCAGAAAGAGTATTATGATTTTATTGGTGAAACAAAGTGGCTGGATACTTCCAATTTACTTTTTCACCAGCTTTTCTCCTCAGAAGGATTGAAACTGCTTTTCAGTCTTTCAGAAAGTTCCGCCCTTGAAATTGCAGAAGATTTTGAAAAAAATGGTGATGATGAATCGGCCTTCCAGATAAGGCGCTATGTTTCATCTCAGGACAACTGGATTTTGTGGATTGACCGCATTGTAGAAATTGTCTGCGGCGGAAAAAGTTCCCGGGAATATGTTCACGAGTTTGTCCGTTCTCCTCACGTTCCCCGTGGCATGCGCATGGAAAACTTTCTTTACAATCTTGGACGGGAAGTTACAGCCGATGACGCACAGTTTCTGGCAAGTTTTGCACTGGCAGATCTAGCGGACTACATTACAATGGTTTTTGACCAGAACTTCCGACTGATCAGCTATGCAGAAAAACTTGGCACTTCAGAAGTAAGTTTTGACAACGTAATTGAAGGACTTGAAGCTCCGGTCCTGAATTATTTTTATAAACCTGTTCTTGAAAAGGTACTAGCTCCTTCATTGGAACCTCATCTTTATCTTATTTCCGTTCCTTTTCCAGGTTGTTTTGAATCAGCAGTTTTTGCAGCCCGCTACATAAAAGAAAATCTTGGGGATAATTCCCTTGTTTGTATAGGCGGCGGTTACGTAAATACAGAACTCCGCACCGTTACTGAAAAGCGTATTTTTGATTATGCCGATTTTCTAAGCTACGACATGGGCTATGGAAGCTATCTGAATCTTCTGGACCAGATGAAAGCCTGCGGAAACAGTCTTAAAATTCCCAAAGATTCACTTCCTTCAAAAATGTACAAGCTCCGTTATCTTTACAAAGGTGAAATTACAGAATTTGCCGAAAGCAAAGATTACGCCCAGAAGGAAGAAATAATCTGTCGTAAACTGGTACCAGACTTTACATCCATCAACTTTGAAAATTACCCCCGCCTGGCAGACGATGTAAATCCTATGCACCGCATCTGGAACGACGGATCTTGGGTAAAATGTTACCTTGCTCACGGCTGTTACTGGCACCGCTGCGCTTTTTGCGACACTAGCCTTGAATATGTAAACCGTTACTGTAAATGTGAAGCAGACACAATCTGTTCTGGACTTATGAAGCAGGCAGAAAAAACCGGAGTTTACGGCATTCACTTTGTTGATGAAGCCTGCCCGCCATCCAGCCTTGTGGATTTTGGTCTGGAGAACTGCCGTCTTTCAAAAGAAAAAGGAAAAAAACTTACCTTCTGGGGAAACATCCGCTTTGAAAAATCCTTTAACCGGGACCTGGCAAACTTCCTTTCCTATGCAGGACTAACTGCTGTAAGTGCGGGAATTGAAATTGCCACAGGAGAAGGCCTGGACAGCGTAAACAAGGGCACTACAATCGAAAACATTGTAAAAGCCTGCTGTGCTTTTAAAGAGGCCGGAATTCTTGTTCACTCCTACATGATTTTTGGATTCTACAACCAGACAGAGCAGGACCTTATTAATTCCATGGAAACACTTCGCCAGCTGTTCAAGGCAGGCCTTCTAGATTCAGCTTTCTGGCATAAATTTACACTCACCCTTCACTCCACGGTTTATAAGGAAAAACAGGAAGGAAAGCACAAAGATCTAAAAATCGTAAATAAAAACCAAAGGCGCTTTGCCGAAAATGATCTGAACTTTGAAGGGGAAAATAAATCCCAAAAGTATTCTGATGCTTTAAATCTTTCTCTTGATTCCTGGATGCACGGAAAAAAACTAGACATGAGCGTAAACAAGTGGTTCAGCTTTAACATGCCTCGTCCATCAATTCCACAGAATTACATCGATAAGATGATTGAATCCTACGAAAAGGAACGTGATTATTCCTACAGCGCAGGCCCTTCACCAAAAGACAGATTCGTCTGGCTTGGAGGAAAGGCTCTGGTTTCCGGAAAACGGCTTATATGGACTTTCATGGGAGAACCTTTTGAAGTGGAAGTAAACGGCGGAAAGGATGCTGCTAAGAACGCTTCAGATCTTCTTTATAAAATGCGGCCTGAAAACACAGGAAATAATGAAGATGAAAAAGGCCTTGCAGAAAAACTTTATTCACTCTGCGGAAAACAGGTTTTTAAGGCTTTGCGGCAGAACGGACTTTCCCGGCTGTAGTTTATATTTGTGGAACGCCAGCTTTTGGGTGCATAAACACTTTTACAGAACTGTCATAAACTGCAGAAAGATTTTCCTCAGTCATAACATCACAGACGCTGCCTTTTACTAAAAGCTGATTTCCATTTTCACGGCATTTACCAAGAAGCAACATTTTATCTGCAAAACGGGCTGCAGTGTTTATGTCGTGGATGGAAATAAGAACACCTTTGTTCTGTTCACGGGCCTTTTGCTTTAATAAATTCATGAAGTCTTCGGAAATAACAAAATCCAGGGACGACAAAGGCTCATCAAGAAGAAGAAACTGTGAGTCCTGGGCAAAAGACCTTGCAAGGCGCACTTTCTGAAACTCACCGCCAGAAATCTCCTTTACCGATTTTTCCCTAAGTTCCCAAAGTCCAAAATCTTTTAGAATTTCAAAAACAAGCTCTTCATCACTTTTTGAATAATTTCCAAGGATTCCAGTGTGGCAGAATCGGCCCGAAAGAACAGTATCAAAAACCGTAAGATCGTAAAGAGAACTTTCATTTTGAGGAAGAAAGGCCGCAAGTTTTGACCGTTCCTTGGCATTTTTTGAAGGGATTTTTTCCCACAAAGCTTTCATCAGTGTTGATTTTCCGGCACCGTTTGGTCCACACAGGCACACAAAATCACCTTTTGAAAGTTCAAGATTTATATTTGAAAGGACCTTTGTATTTCCGTAAGAAAGATTGAAACTGGAAAGAGAAATAAAATCTAAACTCATGAAATTTTTCTCCTTTTTCCAAGAACGCTGTTGATAATCACAAAAATAAAGAATGGTGCACCCAGGAAGGAGATTACGATGCCACAGGGAAGTTCACTTGGAGCTATGACTGTACGGCACACAATATCCGAAACCAAAAGCAAAATGGCACCACCAAGAGCCGATGTAATTATATGAAAACGAGTTTTACAACGGAAAATTCTCTGCATAATGTGAGGTGCTATAAGTCCTACAAAACTGATGGTTCCTCCAGCACACACAGCCACAGAAACTGCAAGGGCCCCGCTGGTGATTACAAGAAAACGCAAAAGCGGAATGTTCACCCCAAGAGAAACTGCACTTTCTTCCCCACCGTTCAATAAATCCAAAGAAGATGCAATGAACAGCATAAGAACCATGGCAATAATTGCCGGGATAATAACAAACCTCAGTTCCTTAATGCCGCGGCCGTTGAAACTGCCCAAAATCCAGGTGTAAATGCCGTAAAGTTCCTTGTTTTTTCCAAGAAGGAGAGTTGATGAAACTGCAGAATAAAGGGAGCCCATGGCCGTTCCGCAAAGAAGCACAACCACAGTAGAAACCTTTTTCCCCGATAATGCGGAGATTAAAGCAAGTATCATGCCGGAAATAAAAGCACCGGCAAAGGCCAGTATATTGATTGAAGAAATGTAGCCGCCAAAGAACGAAATGCTTCCAAGGCTCACAGAAAGAACGGCACCAAGTGTAGCGCCGGAAGAAATGCCTAAAAGTCCTGGTTCAGCCAGGGGATTTTGGAAAAAGCGCTGAAAAACAGCCCCGGAAGCACCAAGAAGACTTCCTGCCAGTAAAACCAGCAGGGATCTTGGTAACCGGAGCTTTTTTATAATAACAGCGCTTGGTTTTACGACACCAGTCATAAGGCTTAGAGCAAAAACTGCGCAAAGAAGCAGAACAAGAAGAACTCCAAACCAGATGTTTCGTGCCGTACTTTTTTTCATTTTTAAGGTTGATTTATCCTGTGGCTTTATTTGAAGATTTTCTGAAGGATTTCCAGAGCTTCAACAATGCGTGGACCTGGGCGAGAACAGATGTCACCGTCAACAATTACAACCTTGTTGTTTTTTACTGCAGCAAGATTTTCCCATCCTGCACGGCCAGTTACGCTTTCTACTGTAAGCCATGAATCTGATGGAACAATAACTACAGCTGGATTTGCTGCGATAATTGCTTCTTCACTTACTACAGGCCATCCGCTTTCTGATGCGAAAATATTTTCACCACCGGCAATGGAAACCAGTTCGTTGATGAAAGTATCTCCACCGCATGACATAAATGGTTCATTCCAAACCTGCCAGAAAACAGTAGTTTTGTTTTTACCTGCAGCTTTTTTTACATTCTTGATGCGTTTGTTCATATCGCTTACAAGTTTTTTTGCAGCTTTTTCAGTTCCAGTTGCTTTTCCCATGTAAGTGATTTCATCAAGAACGCTCTGAACTGAAGATCCGTCAGAAAGATAAAGGTCGATTCCGAATTCTGCCAAAGATTCCTGAAGAAAATCATGCATTCCTTTTGAACCGTAAACAAGGTCTGGGTTGTAAGAAACGATGGTTTCAACACTCAAAGTTTTTCCATCAAATCCACCAACAGAAGGAAGTGTTTCGGCTTCTGGAGGAAAATTACAGAAATCTGTGCGGGCAACAATTTTATCGCCGGCGCCAATAGCGTAAAGGATTTCTACTCCGCTTGGAGAAAGAACAGCAATTCTTTCATAAGCAAAACTAAATACAGCTGCTAAAGCAAGAACCAGAGCAGCGGTAATTTTTTTAAAATTAGTCATTGTGTACTCCTAAAAAAAGATAATCAATTTTACTAAGGCACTATTATCGTGTCAAATCCTTGACCCATTTATGTTTTTTGAAATGCAGAAGAACCCAGGGAATTTTTCCCACTTCATCAAGACAGGTACAGGCATAAACAATAACAGGAGACCAGTGAAACACAAAGGTTCCCAGAAAGGCTGATGGAACGGCAATTCCCCACATAACCACGGCAAGGCTGTACATGTCAAAAAGAGTGTCTCCACCGGCCGCAAAAATCCCGTTGATAAGAATTGTGTTTACGGCCCGCCCAATCATGTAAACGCTCATAACCATCATCATTTTGTATAGAAGAGATGTGGCACCTGGTGTAAGTTTAATAAATTTCAGCGCAAAAGGAGTGCCAATCAGCATAAGGACAGAAGATGCAAATCCACACAGGAAAGCGAGTAAAACCATCCGGTCTCCATATTCTTTCCCCTTCTCCAGGTTGCCTGCCCCAAGTTCGTGGCCTACCATAATGCCAGCCCCACTTGCAAGTCCGTTACAAAGGCAGCAGATTACATCCCGGACAATGGCACAAATGGAATTGGCACCGGCAGCATCTGTTCCAAGGTGACCCATGAAAGCCGTGTATGATGTAAATCCTATTCCCCACAAAAGGAAGGCTCCCAAAAGAGGCAGCCAGCATTTAAGGAAATCCCGGAAAAGATCTTTGTGGCTTTTGAAAATCTCCTTAAAATGAATGTGGATATAATCTTTTTTGTAAGAAATTCCCACTGCCATTATAAGTTCTACAATGCGGGCAATAAGAGTGGCCATGGCGGCACCTTTTACACCCATAGCAGGAAGACCAAAAAGTCCGAAAATGAAAACTGCATTAAGAATAATGTTCAGGACAACTGCAAATGAACTGATTTTAGCCGTTGTATCCGGATGATCAGTAACCTTCATTATGGCAAGATAGCACTGTGAAAAACCTGTAAGAAGATAAGACCAGCCTGCAATCTTCAGATAGGAAATGCCTATTTCAATAAGCACCTCTTCATTGGTGAACACCAGCATAAGAGCCCGGGGAAAGAACACACAGCCAATGAAAGTAATAAGACCGAATAAACCACAGATTTTGAAAGTATTGCAGAAAATGCTGTTCAGCGACTTAATGTCCCGTTTTCCCCAGTACTGGGCCCCAAGAATGGCTGAAGCTTCTACTGTGGAACTCATGAACATGTTCTGCACAAACTGAATCTGTGTTGCAAGGGTAACGGCAGCCATGAAGTTCTGTTCCAGATTTCCCAGCATAAGGGAATCGGACACGGCTACCATGGCCAGCATCAGGTTTTGAAGCGTTATTGGCAAAGCCGTCTTTACAAGTTTTGACACAAAGTCTTTGTCTTTTTTCATATACGTATCTACCTTAAATCAGAAATGTGATATAATCAACCCATGTTAAATATCAACAATAACGCCAATCAGATTAAAACAGAAATTCTTGTCCGCATTATTAAGCTTATGCTGGAGGGTAACCTTGTAAAAGGTGTACACTACATTCCAAAGGAAATGGCACCAAAAGACCGGGAACCATTTACCTGCTGTATTTACCACGACCGGGAAATTCTTCGTCATCGTGTAATTGCCCGCCTTGGCTGTTCTGTAGAAGGTCTTGATGAAGAAGCCGCCCTTGCCGATTTTGCACAGGAAGCTTTGTGGCGTGAAAGCCCAACCTGGCCAATGCTTACGGTTCTTCACGAAGCCTGTCACGCCTGTGTTCGATCAAAATACATGGTAACAAACGCCTGTCAGGGATGTCTTGCCCGACCTTGTACCATGAACTGTCCTAAAAAGGCCATTACCGTAGCCCATCACCACGCAAAAATTGATGAAGACGCCTGTTCCAACTGTGGACTTTGTATGCAGAACTGTCCTTATCATGCCATCATCAAAATTCCTGTTCCTTGTGAAGAAGCCTGTCCTGTTGGTGCCATTTCAAAAGATGATACTGGCCGTGAAGTAATTGATTTCCACAAGTGTATTTTCTGCGGAAACTGTATGCGAAGCTGTCCTTTCGGCGCCATGATGGATAAAAGCCAGATTGTTGATGTTCTGAAGCACATTATGAATGACAGGAAGGTTGTTGCCCTTTACGCACCGGCCATTGCCAGTCAGTTTAAGGCACCTTGTTCAAATCTTGAACAGGCTCTTATGAACTCAGGTTTTTCTAAGGTTCTGGAAGTTGCCGTTGGTGCAGACATTTGTGCCGACAAGGAAACTAAAGAATTTAACGAACGCATGGAACGTGGCGACAAACTTATGACCACCTCCTGCTGTTCTGCCTATGTTCGTGCCGTACGTAAACATGTTCCTGATCTTGTGCCATGTATTTCTGAAACCCGAAGTCCTATGCACTACACTGCCGAAATTGCAAAAAAAGAAGATCCGGATTGTGTTACAGTTTTCATCGGGCCTTGTCTTGCTAAACGCCGTGAAGGTATGGATGACCCTATGGTAGATTATGTACTCAGTGTTGAAGAAATTAAAGCCCTGTTCATTGCAAAAAATGTTGATCCACTTAATATTGAAATAAAAGATGATTTTGTGCTGAACAAAAAATACGTACCTACTGCCAGCGGAAGAAACTTTGCTCAGAGCGGAGGTGTTGCTGCAAGTATCAAGGCACGTCTCAAGAATCCAGAAATCCTCAATGCTACTGTCATCAACGGCCTGAATAAAAAAGGTATGGCCCAGCTTATGATGTACGGTAAAATCAACGCAGGAAAAATGACACCACCGCCAAACTGTCCTAATCTTGTTGAGGTTATGGCTTGTGAAGGCGGATGTATTGCAGGACCAGGAGTAATTCAGAATCCTAACCTGTCACTGGGCCAGCTTGGAAAATACGTTGCCGACGGAAATCAGGAGCTGGTAGACGGCATTCCCGCAAAATGCAAAGAACTGGAGAAATAAGATGATCTGCTATAAATGTAAAAAAGAACTTAAAGACATAAGCATTTACCGCACAACAGAATGTCCTTTCTGCGGTGCAGACCTTCATGTTTGCAAGGCCTGCAAATTTTTCTCACCTGGAAGTCACTACGACTGTAAGGAAACTGTAGAAGATATTGTCACCGACAAGGAACGTGCCAACTTCTGCGACTTTTTTATAGCGGATGAAAACAGTTCTTCAAATAATGCAGACAGCTCTGCATCGGCAAAAGCAAATATCGATGCTTTCAATGCATTGTTTGGAGACTAAAACAGGAAATCGTTCATGGAAGGAAAGAAAAGAGAACAGAAAGCAAAATCTTTCAGACTGCTTCACATTGAACAGCTCATTAAAAATCTGAATTACCCGAACACAACTGTTCTCCAGAGAGAAACCGGTGTTTCCAGGGCCACAATCATGCGTGACCTTGAATCACTCATGAATGATTACGACGCACCTATTGAATACGATTATTTTCACAAGGGCTATCACTACACCGATGAAAACTACAATGTGCGAAATGTAAAGATTGCCGAAAGCGAATTGGTTGCCATTGCAGGACTTCTTCCCCTTCTGGAACGGTACAAAAACACTCCCCTGGAAGATTCCATAAAAAAAGTCTACGGCACACTTTCCGACATGCTTCCAAATCAGATTGAGGTACAGACCGACATCGCCACCAACGTACAGTTCATCAGCGAAGCAATTCCAAATGTTGATTCAGATGTTTTCAATGCTGTTTTTAAGGCAATCAAGAATCACAAGACCATAGAATTCGGCTACCGTTCAATAAAGGCTACTGAACACTCAAAACATATTGGACAGCCTTACAAAATCTACAATCAGAAAGGTGACTGGTACGTTATCTGCTATAACCCCTTGCGCCAGGATTATTCGCCATTCACTTTGTCACGAATGAAAGATGTGGTGCTGAAAGAAGCTTTTGTTCCCGATCCTGACTACGATAAAAAGGTAAATATTGATCCTTCTTTCGGCATCTGGAACAACGACAATCCGCCTCAGAAAATAGAACTGCTTTTTGACAAATCAATAAACACCTACATTCTGGAACGGCAGTGGCACAAGAACCAGGAGTCTCATCAGAATGAAGACGGCTCCGTTTACCTTAGTTTTGAATCAAACCAGACCCAGGAAATTCTTTTCTGGATTTTGAAGTTCGGTTCCCAGGTAAAGGTTCTTGCACCGGAATCTTTGAAGCAGACAGTTTTTGAAGAACACAAAAAAGCTGCTTCACTTTACGACTAAGATTTTTCACCGAAACTAGAATTTGATTGTTTCCGGAGCGTGAGTAAAGGCACTGATTACGGCAACAGCGTCTTTAAGATAGTAAACAACTGTGTTTCCGTCATCGGCCTTGTACATTGCCTGAAGACTTGGGTAAGCATCCAGCATAGCCTGTCTTGCTTCAATGCGGTCATCTTCTACCAGTGTCCCAGTTACGCGGATCCATTCACCGCCCTTCATGGCACAGATTTCAACCTTTCCGTTGGCTTCAATCTGCTTTGAAACAGGTTTTACTTTTCCTGTCTGGATATAAAGTTTTCCTTCATAAACCAGCACTGTTCCAAAAGGACGAACACGTGGCTGATCTCCTTCTACAGTTGCAAGATAATAAGTTTCAGCTGCCTTCAAAAAATCATATACTTTCTGCATTTTTTTCTCCCAAAAATTGGTGATTTTCTCAGATTCAATTATACCACATTTTTTCTGTTTTTTTTTATTTATAATCCCCATCCCGCTGGAAACATATTTTCGTCAGTTCCAATCTGATTAATAGATTCATACCATGGGCTTGGAAGTTTTCCCTTAAACGGCGATTTTCCCGTAAGTACATTTGCAACGCCCTGCCCTTCAGAACCAGGAAGATAACACATTACAGCAGCGTCCCAATTATCAATATAATCTTTTATAATCACCTGGCGGCCGGCCACAATACAAGCCACAACAGGTTTTTCCCAATCGGCATATTTTTTAATAATGCTTTTATTTCCTTCAAGACCCTTTTCGCCGCAAAGATCCATATCTGTAGAATCCCCGTTCCATTCTGCATAGGCTTTTTCTCCAACACAAAGAATGATTACATCGGCTTCATCCGGATAGGTCACCTCTTCAATTTCACCTTCTTTTGCAAGATTTGAAAACCCTTTTGCAATGGTTGTAACACCGGGAACAGGATTTATAGAAGATTCATTCCAGTCAATTGTCCATCCTCCGCACTGGGCAGAAGAATTGCTGGCGGCAGGCCCCGTAACAAAAACCTTAGTTCCTTTTTTAAGAGGAAGAACGTTGTTTTCATTTTTAAGCAGGACAAGACTTTCTTCCACAGCCTGTAAAGCAATTTTTCTGTATTCTTCAGAGCCCGGTTCTGACTGAACAGTTTTGAGATTCTGAAAAAGAGGATCATCAAAAATACCGGCCTCTTTTTTTACGTAAAGGATTCTTGAAACAGCGTCGTCAATTCTTTCCGTGGAAATATCTCCGGCCTTTACCGCATTTACAACAATTTCCATGGCTTCTTCAAAACGATCCACTTCCATCATCATATCAACACCAGCATTTATGGAAGCAATAATTTGCTGGCGGTAAGTTTCTTCTTTATTCAACTGAATTCCATTCCAATCGGAAATAATAAAGCCTTTAAAACCAAGGTCCTTCTTAAGATAATCAATATACTTTTTATTTTCATGCATCTTCACTCCGTTCATTGAACTGAAGGAAGTCATAATTGTAAGGGCACCGGCTTCAATATTTGCCTCATAAACTTTCAGAAGATCTTCAATCTCATCATCGCTCATTACGCTGTTCCCGCGATCAAGGATCTTGTAATCAAATTTGCAATCCCCTGTTCCGTATTCAACATTGCCGTCACCTAAAAAATGTTTTGGACAGGCAATTACGCCACCATCCACAAGCCCCTTTGTATATGCGGTAGAAAGATTTGTAATGATTTCAAGATTTGAACCATAGCTTTCATAAGTGCGGCCCCATCTTGGATCCTCAGACTGAGCTACACATGGGGCAAAATTCCATAACATGTGGCAGATTTTTGCTTCATCAGCGGTGGCCAGTCCAATTTTATACATAAGATCAGGATTGTTTCCTGCCCCAAGCCCAATATTGTGGGGGAAATAAACGGCATTCAAACAGAAATTAACACCGTGAACATCGTCCTGGCCAAAAATGAAAGGAATTTGTGCATCTGACTCAACTGATGCTTTTTGAAGACCGTCTACAATCTGTCTCCATTCTTTTGCTTCAGGAGATCCAACATGAGAAAGAACGCTTCCATAACAGTTCTTTTTCATGTCACTTTCCGAAATATTGTAAACGGCAGGCTGAAGCATCTGGGAAACTTTCTGTTCAAGGGAAAGGCTTTCTACAATCTGGGCAACGGTCATGCCAGCAAATTTATTATTCGCGGTGACCTGTTCATTTTTTGAAGATTTACAAGCAGCTGCCATAAAAACAAGAAGAGCTGCCAGAACTGCACTTTTCCAAATACTGTTTTTTGCCATAAAAAAAACTCCTTGCCTCTAATTATGATGTTTCAATCTTTTTTTTCAAGACTAAAAACATCTTTTATTTAAGGCAGGGAGTTTGATTTCGAAAACCGGTTATTCGGTTATACGGCTACATTTGTAACAAGTTCATCTTCTGAAAGATTATGAGCTGCGTAACTGTAAAGGATTTCTGCAACATCGTAGATTGGTTTCTTTACATTAAGGCCCATTCCATAAGCAAAGTCCAGTGAAGACTGTACTGCTTTTGGATTCCAGAGCATTGCGTTTTCAAGATTTACAAATACTGCCTGTTCAGACTGTGCAATTGCCTTGATGTGATTATTCATATCACTGATTGCGCTGTCTTTTGTTCCGTTGTTCAATGAAACCAGGGCAAGGCGGCAGTCTTTGTTGTGAGCTTTAATGGCACCAATAAGATCCAGGTACATTGTATCAAACTGCGATGGACTCTTTTTGAAAAGATCCCGGTCTTCTTTCCCCAGCTGAAGGATAATTCCGTCTGAGTTCAAAGCGGCTACATATTTTTCATAGTATTCTTTTGAGTTTCTAAGTGAAAGCGCAAAGGAACTTTTGTTCAGAAGATCAAAATCAAAGTTGAATTCTTCTGCAAGTTTTTTAGCAGGAATATCTTTAGCGTAAGTTCCTCCAAGAAGTGCAATATTGTATTTTTTAGATACAGTTTCTTTCATGCCGCCAAGTACAATCTGTTCTTCGTGAGCATAAACAACTTTTGTTTTGTTGCCCTGTTTTACTCCGCTTGATTCATTTTCTCTTGCTTTATCCAGGGCCCGGTTTCTGAAGTAAACCAGAACATTTGAAAATACTATAACAAGATTAAGAATGTAAACTGCAAGAACATAGTTGAACTGGTGATTGATTACTTTTGCCCCAATTCCAAGAACATAACCTGTAATAATCAAAAAGATGAATGCAAGACTTGTGCTTTTTGCGGTTCCTGCTTTATAAGCTTTTACAACATTGATTGGCCAGGAAAAACCAAAACATACCAGCATGCCTGCTTCAAAAAGATGTGCTAAATTCATTTTACAACCTCGTTATTTTTATTACTTTTCTCTGTCTGTGCTTTCCGCATCTGACAGTTCACATAATAACGAAGGTGGAAAAATAAACAATTTTTTGAAAGATAAAAAAATGTTTTTTTAATCTTCCACTTTTTTTACTTTCAAAAGCCGGCAAAAAGATGTGTTAAATGATATAGTAGAAACATGAGTGCCAACAAAGGAAATCTAAATCATCTGCGGAAAGAAATCACCCGAACTCAGGTTGCCCTAATCATTTCCATCACCATTTTTTTAAGTTCAGGCGGACTTATCATCAACTTAAAGTCCATCAATAATGCCTTTAACCAGACTCTCCAGAACACCTCGGAACTGATTACAAGGCTTTACAGTTTTACAAGAAAGATGTCCCAGAAAGAACTCTGCGTTTATATGGATAACACGGCTTCATCAATTTCCAATGTAGATATTTTTTCCATCGTAGACAAAAACAATAAGCGCATTTACCATACGAACCACAATCTTATTAATACTCAATATGATGGAACTCACCCGGATTTTTCCAGTCTTCCTGCAAGCTACTACATTGAAGATTCCAACGGTCCTTCAGGTCCCCAGCGCCGCACCTATTCTGCCATTTACGACGAAGACGAGAACTACCAAGGGTTTATCATGACCATTGCCCTTAAAACCTCCATAAGGAATGTTACCAAACATACGGTCCTGCTTTTTGTGGTAGTAACACTTGCCGCCATTCTCATTGAACTTGCCATCTGTACAACAATTTCCAAAAAGATTAAGAAAGAGTTTCTTAGTTTTACAGAGGACTTCGAAGGTACCAGGTTTCTTGTTGATTCCATGCGTGCTAACAATCACGATTTTACCAACAAGCTTCACGTCATTCTTGGATTAATCCAGATTGGCCAATACGAAAAGGCCCAAAACTACATCCAGAACATTTCAATCATCCAGAGGGAAACAGTTTCCTATGTCATGCACAATATTCAAAACTCTTCACTGGCAGCCCTTCTTATTGGAAAAATAGCCCGGGCCAGCGAATGTAATGTTAAATTTGATTTTCGGGAAAACTCCCGTTACAGCGAAGAGGACATAAATATTCCATCAGAAGCGCTGGTCACAATTACAGGAAATCTCATCGACAATGCCCTGGATTCCATGAATAACAGTTCCAATGAAAACAAGCTGCTTTCTGTTGGAGTTTTTACAAAACCTGGAGAACTTTTGATTACAGTTCAGGACACAGGATGCGGAATTGCAGAAGGTTTCAAAACCAAGATTTTTGACAACGGTTTTTCTACTAAAGGAGAAGGTCGGGGTGTGGGACTTTATCATACCAGCCAGCTTATTAAATCCATGGGTGGTGAAATTTTTGTAGAGTCGCAGGTTGGTAAAGGTGCCTGCTTTACAGTAAAATTAAAAAGATAAAAAAGGAAAATAAATGTCGTTCAAAGTTCTGATAGTTGATGATGATCCTATGGTTGCCGACATAAACCGGCACTATGTTGAAAAGAACAGTCTCTTCAGTGTAAAAGGTCAGGCACGTAACGGAGAAGAAGCACTTAAGTTTCTTGAAGAAAACCAGGTTGATCTTATTGTTCTGGACGTTTTCATGCCTGTAATGGACGGAATAGAAACCCTTAAAAACATCAGAAATAAAAAAATACCTTCCGAAGTGATTATGGTAACCGCAGCAAACGACACGGCCACTCTAGATCAAACCATGCACCTTGGAGTTCTGGATTATCTTGTAAAGCCTTTCACTTTGGAGCGGCTTCAGATTTCCCTTGAAAAATTCATCTCCCGTTACAATCTTATAAACAAGAACACTACCATCAACCAGTCAATTATCGACAGCCTCATTACAAATCCTGCTCCGGCAAAATTTGAAGAACTGCCTAAAGGTATTCAGAAAAAAACTCTGGATATTATTCTTGAATACTTTGAAACAACTTCCTTCTGGCAGTCCGTAGACATGGTTTCCGAAAAGATAGGCATTTCCATTGTTACCATCCGCCGCTACATGAACTATCTTGTAAAAGAAAAAATCCTTGAAGAAACCATCAACTATGAAACTGGCGGCCATCCTTCTACACTTTACCGAAAAAAAGTTTAAAAAAAGAAAAAAATATTTTCACTGTATCATTGTTTGAGACACTGGCCTTGTATACTTTGATCATAAACTAAGAAACGAGGTTACATTATGATCAAAAACATTGCAAAACACATTTCAAAGTGCATTAAATCATGGAAGAAAGTCTTTGACAAATCAATCACTGTTAAAGTATGCATTCTGATTCCTACTGTTTGTGGTCTTCTGGCAGGTTTCCTTGAAAAAGATGCCGGTACAGCCATTGTTGTAGCCATCCTTACACTGATTCTTGCAGGTCCGTTGTGCATCGTTCTGGGTGACCGTCTTTCCGTTCCAAATGCCGATGAGCAGGTTCCAACTCCTGTAAAACACCCTTACTCTGCTTAAAATATGTTCAAAGAAATCGGCAAATTATCCCACAAAATCCCCCTTATTTATGTTATAATAGTAAATTAAGGGTGATTATATGGTATCTGTAAACGAATTTCATATTTCCAAAAATGTGCGGCTTCAGTGCGATTTTGACGGCACACTTTTTTCATCAACCGGCAATGTAATCTTTGCAAACATGAAAAATGTGCGAAACTTCGCAGTAAAATTAAATGCACTTTTTGATAAAACTGGTGAAGACAATAAAAAGCTTTCCGCCGGTCAGCTGAACGCAATGGGACTTCTTGATGAAATCTTCCATTACGCATGTATGCAGTACCGCCGGGATAAACATGCAGACACCTTCAAGGAATTCCTGTCACTCATTGTAAAAGAAATTGGTGAAGCTGAAACTGACCGCCTTCTTCTTGATTTCATGGATGAATTTCCGCCTACAGCAGTTTTCCAGGGCGCCATGAGTGCAGAAGAATATCTCAATGAAACCTGTCTTGATGCAGGAACAGGAGATCTTCGCACAAACCGGGAACAGACTCTTGAAGAAATGATTCTTCTTTGTCTTGCCAATGAAAACCCTGCCTTCAAGCCTTTCGAAATCCTTTTCAGCGATAAATCTCTTGCCAAAAACAAGAACTATAAAAAGGCCTGGAAGATTATTAAGGCACATGCTGCAACCCTTCCACATTTCGGACCTTTCGATCATGATCTTATAAACTTCCTTAAAGAACCGGTGCTTTTCAGTCCAAACAGTCTTAAAGGCCAGCTTGAATATATTGAAAAACACTGGGCCACAATGATCGGCCAGTGGATCAAACGACTTCTTGCGGGCATGGACACAATCACCGAAGAAGAAAAAGCCATGTGGCAGCCTTTAGGTGGCGGAGGGGCATGGGACGGCCCTGATATGGCACCATACTCTTACGAAAACCTTATGAACGAATACGAACGTTTCAGTCCCGATAAAGACTGGATGCCAAAGGTTGTACTTATGGCAAAAACCGTTCTTGTATGGCTTGACCAGCTTACAAAAAAATACGGCTACCCTATTACCCGTCTTGATCAGATTCCAGACGCAGAGCTTGATGCTCTTCGGGACGAAGGTTTTACAGGCCTTTGGCTTATTGGACTTTGGGAACGCTCATCTGCTTCAAAAAGAGTAAAACAGATCTGCGGAAACCCTGAAGCAGCTGCCAGTGCCTATTCACTTTTCGACTACAACATTGCTTCCAATATTGGTGGATGGGATGCCCTTGGAAATCTCCGTACAAGACTATGGCAGCGAGGAATCCGCCTTGCATCCGACATGGTTCCAAACCACACTGGTATGGATGGTGACTGGGTTATGAATCATCCTGACCGCTTTATTCAGCGCCGGGACAATCCTTTCCCACAGTACACTTTCACAGGTGAAAACCTTTCTCACGACGGACGCACTTCCATTTACCTTGAAGACCATTATTACTCAAAAAATGACTGCGCCGTTGTATTCAAACGGGTTGATAATCAGACAGGTGACACAAGATACATCTACCATGGAAATGACGGAACCGGTCTTC
Source organism: Treponema sp. (assembly GCA_024402505.1). Lineage (GTDB taxonomy): Bacteria > Spirochaetota > Spirochaetia > Treponematales > Treponemataceae > Treponema_D. Next base: position 23,824 of record JAKSTP010000032.1, read on the forward strand.
CATGGAATGACACTGCCCAGATTGACTTTTTGAACCCTGAAGCCCGGGAAGCTGTTATCCAGGAAATTCTTCACGTTGCAAGAAACTTCCCAATTATCCGCTTTGACGCTGCCATGGTTCTTGCTAAAAAATCAATCCGCCGCCTCTGGTATCCGGAGCCTGGTCACGGAGGAGATATTGCTACCCGAAGTGAAACAGGTCTTTCTACCGAACAGTTCAACGATGCCATTCCAAACGAATTCTGGCGTGAAGTTGTTGACCGTGTAGCCACCGAAGTTCCAGACACCCTTCTTCTGGCAGAAGCCTTCTGGATGATGGAAGGATACTTTGTTCGAACCCTTGGAATGCACCGTGTTTACAACTCTGCTTTCATGAACATGCTCAAAAAGGAAGAAAACCAGAAATACCGCGATACTGTTAAAAATACAATTCTCTTTGATCCACAAGTTCTTAAACGTTTTGTAAACTTTATGAACAATCCGGACGAAGAAACTGCCGTTGCCCAATTTGGAAAAGGCGACAAATACTTTGGTGTATGTACCCTTATGATCACAATGCCAGGTCTTCCAATGTTCGGCCACGGTCAGATTGAAGGCTTTGAAGAAAAATACGGCATGGAGTACACCAAGGCTTATAAAAATGAAACTCCAGATAATTACCTTGTTGACCGCCACTGGCATGACATTTTCCCTCTCATGCACAAACGCCATATTTTTGCCAACGTTGAAAACTTCCTTTTCTACGACCTTTGGGAAAACGGCACTGCAAATGAAAACGTTTATGCCTACTCAAACTCCGACGGAAATGAAAAGGCAGTTGTCTTCTATAACAATAAATACGAACGTGCTCAGGGATGGATTAAACAGTCTGTTCCATACGCAGTAAAAACCGGCAATGGTGATGAAATTGTTCAGATAACAAGATCTATTTCAGAAGGTCTTGGACTTACTGCCGAAGAGGACAAATTCTGTATTTTCCGTGAACACAAAAGCGGACTCTGGTTTATCCGAAAAAGCCGTGAAATCTGCGAAAAAGGCCTTTATGTAAGCCTTAATGGATTTGAATCCCAGGTTCTCATGGATGTTCAGCAGATTACAGATCTTCCTGACGGCCGCTACAGAACTTTGTGTGAAATGCTCAACGGCCGTGGCTGCGAAAATCTTGAAGTAGCTTATCAGGAAATGGTTTATGCCGATCTTTACAAATCCCTTTTTGCCTTTGCAGAAACCACTCTTCCAAAAATGATGGAACTTTCGGGACTTTCAAAACTTGAAACCGTAGAATCTCTTTCTAAAGGCAAGAAACCAGTTTCAGGAAAAGTAAAAACCAAGGTTCCTGCAAAAGATTTCAAGGCCCTTTTTGAATCTTCCAAGAACACTGCCATCAGTTTTTATAGAACTGCCAATTCCTTCGCCGCCTTCAAAAAAGAAACTGAACCTGCAAAACTGGAAAAAGCCTTTGAAACAAAAGCTAAGAAAACAATCCAGTTGATTCTTGAAGCCGGAAAGAAACCAGAAGATCTTCAGAAGGCACTTCTCAAGGCAAAAACTGCAAAAGATTTCATTGTGCTTTCCAAAAACAGCATGACCGCCCTTTCAGAAGCACTTCTTTGCCAGACTCTTGTTGCTCCATATTTACGAAACGGCCTTTCAGAAAAATGGGGTCTTGAACGAAAGTTCAGCGAGTTCTTCCGCATTGAATCTCTGTCAAAGAAAGATGTACGTCAGACTCTTAAAAAGGTTTTCCTTTTCTGTGAAAATGCCGGAAATCTTAAATTCACCGAAAAAGATGTAAAAACCACAGCTTACAAGATTGTAACTCTGCTTACATCAGGAAAACAGTCTTGGGAATTAAGCGGAGCCAATGAATTTGATCACATTTTCTGGTTCAATAAAGAAAAACTTGATGAAAACCTGGCACTTTACTTTGCAGTAATTCTTCTTGAAAAAGAAAAACAGGAAACTAACGTTCTTTCACTCTACAAGAAGCTTTGTACCGCAAAAGAAAAGGCCGGATATAAATGTGCCGAATTTGCACGCCCTTTTGCACCAAAGGAAAAAGCAGTTTCTAAGAAAAAGACCGTTTCTAAAGGAAAAACTGCCTCAAAGTCTAAAGCAAAAGCTAAGGCCAAGAGTGTTACGAAGAAAAAGACTAAGTAAGGCTGTCGCCCATGACGCACATAACCAGAAGAATCCCTTTTTTTACACTCAGGGAAATCTGGTTATCCTGCCACTCATTGCTGATTCCAATTGGAAAAGCCTGACTTAGTTCTGCATCTTCAAGACTGTACTTCGCTCCTTTAATGGAAACACCGCTACACTTTTCTGTCCATGAAAAAACAGACAGATAGGTGTAGCTTTCTTTTTTTACCATACAGGATTTGTCGCACAAAAATAGCATTGAATCAGCAGAAATGATTCTGCAGTCCACTTTTTTTTCAAGACAGAAAGCAAGCACCTGGATATTGGCAAAATGATGATCTGGGCGTCCACCCATAGCACAGTAAAGTTCAATCTGAGTAGCACCCTTTTCTATGGCTAGACGGACTGCATAAAGTGAATCAGTATCATCTTTTTCGTGAGGAAGGACAACTGCATTTTCCAAAGGGATTTCTTTAGAAGAAGAATCAAAATCACCTACAACAAGATCTGGAACAAGACCATCTTCTATACAGTAGTCATACCCTCTGTCGCAGGCTATCAAAAAACTGGATGAATCTGAAGGCGGCATTACACTTTTAACACCGCCGCAAACAATAGCACATTTCATTAGATTGGAAGCTCTTTTCCTTCTTTTTTCCATTCAATGAACTCAGCTGTAGCTGCAAAGATTACATCACCTGAAGAGTTCAAAGCGGTTTCAACAGAATCCTGAATCACTCCAATAATAAATCCTACAGATACTACCTGCATGGCCACATCATTTGGAATACCTAAAAGCGAACAGGCCATAGGAATAAGAAGAAGTGATCCGCCGGCTACACCAGATGCACCACAGGCACCAAGAGTTGAAATAAGGCTCAGAAGAATGGCGGTAGGAATATCAACGTGAATACCCAATGTGGTTGCTGCTGTAAGTGACATAATTGTAATAACAGATGCGGCGCCATCCATATTGATTGTTGCACCTAAAGGCAGTGAAACAGAATAAAGTTCCTTATTCAAACCTAAACGTTCACAAAGATCCATATTTACCGGAATGTTTGCAGCTGAACTTCGGGTAAAGAAGGCTGTAAGTCCACTTTCCTTAAGACATTTGAAAACCAGTTTGTAAGGATTGTGTTTCAGAGCAATTCCAACAACAATAGGATTTACAATAAGTGCGTTGAAAAGCATAGTTCCTACAAGAAGAATTATAAGTTTTCCATAACTTGTAAAAATTGAAAGACCATTTGTGCTTACAGTTTCAAATACAATCCCCATAATTCCAAAAGGTGCCAGTGAAATGATTCCCCTTACAATTTTGGTGATTGCTTCACTGATACTTTTCATCATTGACTTACCATGCTCAGAATCAATTGATTTAAGCCCAAGTCCAAGACAAATTGACCAGAAAAGGATTGCAAGATAATTTCCGTTGGCAAGAGCAGCTACAGGATTTGAAACAATGTTTACCAGAAGATTTTTAAGAACTTCACCAATCCCGCTTGGAGCAGAAATAGACTCTGTACTTTCAACAAGAACAATTTTCACAGGAAATATTTTTGCGGCAAATACAGCACAGATGGCAGCCAAAAGAGTTGTAAAAAGATAAAGGAAGATTACAGTTCCAAACTTTTTCTTGTCTGTAAAAGTTGCATTTGCCAGAGACGACATTACAAGGAAGAAAACAAGGATTGGTGCTACAGATTTAAGTGCTCCTACAAAAAGGGTTCCCAAAGAAGTAAGAAATACGGCCTGCGGGAAGAAAACACCTGCCAGACAACCAATCACAAGACCAACTAAAATCTTCACAACAAGACTTGGTTTGTTCCATAAATCAATAATCTTACTCACTTGATAACTCCAAAAATCGTAAATATAATTAACTATTATAATGCAAATTTCCACATAAAAAAAGGAGATATAATATGAAAAAAGGGTCTGCACGCCGTGGCAAAAATCGAAGTCCCGCTTTCTTTTTTAAGCTTATTTTAGCAGTTTTGATTCTTGTAGCTCTCGTTTTTGCAATAGACTACTGCTCCATAAAAACCGACATACATAATCAGGCTACAGACACAGTCCATGAAGTAAAAACACAGATTCAGGATTTTGCTCTGGACGTAATGGACGATATTCTTCCTGAAACTAAAGTGCCGGAAAACACTACGGTTTCTCCTGAAAAACCTGCCGAAGTTTCAGGAAAAATTGACATTCCAGATAATCTTGAACTTCCTGTATGTGCCGCCTCAAAAACAGGAACTGCCCATGATCACCAGATCCGACGATTCCAGAACTATGTTGTATGTTACAGAGAAAGTTACGAACAGGCAGAATGGGCCGCTTACTGTTTAGAAAAAGATGAACTTGTAAAAAATGCTTCCCGTGGAAATGACTTTCGACCAGATCCTGAGATCACCACGGGGTCTGCCAGTCTTGCTGACTACAAAAAAAGTGGTTACGACAGAGGCCATCTTGCGCCTGCCGCTGATTTTGCCTTTTCTGAAGAAGCTATGAGCGAATCATTTTATCTGAGCAACATGAGCCCTCAGGCCCCAGGATTAAACCGTGAAATATGGCAGTATCTGGAAGGTCAGGTCCGCACTTGGGCAGAAAGATTCGGTAAAGTCTACGTTGTTACAGGCCCTGTTCTTGAAAAGCCTGCAGAAGAATACGAAAGCATTGGAGAGAATCAGGTTTCCATTCCTGAATACTATTACAAGGTACTTCTTTCTCCAACCGAAGATTCATTGATTGCCATAGGATTTATCATTCCAAATAAAAAATGTAAGGACACATTCTGGGACTACGCTGTTTCCGTAGATGAAGTTGAACGTCGAACTGGCCTTGATTTTTACTCACTTCTTGATGATA
>JAKSTP010000033.1 GCA_024402505.1 Treponema sp.
CAAACGAAAGCGACAACAGCACACAGAACGTATTTGCCGCCGGTGTAAGATACTTCAAATAATTAATACAAGGATAAGGGACTGTTCAAAAAGCAAAACGGTGGTTAACAAGCAAACCTGGTGGTTGAGCCTGTCGAAACCACCACACTTTTCGGACAGCCCCATTTTTTTATGAAAAAAACACTTTTACTGATTACAGCTCTTTTTGCATCACTTTTTCTGGTTTCCTGTGGAAAAAACACTCTTTTAGACGAACACGGATGTTTCGAGTCAATTGAAGAAGCCGTAAACTCAGCTTCAAAATCAAAGAAAGACATTCTTCTTTTTATAACCCAGTGTCCAAGCGAAACCTGCGATGCCTTTACTCAGGCTATTTTTGCCTCAGATTTATTCAAAGATGATTTTTCAAAAAACTACACTATTGCCCACATTGATTTTGGCGAAAGCTTTGCAGAAAAAACCCTGAACGCTGAATCAGAAAAAATTTCACAGCGCTACTCTGAAGCACTTTTTTCAAATTCTGTAATGGCAACATGTCTTTCCACAGCCTACATTCCGGCAGCTTATCTTCTTACCAGTGAAGGCTATTATATTGCAGACCTGAACTACTCCGGCGACACAAGTACCGCCATCGACCTTAAAACAAAACTGGATGCTGTAAAGGAAAAAGCCCAGAATATTCACAGCCATCTTGCAGCAACAAAAACCGGAACTGTTTCAAACAAAATGGAAGCCATCAACTGGTTCTATGAAAACATTTCCCCGGAATATATCTACACCTACGTTCCCCTGTTTTACGAAGGCTGTAATCTTGATAAAAAAGATGAAAGCGGTTATGTAAGCAAGTTTTACGTAAAATACGCCATTCTTGATGCCGTTAAATTTGCCCAGATCAACGATATTGCCACTGCAGTAGCCAGTCTTGAAGCAGCGGCAAAAAGCGGAAAACTAAAAGGTCCTGAAAAACAGGAAGTTCTTTACCAGGCAGGTGCTTTCCTTCTGCAGAACGAAATGGGCGATTACGAAACCATTGCAAATTATTTTGAAGCCGCTATTCTTGCAAATCCGGAAGGTGAAGTTGTTCCTCAACTTCAGTACGTTGTAGATTATTTAAGGATTCTTTCCAGCGACTCACAGGATTATATACAGGAATAATGGCCGGCAGGATAGTTCTTCTCGTCATTCTGATTGTTCTCTCCTGCATTTTTTCAATCTCGGAAAGTTCTTTTCTGGGATTGAACAAGCTCCGTCTGAAAATCCTGAAAGACAAAAAAAACAAAAAAGCTCTTCAGGTAGGAAAACTTCTTGAACACAAAGAAAAGCTCATCAACACATTGCTGGTTTCCAACGATCTGGTAAATATCTTCCTTTCTTCCATTCTTGCAGCCATTGCTCTGGAAGCTTTCGGCGAAAAAGGAGTTGGAATTGCCACCGTTATAGCCACAATCCTTCTGCTTATCTTCGGGGAAATTACACCTAAAACCATTTCCACCCGCTGTCCCGACAAAATTGCCTTTTTTCTGTCGCCATTTGTTCAGCTGATTGTATGGATTATGAAGCCTGTGGTTTTCATCGTTACAACCATTGCCCGGGCCATTCTGAAACTTTTCGGCATTTCTACCGCAAAGAAAAAGCAGTCGTACACGGAAGAAGATATCAAAACTTTTTTTGATATTGGTGAAGAGGCGGGAATTCTTGAAGAAAGCGAAAATGACATGATGACCCGCGTCTTCAAATTTACCGACCTTGAAGCCCAGGACGTTATGGTTCCCCGCACGAAAATCCGAGCCGTTTCTTACAAAGCCACCTACGACGATATTGTAGAACTTTGTCAGCGCACAGGATTTACCCGCTTCCCGGTTTTCAAGGAATCCATGGACGATATTGTAGGTGTTGTTTATCTTAAAGACCTTCTGGCCTGCAAAAATCACCGTGAATCCTTCAACATCTGTAATATTATGAGAAAGCCCCTTTTTATCCTGGGTACAAAAAACATCTCCCATGTTCAGCAGGATCTTTCCGAAAGCCGGCAGTCTCTTGCCATCGTTGTTGATGAATATTCCGGCACCGACGGTCTTATTACCACCCGGGACATTGTCCGTGAAATTTTTGGCACAAGGTCAGGATCTACTCTCCGGGGAAAGGTTTTTGATTACGACGAAATTGAAGATAAAACCAGCTTTGAAATCAACGGTTCGGTTCTTCTTCGAGACTTAAAAGACAGCCTCCATATTGAACTGAACTCCGAAATAAACGAAACCATTGGTGGATGGGTTACCGAAAAATTGAACAGAATGCCTGTAAGCGGCGACGTAATTGAGTTTTCCGGCTTCAGTTTTATCGTCAAAAAGATTCAGGCTCACCGCATAGAACGACTTCAAGTTATTCAGGAGGGATCAGAATGAATTTCGTAAAAATCCCTCTCATCGTCATTGTTCTTGCAATCCTCATTTTTTGCGTAGCTTTTTTTACATCCTCGGAAACCGCCTTCCTTTCTTTGAACCGACTTAAAATCCGGCGTATGCTGGAAGAAAAGCAGAAGAATGCAAGGACAGTGGCCCGCCTGAAAAAGGAAATGGACACGCTCCTTACTACAGTTTTAATTGGCACAAACTTTTTGAACTCCCTGGCATCATCCCTGGGCACAGTTCTCCTTGGGGTTATTATTGGAACTCAAAACCAGCTTTCTACCGTTAGCCTTGGAATTGCCACTCTCTGCATTGCCTATTTTATCACCACTTTCGGACAGATTATTCCAAAAACCCTGGCCGGCCTTAATCCCGAAAAAGTTGCCGCTAAAAGGGCCCCGATTCTGGCCTTCCTGCAGAAAGCACTTTTCCCTGTGGTGTTTGTCTTTACAGGACTTTCCCACGGCGTTGTAAAAATCGTGGAACTTCTTAGCAAAAATGACGGTGCTCAGGTTACAGAAGAAGAGATCCAGACTTTGATTGACGTTGGTGAAAGTGAAGGAACTCTTGAAAAATCAGAAAGCAAGATGCTGAATAAAATCTTCCAGTTTTCAGATTTGAAGGCCAAGGACATTATGAAACACCGTTCGTTCCTGGCCATGGTAAAAGAAAGTGCCTCGGAAGATGAAGTAATTGAAATGTTTCTTAAGACCGGCTACTCCACTCTGGTAGTTACGGAAGACGAAGGCGAAAATGTAACGGGAATTCTTGGATATAAGAAAGTGATTTTTGCCGAAAAGCAAGGCAGCAATTCCGGAAAAACTGATTTCACTGAAGACGCTGGATTTGCCCGCCGCCTTATGGAACCTGCCCGATTTATTCCGGGAACACTTTCTGTTTTTGAACTTCTGGAAACCTTCCGCAACACAAAATCCGACTTTGCAGTTGTTCTTGATGAACAGGGCGGTACAAGCGGAGTAGTTACCATGAAAGATGTAATGCGGGTAATTTTTGGCCGCATGAGTGATGAAAGTTCAAAAGACATTCCCCCTGAAGAACGGATCAAAGTGATTTCAACAAAGGAACTTATTCTTCCTGGTGACATGAAAATTGAAGATGTAAACAACCTTCTGAATTTTAATCTGGAATCGGAATTCTACAACACCTTCGGCGGCTGGATTCTGGAAACCTACGGAACACTGCCAAAAACCGGGGACATTATGATTCACGGAAAAACACTCTTTATAATGGAAGAAATAAAAAACCGCAGAATCATGTCTGTCCGCATAAGGCTCCGATAAAAATCTGCCGATATTATTATTAACAATGAAAAAGTTTCTTATTCTTGCAGCCTTATTATTTTCTTTCTCTGCTCTTTCTGCCTGGGATAATTTTACTTTCTCCCTTACACCTAAAGCCGGGGTTATGTATGGACAGATTAATGAGTATGTCTTTTCAAAATTTTCAAAGGCTTCACAGGACAAACTGAGTGAACTTGACTGGGATATAAAACCTGCCGTAATCATTGGAGCCGATCTTGATGCCACTGCCCTAAAGTGGATCTACTTTGGTGGAAACATGCGCACAGCCTTCCAGGGAAAAACCGGCCTCATGGTTGACCGGGACTGGCAGAACATTGATTTCGAAAAATCAAAGCCTGCACTTGTTAATTCGGGCACTTCCCAGACAGCCCTTACAAACTATTCTGATCACGAAAACAACCTGAAAGATTACTATTCATTTTCGGGAAAGCTTGGATTAAACCTTCCTTTTGTGCCCAAAACTAACCTGCGCTTTTTAATCATGGGAAAAACCGAACACATTAAATTTGACGGAATGAACGGTGGTGGCATGGACGGTTATACCATCACTCCTACCGGAGTTTCATCAGGAAATGTTTATGAATATGGACCTTATTTTGACATAGGAAGCGGGAAATACAAACCCAAGGATTTTTCTGATTTTGGGAAAGTCATTTCCTATGAACAGTACAAAACTTACTTTTATGTAGGCTTTGACGCAGATACAAAAATCATTCCACATCTTTACCTGAAAACTGCCTTCTTCTGGTCTCCATCCTTTTCGGTAAATGCATATGACACTCACTGGACAAACCTTGCAGGTGGGATGGATGGTCGATTTTTTGACTATATAAAAGGATCGGGTGCCATGGAAACAGACTTCCAGGCCGCCTTCTCATTCAACAAAAACCATTCCCTTGGCTTTGATTTTTCCTGGGAATACATTCCGGTAACAAAAGGCAACACCTACGACGGCTTCAATCCGAATACAAAAAAAGTAAATCCCCAAAATATAAATCACAAATGTCTTGGCGGAACAGGCTCCAGCATTTTCTTTTTCAACCTGTTCTACAAATTTACCCTTTAATCAATTTTATTCAAATTTTGGAACTTCACGGATTTTATTATAGTGAACATCATAAGCGTGACTGTTTGGTCTGATGCCCATAATCCTTTCGTTTTCGGCAGTCAGCTGAAGTGTAATCATCTGCTTAAAAACGTCCATGAGACATTCAGGATCGCAGTTTTTTGCCAGGTTGATTTCCTGAAGTTCTTTTATAAGATAATAACAGCTTTCAATGGTGGAAATATATTCCGGCCGAGGCTCGTGTTTAAATGTAAAGATTGATGTGTAGTTTCCGTGAAAACTCAAGCGAGGCAGATCAAGAAGCCACATATTGTGTTCAATCATTTTTTTTGCACAGAACCAGGTGGCATCAAGCACCAGCACTAGGGGGATTCGTCCGTTTACAGACTGAGCAAAACCTTCTGTTTTACTTGTCCAGGCTGTTTCCCCAGGATACAAAAGCAGGGGAAAATATTTAGGGTCTTTTAAAAGTGATGAAAGATGCTCATTCTGGGTAAAGTCAAGTCCAACAATAATTTCAGAATCTTTTAATGAAATGTGAGCCAGATGTCCGGTTCCGGTGCGGTTTCTTTTGCTTTCTTTAGGGTGCATCAAAAAAAGAAACTTGATTCCCGGATCAAATTCATGGGTAAACTTGCAAAGGCAATCCTTTTGTGGTTTAAAACATTTGTAGCATCTTTCCATAAGGTAATTATACCAGAAATCATTCAAAAGATGTATTGTTCCAATGTCTAGAAAATCTACTATTAAACCACTATAATATAGATATGAAAAAACATATTCTTGGGGCCGCTCTTGCAGCAGTCACACTTCTTTTTACTTCTTGCTCTGAAATTATGGGTTACAGCACCCTTCTCTGGAATCTTCCTGAACAGAATCTTTGCGACGGTGAACTGGTTCCGGTTTATATTAAATCAAACATTTCTCACGTTTATGTAGCAGGCTTCAATGATGCAGAAAAATTTGAAGTTCCTCTGTGGAAAATGACAGAACCTGTAAAACTTAAACAGGCTCAGAAAGAAAATGAAAAATACCAGGCTTATGCACGACAGTATGCATCGGCAAAAATTGACGGACTTCCTATCCGGGCACAGACAGTAAATACTTCAAAACAGGTTTACCGTCTTCGAAAAGGAGAAACAGTAAAAATTCTTTACAAGGGAACTGGTCAGGCTGTTATGGCCGGTCAGACTGCACTTGAAGGTGACTGGCTTCGAGTTCTTACAAAAGACGGAACTCAGGGCTGGTGCTTCTCTTACAATCTTGCACAGTTTGAAGCCGATGCATCAGGAAATCCTGTTGGCGGAGTTACTGTTGTTGTAGAAGAAGAAAAAGATGAACTTTTCGAAAGCATTATGACCAGAACCTGGTATCCAGACACATTCAAAAATCTTATTTCTGCCGGAAACATTGATTTGAATCAGTTGAACGCTTCTTACAATCTTTCTTTCGACCTTGAAAACAAGAAAGTTCACCTGAACATGCAGAAAATCCACGAATCCTGGGATTATGAAGGCTATTCTAAGGCCGATGACTACGAATACGAACTTACAAACATCCCAATCAAGATTTACTACCGACGCCAGGGCTTTATTGTAGCCCGATACACCGACGACAGCGGAAAACCTCAGGATATTGATCTTGTTACCCTTGATGTAAACATCAACGAACTGATTACCTCAGAAAAAGACCGCCGTCAGGAAGCATACGAAAAGATTACTGCAAATGGTACTTCATACATGTCATCCAACTACGGTGCCCTTACATTTAATGAAGACGGCACTTTCCGCTGGACAAACTTCAAGCTTCTTGTTCCTTCAATTATTGATGCAGGAAGTAAGAATGGCGGAACTGTAGGCGTAAAATATTCTATCAGCAAAAAACTGAAAGAAAATTACGACGGTGTTCTTACCTTCAAGTTTGACGGCATGGCAAATGAAGTAAACTTCCTATACAAACTTGAAAATGGTGACATCCGCCTTGAAGATGCCACATCCGCTACTTTGGACGGAAACATGTTCTCTGCCCGAAGCACTAGTCCTACAGTTATTTATTTCAAAGGAAACTAGAAGATTTTAAGAAAGGACAAAACCGGGCTATTTTGACAAAAACCCCTAAAAACGTCATAATAATAGAATATATTCATTTTAAGGAGTTATCATGGCTTTATATCACGAATATCTGATTGATGACAGAGAGTTTAAAGATTACAATGACTTAAAGGCAAACTGCCGCTTTAAAACACCTGAAAACTTCAACTTTGCTTATGACATTGTAGATAGATATACTATTACTGAACCAAACAAACGGGCTATGGTTTGGATTGACGACAACAATGAAGAAATCACCTTCACATTCGAAGATATTTCCCGTGAATCTAAACGTGCCGCTTACTATTTTACAACACTTGGTATTAAAAAAGGTGATGCTGTAATGCTTATGCTCCGCCGCCGCTACGAATGGTGGATCATTATGATGGCACTTCACCGCATTGGTGCAATTGCCGTTCCTGCAACAACTCAGCTTTTGTCTCACGACATTGAATACCGAAACAATGCTGCTGAAATCAAAATGATTATCACAGCCGACATTCCTGAACTCCAGGCCGAAATCGAAAAAACACTTCCAACATCACCTTCTGTAAAAATGCTTATGACAGTAGGAAAAGACCGGGAAGGATGGATCAACTTCCACAAAGAATATGAAAACTATGCTCCAGAATTCCCTCGTCCAGTTGGAGAACTTGCTACACACAATGAAGATCCAATGCTTATGTACTTTACATCAGGTACATCTGGTTTCCCAAAAATGGTTCTTCACAACTTCCTTTATCCAATCGGACACATTGTAACAGCCAAATACTGGCACGGTGTTGTTGATAACGGACTTCACATTTCTATTGCTGAAACTGGTTGGGCAAAATCTACATGGGGAAAACTTTACGGCCAGTGGATTTGTGGTACAGCTCAGTTTGTATATGATATGAACTCTTTCCGCCCTGACAAAATGCTTAAACTCATTTCTCAGTACGGACTTACAACTTTCTGTGCTCCTCCAACAGTTTACCGTTACCTTATCCGCCAGGATCTTACACGTTACGACCTTTCAACAGTTGTTCGTTTTAGTACTGCCGGTGAAGCTTTGAACGGCGCAGTTTACGACAAGTTCATTGAACAGACTGGTAAAAAGATTTACGAAGGATACGGTCAGACTGAATCAACAATCATCTGTGGTAACTTCATGGACACACCAATTAAACCGGGTTCAATGGGTAAACCAAGTCCACAGTATGAAGTAGAAGTTGTAAACGCCAACGGAAAACCAGTTCCTTACGGTGAAGTTGGTGAACTTGTTATTCACGTAGAAAACGGTCATCCACACGGACTTCTTATTGGTTACTACAAAGACCAGACTCTTACAGCCAACGCATTCTACGGCGGAGTTTACCACACTGGTGACACCGTTACTATGGATGAAGACGGATACGTTTGGTTTGTTGGTCGCAAAGACGATATCATCAAATCTTCAGGTTACCGAATCAGTCCTTTTGAGGTTGAATCAGTTCTTCAGAAACACCCTGCAGTTCTTGAATGTGCTGTAACTGGTGTTCCAGATGAAAAACGCGGACAGGCTGTAAAAGCAACTGTTGTACTTTCACAGGGTTACACAGCAAGCCACGAACTTGAAGTAGAACTTTTTGATTACGTAAAACATGAAACAGCTTTGTATAAATGTCCACGTATCATTGAATTCGTTGAAGAACTTCCAAAAACCATTTCGGGAAAAATCCGCCGCGTAGAAATCCGCGAAAAAGACAACGGAATGGATGATAAAAACATTAAGCAGGACTTCTAGTCCTACACAGGAAAGATATGGAACGCAGAAGAGTTGTAATTACAGGGCTTGGAGCCGTTACTCCTGTTGGAAACAATGCACAGGACTCATGGAACGCAGTTAAGGAAGGAAAAAGCGGTATTGCCAAAATCACCCTTTTTGATGCCGAAAACTACCCTGTAAAAATTGCAGGTGAAGTAAAAGACTTCAATCTGGATGCATACAGCATCGACAAAAAGCTTTTAAGAAAAATGGCCCGTCAGACAAAATTCCTTATGGGTTCATGTATCGAAGCAGTTACAGATGCAGGCTACAATCAGGAAACTCTTACTGAAACCAAATGTGGAATTGTTACAGGAGTTGGAATCGGAACAAACCACGTTGCCGATGAAGCTTTTGCAAAAATGTACGATCCAAAATTCGGACCAACACGCATTCCACCTCTTACTGCACCAATGCTCATTTCAAACGAATCTGCTGCCAATGTTGCCATTTACTACCAGATTCACGGGCCTGCCTGGACTCTTTCCACAGCCTGTGCTTCTGGTACAGATGCAATTGGACTTTCAGCCGATCTTATCAGAAGCGGAAAGCTGGACATCTGTCTTGCTTCTGGCACCGATGCAAACATTACACCACTGAACATCAGTTCTTATTCAATTCTCCAGGCCCTTTGCGCTTCTTACAATGATGACCCTGAACATGCCAGCCGTCCTTTTGACCGGGACCGTGCAGGCTTTGTAATGGGAGAAGGTTCTGCCTGTCTTTTCCTTGAAGAATATGAACACGCAAAAGCCCGTGGTGCACATATTTATGCTGAACTTGCCGGAACTGCCGCTACCTGTGACGCTTACCATATCACAGCCCCTTGCGAAGACGGAAAATGGGCTGCAAAGGCACTTACCGACGCTTTGGAAGATGCAGGGCTCAAACCTGAAGAAATCCAGTACTACAATGCCCACGGAACTTCTACTCACGCAAACGATTCCAGCGAAACTACAATGCTTAAATCGGTATTCGGGGAACATGCAAAAAAACTTCACATTTCATCAACAAAAAGTGAAACTGGTCATATGATTGGTGCCGCCGGTGTAATTGAAGCACTTTTCTGTGTTAAAGCACTGGAAGATAATTTTATTCCTCCAACAATAAACCTGGATAATCCGGATGTTGAAGGTGGATGTGATCTTGACTATACTCCAAACAAGGGAATTTCTGTTCCTCTTACTGCAGTGGCATCCTGTTCACTGGGCTTCGGCGGACACAACGGCGCTGTAGTAATCAAAAAACTGTAAATTATTTTATAAGGATATAAAAATGAGCGAAAAAAAAGATCCATTGCTTTGTCACTGGGCCGACCAGATGGCAGAAAAAATCATCGCAGAAAAAGGTGATTTGGACTCATACACCTGTGCTTCAGGAATTACTCCATCAGGTACAGTTCACATCGGAAACTTCCGTGAAATCATTACAGTTGACCTGGTTGTAAGAGCTCTCCGTGACCGAGGCAAGAACGTTCGTTTCATCTACTCTTGGGATGATTACGATGTATTCCGCAAAGTTCCTGCCAACATGCCTGATCCAGAAATACTGCAGAACTACCTGCGTTATCCTATTACTTCTGTACCAGATACAACAAAACGTAACGAAAACTATGCCCGTCACCACGAAGTTGATATTGAAACTCAGCTTCCACGAGTTGGCATTCATCCTGAATTCCTTTATCAGAGCCAGCGCTATCAGGCAAACCGCTATGCAGAAGGTATGAAAAAAGCCCTGCAGAATCGTGAACTTATTAAAAAATGCCTTAACGAATACCGGGATGACGACCACAAAATGAAGGACAGCGATGTTTACTGGCCAACTTCAATTTTCTGTGGAAAATGTAACAAAGATACAACAGAAATCACAGGTTACGACGGAGAATACGGCGTTTCTTATAAATGTGAATGTGGCTGCGAAGAAACAGTTGATATCCGCAAATTCGGCGGCATTAAACTTGGCTGGCGTGTTGACTGGCCAATGCGCTGGAACGAAGAAAAAGTAGTTTTTGAACCAGGTGGAAAGGATCACATCAGTCCTGGTGGAAGCTACGATACAGCAAAACTGGTTTCTAAACAGATTTACGGATGGAACGCTCCTGTAACTATGCGCTACGACTTTGTTATGCTCAAAGGTGTTCCTGGAAAAATGTCATCTTCAAAAGGTAAAGTAATTTCCCTTGTTGATGCACTTGAAGTTTACCAGCCACAGGTTCTCCGCTACATCTTCGCCGGTACACGCCCTAACACAGAATTCTCAATCAGCTTTGATATGGACGTTGTAAAAATCTACGAAGATTACGACAAAACTGAACGCATTGTTTACGGCATCGATCCTGCCAAAAATGATGATGTACTGAACAAAGAAAAACGCATCTACATGCTTTCTCAGATGGACGGAAAGATTCCTGATGTTATGCCTTACCAGATTTCATTCCGCCTTCTTACTACCCTCCTTCAGATTTACTCTGGAGATGTAGATAAAGTTATTGCTTACCTTGGTGATGTAAAACCTGAACAGGAAGAAACTCTTCGTCAGCGCGCCCAGTGTGCCTGGTACTGGATTACAGAAAGTGCTCCTGACTGTGCTCCAGACTTCTGTTTCGCGCTTATTACAGACGGTTCTAAATCAGACAAGATTGAAGGCGATTACCTTAAGGCTCTCTGCCGTGTACGCGACGAAGTTGTTCCAAAAATGGAAACCTTTGCTGTTGATAAGGAGCTTCAGCAGGCTATGTACGACATTGCAACTGAAATGGGTCTTGATGCTAAAGCACTTTTCCAGACTGTATACACAGCTCTTATCGGAAAACTCCAGGGGCCACGCCTTGCAAACTTCATGAAGATTATTGGTAAAGAACAGCTCATCAAAATCTTAAGCGTTTACTAATCTTTTCATAGAACTAAAACTTGTTTTAGTAACGAAAGGTCCTTGATTCATTTCAAGGACCTTTTTTTAATTTTTCTTCGATTTTTTCCATTTTCCGTCCTTACTTATTGCCGAAAATCCTCGTTCACTGCCATTCATATAGTAAAACTATATTTAGAGAGGGTTTATATGAAACGATTTTTGCTCACAATGGGTATTTTGATGGGTCTGAGTCTTGCTTTGTGCACAAATGCCTGGTGCGACTCCACTACCCAGCAGATTACTGAACTTGAAAAGCAGATTTCAGAAATGGAACATGCACTTTCCCAAATGAGCAGCATGGACGACAAAGCTTACCTTCGAACCGAGTACAAGCAGATTGAGCAGATGATTAGTGAAGCTCAAAAGAAACTGTCAGAACTTCAGGCAGAAGCACGGCGTAAGGCTGAGGAAATTGCCCGAAAAAAGGCTGAATTCCGAAATCTTACTGAACAGGAACTGGAAAGTTTATTAGACGAAATTGACCAGTTAAAGGAAGACGGCAGTTCTGGAGCCAGGTATCTTCTTGGAGAAATCGACAGGATTGGAAATGAACTGGGCAGTACTTCCACTGGAGATCCGGTTCTTGTAAGTTCAGGGCAGTACATCAAAACAGAAACTGATTTTACTGCGCTAATTCCTTTTACCAGGTTTTATTCTACCGGGGCAACACGTTCTGGGGTTCTTGGAAAGAAATGGTCTACCGTACTGGACATGCATCTGGAGTTTGGTTTTAATCCCTGCGCCCAGGAACTTTCATCCTATTATATCCAGCTGTGCAATTATCTTCTTTCCCAGAAAAACGAATATGAAAGAATGTTCGGCCAGGATGATTATACTCAGAATCTTGAAGCCCAGTGTGCAGAATACACAAAGCTTGCTCAGGAATATTACAATCTTTCTTTGGAATGTGATGGTCTTGGCATAAAAATCGGCATTGGAAGTGAATACATTGTCCTGATTGGAGAAAAAGGTGATCCTGTAAGATTTGTTAAAACCAGTAAAAATACATGGGCCCCGGAAAAGAAAAAAAGCGGATTCAAAGGCCTTTCCAAAAGCGGCAATCATTTTTATGCAGTTTGCGAGAACGGAGATAAACTGGTTTTCCTTGAAGATGGCAGTATTCTTGAAAAACACTTTCGAAATGGAAATAAAAGTGTTTTTCACAAGGATAACAAGGGCCTTATTGTTAGAATAGAAAACACCATTGGTGGAGATTTAGTTTTTACCTATAACGGCAAGCTTCTTTCCTCGGTAACACAGCGGGTTTCTAACCGTACAATCTCTTACAGTTATGAAAACGGATTTTTATCTTCCGTTACGGATTTTAACAATAACACGGTTTCTTTTTCTTACACCAGTAGAGGATTTATCAGCTTTATTACAAAACCAGACGGTTCTAAAATTCGTTTTGATTACGAACAGGTTGGTAAAGACGGAACCCTTCTTGCCACAAAAACAACTAACGAAGAAGGTTTTTCCGAACATTTTGAATACTTTCCTTCCCAAAAGAAAACAGTATACACCGACATGGATGGAAATATTACTGTTTACAAATTCGACAACCAGGAAAGAGAGATTTATCGCCTCGATCCAGACGGTCATGAAATTTCCAGAACTTTTGATTCAGATGGAAATCTTTCAAGAGAAACAGAAAACGGACTTACAACGAACTATACCTACGATAAAAACGGTCACTTTACTTCCATTTCATCAGGTGGCATTACCGAAAACTACAGATGGTCGGAATATGGAGAACTTCTTTCCTTTACCGATGCTGATGGTATCACCTTCCGATGGAATTACGACGAAAAAGGAAATCCTGAATCTTTTTACCAGGGTTCTAAACTTATGTTCAGCGCATCCTATGACGAAAAGTCAAATCTAGTTTCTTACAACGATTATCGCCAAAAGGATCCTGTAACTTACACTTATATTTACGATGAAAACGGCTTTTGCAAGGAGAGAAAATGCAGCTCACAATCGAAGACAAAGACAGAAAAATGGACTTACCTGGACGGTCAACCAGAGAAGTATTATTTAAACGGAGAAGAGTTCGCCGCATGGTCATACTCAGAAAACGAAGAAGAAGAACAGCTCTCAACTGGTCTTAAAACTGTTTTCCAGAAAAACAACAGAAACGATATTGTAAAAATCACAAAAACCGACACAATAACAGGAAAATCCTTCGAAACTCATATCACCTGGGATTTACGCCACAAAATTACCGCAATTGAATCGGAAGGCTTACGAAAAGAAATGCGTTACACTCCTGAAGGCCGTTCTGAAGCAAGCATTACTTATGGCAACACCTGTTATATCACCTGGTATACCTACAAAAACGGGAATCCTTTCAGACAAACTTTTTTTAGCATAGATAGAACCTGTCTCCAATCCAATTTCAATTTTCAAACTGCAGATTTATCTACTCTCTTACAACAGGCCCTGGATGTAAAAATTATTGAATATGATAAAAAAAATCTCAGCGGAAACAAAACAGAGATTACAAAACGGCTTTTTAACTCTGAAAACAAGTCTATAAATGAAACCTATGTCTTTAATAACAATCAGGATATTCTTCAGTTCACCGACGCACTTGGACAGACTTTTCAGAATGTTTTTTCCCCGGGAGGCCGACTTCTTAAAGTACCAAACGGTTTTGGAGGATACAAGGAGTACAACTACGATTCAAACGGTCTTTTAATCACTTCAGAAGATCCTGATTACACTGTTTTTGAATATGATGAAAATGGCCGTCTCATAAAAACACAGACTGAAGATATTTTCCGCACATTCACTTATTCAAAAAATGGAAGACAGGTTACCATAAATGATGGCGGACTATTCCTGCAGTCTCAAGCCCTTGATGCCTTTGGAAATATCATTTCCATTACTGATGCAGAAGGAAACTCTACAACCTTTGAATGGGACAGTTTTGGAAATCTTATAAAATCCACGGATCCTTATGGAAACAAGATGCATTATTTTTATGACTGCCTCAATCATCTTGTAAAGCAGACTTACCCCGACGGAACCTCCAGAAATTTCAGCTGGGATCTTAATAATTACTGCACAAAAATTTCCTGCGGTGACCTTGTTATTTGGGAAGGAAAATACGATAACAGCGGAAATCTTCTTTGGGAAAAGGGAATGCCTGGGATCAATAAATCCTACACTTACAATCAATTGGGGCAAAATGTACAGGTGTTTACAGGAGAAGATACTACCGAAACTTATGCTTACTCGTCTTTTAACCAGAAAGTCACCTTTACTGATGGAAATGGTGCTTCCTATGTTTTTGAACGGGATAACAAGGGCCGACTTATAAAGGAAACCAACCGCCTGGGCCATGAATGTTTTTATGAGTATGATGATCAGGACCGTCTAATTTCCTCAACTGATTTTTCAGGAGATACTACCACCTATGAATACAAAGATGATGGAAAAATTCTGGTCACTCATTATTCTGATGGAACTTTTAATTCTGTTACTAAAAACCGTTCCGGACTTATTACAGAAATTCAGAATGATTGCAGTGCTTCGAGTTTTGAATACGATACTGCCGGAAATCTTGTTCTGCAAAAGGATTTAGTTACCGGTGAAGTAGTTCACTTTCAATATAATTCCCGTGGTCTTCTTTCTAAACGTATCTGTAAAAATCAGGTTGTGGATTACTTTTATGATAAAAATGGCCGTCTTATTGAAATGATGGACATGCAGACAAGAGCCAAAGTGAGTTTCACTTACAACTCAATGGGCCGGGAACTTACCCGAACATTTGGCAACGGTAATACCCAGGAAACAAAGTACGACAGCGCCGGCCGCACCACTTTAATCATGGTAAAAAATCCCCGGGGAGAAATTCTTTGGGCTGAAGGATATGTTTACAATTCCAACGGTCAGCGGGAAATCACCGTAAACGAAAAAGGCAAAATGTGCCTTTACCGTTATGACCAGGCAGGTAGAATCAAGGAAGTTCTAAACAGCGCAACTGCCGAAATGGAAGCAAAACTACGTTCTGATGCTGCTGAACTTGGACTTACTATTGATGAAAATGCAAACTGTTTCGAAAATCATTATTTATCTTCCGATGAATCAGGCAAAGTCCGCCAGGTTTTAGACCAGATGAGTTTTGGTTGGGGAAACATGGCTACAGTTCTTCAGATATTTATCCGCGAGTCATATCAGTATGACATGAATGGAAACCTTACTAAGATAAAAAACGGCTATTTTACCCAGGAATTCACCTACGATGCCGAAAACCGTTTGATTTCTTCTAGGGGATTATCCCCAAATTCCTCAAATTCTTCATCTTCCTCTTTGGAAAAGAAAGAAACCGGGTTACAATATTTTTATAATAAAAATGGAAATCTTATTATAAATAAAGGGGTGTCGTCAGAAACTGTGTACGCCTACAATGCATCAAACCGACTCATGGCAGTTACTGTCACAAAAAATGACAGAGCAGTTCAGACTGTTAATACATCTCACTATTTATACGATGCTTTAGGCCGACGTATTTTCACTATAGAAGATGAATCTTCTCCAAAATACACACTTTATGAAGGAACATCCTTTACTTCTATAAAAGAAGGTTCCATTACAAACAGCAATCTCTTTACAGAACTTCCAGATTATGTAAAAGGAACTGATCAATCCCGCTACCTCTTTGGAGACAATTCGAATCAACCTAAGGATTACTCCTCAGACCTTGTATGGAACCTTCAATATAATTCCAATACCGTTGCTCTTTCCAATGGAGTTGATACTACCTATGCATCTTTGGACATTTTAGGTTCGTCTCGTTTTACTTCCAATAAATACGGCGCTTTTGAAGACATTTTTTCTTACGACATATTCGGATATCCTATTCAGGGAACATTCTCACCACTTTCAGCAAAAGGCTTTAATGGAAAAACTTTCAGCCAAGCAACAGGCTTTTATGATTTTGGTTACCGCGATTATTCCCCATCCACCTCTTCCTTTACCACTTCAGACCCTGTTCGTGATGGAGCAAACTGGTTCTCATACTGTAATGGAGATCCTGTTAATTTCTTCGATCTTTTGGGGCTTGAAAATAAAGCAATTCTTTCTACATACAAAATGAATGTCGGATACTGGACAGAAGAGAAAATTGGAAAAGATAGCAGTAGCAATGATACAGTAGGCAATTCCGGATGTGCAATTACACTTCTAGCAAATATCGACAGCACAAGAAACGGAAAACTAAATCCCCATGATATAAATTCCCCATCATATGTTACAAACGGTGAAATTCAGTGGTATGTTTACGCAACTGAAAATGAACTAACTAATGATCGTGTTTATTCCTACTCTATATATGACTATGCAGCCCAGGAATTTGACAATGAATTTATATATTATACAGGAATCTGTGTTCAGTATTGCACGAACCCTGATAAGCCTCACTGGGTTGGTGCAAACGGCATTAAAACCATAGGTGACACCGTGTATTTTATTATTTCTGCTACTTCAATTTACGATAAAAATGTTACCTCTGCTGAGTATCGTGGTTATGCGGGCTGGAAAATTGACTCAGATGGAAATATTCTTGTTCCTGCTTCAAAGGTTAATGGAGCCATTATATTTAAAGAAAAAAAATGTAAAGAAAATTAATATATAAGGAGATATTTTATGAAAAAAATCTTTTACATTCTTGTTTTCTCAATGTTCTGTTTTGTGAATCTATATTCACAATATTATGTAGAACTGCGAGACATTCCTATGTATTACGATTCAAATTTTGAGTCCTATAATACTACTTTTCCACCATTGAAAGGTAATGAAAAGCTTACTTATGATAATGATGATTGGAGTTTACTTCGTGTTTATCGAACTCTTGGTGATAATAAAGAACTTATAGCTGAATGGAATAATCCTTGTTTTGATTCCATGACAGTTTCAGCAAACGGAAAAAAACTTATTTTCAGACTGGAAGATAAAGTATATGAACCGGTTATTATGATTAACGGTAACACAGGTAAAATCACCTATTATTTCACATGTGATGGTGGATGGTGTACCGACAAAAATCTAGACTATATTATTCTAGATAGCACAAAAGACTATGTGCATAACTTAGATTTAGAATATGATGAAGAAATTATTTATCCTTTTTATGTCATTCGCCTTGCAGACAAAAAAATTATCAATAAAGTAGAATGGACGCTTAAAAACAGTTGGGGAAACTTACATTTTGATCAGTCAGACAAAGAAGACTATGATTTTATTGTTTATTACGATGTAGAAGCCTTTACCGAAGCCGTAGGATATTACAATGTAGAAAAAAATCTTTTTACAATCACGTATCCGCAAGGTAAGCCTTTTTCCAGATAACGCTAATATATAACTAATAATCTGGTTAAAATCTCCATTTTTCCCTAAGGAGTTTTCACCATTTTTATGTTTTTACAAATAATATGCTTTATAAATCGATTTCATCATTCGACAATATTATTGTAACAAAGATAAAAAAATTGATATTAATTAGAGAAAAATAGATTTTATTTCCCAGGAGGGATTAATTATGAATGTGGATTTTTGGAATGAATACTCTGGTGATTTCAAACTAAAATCACCGGCTTCAATCTCTTCAACAAACTCTATACCTCTCAAACAACTGTTTCTACAGCGTATAGAGCTTACTCCTTCTTCGAGAAAATCCTTATACAAAAGGCAGGAACGCTTTTTTCATTTTTCTGAAGCCAACGAGGTACAGGAAAACACTGTAATTGTTGAAGAAGAAATCACTGATCTTTCTGATAATTAATCCTAAAAAAAAAGAGCGACCTGTTTAAGGCCGCTCTTTCTTTATTCATGCAAGTTTTGAATCATTCAAAGCTCGCTGTATTGTTGTCTACAGACGTTTTGCCAGTTCTTCGGCTGTGAAACCAAGGTATTCAGCTACTTTATTTGCAGGACCTGAAGTACCGAATCTGTCGATACAGAAGCAGTCTTCTTTCTTTGCAAACTGGAGCCATTCTGTAGAAATACCGGCTTCTGTACAAACTACGCGTTTTGCATCACCGATGATAGCTTTCTGTTCACATTCACAAAGTTTAGAGAATTTACCAAGATCTGGAACTGAAACAACACGGATTGTTTTTCCGCTTGTAAGTGAAGCAGCTTTAAGAGCCATGTTTACTTCTGAACCAGAAGCCAGGATTGTTACATCAGGAGTTGCTGATCCTTCCTGTACAACGTAAGCACCTTTAGTTGCCATGTTTTCTTTCCAGTTTTTGTCAGCTTTTTCGTAAACTGCCAATGCCTGACGTGTGAATGCCATACATACTGGGTGATCTTTTGAAGCGTAAGCCATGTTCCATGCCTGCATAGATTCTTCTGGATCACCAGGACGAATAGCCTGAACACCAGGAATAGAACGCAATGAACACATTGTTTCGATTGGCTGATGTGTTGGACCGTCTTCACCAACGTAGATTGAATCGTGTGTGAATACGTAGATAACTGGCTGTTTCATAAGAGAAACTACGCGGAGTGATGGACGCAGGTAGTCAGCGAATACAAGGAATGTTGCACAGAATGGGCGGAGTCCACCGTGAAGTGAAATACCTGCACAAACTGCAGACATTGCGAATTCGCGGATACCGTATTCAATTGTACGACCAGCGCGGTTAGCTGGGCTGAATGTTCCGTTATCTGTTGCTTTGAAAGCTGTTTTGTTTGGTCCCATAAGGTCAGCAGAACCACCAACAAGGTTAGCGAAACGAGCTGCAATTACATTCAAAGCTTTTCCTGAAGCATCACGTGTAGCACATGCGTCTCCAACTTTGTATTCAACATCTTTGATTGTTTCGTCTGTTACAGCGTCTGAGTGGTAAGCATCCCAAAGTTTCTTGAGTTCAGGATTTTCTTTTGCCCATTCAGCGAATGTTGCATTCCAGTCTGCTTCTGCTTTAGCAAAGCAAGCTTTTTTGTCTTCGAAGAATTTGTAAGCTTCTGGTACAACGTAGAAGTCTTTGTCTGTTGGAAGGCCAAGAGTTTTTTTAGCTTCAACGATTCCGTCTGCGCCAAGTGGAGCACCGTGAACGTCAGCTGTATTCTGTTTTGGAGCACCTTTACCAATAACAGATTTGAGCATGATAAGAGAAGGTTTGTCACCACAAGCTTTTGCTTCTGCTACAAGTTTTGCAATTCCTTCTACATCGTACATGTCTCCGCGGAGAACCTGCCATCCGTATGCTTCGTAACGTTTAGCAATATCATCTGTAAATGTAATGTCTGTGCATCCATCAATAGAGATTTTGTTTTCATCATAGAATACGATGAGTTTACCAAGTTTAAGGTTACCGGCCAATGAACAAGCTTCCGAAGCAACACCTTCCTGAAGACATCCTTCACCAACCAGTGAGTATGTGTAATGGTCAACGATTGTGTGTTTTGGTGTGTTGAATTTTGCAGCAAGCATGCTTTCTGCAACTGCCATACCAACAGCCATAGAAACACCCTGTCCAAGTGGACCACCAGTGCATTCTACACCGTCTGTATCACCATATTCTGGGTGACCTGGACAACGTGAACCAACCTGACGGAAGTTCTTAATATCATCCATTGTTACATCGTATCCAGACAAGTGGAGGATACTGTAAAGCAACATTGATCCGTGACCAGCAGAAAGAACAAAGCGATCGCGGTCTGCCCATTTTGAATTAGCAGGGTTGTGTTTCATTACTTCGCCGTACAAAACAGCGGCTGCTTCAGCAGCACCAAGTGGAAGTCCTGGGTGTCCAGAGTTAGCTTTCTGGATTGCATCCATTGAAAGAGAGCGGATCGAAAGAGCAACCGCTTCAATTCCTTTTTTGTCCATTATATACTCCTATAATATAGAAAAGGTTTATTTATCCAATTCTTTAATTTCATTCAAAAGCTGTACTTCTGTTGCCTTACTTTCCAAAAGTTTTCGGAAAGAAGGTTTTCTGAACTGTTCTACCAGTCCTGAAAGTACTTTAAGGTGCGTCTGTGAATTTGATGTAAGCAGAATAAACATAGTGCTTACTTTTCTTTCATCAGGTGCACTCATATCGATAGGTTCTTTTAAGTAAACCACAACGATACGCTGTTCAGCATCATCTTTCATAAGTGGAGCACGGGCATGTGGAAGTGCAATTGCGTTTCCTACAGCTGTACTCAAAATATCTTCACGTGCACACAATGCATTATACAGATTTTCACGATCCATACTATCGGGTAAATTCATCATTTTACAAACGTTGGCATAAATTTCTTTTGCTGTAGAACCTTCTGCATCTTTAATAATGCCACCTCTGTGAATCAATTCAGCCAAAAGTGTGTTTGTGTCTTTTTCTTCCATATATTTGCCTCTCTTTTTACCTATTTAACAATCTTAAATATACTTTTCTTCTCTGCATTCGTATCTATCTTAAGTTCGTACTTAATGTCTTCCAGAGTCTCCATCATTCCATCTACAGACAGCATGATTTCCTCGCCTTCACGAACAAACCTTGCAGGATAAGTTTCCATTTCTTCAACCATTCTTAAAAGGTGATCAGAAATCTGCACCAGAATTATCAGAGAGTTTTGAGGCATTTCCGCAAGATTAGCTTCGGTGTAAACCAACGTACACATAAGGTTTCGCACTTCTAAAAAGAATGGAAGAAGCCTTTTTCTTAGTGGAGCCACCTCTACATCATTAAACTTCAGATATTCCTTTAAAATTATACTCGTTCTTTTCTTCAAATTCAACAAGATAAATTTCATATCATTGTCAGTGAGACTTATGCAGGCCGGTGTAATTTTCTTGCGGAGTTCTTCATAATCAATTTCTTTCCCGTGATTTCGAACTTCTTCCTTTATGATTGCGTTAAATACCGTTTCAGAAAATAGCTGATCAATTTCCGGAAGCCGATGGAGTTCTGCCAGTTCCCTGTTCCATGGACCTATATAAGGAATCTCCTCATTGCATTTCCAAATACGCGATTCAACGCCATAAGATTTAAATCCAATTTCTTCCGTATACTTCAAGAACTCTTCGCAGGAACCACAATTTAATTTGCATAACGACTGCTGCTCTTCCAAAAACAGATAAGCCAGCTGAGATTCAATTGATGCACATGGTCCTATCTTCTCAATAATCCGTAAAAAGCCAGTTTCAAAATCTTTATACCATTGCATTCTTTCCATGGCAGATTCAGTTATTGCACTTGCCTTTGATCCAGGTAAAAAAGAAATCTCAATTATACTTTCTGCCCAATCAATTACACGGCAAATAATTCTGTCACCATATTCATAGCCATTTTCAATTAATGGGTTCAAAGAAAATCCTGTCATCTTTACAGTAGAAGGTAATTGATTATTTTTAAAAGATGCAACGTTAAACTTGTCATTAGCAGGATCATCAAAGATATAAGGCATAATATAGCCTTCGCCTAAAAGGGAATGAATGTCCATGGCAAGATTTGTAGTGATTTCAACTTCACTACGAGGAACACTTATATTGTTAAAAATAAGCTTTGCATTATAAGGATATTCACCTGGACTCAAAAATGGCATAAATCTGTGACCAGGCACAAATGCTCCAGCCTGGAATTCTTCAAGAGTAGGTTTAAAACTAAAAATTCGGTTAGTAAAAGCCCCTGCTCTACTTATGAACATTTCATCCTGCAGAACGAAAATAAAATCGTTATCGTACAGAATTGATTTAATATCGTCTTCTGTGCATTTGATTTTCAGATCAGCAAGAAATGATCTTAAATCCCCTATAGAAAAAGGATTAAAATGGGTTCTAAAAAAAGTATCAAGGGCCTTTGGAATGTTTCTTTCCATCTATTAAACAGTTCTCACATCAATCACAGCGCAGCCAACTTCTTCCAAGAGTGATTTCATCTGTTCCTCAGTAATGCCAGTTGCTTTGATTGTGCTTCGACGCTGCCCTTCTTCTTTTGTATCTCGGGTAACCAAGGCAATTAGGTTACCGTTCAAATTTGCTATTTTTGTTACAATCTTTGCCAGTTCACCCGGTTTGTCCGACTGACTGATTACGGCACGAACACCTTTTACACCAGCACTGAACATATCTGTAAAAAGAGTAAAAAGATCGCTTTCAGTTACAATTCCCACAAGAAGATCATCTTTTACAATTGGAATACACCCAATATTATTATCTACCATCACTTTTGCTGCTTCTTCAACAACTGTATCTTCATCCAGGGAAATAACTTTTTTTGTCATAAATTTTTCGCAGGTGAGTTTTGAAAGAAGATAACCAATTTCAAACATATCAAGAGTTGTTGCTTCTGATGGAAGTGCCTTAGTTATGTCATTTTTTGTAATGATTCCAACAAGTCTTTTTGAGCTGTCCAATACAGGAAGTTTATTAATTCCATGCTGTGACATCAAAGCTTTAGCCTGAGTTACAGATGTCTGAGGTTCTACTGAAATTACATTCTTTGTCATTACACTTTTTACCAACATATTTAGCCTCCAAATACAAGAAAAGTAATTTATAAGAAATTGACTATTTAAATTTACTAATAAAATGAGTTAAATGCAAATAAAAAACCACTTCATGAAACTGAAGTGGTTTACAAGCAAGAATGATTGCACTTAATTTAGTGCTGTATCAGTCAGACTACTCTTCTGCTGGAGCTTCTTCAGCTGCAGGGGCAGCTGCTGCAACTTCTGCGCGAGCCTTGTTTTTAAGGTTAGCGTTACAGAATTTACAGATGTTTACTGTCTGTCCGTCAACTTCTTTTTCAAAAAGAACTTTGATGTTTTCTTTCTTGCAGATTGGGCAAGTGCCTCGTCCTTTAGCAGGCAATGTTCTGATTCCTGCTCCACGATGGTTCTTTGACATACTTACTCCTTGTCAGCTTCAGCTGCGGCAGCTTTTTTTGCTGGTGCTTTTTTAGCAGCAGGTTTTTTAGCTGGTTCTTTAGCTTCAGCTTTGGCTTTTGGTGCAGCTTTTTTTGTTTCTTTTTTTGCTGGTTTTTCTTCAGCGGCTGAACCATCGTCCAGTTTGTAATCAACCAGTTCAAGGATAACAACATCAGCAGCATCACCCTGGCGGTATCCCATTTTAAGAACACGAGTGTATCCACCATTGCGTTCTGCCATGCGAGGTGCAATTTCTGTGAAAAGTTTATTCAAGATTTTTTCATCTGCAATAAACTTTGCTACTTCGCGGCGGTTGTGAACACTGTCCACTTTAGCTCTTGTGATGAGTTTTTCTGCCTTGCGGCGAACTTCAAGAGCCTTTGATTTAGTTGTAGTAATTCTCTCATATCTAAAAAGAGAAGTTACCATATTACGAGTCATAGCACGTCTGTGTGCTGTGGTACGTGAAAGCGGATTAAAACCAATTTTATGATTCATCTGTTTCTTCCTTCTGCTTTGTTATATTGGCAGCGTTCTTCAGATGACTATAATCTGTCATGCCCAAAGTAAGGTTCCAGTCAAGGAGCTTTTCTTTGATTTCGGCAAGACTCTTTTTACCAAAGTTTCGTGTCTTTGCGATGTCATCTTCAGTCTTTTTAGTTAATTCACCGATTGTTCGGATGTTTGCATTTTTCAAACAGTTTGAAGAGCGAACTGAAAGTTCAAGTTCTTCAACTGACATGTTCAGAAGCTTCTGAATTCCTTCATCAGTTTCATCACCATCATCTGAACCGAGAATATCTTTATCATTGAAGTTTACGAAAATAGCAAAGTGATCTTTTGCAATTTTAGCAGCTTCAGCCAAAGCATCTTCCGGTGCAATAGTTCCATCAGTCCAAATCTCAAGAACCAATTTATCATAGTCATTGCGCTGACCAACACGACATGGTTCAATTGAATATTTTACTTTTGGTACAGGAGTAAAGATTGCATCCATTGGAATTGTACCAACAACTTCAATGTAGTGTTCATTTACTTCAGCAGGAACATATCCACGTCCAAGATCAACCTGAATTTCAACATCAAGATGTGCACCTTCCATCATAGTGAAGATGGTTACATCTGTTGTCATTACTTCAATCTGACCTTCTTTGAACAAGTCCTGACTTTTTACTACTCCAGGACCTTTGAATTCGTAAAGAATTGTGTCCTGTTCAATATCATTTGGTAAACGGAAACGAATCTGTTTCAGTGTATTGATAATTTCAAGTGTATCTTCAGATACATGTGGAATAGTTCCGAATTCACTAGAAATAATCTGAGCAACACCATCTTCATTGTACGAAGTAATTCTAATAGAAGTTACAGCGTAACCCTGAATAGATGACAGAAGTACTCTGCGGAGTGTATTTCCAACAGTTGTTCCGAATCCTGTTTCAAAAGGATATGCAGTAAATTTACCGTAGTTCGGATTTGTACTAATGTGTTCAAATGAAATGCTTTTAGGTTTTTTGAAACCCTTGAGCAGATTTTTGCGAGCCATCTGAACTCCTTATAATTATTTAGAATAGAATTCAACTATGAGGTTTTCTTTAACTTCGTAGTCGATATCTTCCTTCGTTGCCAATGCAATAACTTTTCCAGAGAAGTTATCACGATCAACTTCGAGCCATGATGGAACAATTCTGTCACCATTTTTTGCAAGAATCAATTTGATTCCAGAAGCTGATCTGCTCTTTTCTTTGATAGATACAACGTCGTTTACTTTTACAAGATATGATGGAATATCTACTTTAGAACCATTAACAGTGATGTGTCCGTGAGTTACCATCTGGCGAGCTTCGTTACGTGTTTTTGCAAATCCGCAGCGATAAACTACGTTATCAAGGCGAGATTCCAAAATCTGCAGAAGATTAACACCAGTAATACCCTGACGTTTTGTAGCAAGAACGTAGTAGTTGCGGAACTGGCGTTCGAGAACACCGTAGATGAAACGTACTTTCTGTTTTTCATCCAACTGGATTCCGTATTCAGACTTTTTACGTCTTGTTTCTTTCTGATTTCTTTTTGGTTCTTTATCGTAACCCATTACTCTAGGACTGATTCCCAAAGCTTTACATCTTTTTAAGATAGGCTGTGTACTTCTTCCCATTGTCTTAAATCTCCTAAACTACATACGACGAGTTTTGCGAGGGCGGCAACCATTGTGTGGGATTGGAGTAACATCAGAAATTGATTTTACTTTAAGACCCAAAGCACCGAGAGCACGGATAGCGTTTTCGCGACCCATACCAGGACCCTTTACAAAAACGTGAACTTCACGCAAGCCGTAACTTGCTGCCTTCTGAACTGCTGTTTCAGCAACAGTCTGAGCGGCAAACGGAGTAGATTTTTTTGCTCCGCGGAAACCAAGACCACCTGAAGAAGCCCATGCCAAAGCATTACCTTTCAGGTCTGTTATTGTTACGATAGTATTATTGAACGTAGCCTGAATGTATACGTTACCTTCAAATACGCTCTTCTTTTCCTTTCGTTTTTTAACGGTAGCCACTTATTTTTCCTCCGCCTTATTTCTTCTTGTTAGCAACAGTCTTTTTCTTACCTTTTCGTGTACGAGCGTTTGTACGTGTGCGCTGTCCGCGAACTGGAAGACCTCGTCTGTGACGAAGACCACGATAGCAGCCAATGTCCATAAGACGTTTCAAGTTTAAACCGATTTCTGAACGAAGACGTCCTTCAACTTTGAATTCTGCGTCAATAATTTCGCGAATTTTGTTGAGTTCATCCTGAGAAAGATCATTCATCATCTTTTCAGTATCAACTTTTGCTTCTTCACAAATCTTCTTTGCCGATGAACGGCCGATACCATAAATATAAGTTAATGCGATACCTACATGTTTGTTAGGGATATCAACTCCCGCAATTCGAGCCATCTGCGTTACTCCTTACTTAGCCTTGTCTCTGCTTATGTTTCGGGTTTGAACAAATGATGCGGATTACACCGTTTCTTTTGATAACCTTGCATTTGTCACAGATAGGTTTTACACTGGTTCGTACTTTCATTTTAAAAGCCCCCATGAGAATTCTTACCAGTTTATAGCACCTCGCAATGAGAGCAAACTGGTAATAGCTAATATAGCATAAATTCTCACTTCTTTTCTACTGGTTAATCACTAAATTCTACAAATTTCGTGATCTAATTTTACCCTTCTTAGTCAGACCTTCCTGATGGTGCATCTTAAGAAGAGCTTCAATCTGACTCATTGTGTCAAGGTCAACACCAACCATAATGATCAGTGAAGTACCACCCATCAGCATGGAAATCTGCTGTGGGAATCCAAAAGCATTCTGAATTACAGTTGGAATAACTGCGATGAATGCCAGGAACAATGCTCCAGGAAGAACAAGTCGGTTCAATATTTTTGTCAGATATTCTTCTGTCTTTTCAGTTCTAACACCAGGAATGGAGCCGCCGTTTTCCCGGATGTTCTTTGCGATTTCAGTAGGGTTCAGTGTTACCTGAGTGTAGAAGTATGCAAAGAAAACGATAAGAACTACAAGTAAAATATTGTACCAGATTCCGCTAGGGGTCAAAACAACTGCCATTCTGGAAATCCAGCGTGGTGCGTTCTGGCCTTGTCCAACGTTCTGAATCAACTGCAAAGGCAATGTCAGAATTGCTGAAGCGAAAATCAGAGGAATAACATTTGATGGGTTTACTTTGAATGGAATATAAGTAGACTGTCCACCGTACATTTTTCTTCCAACTACGCGTTTAGCATAGTGAACAGGGATTTTTCTCTGTCCGCTTTCTTCGAAAATTACCAGTGCAATAATTGCAATGAACATTATCAGTACTAAAATTACAAATATCAGCTGAACTTCACCCATGTTTACTTTCTGAATCAATTCAGAAATTGCACTTGGAAGACGAGCAACGATACCTGCAAAAATCATCATTGATACGCCATTTCCAATACCTCTGGCAGTGATCTGATCACCAAGCCAGATTGTAATCATTGAACCTGTTGTAACAGTGAGCATGGTGAGCATTACGAATGCAAGGTGATTTGAAATCACGATACATCCAGGAATGCTACCAGCATAAACGGTAACAGTGTAAGACTGAAGAAGACATACAAGAATTGTTCCTACTTTTGTCCATGTTGCAATCTTACGCTGTCCGCCATCTTCCTGAGAAACTCGTTTAAGTCCTGGGAAAATAATCACAGCAAGCTGCATGATAATCTGCATTGAAATAAATGGCATTACGCCAAGCATGAAGATTGAAAAGTTTGAGAATGCACCACCAACGAAGAAGTCCATGTAACTGGCAAAAGAGTTTTTATTCTGTCTTGCCAATTCGTCAAAGTATGACAGCAACACATTTGCATCAATACCAGGTACTGTGAGAACGCTTCCAAGACGGAATACGGCCAATACCAGGAGGGTAAAGAGCAGACGTGTACGAAGTTCACGAACTTTAAACATATTTACTATTGGATTGCTTGCCATGTTTTACACCCCAAACTATTTTGTTT
>JAKSTP010000034.1 GCA_024402505.1 Treponema sp.
ATACTTTCATACAATTAGTATAGCAAATTGTACAAAGAATTTCATCAGAATGAGTTGACATATAATATTGGAGATGTTAATATATAGTTAGCTTGTAAATAAGCTGATAAACTCTCTCCGATGTCCAGCAACGCTGGACGGCAAGAGCACCGTCTGATGTTATCTCCCGGTGCTCTTGTTTTTTTAACCTTACAAAGTTATAATTATATGGTAGAAAAATGCCAACTTAGCTCACCCGGTAGAGCAGCTCCCTCGTAACGAGCAGGTAAACAGTTCGAGTCTGTTAGTTGGCTGAGTGCTTAATTTAAAAATGAGGATGCATTTATGGACAAACTTAAAATCCTTTTGGCTAAAGGCCGTATTTATGAATCAGTTTATGAACTTTTGAATGATGTTGGAATTACTCTTCGTCTTCCAGACCGCACATATTTCCCTACAACAAACCAGAAAGACCTTGCTTTCCAGGTAGTAAAACCTCAGATTACAAGCCTTCTTCTTGCAAATAACAAGGCTGACGTTGGTTTTTCAGGAAAAGACTGGGTTTATGAAAATGGAGTAGAAGATCAGGTTGAAGAAATCATGGATCTTGGTTTTGATGGTGTTCGCATTGTTGCCGCCATTCCAGAAACTGTTGATTATGACAAACTTCTTAAAGGTCCAATTACAATTGCTACAGAATATCAGAACCTTTCTAAAAAATGGGTAGAAGATAAAAAAATAGATGGAACAATCTTCCGAACATGGGGTACTTCAGAAGGCTTTGTTCAGGACAATGAAGATGCCCTTGCTCAGGTGCTTATCGACAACACATCAACAGGGTCAAGCCTTCGTGCAAACCGTCTCCAGATTGTAGACACTCTCATGGAAAGCTCAACCCGCATGTACGCATCAAAAGAAGCCATGAAAGATCCTGCCAAAAAACAGAAGATCATGGAACTTAAAATGCTTTTTGAAGCTGTTCTTGAAGCCCGTGAAAAGGTTATGCTTGAAATGAACGTTTCAAAAGACAATTTTGACGCCCTGGTAAAAGGCATTCCATCAATGAAGAGCCCAACAGTTTCACCACTTTACGGAGATGACGGTTTTGCAGTAAAAATTGCCGTAAAAAAAGGTGAAGTTCCTCTTCTTCTTCCAAAACTTAAATCTTTGGGTGCCACAGACATTCTTGAATACGAATTAAGGAAGGTAATGGCATGAGAATTGCAGAAGTAGAACGTATTACCGGCGAAACACAGATTAAACTTACATTAAATCTTGA
Organism: Treponema sp.; assembly: GCA_024402505.1. Lineage (GTDB taxonomy): Bacteria > Spirochaetota > Spirochaetia > Treponematales > Treponemataceae > Treponema_D. The sequence goes on from JAKSTP010000034.1 coordinate 1,259, forward strand.
TGGAAGCGGAAAATGTGATGTAAAAAATCCCATCGGTTTTTTTGACCACATGCTTAAAAGTTTCTGTAAACACGGACTTTTTGATCTTTCCGGCGAAATTAAAGGAGATCTGGAAGTTGACCAGCACCACCTTATAGAAGATACAGGAATCGTTCTGGGCCAGGCTTTTGCCAAGGCTTTGGGAAACTGCGCAGGTATTTATCGCAGTGGTTTCTTTATTTATCCAATGGACGAAACTCTTGTTCAGGCAGCTGTAGATTTTGGCGGACGTGCTTTCTGCGTATGTAACGGCAATCTTACTGGTATGCCTCTTGTTTCTTTAGGGCAGGATGGAAAGCAGGCAAGTTTTCAGACAGACTGTTTTGAAGATTTCTGGCAGGGCTTTGTAAACAGCGCACAGTGCAATCTCCATATTGATGTAATTCGCGGACGAAGCGATCATCACAAAATGGAAGGGGCATTTAAAGCCGCAGCCCGTGCTATCCGCAGTGCAGTAGAAATTGATCCTCGTAGAAACGGAGCAGTGCCAAGTACAAAAGGTGTTATTGGTAAATAACTCTGGGGTAATTATGAAGAAAATTGGCGTATGGGGAGATTCTATTCTTAAAGGAGCAACTACAACTCCAGGAAGTGATCATCTCTTTGATATTGTTGATGACAGTTCTCTCGTAATTGCATCAAAAACTCTTGGCTTCGAACTTTACAACGATTCTGTATTCGGAAGCATCCTTACAAAAACCCAGCGAAGACTGGTCCGTTATCTTGAAAAAGGTAACACTTGCCACATTGCCATTCTTGAAAGCGGCGGAAATGACTGCGATTATGACTGGGCCGCTGTAAGTGCCGCAAATGGAGATTATTCTGCAATTGCACCAAAAGTTCCTCTGGAAGATTTTATCCGCATCTGGGATGAAATGGTAAGTCTTTGTCTTGAAAAAGGCATTACGCCTGTTGTTATGACCATGCCGCCTTTGGTATCTGACCGTTGGTATGAACACATCTGCATCAATCAGAATAAAGATGAAATTGATCGTTTTCTTGGTGAAAATCCTTCCGACAAGCTTTACAGAAATCACGAACTTTATAACGCCTGCCTGGTAGAATACTGTCACAAAAAAGGTGTAAAAATGGTGGATATGAGAAAATCCATGCTTTCTTCACCTGACTTCCGCAATATTATGTGCCTGGACGGTATTCATCCAAACGAAGACGGATATAAATACATGGCTACAGTTTGGGAAAAAGAACTGAAAGATCTTCTTTAGTTGTAGAAAACCTTCTCTTCAATTTCTAAAGCGCTCCAGCAGTCTTTGCAAAACGCATAAAGGCTTCTCGTCCTTCCTTTGTACATTTATAAACTCCTGCACATTCAAGAACCTTGGCAAATACAAGTCCGGTTTCATCTTCAAGAATTTTTTCTATATTATTCTGATTGATATCCTTGTATTTTGCCTTGATTTCGTCGATCCATGGGCCGTGTTTTGAAAGGTTTTCAATCTTACTGATATCTTTTTCTTCGAGAACAGCTTCTGCCAGTTCTTCAAGTTCTTTTTTCAATCTGGAAGGAAGCACCGCAAGGCCCATAACTTCTATAAGACCGATATTTTCTTTTTTAATATGATGAAGTTCCTCCCAAGGGTGATAAAGTCCCATAGGATGTTCAGGTGTAGTAATGTTATTTCGTAGTACAAGATCAAGCTCGAAGTTTCCATCTCGCATACGGGCTATAGGAGTGATTGTATTGTGAGGGACGCCTTCAGTTTCTGCAAAAATAAATGCGTCACTGTCAGAATAATTTCTCCAGGTAAAAAGAATTTTTTCTGCAAGATCAACAATGGATTTTTCATTCTTTCCATTCAGTCTGATTACGGACATTGGCCATTTTACAATTCCAGCCTGAATGTCTTCAAACCCTGAAAACTTCAGTGGGATTTCAACAGGGGATTTGGCCATGGCAAAAGTGTATCTTCCACCCTGGAAATGGTCGTGGCTTAAAATAGAGCCTCCCACAATGGGAAGATCGGCGTTGGAACCTGCCATGTAGTGAGGAAACTGTTTTACAAAGGAAATTAGTTTTTTAAAACAGGCAGAATCAATTTTCATGGGAGTGTGAGCCTTGTTAAAAATAATACAGTGCTCGTTGTAATAAACGTAAGGTGAATACTGAAGACCGTAATCTTCCCCACAGAGAGTTAAAGGAATTATACGGTGATTCTGTCGTGCCGGATGTGTTAAATGGCCCTGATAGCCTTCGTTTTCGGCGCACAAAAGGCATTTTGGATATCCACCGGACTTGGCTTTTCCAGCAGCGGCAATGTCCCTTGGATCTTTTTCTGGTTTTGAAAGGTTGATTGTAATATCAAGATCTCCGAAAGGAGTTGATGTGATCCATTTTTTATCTTTTTTTATACGTTCTGTGCGGATATAATTTGTAGCTTTTGAAAAATTGTAATACCAGTTTGTGGCATTTTCTGCACTTTCAGTTTTCTTTTCATTAAAGGTTTTTATTACTGAAGATGGGGGAGGTGTTAGAAGCCCCATTATTTTTGTATCAAAAAGATCTGCCTGAGTGATTGTAAGATCCTTGCAGTTTAAAAGGTCGTTTTTAAAAGCCCAGGAAGTCATAAGATCAAGAATTGTCTGGATTGGACGAAAGGAAGATGGAAGTTCCTGATTTTCAAGGCCGTCCAGCCTGAATAATTCCAAAAGACGGTTTATTGTATAGATTTCATCTTCTTTTGCAACAAGACCTGCTGCTTTTCCATATGCTGTAAGTTCCAGAATAAGGTCTTCAATTTTTTCAGACATATTTACCTCGTAAAAAAAATCCCCTGGACGAATCCAGGGGAGTATATCAGCTTATGCTGCGTTTAAGACTAGCGGAGCAAAGAAAGAACGTTCTGTGAGCTCTGGTTTGCCTGTGCAAGCATTGCTGTACCGGCCTGAGAAAGAACCTGGTCTTTTGTGAATTCAACCATTTCAGCAGCCATGTCTGTATCACGGATGCGTGATTCAGAAGCCTGAAGGTTTTCTGCACCAATATCAAGACCTGTAACTGTTTTTTCAAGGCGGTTCTGGTAAGCACCAAGGTCAGCGCGCTGTTTGTTGATCTTTTTAAGAGCTTCATCCAATGTACCGATTGCGCGGTTAGCATCGTCTGGAGTTTCCAAAGACATGATTGATTCGTCACCAACATCACGAAGTCCGAGAGCAGAAGCACTCATTGTTCCAATGTAAACCTGTGTTCTCTGATCCATGTTAGCACCAATGTGGAACCACATAGAAGCTGTAACAACGTTTTCACCAGTTGGGCGGGCGAAACGACCTGTAAGCATATTCATACCGTTGAACTGAGCAGCAGAAGCGATGCGGTCAACTTCAGCGATAAGTGAAGAAACTTCAACCTGAATCTGCATGCGGTCTTCAGCAGAGTAAATACCGTTTGATGACTGTACAGCAAGTTCACGAATGCGCTGTACGATATCTGTTGTTTCCTGGAGATATCCTTCTGTTGTCTGAATGAAAGAAATTCCGTTCTGGGCATTCTGAGAAGCCTGATTCAGACCACGGATCTGTGCACGCATTTTTTCTGAAACTGCGAGTCCTGATGCATCATCACCAGCACGGTTGATTCTCATACCAGATGAGAGTTTTTCCATACTTTTCTGAGCATTCAAATCCTGAATTCCCTGGGAACGCTGAGCGAACATTGCGCTCATATTGTGATTAATAACCATAAAGTAACTCCTTTTGTTTGGTTCTTTTGATAAACTACAGTCCAGGTGGTTAAGTTTTTTTTCAAAACCACCTTTTTGTGGTTTATCTTCACGGGTTTCCACCACCCTGTATATCTAAAGTATCGGAGTTACAAATTTATTCTTTAGAGAAATTTAATTATTTTTGTGTTTTTTTTGCTTCTTTTGCAGCAATTTTTGCGGCGATTTTACGGGCCTTTGCTTCTTTCTCGAGTTCCTTGATTTTGGCACGTTCCTGACGGCGCTGGAACTGATCTTGAGCTTTCTTTGCAAAGTCTGGATCACCTCGGTCAATAAAGAGGATTCCATCCAGATGGTCGTATTCGTGCTGGATAATACGAGCCAAAAGTCCATCTGCTTCAAGAGTAAAAGCTTTTCCTTTTTCATTTAAAGCCTGAACAGTTACTTTTACTGGGCGTCGGATTGTTTCGTAGATTTTTGGAAGTGAAAGACAGCCTTCATCATAATCACCAAGTTCTTCAGAAGTCTTGATAATCTGAGGATTGATAAAGGCACGACGAACATTATCATCTGCCATAAGTACAAAAAGGCGCATGTTTTTTCCAACCTGAGGGCCTGCAAGTCCAACACCATCAGCGGCATCCATGGTTTCATACATGTCTTCAATAAGTGTGCGGATTTCATCTGTTACTTCTGCAACAGGTTCGGCTTTCTGTCGTAAAATTTCTTCGCCAAGTTTTGTAATAGGTAAGATCATAATGTTGTCCTTTTGTCTTTAGTTTAATCTGATTCTGGCTGCTGCAGCGTGGGCGGCAAGTCCTTCTGCATCACCAAGATAACCTGCTGCAACGGCACTTTTTGTTGCTCCCGCAGATCCGGTTTTTACGCGGAGAGTGGTAACAGTTTTGAGGAACATGCGGACTGAAAGACCTCCTGTAAAACGGGCACTTCCGCTGGTTGGCAGAGTGTGGTTCAACCCGGCAGCATAATCACCGAATACTTCTGCAGATCCGTGACCAATAAAGAGGGAGCCGTAATTTTTTACCAGTTCTTCCAGTGTATCACGGTCTTTTCCTTCTTCCATTGCCAGTTCCAGGTGTTCAGGAGCTTTACGATTTGCAACTTCTGCCATCTGTTCAAGGGAATCAACCAGAATGATTTTTCCAAAGTTGTCGATACTCTGGCGGGCTGTTGCTTTCGTTGTAAGAGTTTCCAGCTGTTTTTCAATTTCAACAGAAACTTTTTTTGCCATTTCTTCGCTTGTTGTACACATAATTGGCTGGGCAACTACATCGTGTTCAGCCTGTGCAAGAAGATCTGCTGCAACCCAGGCAGGATCTGCACTGTCGTCGGCAAGAACAAGAACTTCTGTAGGTCCTGCAATCATATCAATACCAACTGTTCCATATACAGCTTTTTTTGCAGAAGCTACGAACTTGTTTCCAGGTCCTACAATTACATCAACTTTAGGAATGCTTTCTGTTCCGTATGCCATGGCGCCAATAGCCTGACTTCCACCTACCGCGTAAACATTTTTTACACCACAGATATAGCAGGCTGCCATAATTCCTTCATCGGCGTAAGGTTTTCCACCGGCAAAAGCTTTTCCTGGAACTCCTGTCCCGCTGGAATCTGCCTTTGATTTATCATCAGGGTGAACCCGTGGAGGAGTGCAAACAATAACATCTTTTACACCTGCAGCAATTGCTGGAGTTACTGCCATAATAACCGTTGAAACCAGTGGGAAACGTCCTGCAGGAACATAAGCACCTGCTCTTTCTACTGGAATTGTTTTCTGACCTGTGAAAACGCCGCTTTCAAGTTCTGTTTCAAAGTCTGTAAAGCTTTCACGCTGCATTTTTGCAAAACGCAGGGCCAGATCGCTTGAATAGATAATTGCGTTATAAATCTCAGGTTTTGTTGCCCGGAGTTTATCTGCTGCTTTTTTTAATTCTTCTTCGTCAATTTTAAAAGATGCAGGAGCTGCTACGTCAAATTTGGCGCCGTAAATACGGAGAGCTGTATCACCTTTTTTCTGAACTTCATCAAGAACTGACTGAACAACTTCATTTGACTCGCCAAATGCACGGGCCTGAAAGAAATCCTGTTCTACGTCAGCATATTTTTGGATTTTGATCATTTTTCTTTATGTCTCCTATCCAGTTCATTGTAAACGTCCTGCCAGGTTACGCCTTCTTTGTAGAGAAGGACATTTACAAAGTACATAAGGTCGGCGGCTTCCCAGATTACTTCATCTTTGCCGTCGGCTTCACAAAGTTCTTCTGCTTCTTCTTCAACCTTTTCTCGAACTCGTTTTGCATCCAGAGTTGCTGTGTAGCTGCCAGGTTTTGGGTTTGCAAAGCGGTCTGCAATGATGCCATAAAGGCGGCCCATGCTTGAAGCTTCCTGTGGATCTGAACCAAAACAAGTCCAGCTTCCTGTATGGCAGGTTGGACCGTTTGGAATAACGGTTGCAAGTACAACATCACGGTCGCAGTCTGCACGGAGTTTAATTACCTGAAGGAAGTTTCCGCTTGTTTCACCTTTTGTCCAAAGTTCATTACGTGAACGACTCCAGAAAGTAAGCTTACGGGTGTCGAAGGTTTTTTCAAAGGCTTCACGGTTTGCGTATCCTTCCATAAGAACCTGACCGTTGGCACTCTGGGCAATTACAGGAATAAGTTCACATTTATCCCAATCAAGACAGCGGATGAAACTTTCTTTAAGACCAACTTTGCCTGTATAAAGTGCCATACCAAGCTGTACATCACAATGCATTTTTTCAAGTGTTTCAATTTCTTCTACGGTAGAAACTCCGCCTGCAGCAACAACACGGCAATGGACTGCATCACGAAGGGCTTTTACGGCATTCATATCTGTGCCCTGCATGCAACCTTCTTTTTCTACGCAGGTAAACAAAAGTTCCGAACAGTATTTTTCGGCAGCCTTTGCTCCATCTACCAGTGACACGTTTACAGTTTCAGTCCATCCTTTTACGGCAATTTTTCCGTTGATGGCATCTACACTGATGATTACGCGGTCTTTTCCAATTGCGGCACACAATTCTTCAAGGAAGTCGGTGTTCAAAGGTGATTCGCCTTCTGCAGGATTTGCTTTCCATGCGGCAGAACCAATGATTACCTTTTCGGCTCCAAGAGAAACAAGTTCACGTGCTCTTTTTACAGAACGGATTCCACCACCGGTACGAACGTTTCCCTGATGGAGAAGTGATTTAAGAAGGGGAGTGTTTACTGTATTGCCTTTTGCATCAACATGACCCATGGCAGCATCAAGATCGATAACTGCAACTTCTCCGTATGTGTTGAAGTCTGCAATGAGAGCATCAGCATCATCTCGCTGGAGAACCAAATCCTTTCCGTTTTTCAACTGAACAACGTGTCCGTCTTTTAAATCAATAGAAGAAATAACCATAACTGTATTATAGAGAAAAATAGTGTTTTTTTCAAATTTTGATAATTTGCGAAAAATCCTATTGACAAAAATCTTTCTAAATTATATATTTTAATCCTACTTATTCCCCGATTGTGTAATGGTAGCACTTGAGATTCTGGTTCTCACTGTGGGGGTTCGAATCCTCCTTGGGGAAAGAAAGCCGGTCTTAAAAAGTCCGGCTTTTTTTTGTGACTGCAGGGGATAAAGAACGGTTAGTCATGCTGAACTTGATTCAGCATCTGCGCTACGCTGTCACGCAACAACCATTCAGGTTGTTTCTTATCAGGTAAGAGGTAAACTTCCTTCGGAAGTTTGCTGTTTGCGCTACGCTGTCACTGAAACAGCCATTTAGGCTGTTTTTGGAAGGGAAAATGGTAAACTTCCTTCGGAAGTTTGCTTCTTGCGCGTACGCTGTCACGAAACAGCCATTTAGGCTGTTTCTAATTAGGTCCTATCGAATATCGGTTTAGTTCGCGACCCTCTCAAGGTTGAAAGGCGGGTTCGACTCCCGCTAGGACCGTTTCAAAGATCTGCTTTTTTTTTGGCAGGTCTTTTTTTTGTTTAAAATCATTTTCATTCTTTTTTCTTTCTAATTTGATATTTTGGAGATATAATTAATCGAGTCTAAACATTGTTTTGGGGGTGAATTATGAGCATTAAATTTTCTTCACTTGGTGCCGCTCAGGAAGTAACAGGTTCAAAACACGTTTTTGAAATAAACGGCCGTAATATTATGGTGGACTGTGGGGCTTTCCAGGGAAAACGAGCCGAATCAGATAAAAAGAACCGGGAATTTTCATTTAATACAGATACACTCGATGGAATTATCATAACTCACGGCCATTACGATCACTGTGGCCTTCTGCCTATTATGGTAAAAAAAGGCTATACAGGAAATATCTATGCTACTCCTGCTACCCGGGACATAGCAAATCTTATTATGATGGACAGTGCCCGAATTCAGGCCCGGGATGCTGAGTTTCTTGCAAAACAGGCACACAAAAAAGGGCAGAAGTTTCACTGGAAACCACTGTTTGATGAAGACGACTGTGTTCGCACTACAAATCAGATTGTAAGCCTTTCATATAACAGGAAAATGTTTATTTCACCGGACGTGCAGCTGGAGTTCTTTGACGCAGGCCACATCCTTGGTTCAGCTTTTGCAAATATGACTGTCCGTGATAAAGACCGTGAAATCAATATTCTTTGTACCGGTGACATTGGACGTAAAAGCAAACCTATTATTCGAAACCCTGCTATAAATGTTCCGGCTCCCGACTACATCATGCTGGAATCAACTTACGGTAACCGCACTCACGATGATAGAACTCACGCCATGAAAGAACTTGAAAGGATTGTACGTGAAGCAGTGCAGCGCAAAGGAAAAATCATTATTCCATCTTTTGCCGTAGAACGTGCCCAGGAACTGGTTTTTTATTTACATCTTCTTACAGATCAGAAAAAAATCCCTGTTGTGCCTATTTTCGTTGATTCTCCAATGGCTTCCAATGTTACATCTGTTTTCCGTGTGCATCCGGAATGCTACGATCCTGAAGTAAACGAGGCCTTCTTAAAGCATCATAAAAATCCTTTTGGATTCGGTTCCCTTACATTTACCACAAGCATTGAAGAAAGTAAACTTCTGAACAAAAAAGACGGCCCAATGATCATTATTTCTGCTGATGGAATGTGTGAAGCTGGGCGAATCCTTTACCATCTTGCAAACGGCATTTCCGATCCAAGAAACACTATTGCCATTGTAGGTTACATGGCTGCCGAAACCTTGGGACAGAAAATCCGTGACGGTGCCAGAGAAGTAAAAATTCTGGGTGATACCTATCAGGTAAATGCAAAGGTTGAAATGCTTAACGCCTTCAGTGCCCACGCCGACTACATGGAAATGACAGAGTGGCTTTCTGAAATAGATACTTCCAGGTTAAAAAAGATATTCCTGGTTCACGGTGAAAACGATTCCCAGGAATTTTTCAAAAAGCACCTTGAAGAAAAGGGCTATAATGTAGAAATAGTTGAGTACGGAAAGGAATATCAGCTGGATTAGTAGCCGAAACTCTGCTGTCCAAAGGATTCCATAAGTTCCTGCAGCTGCTGTGCCTTGTATTTTTCTTCCATTTCAACATCGTTTGCAGTTGGAAGCCAAGGATATTTGGCACGCATTGCAACAAGAGCCTCTTTTACACTGCCGTTGTGTTTTGAAAGTGTGGCCCAGTATTCTTTAAGGAAGTCATCTGTATTGATGAAAATGTCTTCTGCAGTTACATCAATATTTGTAACCATCCAGCGGTTTTTCTGGAAGGTGAGTGTAACAATATCTGTATGATATTCAATGTAGATGTCATTATTGTCGCCTTCTGTATGGAAACGGAAGAAGTTTACCTTGTGCACCGAAGTCATGCCGTCTTCAAGGGTAACATTTTTTTCGGTTGTGAGAGGAACTGGATGATCATTTTTCTTTGGAACATTAACCATCATATCCTGAACTTTTCCATCAATTTTCAGTGAAGTAATTCCGAACAGTCCGGCGTATTTTGCTTTTTCCATGTCGGTGGCGTAAATGAGATATCCGGCAGGGGACATAAGGCCCATATCCTTGTTGTACTGTTCACGCTGTTTTGAAATTACAAAAACCTGACTGATGATATTTGTATAATCTTTTGTGCCTTCTCCAGTAGAAAGCATATCAACTATGTTCGTATTAACTCTTCCAAAACCCCAGTAATAGGCTTCAAGGGTTTCTTCCGATGTAAGTCCAATTGAAGTGTAGTTTGTTCCACGGCTCTTAATGCTGTCGGTAATAAGAAGTCCAACTGCAGCAAAAATAATAGCTGAAACAATAATAAAAGACTGATTTCTGCGTAACTTTCGTTTTGTATTAACTGAACTGGACTGTTTTTTCAGGAAGTCTTTTACCTGGTCGTTTGATTCGTTTTCTTCGGCTTCTTTATTGATGGCATCAATGTCATTTTTCAAAGCCCGGAGATCGGAAACTGGAAAATCAGTTTTTGGTTCAAGATACAAGAAGTTCTTTTTCTTTTCACTGATTTTTGTGAGGATGGCAGGTGTAAGAATAAGTGAGTTGTTGCACTCTTCTGTAATTGTGCGTGGTACTGATGGAACCAGCATTTCCAGCGGAATGAATTTTTTATCGATAATATCCGCATTTCTTTCTACAGATCGAATTTCCGTGTAAGGGAATTTTCCTGTTAAAAGTTTGTACACAATTACACTGCGGATAAAATTCAGGGCAGCAGTTTCATGGAGACCTTCGTTCTTCCAAAGATTCTGCTGTTCTCCCTGATCTTCAAGTGAAAGTGCCTGTACTGAATAGCTGAAAAGTTTTTCAGGCAAAAACAGTACAAGAGTTTTTTTGTCATTTTTGAAAAGGAGGATACCGCCGGCACCGTTTTCAGGGATTTTTTCACCAAGATTTGCCCCCTGTGTCATGGCAGAAATAACTGCCAAAACATTATTAAAGGCATCTGGTGAAGAAAAATCGGTGAGATCAGTTACTGTTGCATTTTCAAGCGGAACTTTTCCTGCATAATGAACAATTCGCTCACCACCGGCTTCTCCATCAACGGAAATTACATCATCAAAAGCCCATTTATCAAAGGCAAATGTATAATCACCTTTATCGCTATTGTCAGAAACTGCAATAAGTCCGCTTTCTGTAATAAGCTCACTGTAGTTCATCCTTCCGAAGTTGGATTCAGTAACTCCGGATTTTAAAAGCAATCTGTCATTTGAAACTGATGTAATTTTCATTGTTTTTCCTTATCTTTTTCCGTCAGCAGAGTACAGGTAGTCGAAATAGTCCATTTTTGTACTGTACAGTGCGTCGTAATCTTTCAAAGTGTTTTTGTATGATTCCATGCTCTTCCAGAATGTGTAGAATTCTGGATCTTTAGAGTAGGCATCAGCGTAGATTCTGGCAGCTTCAGCATCGGCAGCACCTTTTTTCTCTTCTGCTTTACGGTAAGCTTCTGAAGCAATAGTGCGTTTTTCATTTTCAAGTTTACCAAGCCATTCTGCTTTTTTACCTTCACCAAGAGATCGGTAGGCCTGAGCAACCTGGTTTCGGTCTTTAATCATACGGTTGTAAACTGATTCTGTAAGTTCGTCAGAGTATTTAATCTGGCGTGGTACAATATCGATAAGTTCAATTCCGTAGTCCCCAAGGCTTTTGCTTGCTTCGGCAGTCATCTGTTTGCAAAGTTCATTTCGTCCTTTATTTACAGATTCATTTGTGTTTGCTACGGCAACAAGACTTTCGATTTCTTTTGTTTCTTCATCCTGATCGTCTGTTTCTTCTGCAGGAATTTCATTGATGATATTTGAACTTCGAACAATTTCGCTAAGGCGGTTCTGTGTAATAACTGTACGAGTTGCAGAATCAATGATATCGCTGAGTTTGTTGTATGCATTGTCCAGGGTAGTGAAGTTCTGATAGAACTTTTCTGGATCAGCAATTCTCCAGCGGCTTGTTGTATCAACAATAATGAACTGATTTTCTTTTGTAGGAATACGCTGTGCATCACCATCCAAAGAAAGAACCAGTTTAGGGTATGTTGTAAGCTGATCAATGAAAGGCACTTTGAAATAAAGTCCTGCATCAGAGTGAGTATTTACGATACTACCAAAACGGGTAACAACCACCTGTTTTCCTTCATTTACAATATAGAATGGTCCCATTGCAAGGAACAGAATAACCAGTACTGCAAGAACACCAAGTCGAATCCAGAATTTTGTCATTTTATTAGCCATGATACTCCTCCTTCCTAGTTTTTAAGATTTTTCAAAGGCAGAACATTTTCAAGTTCGCTGTCAATAAGTTCAGGTTTGTTTTCGCTTGAGAAGATTTCTTCCATTGTTTCAAGGTACATTCGTTCGCGAGTAACTTTTGGAGAGCGTTTGTATTCTTCATAAACAGCGTTGAATTTTGCAACATCACCTTTTGCCATGTTTACACGTTCGTTTGCATAACCTTCTGCTACCTGCAGCTGGCGGTCGGCTTCACCCTGTGCTTTAGGAATTTCTGCGTTGTAAGCTTCTTTACCTTCGTTGATGAATCGGTTCATGTCCTGAATAGCTTTGTTTACGTCTTCAAAGGCATCCTGAACACCTGTTGGAGGAACAATATTCTGAAGTTTTACTGCAATAACGTTGATTCCAAGTCCAAGGGCGTTGTATTTTTCGTTCATCATATCAAGGGCTTTGTCTTCAATACGGGAACGTTCTGATCCCATTACAGAAAGAATGGCACGGTCACCAACCAGTTCATTGATTACACTCTGTGAAATATCACGGATAGTCGATCGTTTTTCATAAACTCCAAAGAGCCACTGTTTTGGATCAACAATTCGATACTGAATGATCCATTCTACATCAACAATGTTTAAGTCACCTGTAAGCATAGTTGATTCTGATGTAATGTTGTTCTTGTATTCATTAGAACGGCCCTGTTTGATTGTTGTAAATCCGAACTGTTCTGTCTGAACAACTTTTACAGGCACAGTGTAGTGTTTGTCCAATCCAAAAGGCAGTTTTGTCTGAAGACCTGAACCTACTGTCTTCTGATATTTTCCAAGACGTGTAACTACGGCCTGTTCTGTTTCATCTACAATAAAGATACTGGTGCTAGCTGCTGCTACTACCAGAACCAAAACCAGAATCCAGCCAATAATTGCCGGACCGATTTTTTTGTGTGTTTTAGCTTCTTTCTCCATAACACAATCCTTTTAATAAATTACGTGCATAAATACAATGCTACCCTTTAAAAATAGTGATTTTGGAGAGGTAAATTCAAGTAAAAAAGAAGCAATCTGGGGAATTTTTAGAAGATTGATGCCACTGGCCTACATTTTTGCCCGGGTAGTCGCCAGTTCATCCATAAACTCAGCTTCCAGATAATCTTCCTGTTCTTTAAATTCTGCAAGTTTTTTTTCACGGAGTTTTTCTAGGGCCTTTGTCTTTTTCATGCATTCAGCAAGGACGGCGCGTTTTTCATCACTAACCATTTTTGCCTGTGTAAGCATTTCCAGAAGCTGTTCAGTCTGCTGTTTTACAAGAGAATAAAATCTTTCACGGTTTACGATTGTCTGAAGGTCGGTGGCATTGCCTGAAGCCTGGCTTTCGGCAACTTTCTGCTGTGCCAAAAGCTCCAGGTTCTGTTTTATCTGATTTTCAGCTGCCAGGGCCTTAGCAAGATCTGCTTCTGCGTCAGACTGTTCAAATCTGCGGAATTCCAGAATGTTTTCCAATTCAAAAGTGAACTTAGCCATTTACCTTCATCGAATCTGCTTTCATGGAGTCAGCAATCTGTGCTGTAGAAAGATTGTTTATGCCCGGTTTTTCTGAATAATCTTCTTCCGGCAGTTCCATTCCTGTTAGAGCAGAAAGCTTATCAAGAGTATCTTTCATAGGACAAGGATCAAATTCTTCCTGCATAAGGAATTCCTCAATAGCCGGGTGAAGGGCAATGGCCTGATCAATTTCCGGGCTGTTTCCGCTCTGGTAAATGCCGGCGGTAATCATATCTTCTTTAGACTGATAGGTTGCCATGTTGGTGCGCACAATTCCCTGAGCTTTTTGTGTGGACTTACCGGTAACTCGTTTTGAAATACGGCTGATAGACTGAAGAACATCAATGGCAGGGTAGTGGTTTGCCTGAGCCAGTTTTCGGTTCAAAACAATGTGTCCGTCCAAAGTACCACGAACTTTATCGGCAATAGGATCATTCATGTCGTCACCGTCTACAAGAACAGTATAGAATGCAGTGATTGTTCCTTTGTCGCTGGTTCCGGTTCTTTCAAGGAGCTTTGGAATCATATCGAATACGCTAGGCGGATAGCCTTTCTGTGCAGGAGGTTCCCCGTTGGCAAGACCAATTTCACGCTGTGCCTGTGCAAATCGTGTAACTGAGTCCATCATGAGCATAACGTCTTTTCCCTGGTCACGGAAATATTCTGCAATAGCAGTACAAACGTATGCGGCGCGAAGACGGCAGATGGAAGGCTGATCGCTGGTTGCAACAACAATAACTGACCGCTTCAAACCTTCTTTTCCAAGGTCACGGACAATAAAGTCGTTTACCTCACGTCCTCGTTCACCAATAAGACCAATTACGTTGATGTCGGCATCGGTGTTTCGTGCAATCATGGAAAGAAGAGTTGATTTTCCAACACCAGTACCGGCAAAAATACCCATTCGCTGACCTTTTCCAACTGTAAGCAGTGAATCAATGGCTCTAACACCGGTAGTAACTCGTTTTTCAATTGGTACTCGGGAAATAGGATCTGGCGGATCTGCAACGGCAGGATAATAGGTTTCAGGAACAAGTTCACCAAGATTGTCTATAGCGTGTCCTGTTGCATCAAGAGTACGGCCAAGAAGATTCATGCCTACAGGAACCTGAAGTACATTCCCGGTTCCAATAACTTCACATCCAATTTCAAGGCCTTTTGTATTTCCAAAGGCTGTAAGGCGGACTTTTGTACCTTCAAGGCCAACTACTTCTGCAAGAAGTTTTTCGCCGTTGCTGAGTTTTATGGTACACATTTCGCCAATAACGGAACGAGGACCTTCACTTTCAATTTCCAGTCCTTTTACGGCAGAAACACGGCCAATATAAAGAATAGTTTCTGCATCAATTACTTCAGAAAGATATTTTGTAAAGTTAAATTCTTTGTCGTAAGATGATTTCATGAGCCCCTCCCGCTCCCTGGTTGTTACCTTTGCTTAGTTTACCAAAGGATCGGAACGTTTGATGTTTTTAACAGGAGATACATCAATAATCTTGTTTTCAAGTTCAGTAAGCTGGCTTGAAATGCGGGCGTCAATGGCACCAAAGTCTGTTTCAACAATACAACCGCCTTTTTCAACGGCAGAATCTTCCAGAACAGTAATACCTTCAACATTTTCAATATGTTTGATGAATTCGTCGGCGTGTTCGCTTGTAAGTTTTACTTCTTCCAGGTTTACGCGGAGAGTAACTTTTCCACGGGTTTTTACCTTTTTAAGGGCGGCCAGAACGTTAGCCATAACAACGTTTTTCTGGTTTTCTGAAAGGATTTTAATAACTTTGCGGCACATAAGAATTACCAGTTCAACAATCTGGGTTTCTGTATCCCGAAGGATTTCTTCTCGGCGCTGCATAACGGCTTCCAGCATTTTGTGCATGCGTTCGGTAAGTCGTTCTACTTCAGCAACACCTTTCTGATAACCTTCTTCGTGACCTTCCTCAAAACCTTTCTGTCTTGATTCATTTTCGATGCTCTGACGGCGAACCTGTGCTTCTTCAAGGAGCTGTGCAGCCTGTGCTTCAGCTTTTTTAATAATTTCCTGAGCTTCGTTTTCGGCTTCAGCCTTAATAATGGCAGCCTGATCTGTCTGGCGTTTTACTTCCTGGAAAGCAGCATCTTCGGCTTTTTTCAAGATTTCATCTGCTTCAGCCTGGGCAGTCTGAGAAAGTTTTGCTTTTTCCATTTCCCACTGTTGTTTGAATGCTTCTGCTTCACGGCGCAGGTCATCGGCAGTAGGTCCGGTGTATTCTTCAACTACTTCTTCAATTTCAGGCTCTTCGGGAGCATAGTTTTTGTACAGTGGCAAAACCACAGTGTCCTGCTGAGCTTTAATTTCTTGAGGTCTGAAAACCGATTTTGCCATTTTACTATTCTCCCAATTTTATAAACGTTTTTATGATACCAGTTCGTCTTCGCCTGAACGTGCAATAACGATATCACCAGAGTCTTCAAGGCGTCGGATGATAGATACGATTTTCTGCTGAGATTCTTCAACGTCTTTAAGTCGAACAGGTCCCATGAATTCCATATCTTCTTTAAGCATAGATGCGGCACGTTTTGACATATTGCGGAAGATTTTGTCCTGAACTTCTGTATCCACCGATTTGAGGGCTTTTGCAAGTTCCTGCTGATCCACGTCTCGAAGAACTTTCTGGATAGCACGGTCGTCCAGCATAACAATATCTTCGAAAACGAACATTCGTTTCTTGATTTCTTCTGCAAGGTCTGGATCGTCTTCTTCCAAAGATTCGATAATTGCTTTTTCGGAAGAACGGTCTACAAGGTTCAAAATTTCAACGATAGATTCAACACCACCGGCAGCAGTGTAGTCTTCTGAAGAAAGGGTAGACAGTTTCTTTTCAAGAACTCGTTCAACTTCACGAAGAACATCTGGAGAAGTACGGTCCATTGTTGCAAGTCGGCGTGAAACTTCGGCCTGCATTTCTTCAGGAAGGTTCTGCAGAATAACAGCGGCTTTTCCAGGTTCAAGATAGGCAAGAACCAGGGCAATTGTCTGAGGATATTCCTGCTGAATAAAGTTCAACAAATGAGCAGGGTCTGTACGGCGAATAAAGTCGAATGGACGAACCTGCAGACTAGATGTAAGTCGGTTGATAATATCGATGGCTTTCTGTGAACCCAAAGATTTTTCCAGAAGTTCTCGGGCGTAATCGATACCACCAGTTGTAATAAAGTCCTGTGCATTCATCAGTTCCTGGAATTCTTCAAGAACTGCATCTTTGAAATCTGCATCAACTTTTTCCTGACGTGCAATTTCAAAAGTAAGTGTTTCAACTTCATCTTCACGAAGGTGTTTCATGATTTCGGCCGATACTTCCGGTCCAAGAGAAATAAGGAAGATGGCGGCCTTCTGTCGGCCTGTAAGACTCTTGTAATCTTTAGCACCTTTTTTACCAGTTCCAGCCGGTTTAAGACTTCCTGGTTTTGGAATTGGTTTTGGATTTGATTTAGGTTTATCTACTGAGGACAATTCATCATCTGCCATAATTCTATTCCTCCATGAGCCATGTTCTGATCAACAGGGCAACTTCTTCAGGATGTTCTTTTGCCATAGCAACAGCATTTTCCTGGAGTTCAAGTCTGCGGGATTCTTCAACAGACATAGAAACAACTTCGTTTTCTTCTTTTGCATTCCACAAGGCTTCTTCTGTTTCGCGGCGTCGGCGTTCCAGTTCTTCGGCCTCTCTCTTCTTTCTGCGGCGTTCCAGTTCCTTGCTGATAACACGGAAGAGGATAAAGCCAACCATAATGATAGCAAGAGCAACAAGAACCAGAAGAATTGTTTTACGGCGCTGTTCAATGGCAAAGAAAGCCTGATCTTCGGCGCGGAATTCTTCTGTTCGGTCGTAGCGGATATTTGTTACGGCAACTGTATCACCGCGGCTTCTGTCGTAGCCTACAGCAGCTTTAAGGAAGTCTTCTGTTTTCTTAAGTTCTTCTTCAGAAATTGGAGTGTATTCTCGAACGCGGTAACCGTCATCACCAATTTCGTAAGCACCCTGAATAACCTGACCTGTTTTTGCATCTTTCTTTAATTTTAGTGTCCAGATACCATCCAGGTTGGCTGCAACACTTACTCGGTCAATTTTTGGTGCAGTTTCTTCTGAAACCTGTTTTGTGTTGATTACGTTATTCTGTGTAACACCGGTTTCAACAGATCTTCCAACAACATTAGACATGTCGGAGTAAACTGGAGGTGTTTGACCTTCAACTCCAGCAGGACCTTCCGGATTATAACCGGTTCCCTGCCATTCTCTTGTTACAGTCTGCTGTGAAATTGGCAGAACATCCCGGTATTCTGAGTCATCGTAAGGTGTATCAGGATTATCCTCTTTGATTACGATAGGGGAGTAGATGGTTGAATCTGTCTGTTTTTTTGACATATCCATATCTACGGAAACAACAATGTCGCGACATCTGTCTTCTGAGTATGTTTTCTGGAGGGCATTCAACACATCAGCACGGATTTTAGCGGCCTGTTTCTGTTTGAGTTTTTCCTGTTTTGCTACGATATCTACGCGGTCAATTTCAGCCATTCCTTCAAAATCATTGATCTGTTCACCAAAACTGTCTGTAATGATGATGTTGTCGGCAGTAAGACCTTCAACGGCAGTCAATACCAGACGCTGGATTCCAAGAATCTTTGTTCTGTTTGTAAGAATGTCTGAATTTGTGTTTGTTTTAAGGATGATAGAAGCTGTTACCGGGTTCTGTGTTGATGAAAACAGTGAAGTTTCAGGAATAACCAGGTTTACATCGGCTGTAGTAACACCGTCAATGGCTTCAATATGCTGTTTCAGCTGTTTCTGAATGGTATTTTTCAGTTTTACGTTCTGATCGGCATCTGTGGTAGACCAGCTTCGGTCGTAATAGTTGGCCCATACGTCAATATTTGATGGAACTAGGTTTTCGGAAATAAGAATATTTCTTACACGGCGCTTAGTGGCTTCATCTTCAACTTCGATATAACCTTCGTCTGTGAAAGTAGCATTGATATTTTCAAGGTTGATGCGGTCAAGAATTTTGTTTCGTGATTCTTCGCTGGTAACCGGAGCGTCAAAAAGGCGTACAGTTGACGGTTTTGAAGAAGTTCTTGCTGCGAGTACAATTGCGACAATAACTGCAGCTATAATAACTAGTACTATGACTTTTTGTACTGGCTTCCACTTGGACCATTTGTCCTTGAGATTGGCCAGAGTCTGCTTAAGCCATTCGTTCATCTATCCCCTCCTGTGAACGAATTTAAAAAATCTCTAGTATCATTTTACCATATGACGGAAAATTTGACAATAAAAAAGGGATATCCTGTAATAAATCCCGCTGTCATCCCGAACTGGATTCGGGATCTGGATGCTGAATCAAGTTCAGCATGACTATAGGATTTTTTTTCGGATATCCCTTTATTACTGGTGGTTAAGTAAACCAAAACCACCGTATTTGCTATTTAAGGCTTTCAGCAACAGCAACTGCACAAGCTACTGTACATCCTACCATTGGGTTGTTTCCCATTCCCATAAATCCCATCATTTCTACGTGGGCTGGAACTGAAGAAGAACCTGCAAACTGAGCGTCTGAGTGCATACGACCCAAAGTATCAGTCATACCGTAAGATGCTGGACCTGCAGCCATGTTATCTGGGTGAAGTGTACGACCTGTACCACCACCAGAAGCTACAGAGAAGTATTTTTTACCTTCAAGAAGTCTTTCTTTCTTGTAAGTACCAGCTACTGGGTGCTGGAAACGTGTTGGGTTTGTTGAGTTACCAGTAATAGAAACATCTACGTCTTCGTGCCACATGATTGCAACACCTTCACGTACATCGTCAGCACCGTAACATTTTACGATAAGACGATCTGGGTTGTTTCCGTATGGAACTTCTTTTACAACTTTAAGAGCTTTGTCTGTTCCTTCACCGTTGAAGTAGTCGAACTGTGTCTGAACATATGTAAAGCCGTTGATACGAGAGATGATCTGAGCTGCGTCTTTTCCAAGACCGTTAAGGATAACGCGGAGCTTGTTCTTGCGAACTTTGTTAGCGTTAGCAGCGATTTTGATAGCACCTTCAGCAGCAGCGAATGATTCGTGTCCTGCCAGGAATGCGAAACACTGTGTTTCTTCAGAAAGAAGACGTGCACCAAGGTTTCCGTGTCCGAGACCTACTTTGCGGTCATCAGCAACTGAACCTGGGAGACAGAAGGCCTGGAGTCCAATACCGATGTTAGCAGCGGCTGTTGAACCAGTTTTGTCACCTGTTTTTTCAGCAAGTTTAATAGCGATTGCAGAACCTACAACGTAAGCCCATTTTGCATCTTCGAAACAAATCTGCTGTGTTGACTGACAGATTTCATATGGATCGAAACCTTTTGATGTACAAAGGTCACGACATTCCTGCAATCCTTTTTCTCCTTCAGAGAAACCATATTCTTTAAGAGCCTTGTTAACCTGTGGGATACGGCCTGCGAAATCTTCAAATAATGCCATTTCTATTTCCTCCGTTCCTTATTCTTTACGTGGGTCGATGAATTTAACAGCACCCTGATCTTCTGTAACGCGACCGTAGTGTGTACGTGCTTTTGCAAGAGCTTCTTCTGTTGTTTTGGCACCTGCTTTAATAGCATCCATCAATTTACCAAGGTTTACACAGTTGTAACCAATGATGTTTCCATCTTTGTCAACTGCACAGTTTTCTACGTAACCTTCTGTCATTTCAAGGTAGCGAGGACCAGTTTTGCGTGTTGCAAACATTGTTCCAACCTGTGAGCGGAGGTTCTTTCCAAGGTCTTCAAGTGAAGCACCAACTTTAAGTCCGTCTTTAGAGTAAGCAGACTGTGTGCGTCCGTAAACGATCTGGAGGAACAGTTCACGCATAGCAGTGTTGATAGCATCACAAACCAAGTCTGTGTTCAAAGCTTCAAGCAATGTTTTTCCAATGAGGATTTCAGAAGCCATAGCTGCTGAGTGTGTCATACCTGAACAACCGAGAGTTTCAACCAAAGCTTCTTCGATGATTCCCTGTTTTACGTTCAGAGTGAGTTTACAACATCCCTGCTGTGGTGCACACCAACCAATACCGTGTGTGAAACCAGAAATGTCTTTGTTTTCTTTTACCTGTACCCATTCGCCTTCTTCTGGGATTGGAGCAGGTCCGTGATATGCACCTTTGTTAAGAGGACACATATGTTCAACTTCTGCTGTGTAAGTCATTTTATTCTCCTATAAATAAGAACTGCGCTCTTTAGCATGAAACCATGTTTTGAGCGCAGTTGAGGGGTCGTTATTTGCTCAAGCGAGCTTCGATATCATCAAGGATAGCTGAAAGTTCTTTTGGAAGGTGTGAACCGAATTTTGTGTAGTGGTTTTCACGTACATCTTTAAGTTCTTTCTTCCATCCTTCAACGTCAACTTTGAGGATTTCTGGAAGTGTTTTCTTGTAGTAGTCTGCGAGACCGTCTGTGTTGATAGCACCTTCTTTTGGCATGTATCCGATTGGTGTTTCAACAGCATTGTCTTTTCCGTCACAGCGGTCGAAGATCCAAGCGAGAACACGTGAGTTGTCACCGTATCCTGGCCACATGAATCCACCTGGAAGTTCAGCATTGTTTTCGTCCTTGCGGAACCAGTTAACGTAGAAGATCTTAGGAAGTTTGTCCTGATCTTTTGCAGAAGCACCTACGTTTACCCAGTGCTGGAAGTAGTCACCCATGTTGTATCCACAGAATGGAAGGATAGCGAATGGGTCACGGCGGATTTTACCAACTTCGTCAGCGTTGATTGTAGAAGCAGCTGTGATTTCTGAACCTACGATAGAACCCAAGAATACACCGTGGTTCCAGTTGCGTGACTGGTGTACGAGAGGTACAGTTGATGGGCGGCGTCCACCAAAGAGGATGGCAGAGATTGGAACACCTGCAGGATCTTCCCATTCTTTAGCGATACATGGACACTGTCCGGCTGGAGCTGTGAAGCGAGCGTTTGGATGAGCCATTTCTTCGCCTTTAGGAGCTTTGTCTTTAGGGAATGCTGGGCGTGTGTTACCTTTCCAGTCAACCAGGTTACCAGTTGCAGGGTATCCGATTCCTTCCCACCAAACGTCTCCGTCTTCTGTAAGAGCACAGTTTGTGTAAATTGTGTTCTTTTCTGCAGAGATAAGAGCGTTTTTGTTAGATTCAGCAGATGTTCCTGGAGCAACTCCGAAGAATCCTGCTTCTGGGTTGATAGCGTAAAGACGACCATCATCACCGAATTTCATCCAAGCGATATCATCACCGATTGTTTCAACTTTCCATCCAGGGATTGTTGGGATAAGCATAGCAAGGTTTGTTTTTCCACAAGCTGATGGGAAAGCACCTGTTACGTATTTTACTTCGCCCTGTGGGTTTGTGAGTTTAAGGATGAGCATGTGTTCTGCAAGCCAGCCTTCTTTGCGAGCCAATACAGTAGCAATGCGGAGAGCGAAACATTTCTTTCCAAGAAGAGCGTTTCCACCGTATCCTGAACCGTAAGACCAGATAAGTCCTTCATCAGGGAACTGTGAAATATATTTGTGTTCAACATCAGCACATGGCCAGATACCACCGTCTGTTTCACCATTGTTCAATGGTTTACCAACTGAGTGGAGACATGGTACGAATTCACCGTCTGTTCCAAGAAGATCCAGAACTTTTGAACCGGCACGAGTCATGATATCCATGTTGAGTACAACGTATTCAGAGTCTGTTACTTCGATACCGTTTTTAGAGATTGGAGAACCGAGTGGACCCATGCAGAATGGAATAACGTACATTGTGCGTCCGTGCATACATCCTTTGTAAAGACCTTTCATTGTTGCTTTGAGTTCTACTGGGTCGATCCAGTGGTTTGTTGGACCTGCATCTTCTTCTTTTACTGAAGAAATGAATGTGCGGGCTTCAACACGAGCTACGTCACTTGGAAGTGAACGGAACAGGAAGCTGTTTTCCTTCTTTTTAAGAGGAATAGCAAGACCTGCATCAACGCATTTTTTCATGAGGCGGTCGTATTCGGCTGTAGATCCGTCGCAAACGTAAACATCATCAGGTTCACACATTGCAACACATTCTTCTACCCAAGCTTTAATTTTTGGGTGTTTAATGTCATTAAGTGTCATATATTCTCCTTTTAAGACTCCAATTAGTGTCTCAAAATTTTACAAAATGTTTGGTCTAATTCTACAGAATTTTGAATTTATTTTCAATGAACAAATCAATATGATCAACTTTCTTCTATAATAAAGTGCAAAATTTTATAAGAAGGACAGGGTGGGGTATATAAAAAAAGGAGGCTCCGAAGAGTCTCCTTTTCTGCTTGATCTTTTAATTAATTTTTAGATTAGAGAGAGATTTTGCAAGATACGTCGAGTGTACCTTTTGTAGTGTCAAGATCAGCGTTGTCATACATTACTTCGAATGTTGTATATGGAACGAAACCGCTGAGTTCTACACCAAAGAAGCATTTGTTGAAGTCAAATTTGTATTCTTCAAGACCTTTGTCAGTTGTTTTTACAAATTTATCTGTCATGCCGAAACCAGCTTTTGGAGCTACAGTTCCTTCACCTACAGCGATAGAGTATTTTGCTTCAGCTACAAGTGATTTTTTAGCATAGTGACCAAGGCGAACGTATTCTTCACGTGATACATCAAGTGCTTTTGCTGTTTCAGCGATCATATCTTTTCCATCTTTATCTTCCATTTTTCCAGAGTAGATGAAGTCGTAGATTTCAAAGTTTGCACCGAATGTAAGACCTGGTACCAAAGTTCCAGCATCAAAAGCGCCAATCATAAGGTCACCAGCTGTTTTACCGAATGCCCAGTTGTCATCGTCAGTAGCAGACTGTGAAACTACGTGGAGGGCAACAGATGCACCGTTAGATGTTTTGATGCGATCACCAGAGATGGCACCATCCCACTGGTTCAGGTAGTTTACACCAGACCAAGACTGATTTTCGTTTTTATTCCATCCAAAGAGAACAGCGGCTGTAGCATTGATTTTTTTAGAGTCTTTTGCTACACCTTCCCAAGCTGGAGTTTCCAAAGACATAGCAGCCTGTGGTTTTACATAGAATGTGTCATTGATTGCCAGTTCGTAAGCAGCTTTTGCGAAGAATGCATCGTCATTAAGGCTGTTTTCTGTACTTTTCTTTCCAACTGTAAGGTTGTGGGCAACTCCTACGCTGAAAGTAAGGTTTGGTACAGCAAGAAGGTCTGCCTGGATAGCAGTTGCGTATACATCTGAGTATTTAGAACCATCAGCATTTTTGTTTGAGCGGATGTCAGCTTCTACTTTTACAATATTGTCGGCCTGGAAACCAATTGTAATACCCTGTGTAGCATTTTTACCAACATTGTAAATTTTCATGTTACGTCCGTTTACATCTGTTGTATCCTGCCAAGAGTTAGAACCTTTGACAGCAACAACTGGAGTCATATCTCCAACCTGTGTATCACCGCTAAGAATTCCAACCCAAGCTGGTCCAATGTGGAGCAAAGCTTTGTCAACACGTGGAGTGATGTTTCTCATTCCATCGTTGTCTCTGAAACGCTGTGGGTCACTGTAGTTATCAGAAGTTACTACGATTTCTCCCCATACACCTTCACCTTCTGTAGCTTTTGTTCCATTTTCGAACAACTGCAATGTCATGTGTGTTTCTGTTTCGTTCAAGAAACCAGTTTTGTTATCATCCAGGTTAACACCCCATGTTACTTTTGCGTTACCTGTGAATTCAACAACTGCAACGTTTGCAACTGGATCTGCAAACATAGCTGTTGCCATTGCCAAAGCAGCAACGATTGATACGATTTTTTTCATTAAAAAAATCCTCCTTTTTTTTTAGAAACTCTACAGACCAACGGTCTTTTACGTAGAAGTTTTCATTATTTTAATACTAGCACTACGATTTATAGTCGTCAAGTTTTATTTTTAAAATTGTGTTATTTTTGAGTTAGAAATGAGTCACTATTAAATCGTTAGAGATATTGGAGTATTATGTCTTTCAATCATTCATGCATGATTCAATTTCATCACATCTGGCCATAAGATTTTTATATTCTGAAGGATAAATATATCTGGTTTTCTTTAATAAAGTTATCCAATATCGGGTTTCATCCAGTTTTATACATGCCAATCTGGGGTGAAACAGCGTATAACTGGCACCAATACTTGTTCCGCTGATTAAAAACTCTTTTGAAACTTCAAATTCCTTTCTTTCAAAAACAAGTTTCTTGTAAATCTTGAAAACTTCCGACCCTAGTTCCCTGCACTTCTGAATAACCTCTTTCATCACTTTTCCTCTATAACAATTACATTTTCTCCCCTCAACTTATGTATATGAATGAACAGGATTTTTCGGCAAAAAGATTAAAAAAAATTTGTTCTTTTTTGATTTTAAGGGGTTTTTGTGGCTCCAAAAATTTCGATTTAAAAGGAGGATTTTTTTAAAATGAAAAAAATCGTATCAATCGTTGCTGTAGCAGCAAT
>JAKSTP010000035.1 GCA_024402505.1 Treponema sp.
AAGAGGTAATAATATGGCTTTTGATATTTCTAAAATGAGAAATATCGGTATCAGTGCCCACATTGACTCTGGTAAAACAACAACTACAGAACGCATTCTGTTCTACTGTAACAAAATTCACCAGATTCACGAAGTTCGCGGTAAGGACGGAGTTGGTGCTGTTATGGACTCAATGGAACTGGAACGTGAACGTGGTATCACAATTCAGTCAGCAGCAACACAGGTTAAGTGGAAAGATTACACAATCAACGTTATCGACACTCCGGGCCACGTTGACTTCACTGTAGAAGTTGAACGCTCACTTCGCGTTCTTGACGGCGCTATCATGATTCTTTGTGCCGTAGCCGGTGTTCAGTCTCAGTCAATCACTGTAGACCGCCAGCTCAAACGTTACCATGTACCTCGCATCGCATTCGTAAACAAATGTGACCGCCAGGGTGCTAACCCACTTCGCGTACGCATGCAGATTCGCGAAAAACTCGGTTTGAACGCTTACATGATGGAACTTCCAATCGGTCTTGAAGACAAACTTGAAGGTGTTGTTGACCTGGTTGGCATGAAAGCCATCTACTTCGACGGTGCAAACGGTGAAAACGTTCGCTATGCTGAAATCCCAGCAAACATGGCTGAAGATGCAGCTAAATACCGTGAAGAACTCTGTGATGCAGCTTCTATGTTCGATGATTCTTTGATGGAAGACATCATGGAAAACGGATACGAAGGTGTAAACGAAGAAAAACTTATTGCTGCTATCCGCAAAGGAACACTTGCAGAACAGTTCGTAGGTGTATTCTGTGGTTCAGCTCACGTAAACAAAGGTATTCAGCCTCTGCTTGACGGTGTAGTTCGCTACCTCCCAGCTCCAAATGAAGTTGAAAACGTTGCTCTCGACCTTGATAACAACGAAGCCGAAGTTAAACTTGAATGTGCTGAAGGCCGCCCATGTGTTGCCCTCGGATTCAAACTTGATGACGGACAGTACGGTCAGCTTACTTACACACGTATCTACCAGGGAAAAATCAAGAAGGGTGAAGAACTCTACAATACACGTACAAAGAAGAAGTTCAAGGTTGGACGTCTTGTTCGTATGAACGCCGCTGCTATGGAAGATATCAACGAAGGTGTACCAGGTGATATCGTAGCCCTCTTCGGTGTTGACTGTGCTTCTGGTGATACATTCGTTGACGGAAACATCAACTACTCAATGGCATCTATGTACGTTCCAGAACCTGTTATTTCTTATTCAATCACACCAAAAGACAAACAGGCTGCTATGCAGATGTCTAAAGCTCTTAACCGCTTTACAAAAGAAGACCCAACATTCCGTGTATACACAGACCCTGAATCAAATGAAACAATCATTAAAGGTATGGGTGAACTTCACCTTGACGTTTACGTTGAACGTATGCGCCGTGAATACAAATGTGAAGTTATTACAGGTCAGCCACAGGTAGCTTACCGTGAATCTATCACAGCTCACGCAGACTTCAACTTTACACACAAAAAACAGACTGGTGGTTCTGGTCAGTACGGTCGTGTAGCCGGTTTCATGGAACCAATCACAGACAAAGACTACGAATTCGTAGACTCTATCAAAGGTGGTGCAATTCCTAACGAATACATCCCATCTTGTGATAAAGGTTTCCAGAAAGCTATTAAAGAAGGTTCTTTGATTGGTGCTCCTATCGTTGGTGTTAAATGTGAAATCAATGATGGTCAGTATCACCCAGTTGACTCTTCTGATATCGCTTTCCAGACAGCCGCTATCGGTGCTTTCCGCGAAGGTTACGAAAAAGCTAAACCAGTTATCCTTGAACCAATCATGAAAGTTCAGATTGCAGCTCCTTCTGAATTCTCTGGTACTGTATTTGGTCTTATCAACCAGCGCCGTGGTCAGATTGTTGACTCTTCTGATGAAAACGGAACAACAACAGTAAACGCTGAAGTTCCACTTTCAGAAATGTTCGGATTCTCTACTATCCTCCGTTCTTCAACTCAGGGTAAAGGTGAATTCACAATGGAATTCGAAAAATACGGAAAAGTTCCAAACAACGTATCTGAAGAACTCCAGAAAAAATACAAAGAAGAACTGGCAAAACGCAATAAGTAATTTTGCTTAAAGCCTAGCTTCTGATACAGTGGGGATGTCCACGAAGTCCTGTTATGGATCCTGAAACAAGTTCAGGATGACAAAGGGTTTCTTTGGTGGCATCCCCGCTTTTTTTTATTACAACGATATTTTATTGGACTTTTGGAGATTTTGGAGTTATATTTATATATACAAAAGATTAAACAAAAGCGAGGTAACGAATATGCAGAAATCAGATTTGATAGATTTTAGTCCTGTACGGATTTTTGAAACAGCCGCCAACGGTGAACTTAAGACTGGAGAAATGGGCCTTATTACTGCAAAAAAAGGGCTTGGAAAAACTTCTATCCTTGTTCAGTTTGGAATTGACAGTCTTCTTAAAGACAAAGGACTTATCCACGTTTCTTTTGACCAGCGCTCATCAAATGTAATTGCCTGGTATGACAGCGTACTTTCTGAAGTGGCTAAGAAAAAGCACATTGATCTTGAAGATGTAGCAGATGATATTGTTCGCGGAAGAACAATCCTGAACTTTAACCAGGAAAGCTTTACTCTTCCAAAAGTAGTAAATACATTGAAATCACTTAAGGAAGGTGGAATTAAGATTGGAACAATTGTTGTAGACGGACTTTTCCTTGGGGATACATCAAAAGAAGATCTGGCAACCTTTGCTTCTTATGTAAGTGCAGAAAAACTTACAGCCTGGTTCAGCTACACAAATGAAGCTGCCGAACTTGAAGCACAGCTTCCAAAAGACAAGCTTTCATTGTTTGCCACAGTAGCACACGTTGCATCAAACGGATCTACCCTTATGCTCAATGTTCTTAAATCAAATGGAGAACTTTCCGAAGGTGCCGTAAAACTGGACTCAAAAACAATGCTTATGACAAAATAAGCACCTTCAAATACCAGTCCAGCTTGCCCAAAGACCTTAGCGCAACATTCCCAAAGAATAATGCCTGAGGTCTTTATTTTTAGGATATGAAAAAAAGAAATTTAATATTTATATTGGATATAATAATTGTTTTATTAATCTTATTGCTATGTTTGTATTATTCAAATTCAAATTTTTCGTTTATAATCACAAAAAATGAGAGCTACTTAAATGCACATGGCTCTTTATTAATGACAGGTATTTTTTTTGCAATATTTGGGATTGGCCAATTATTGATGAATGTAGTTTTTGTTGCCAACGAAAATACAGACCGTTTTTCAAAAGTTGCACTTTCTATATATAATATTGCTAGAGATCTTATTATTTTATTTCTCTTCTTAGCAGTTATAACTTATTAAGAAAACTCCCATCAATAGCAATTTAGTGGAACAATAAAAGTTTTTTAGATTCTATTTAGATTACTTGCCCTACGGTCTGTTTTTTTATATAATTAAAATGACATTTTTTGTAATTTTGTCAATTAAGACAGCGAGGGATTAAAATGATTCAGAGTCTTCCACATCTTTTATATCATCAGGGACTTTATTATTCGGAAACAATTGCCCAGCTTTCAAAAGACCAATCCGGCAACTTTCAGCCTACTACTTATTTTGAACTTCTGAATCAGACCTTTGATTTTGCGGCCGGACTTATTTCAATTGGTACAAAAAAGGGTGAGCATATTGGCCATATCAGTGATGACCGTCAGGAATGGCAGAGTATCAGTCTTGGTGCCATGAGTATTGGATGTGCTGATATTCCCCGGGGTACCGATGTTACAGTCCGTGAACTTACTTATATTCTTGGATTTACAGATTGCCGGACGGTATGTGTAGAAAATCCTTTTGTCCTTGGAAAAATCTGTCAGTGTCTTCCTGATCTGCCTTATCTTGAAAATATTGTTCTTGTAGACAGTCAGAATCAGAATCTGGAAAAATACGATCTCCAGGGAAAAAATCTTTATCACTATTCAAATCTTATAATTGAAGGCAGCAAGTGGCGTGATGCACATCCCGATAAAATTGAAGAAATGATGCGTCAGGTGCAGCCAGATGATGTAGCAACCATCATTTTTACATCGGGAACTACTGGAACTCCAAAAGGGGTTCAGCTTACTCATCACAATTTCCTTCTTCAGCTTCCTGCTCTTCATGAACGACTTGATTTCCACCGGGGAGACCGAGCCATGTGTATTCTTCCTGTATGGCATGTTTACGAACGCGTATTTGAATTCTATATGATGTACTTTGCCGGAACACTCTGCTATTCAAAACCTGTGGCCAGCGTTCTTCTTTCGGATATGAAAAAAGTTCGTCCTCAGATGATGCCATGTGTTCCTCGCGTTTGGGAAGCAATTTATCAGACTATCTCAAAGAAGATTCAGAAGTCTTCAAAAATTTCCTGGATCCTTTTCAAATTCCTTGAAAGCGTTTCTTCCGGTTCTCAGGGCATGAAAGACTGCATTAAGGGATTGAATCGAACTTATAAACACACACCGCTGATCCTCCGTGGAATTCAGAAAATGCTTTGGGTGCCTTACGGTATAATTTATCCTCTGCGCATGCTGGGAAACAAGCTTTATTTTGGATCAATTAAAGAGATTCTTGGCGGACGCTTTATTGTTGGTATTTCCGGCGGCGGTGGATTTCCTCCAAAACTGGACCGCTTCTTTAATTCTGTAGGCATTCAGATTGTGGAAGGTTACGGGATGACAGAAACTGCCCCAATGGTAGCCCTCCGTGACCGATTTGCACCGGTTTTGTGTACAATCGGAAGACCTTTGCCTTACCAGGAAGTTAAACTTGTTGATGATGAAGGCCGTCCTGTGAAACCTGGGGAAAAGGGATTGCTTTTTGTTCGCGGTGAAAACGTGATGAAAGGTTATTACAAACAGCCTGAACTTACCGCCACAATCCTTGATGAAGAGGGCTGGCTCAATACTGGTGACCTTGCAGTGCAGACTTACCGCGGTCAGCTTATGATTAAGGGCCGTAAAAAAGATACAATCGTTCTGAAAAATGGTGAAAACGTAGAACCTTTCCCTATTGAAGCCAAACTGATTGAATCAAAATATATCCAGAAGGCAGTTGTTGTAGGTCAGGATGAAAATAACCTTGGTGCCCTTGTTGTTCCAAATATTGAACCTTTGAAGGCTGCTGCTGAAGGTGCAAATATTCCTCATGCCGATAACACTGCAAAACTCCTTGCTTCCGACTTTGCCCGTGAACTCATCACCCGGGAAATGGAACGCCTTATCTGCAGTAAAAACGGTTTCAAGAATTTTGAAAGGATTGCAACCTTTGAATTTCTGGAAAAATTCGAACATCCGGAAGAAGAATTTTCTGCTAAAGGTGAACTGGTACGATACAAGGTTTGTGAAAACTATGCAGGCCTGATCCGCAAAATGTTTACCAAAGAAAAGAAAAAGGTTCAGCGGCTCCAGGACTTCATTCAGAACTTACTGGATTAGAAATCACCAAAAAAATTACGAATTTTCTCATTTTTTTTCAAAAGTTTTTGCCGAAAAACTTGATTGGCGCCCATTAACATATTGAAGCATGATTATTGTGTTGAGAGGTGTCTTTTGATGAAGAATTTGTGGTGTAGATTTAGCCCCGTTCTTTGGAAACTGCAATTGATTTTCGTTTCTGCTGTTGTGTTTGCTGCTGGTTTTGCAGCGTGTAAAACAGACTTGAGAATTGATGAAGGATCTTCAGAGAATGGGAGGGGTGTTACTTTGTGCACCTGGAATTTGCAGACTTTTTTTGATTCGGTGAAAGACGGGTCTGAGTACACTGAGTTTGTTAAGAGCGAGAACTGGAATAAGGACGCTTACATAACAAGGCTTGTACGACTGACTGAGATGATGAAAAGCGTTGACGCGGATGTGTTTGTTTTTGAGGAAATTGAAAACGCTGCTGTAATTCAGGATATTTCGAATCAGCTTGCCGGAAAGGCGTGGAATCCGAAGTATAACTGGTCTTACGCGTGTTTTTCGAGAAGTCCGGGAAGCTCCATCGGTTGCGGCGTGATTTCGAGATTTCCCTTGATTGCGATGAAAAATCATAGTTTGGACGTGAGGACAGGTGAATCCCAGCCGTCAATGAGACCTTTGCTTGAAGTAACAGTTGAAGCAAATGGAAGGAATTTTACGCTCTTTGTTAATCATTGGAAAAGCAAGTCGGGAGGAGATGTAGAAACCGAAATTTGGCGGGACTGGCAGGAAAGTTTGCTTGGTAAGAAAATTGAAGGGGCCTGCCGTGTGGTATGTGCCGGAGATTTTAACCGCGACATTGATGATTTTTACCAGAGTAACAATCAGGTTGTGCTTCGGGTTTCCGACTTCGGAGGTCTTTGGGAATGTAATGTAGACAATCCCTGGATATCCGAAGACGGGAAACCTTCTTTTGAAACAGGAAGTTATGTCTTTAAGAACCAGTGGGAAAGAATTGACCACATAATGACGTACGGTGATATATATCAGGAAGGGTTTCATCCGCTGGCTCAGGATCCATGGTGTGATGAAAAAAAATATCCTGTGTCCTACAAGGTGTACACAGGATACGGATATTCAGATCATCTGCCGCTCTGGACAAGACTGATTTTTTGAAGTATGGCTTCTATTTTTACGGCGTAGTTTTTGTCGGCAGCCCAGGTTCCGGCCAGTTCGTAGAAAGTAGGAGCTTTGCCACGGGGATTTACCCATTTGTAGCGGTTGTCGATAAGCGGATTATTCAAAACTACGTCAGCGGTAGTTCCGTAGGCATGAAGGTGCTGGACGTGGGCACGAACGCCTTCTTCCATGGTGTCGAAACATTCGCCGCGGTGATCAATGTCTATGGCTCCAAGTCCGCAGTAATTATGCATATCGGGAGTTACTAGATTTCCAAAACGGAGGTAGCCGGTTTCAAGGCACATCTGGGCAAAGGCGATGTCGTGGTTGATGCCTTCCATGGCACATTCCACGATATAGGTTCTTGCCATCTTAAGGATTTCATCTGCAGGATAATCGGGATTCTGCATCAGGAAAAATGCAGTGAGTTCATCAGCTGAAAAAACTCCTTCATCGGCGATGTAAATGGAAGGGGTTTTAGGCTCCGGAACAGGAGGTGTTTTACAGGCAAAAATTAAAAAGAGAAATGGAAGTATAAACAGGGATTTATTTGCAAAATGTTTCATGGAATAATTATACATGATATTTGGAATATTTGGTAACTTTGAGAAAATATAGTTTGTTGTTTACTATAGGGAAAAACGTTAGAATGTTCGAAAAAGGAGTGTTGGTGTTTATGAAACGTTTAATCAAGGTACTGGTTCTGCTTGCTGTTGCTTTTTCACTGCAGTCCCATGTTTTTGCTAAGGAATATCACCCTTTTGGCGAAGTGGTTTCGTCGGTAAGCGGTTCTTCTGATGAATCCTATGAAAATGTTGACTGGGGAAATGCCATTGAGGCCGTTGTACAGTCTTCGAAAAAATCAGAAAAAGGCGAAACAGTACTTACAATTAAATCGAACGCTTCAAATGCGGCAGTTTATATCAACGGGATTTTCCGTGGGCGAACCAATCTTACCATAAGCAATCTTACTCCAGGGCTTTACTATGTTCAGCTGCGAAAGGCCGGCTACGAAACTGCCATAAGACTTGTTTATGTGCGAAAAGGTGTAAATGTGTCCTATTACATTGATATGGAAAAACTTTACGGTTTTGTCCGCATCAACAACAATATGTCCGGAGAAATTATTGAGGAAGGTGATTTTGTACCGTCTTCATCGATTGAAAAGCATGATATTGGTATTCAGACTCTTACTTTCAGAAAGTTCGGTTATTATGATGTTCAGAAAGTTGTAACTGTTCTTCCATATCTTACAACTGACATAAATGTTGTGTACAAACCGCGGCCTTTTGAAATCTCAAACTTCAGTCTGAATCACGATACAATCAATCCTACAATTTCAAATACCCGGGGAAAAATTAAGTTTTCCTATAAGGTAACGGCTCCTGGACGGGCAGCCATTGTAATTAAGGATGAGGATGGTGCCGAGGTTTTTGCCCATGT
The DNA here is from genome assembly GCA_024402505.1 of Treponema sp. Lineage (GTDB taxonomy): Bacteria > Spirochaetota > Spirochaetia > Treponematales > Treponemataceae > Treponema_D. Next base: position 8,080 of record JAKSTP010000035.1, read on the forward strand.
AATGAAGGATTTTACAAAGGCAGATCAGTCTTATACTTTTGAAGGGAAAGACCGCCACGGAAAAAATCTTTCTGACGGACAGTACACGGCTTATCTTGTAAGTGATGACGCGGTTATTTCCAAGAGTTTTACAGTTGATTCAAGCCTTGCATACAGTTTTGTTTCCTTAAACGGTTCTACCATGGCCATAGGCGAGGTTCCATGTATTCCAACAGATATGGATTTCCAGTTTGCATGGAATTCGGGAGTAAAACCACTTTTTGAACTTAATTCAAGCGAAACATTTACCGGAATTGGTGTTTACTCCGCTTTGGATTTTGCCTTCGGAAATCATTTTGAAATTACAGCTTCTGTTATTGGATGGCCAGGCAGTGGAGATCCTGTTCCATTTGGAATTACAGGTGCATTTAAAGCCTATACAACAATTCCAACAGAAGGTCAGTCTTCCGTAATTCTTGGTGCCCTGGTTCGGGGCGGTGGCACAGACAATAAGATTGCAGGTGAAACAGGACTGGACGAAGGATACGGCATTGGCGGGGGCCTTTTTGCAGGTTTACGTTCACCTTTCCTCTATTTTGGTCTTGCTTCGGAAGTAATGGATGATGAACTGAACAAATCAACAGATTACAATGGATGTATTTTGTGGAAAAACAGTGTTGCCCTCCAGGCTTCCTTTGTGCCACGAATCCGCGGAAATCTGAGCGTATCTTTTGGAAACACATTCCAGGGAAAAGAAGCTTCCTGGGCTCAGTTAATCAGAGTGGATGCTTCCATGCTTATAAAACCTGTAACTGATCTTCTGCAGTTTGAAGTTGGAGCAACGGCTTTCCGTTTTAAAACAGGTGAGTTCTATCTTTCACCAAAGGCCAGCCTGACTCTGGTGCTTTAGGTCTGCAAAGGGCCGGTAACACAACAAAATCTCTAATTAATTTTTTTAAGTTTCCGATAGTTTAGGTAGAGGTAAAAAAAATGACAACTTCTATCGGAAACTTATCAACATATTCAACTGCATCGGCTGGAAAACTTTACGTTCCTGTTTCAAAAAATGCGCTGTTGTATTCTCACTTCAAGAATGTTTCCGGTGTTGCTGCAAAAAACGGTCAGAACGGTGTGCCAATCACAAAAATCCAGATTCTGAACTCAATCATTGAACGCCTCTCTACCATCAAAAGCGAGCCTAAAGTAAGTTTTGATTCAATTTCAGACGAAAGGGCAGATCAGCTTATCAAAAATTACCAGGCCCAGATTCAGCAGGCCGTAAAATCGCCATACACACTTGCGGGAACAAAACCGGAAGGTGGTGACATTGTGTCACTTTTGTGCTAGAAACAGGCCGTCATAATCTTTACAATTTCCTGAATCTTCTCTTTTTCAATGCCAGAGTAATTTATTACAAAGGTTGCGTCTTTTTCTGACAAGTCTTTGCTGTGGGAAAGGTCGTAATCCCACAAAAGAGCCACTTTAATTCCATTTTCAAGCAGTACCTTCTGAAGTTCCTTTCCGGATTTTTCGGACTGCACCTTCATAAGAAAATGAAGCCCCGCGTGTTCTTCAAGAATTGTTATGTTTTTGTGGTGATTTTCGTGTTCCAGGGCATAAATCAGGCTGTTTCTGAGATTTTTATAATAGTTTTTCATGCGGCGAATGTGCCTTTCAAAATGACCTTCCTTCATAAACTGGGCCAGGGTGTACTGTTCAAAGCTTCCCACAGTGCAGGAATAAAAGCCTAGTTTTTCAACAAAGTCCTTCAGAATGGGAAGAGGGATGACCATAAAACTGATTCGGAAAGATGGCGAAAGAGTCTTGGAAAAGGTGTTCATGTAAAAGGTGCGGCCGTTTCTGTCGGCAGTGTAAAGTGATTGAAGGGGCTGCCCTAAAAAGCGGAACTCGCTGTCGTAATCATCTTCAAGAATGTAACCCGCAGATTTTTCTGCCCATTCAAGAAGTTCATTCCGTCTTTTTACAGACATTACGCTGCCGCTTGGAAAGTGATGGGACGGTGTAACGTGAACAATCTCTACGCCGGAATCTTTAAGGTTTTTTATATTAAGGCCGTTTTCGTCCATGGAAAGGGGAATGCATTGACAGCCGGAAGATGAAAAAATGAGGGACAGTTTTTTGTAGCCGGGATTTTCCATGCCGTAGATTTTATCCTGGCCGAAAAACTTGATCACCATGCTGTAAAGACTTTCGGTGCCTGCTCCAATTACAACCTGTTCCGGAAGAATGTTCATGCCCCGGAAATTTTTTAGATAACGGCAGATTTCCTGGCGGAGAAAAAGTGTGCCGCGAAAATCCTGGCGGTCAAGAATGGATGTGGTGTATTCTGCAAGTACGGTTTTGTTTACTTTAGTCCAGGTGGCAAAAGGGAAGGCCTGTGCCTGGGTTGAGTTGGAAGTAAAGTCCGCAAGAAGTTTTGATTCAGAAATACCGGAGAATTGTCCGACCTTTTCATCATTTTTCCTGTCTGGCAGACCCCTGTTTGATTTTGGAAAACTACCGGTTTCTTCGGCAAAATAGCCTTTCTTTTCTATGGAGTAGATCCAGCCTTCATCAATAAGCTGGAGATATGCATTCTGTACGGTGATTACGCTGATTCCCAAGTGCTCGGAAAGTTCGCGTTTACTTGGAATTTTTTCGTGGGGTTTTATGCGGCCTTCAAGGATCTCGTTCTTCAGGGATTCATAAAGAAACTGAGTAAGAGAACGGGATCCTCGTTTTGAAAAGTCGCATGTGAACATGAAAAATGGAACCTTAAACCTTGAAGCGGTCTACCTGTTCTCCAATTTTTTCAATGGAAGCTTTCATTTTTGAAGAAATATCAGAAAGATCGGCACCACTCTTGTTGATTCGTGTAGCACCCACCGACATTTCTTCCATGCCGTTTTTCATAACGTAAGTGGCTTCCTGAAGGTTACTGATTTCTTCAAGAATAGCTTTGTTACCTCTTTCCATTTCTTCGGAAGCAGTTTTTACGGCAAGTGAGCTGTCGTTCATGGCAGAAAGGGAGATAGAAATCTGTTTTGATCCTTCACCCTGTTCGTACATGGCACTCTTGATCTGCTGAACCAGAGAGTTTGTATCATTAATACCATTTGTAACACTTTCAAATGCTGCTGTAGCACCCTGGCTGATTTCAACCATTTTTGTGATATTGTCGGTAATGTGTTTAAGCTGTTCACCAATTGTCTGGCTCTGGCTTGATGAAGTTTCAGAAAGTTTTCGGATTTCATCAGCAACAACCGAGAATCCTTTACCAGCTTCACCGGCGTGGGCGGCTTCGATGGCAGCGTTCATAGCCAGAAGGTTTGTCTGTTCGGCAATGCTTGAAATAACGGCGTTGGCTTCCTGAAGTGCTTCACTCTGGTTTTCAATCATGAGCATTTTTTCAGAAACGTCATTCTGTTTTTTAACACCGTCAATGGCTTTTGCGTTGAGGATTTCGAAAGAATCTGCCATGTGGTTGATTGAAATGTTTACCGAATTGATATTTCCCATCATCTGTTCAATGGCGGCAGAAGCCTGTGTAATGGCGGCAACCTGACCTTCAATCATTATGTTCAAAGATTCAATGTTTGATGCAATCTGGTTTACGGCGCCGGCAGTTTCATTTACTGAGCCGCTCTGGCGGTTGATGTTGCTTTCCATGCTCTGGATGTTGGCAATAATCTGTGTGATGGAAGCGGCTGTATCTTCTGTTGAGCGGGCAAATTCTACACCAGCCCGAACCAGCTCATCTTTGCTTTCTTTTGTGGCAGAAATGATTGTTCGAAGCGTTCCAGTAAATTCGTTGAAGTTGCTTACAATTCGGCCAACTTCGTTGGGGTTTTTTGAACGAGATTTCAATTCAATTGATTTACTAAGGTCACCGTCTCCAGAAGCGATATCGGAGATTGCATTTTCTACAATGCCAAGAGGTTTAAGGGTAAGTACCAGAAGAAGTCCAAGAACAGCCATTGTAATAATGAGGATTGCGATTCCGGCTCCAACAGAAACTGAACTAACTGTATCTGAAAGTTCCAGAACCTCGTCTGCATCAATAAGGAAAGCAAGCATCCACATTGTGTTTTTGATTTCTGTATAGGTGTAAAGTTTTCTGTGTTTACCGTTTTCAAGCCAGGCAGAGTAAACAGCGTTACCATCGGCAGTCATGTAAAGTTTTGTATTCTTTTCTTCCCACTGAAGCCATTCTGATACGGTTCCTGTGTCGCTGCTGGAGCCAATTACTTCACCAAGTCCAGAAATAAGTACACCTTCACCAGTTTCGCCTACACGAAGGTTTGTTACAATGGAAGCAAAGTGATCAAGAATCATAACACCGGTGATGAAACCAATGCGTTCTCCGTCTACATCAAGGGCACGGCAGATATGGATGATCATTTTGCCGTTTGTTCGGGAAATAACCGGGTTATCGATGAATTTGTCTTCACCCATTTTCATGATGGAAATGAAGTAGTCGCGGTCTGGGATGTTTGTTTCAGAACCATTGTCGGCCCGGAAAAGAGCATCTTTGTTTACGAATGCAACGTAGTCAAAGTCTCCACGAAGACGAGTATTGTCTTTCATCCATTCAACAATTTTATCTTCATCTTTTGTCTGCATAATATCGGCAAGAAGATAGCGGTCAAGACTTTCAAGATAATGATCAATCTTTTCTTCAACAATCTTTGCATATGCTTCAGAAAGATCCTGATACTGTGTGCGGGAATTATCCTCGATGCCAGAATTAGTCATTGAATGTACGAAAAAAATCTGTGCAGAAAAAAGAACTGTAATAATAACTGCAACAACTGGTACAATTGTGGATACAAGTTTTCGTTTATTTGCCATAGAGACGCCTCCGACTAATCTATATCGTTCAATTATATAGGTGTATTTCCGTATACGCAATTGAAATAATAAGAAGAAAGACCATAATTATTGTCTTTTTCTCTTCAATGATAAATTGATAAATGGCGGTCAAAGTGGTAATATATAGGTCTTCTAGAAGGAGATTATGATGGTAATTTTGACTTTGAACTGCGGATCTTCATCTGCAAAATATCAGGTTTATGACTGGGACAACAAAGAAGTTCTGGCCAACGGTGTAGTAGAACGAATCGGGATTGAAGGTTCCTGCATTACTCACAAAGCTAAGGGCAATAAAGTAGAAATGGAAAGCCCTTGTCCTACACACAAAGAAGCAATCGAACTCATCCTTAAGATGATTACAGACAAAGAAACAGGTGTTATTGAATCTCTTGATCAGATTGGAGCAGTTGGACACCGCGTACTTCACGGCGGAGACAAATTTACAAAATCTGTTTTGGTTACTCCTGAAGTTCTTGAAACATTCAAATCGGTTATTGATCTTGGACCACTTCACATGCCTGCAAACATCATGGGTATTGAAGCTGCTCAGAAAGTTATGCCAAACGTTCCACACGCTGCAGTTATGGATACAGCATGGCACCAGACAATGCCAGCAGAAAACTTCATGTATGCTATTCCACACGAATGGTATGAAAAATATGCTGCACGTAAATACGGTTTCCACGGAACATCTTTCCTTTACACAGCAAAACGTGCCTCTGTTCTTCTTGGAAAAAAACCGGAAGATACAAACGTTATTATCTGTCACATTGGAAACGGTGCTTCAATGTGCTGTGTAAAAAACGGTAAATGTTACGACACAACAATGGGTATTACTCCACTTGAAGGTCTTGTAATGGGAACACGTTCAGGTGATCTTGACCCAGCTCTTCCATTCTATATCATGCGCAAGACTGGCATGACAGCTGATGAAATGGATACAGCATTGAACAAGAAATCAGGATGTCTTGGTGTAACAGGAAAATATGCCGACCGCCGTGACATTGAAATTGGTGCTGCCAATGGTGACGAAACCTGTAAGCTGGCAATCGAAATGGAATCACTTCGCATTAAAAAATATATCGGTGCTTACATGGCAGAACTTGGCCGTGTAGATGCCATTGTATTTACAGCCGGGGTTGGTGAACGTGGACCAATCTTCCGCCAGAAATCAACAGAAGGTCTTGAAGCATACGGAATCAAAATTGATGCACAGAAAAACGAATGGTCTTTCACTGGAAACGCTGAAACCTGTATTTCTGCCGACGATTCTGCAACAAAAATCTTCGTAATTCCAACAGATGAAGAACTGGTTATGACAGAAGATGCTTACGCACTTATGAAAGGCACATACGACGTTCACACAAACTTCACTTATTCTTTCCAGAGCCCAGATTACGTAAACAAAGCCCGGGAAGAAGGCCTGAAAGGTGACCTGGTAAAACGTCCAAACATTGCCAAGGTAGTAGCTCGCCCAGCAAAATAAAAAATCCTTGTCATGCTGAACTTGATTCAGCATCTAACTGGGACAGATCCTGAAACAAGTTCAGGATGACGTTATGCTGTTATGGTGACGTTATGCTGTTATGGTGACGTTATGCTGTTATGGTGACGTTATGCTGTTAAGGAGGAGAAGTGAAACGCAGTAAAATACGTATAATCCTGTTTTCTCTTCTTCTCCTTGCATCTATTTTTTTAATTTCTGCATTTTTTTATCTTTTTGCATCCCTAAAAAAAAGTACAAACGATGTAAATACTTCCCGAAATTTTCATATTGTAGTTCTTGGTCAGGCAGAAAACCTTTCCTTTTTGCAGAAGGTTTTTGAAGGCGCCAACAGCACCGCTCAGAATTACAATGCCGTGGTTGAACTCCACGTTCCATCATCTCAGGCGGAAGATTCAAATCTTCTTTCCCTTATGGAATACGCCTCTTTTGTAAATGCCGACGGAATTATTGCCTATATTGATTCAGAATCACCGGTGTTTGATCGGCCTGAAAGACTGACAGGAGAGCCAATTCCAATTGTAACACTGGGCACTTTTAATCCTGCAATTCCCCAGATTTCCTTCCTGGGTACAAACTATTCAGAACTGGGCCGTGAACTTGCCTACCAGACCATTGATGCAGTGGGAGATCAGGGCAGGGTACTTATTACCGGTCTTGACGGATCAAACAATCCTACCTATTCAACACTTATGAACTCCCTTATGCTTACTCTACGGCAGAACACATCAATCAATTATGAAGTGCTGAACAGTGAAGTGGTAAAAAATGAAATTGAAATCAACATCCTTTTGAAAGATGAAGAAAATCCTGTAAAAGCCGTGGTTTGCCTTACGGAGGAAGAATCCATTGCCTTTGCAAGAATCATGACTTCCCTTAAGGAAGAACGGGATATTAAACTGGTTTGTTACGGAGAAAACGAAACTATTTCCCAATATTATGACAAGGACATTATTTCTACGATTGTAGCAGTGGATCCTATAAAAACCGGAAGTCAGGCCATGCGGGAACTTTTTGAATACCGCACTACCGGTTATACCAACAGTTACATCAATGCGCCGCTGCTTGTGCGTAAAAAAAAGAATGGGGGTGTACAGTGAAAATAACATCCTTCTTTTCCAACAGATCTTTACGCTTTAAAATCATGAGTTCCGTTTCACTTATTGTTGTAATCATGCTGATATCCCTTTATGTTTCCATGAGTATCAACCGGTATTCCCAGGATATTCTTACGGGATCTTACGAATCAAACGCAGTTTTGAACGATTTTTCAAATGAGCTTGCCGAGGTAGAACAGGCTCTGGAAACCTACGTGAATTACCGCACCTTCGAAAGTATTGATGCCTATTACAACGGCTGTGTTCAGGTGGAAAACTATCTTGAAAATTTTCAGAAACTGCCAAATGAGGAACCGGTTCTGCAAAAGGAATATATTGTGCGCCAGCTGGCACTATCCTTTATTTCCTTTAGCGGTAAGGCCATTTCATCCCGCCGTGCCAACAGTCCGGATGATACTTACTATAACAAGAGTCTCAGCTGTTACAAGGTGCTTTTGAATGAAATTACCGCGCTGAACATCCTGCTTATGAACCACAACGCCGGCATGTTCATGGAAAATACCGAAAGCATCAATAAAATTTCCACATGGAGCATTCTGTTTTTTGCCGGCTTCTTCGCCCTTATTCTGCTGATCCTGTATTCTCTTGTTACCCGAATTGTTCAGCCATTGAGCGAAATTTCCAACGTTGCCATTCGGGTTTCAAAACGTGATTTTGATGTGCCTCTTTTTAACCGTACCACATCCGACGAAATTGGAAACATCTGCCGGGCTTTTGACCGAATGATTGTTTCAATTAAGGAATACATCAACACAATCTGGGAAAAGGCCCGTACCGAAAACCAGCTGCGGGAAAGGGAAATGCAGATGAAGGCTCTTTACGCCGATGCACAGCTTAAAGCCTATCAAAGTCAGATCAACCCCCACTTTTTGTTTAATACTTTGAACACCGGGGCCCAGCTTGCCATGATGGAAGGGGCCGACAAAACCTGCAGCTTTATTGAACAGACTTCAGACTTTTTCAGATATAACATTCAGTCAAATAAACAGGAAGCTACTATCAGCGAAGAACTTGGCCTTGTAGACAACTTTGTTTACATTATGAAAGTACGTTTTGGAAAGCGACTGGAATTCGAAAAAAATGTTCCCGATCTTCGGTTTTCACAGCTTATTCCTGTTATGACTCTTCAGCCTCTGGTAGAAAACTGTATAAAACACGGATTGCAGAATACTACCGGAAAAGTAATGCTTAAGGTGGAAGAAAAAGACGGATTTGTTCAAATCTTTGTAAGCGACAACGGCTGTGGTATGGATGAAACTGTCCGCAGTGAAGTTCTGGAAAAGGCCCGTGCCGATGAAATCCAGGCTTTATCTAGAACTGATTCCGAAAAACACACCGGAATTGGACTCATAAATGTTTTTTCCCGCCTCAGACTTTATTATCACAGAGACGATATTTTTGATATAATGAAAGGCCCCGAGGGAACGGGAACTACTTTCCTGATTAAGGTACCTGCAAATGTATAATATCCTAGCCTGCGACGACGAACAGATTGTAATTGACTCACTTTGCTTTATTTTCAAGAAAAACTTTGAAAATGAGCTGCAGGTTTTTACTGCTAATTCTGGAAATGAAGCACTTCAGGTTGTAAATACCGAAAACATCGACATTATCTTTATGGACATCAACATGCCGGGACTTACAGGCCTTGAAACACTTTCAAAAATTATGGAAGTGCGTCCTGACACTGTAGTTGTAATGCTGTCTGCCTTCGATAAATTCCAGTATGCACAGTCGGCACTGAACCAGGGAGCCTTTAAATACATTACAAAACCCGTAAACCGAAATCTGGTGATTGAAACTGTTCGGGATGCCATGAAACTGGTGGATAAAAAACGAGGCAGCAGGGAATCGGCAGGTGAGTTCCAGAAAAAGCTTGATATCTTTTCGCCAATGGTGGAAAACGATTTTATCTATTCCTGCGTATTTTCCAAAAACCGTGAAACAGAAGATCTTAAGCCATTTCTTGAGTACTTCGGTGTTTCCGGCATGAAACACCTTTTTTCAGTAATTGAACTGGCTGGTGCTACCAAAGGTAAGCTTGATTCACTTCAGGAATTGATCCGCAGTCTTTGCCATCCTTCCGACAGAATGATTGTGTCTGCCTTTATGGTAAACCGCCTTGTGCTGTTTTATTCAACTCCCGACGAAAATGAAAACGTGATTCTGGAACGCATTGGGGAACTTTACAATAAACTTTGTTTAAAATCTTACAGAAACCTTCGAATGGGAGTAAGTTTCCTTTGCGGTGATGACGGGGCCTTTACCGAAGTGTACAGCAGTGCTCTTCTTGCTTTGAACTACAGTCAGAAAAACGGTGGAATTGAATTTGCTTCGGAAAGTGACCGGGATAACATTTCTTCCGGCGACCGGGATGAGGATTCTTACTCAAAAGAAAACCTTGATTCCCTTAAGGAAAGAATTTTCTCCAGAATGAAGCTTGGGGATGGAGAAGGAGTTCTTTATCTTGCAGGACTTTATTCCAGAACTTATGCCCAGCAGGAAGGTACCAGCCTTGATTATCTTGGTTTTGATTCCATGGAAATCCTTGTAAATGCACGAAACCTTGCAAAAGAGGCGGTTCCAGGGGACGGTCCTCTTCCAGAAATTCAGGACGCTTTTTCCGTTTTCAAATCAGCTTCCAGCCAGGAAGAAATATCTTCTTTCCTGGAAAAGAAGCTTTACGACCTTACTCTTTTTATAAAAAACAATCACCAGGAAAAGGAAAATCCTGTGGTAAAGAAAGCCTGTGACTATGTAAACAGTCACCTGAGCGAAGATTTCAGCCTGGAAGAAGCAGCTGCTGCCGTTGGGGTAAGTCAGTTCTATCTTTCAAAGCTGTTCAGAGAAGTTACAGGGCAGACTTTTGTAAACTATATTGGCGGCCAGCGTCTTGAAAGAGCCCGTTCCCTTATTCTTGAAACTGACTTTTCAATTAAAGAGATTTCCGCCATGTGCGGTTATAAAGATCAGAATTATTTTTCAAAGATGTTTAAGGGAAAATTCGGTCTTTCACCAACGGAGCTTAGATAATGAAACGATTTCTTTCTTTTTTTCTTGCACTTTTTCTTTTTTCTGCAATCCTGGTTTCCTGCTCCCGAAAAGATGCTGAACCTGCCCAGAAATCTTCTTCAGAAACAGACTCCGGTTCTACGGTAATAGGATTTTCAATCGACACACTGGCTATTGAACGATGGCAGCGTGATCTGGATCTTTTTATGAATGAAGCCCGCCGACTTGGAGCCGAAGTAATTGTTCAGAACGCCGGAAACTCTATTGAGGAGCAGAACCGCCAGATCCTTTATCTTGCTTCCCGAAATGTTGATGTAATCGTTATTGTTGCAAAGGAAGCCCGTTCACTTTCGGATACTATTGATAAGGTGCACAGCAAAAATATCCCTGTAATTTCCTACGACCGTCTTATTCTTGATGCCGACATTGATCTTTATATGACCGTTGACAGTGAAAAAGTTGGTAAAATTATGGGAAAATCCATGATGGCCCTTACCGGTAAAAAAAACTGGGCTCTGGTGCTGGGACCAAAAGAAGATAATAACATGGGTATGATCAGATCGGGCATTCTTTCCGCCATTAAAAATTCCGGCATTACCATTACAAACGAATTTTATACTTCGGGATGGAACTACGATCTTTCACGTCAGTATGCCATTGATATGATTACCAGCGGAAAAATTCCTGAAGTTATTATCTGTGGAAACGATGCAGTTGCCGACAGTGTAATTGGTGTTGTAAACCAGTATTACACCGGTGACCATATTTTCATCTGCGGACAGGATGCTGATATTGCTGCCTGCCAGAACATTGTTAAAGGTTACCAGGATTTTACTGTTTATAAACCAATCGGAGATCTTGCAAAACAGGCTGCAGGATGTGCTGTGCGTCTTGCAAAAGGCGAAACTGCAGAAGAAATTGCAAAAGAAGGTAGTGTGATTTACAACGGTTTTGGAAATATTCCTTCAATTCTCCTTGAACCTCAGCATGTTGATCAGAATAACCTTAGGGAAATGATTGTAGATTCCGGTTTCCACACAGAAGGCGAAATCTTCCGCTAGTATTTTTTTGTTGCCAAAAAATTACATATCATTTAATCGTTTAACTAGATTTTTAACATAAAAAATCCCCTAAAATAGCAAAAATTTCTATAAAATTGCTGATTTTTCCTCCTTTTTCAAAGATATACTTAAGCTACAAAAACAAAACTAAGGAAATCAAATTAGGAGGATTTTCTATGAAAAAATTAGTAGTAGTGCTTATGGCTGCTCTTATGATCATGCCAATGTTCGCCGCTAAAAAAACAAAAGTTGGTGTATCTATGCCAACAAAAGACCTTCAGCGCTGGAATCAGGACGGTGCTAACATGAAAGCTCAGCTGGAAAAAGCAGGTTACACTGTAGACCTCCAGTACGCTGCAAACGATATCCCAACACAGATATCTCAGATTGAAAACATGATTACTGGTAAATGTTCAGTACTCGTAATCGCTTGTATCGATGGTTCTTCACTTTCTGGTGTTCTTGAACAGGCTCGCAAAAAGAAGATTCAGGTTATCGCTTATGACCGCCTTATTATGGATACAAAAGCTGTTTCATACTATGCAACATTCGATAACTACAAAGTAGGTACACTCCAGGGTGATTACCTTGTTGAAAAACTTGGACTTAAAACACGTACAGCTGATGATCCAGTTTACATGGAATTCTTCACTGGTGACCCAGGTGACAACAACATCAACTTCTTCTTCGGAGGAGCTATGGATGTTCTTACTCCATACATCAAATCAGGCGTTATCGTATGTCCTTCTGGACAGACAGCTAAAGCACAGTGTGCTACATTGGCTTGGTCTACAGAAGAAGCTCAGAAACGTATGGAAAACCTTATCACTTCTAACAAATACGGTCCAAAAGCAACAAAACTTGACGCTGTTTACTGTTCAAACGACTCAACAGCTAACGGTGTAACAAACGCTCTCCTGGATGCTGGTTACACAGCTGAAAACTTCCCAATCATCACTGGTCAGGACTGTGATATCGTATCTGTTAAAAACATGCTTAAAGGAACACAGGCTATGTCTATCTTCAAAGATACACGTACACTTGCTGAACAGGTAGTAAAAATGGTTGACGCTCTTATGCAGGGTAAAAAAGCTCCTGTAAATGACGAAAAAACATACGACAACACAACACCAGGTAAAGGAAAAGCTAACATTGTTCCTTCATACCTTTGTGATCCAGTATTCGGTGATATCAACAACTACAAAACATTGTTGATTGACTCTGGCTACTACACAATGGACGAACTTACAAAATAGTTTGATTCATTAGTTGTATAAGATGGGGGACACTGAGCCTGTCGAAGTGCCCCCCATTTTTTTACAGAAAGCGGTGGTTAAGTTTATTAAAAACCACGATTCATTTCAAAAAACAGGAGATTCCAATGGCAAAAGCATTATTGGAAATGAAAAATATTACAAAGATATTTCCTGGTGTAAAAGCGCTTGACAACGTAAATCTTACTGTTGAAGAAGGCGAAATCCACGCTATTTGTGGTGAAAATGGTGCCGGAAAATCAACTTTGATGAATGTTTTAAGTGGTATTTATCCTTATGGAACATACACTGGAGACATCATTTATGACGGAGAAGTCTGTCAGTTCCAGACAATCAAGGACAGTGAAGCAAAGGGGATTGTAATTATCCATCAGGAGCTGGCACTGGTTCCACTTCTTTCGATTGGTGAAAACATGTTCCTTGGTAACGAACGGGGAACAAAAGCTAAAATCAACTGGTCAGAAACCTATGATAAAGCTGATGAACTTCTGGCAAAAGTAGGCTTGAAAGATTCATCCAAGACTTTGATAAAAGATATTGGTGTTGGTAAACAGCAGCTTGTAGAAATTGCAAAGGCTTTGGGTAAGAAAGTAAGACTTCTTATTCTTGATGAACCAACAGCATCTTTGAATGATACAGAAGCCAAACATCTTTTGGATCTGATGCTTGAATTCAAAAAACAGGGAATGACTTGTATTATCATTTCCCACAAATTAAACGAAGTTTCTTATGTTGCAGATAAGATTACTGTTATTCGCGACGGTTCTTCTATCTCTTCAATGGACAAAAAAACTGAAAACTTTTCTGAAGATGCAATTATTGCAGCCATGGTTGGACGCAGCCTTACAGACCGATTCCCTAAACGTGAACCAAAAATTGGTGAAGTTTGTTTCGAGGTAAAAGACTGGTGTGTTGATCATCCTGTATTTGATGGCATTAAAGTTTGTGACCACGTAAACTTCAATCTGCGAAAAGGTGAAGTACTTGGTATTTCGGGACTTATGGGTGCCGGACGTACAGAACTTGCCATGAGTATTTTTGGCCGCTCTTACGGTGCAAACATTTCAGGTCAGATATATATGAATGGAAAGGAAGTTTCCTTCCCAACTGTAAAATCAGCTATTGACAGCAAAATTGCTTACGTAACAGAAGACCGTAAAGGTAACGGGCTTATTCTTTCTGAATCAATCTGCAAAAACACAACTTTTGCAAAACTGGATAAGATTTCCAAAAACTACGTTCTGGATTTTGACAAAGAACGCATGTATTCAGAAGAAATGGCCAAAGAAATGCACACAAAATGTGCCACTGTTATGGAAGATGTAGGAAATCTTTCTGGTGGAAACATGCAGAAGGTACTTCTTGGTAAATGGCTTTTTGCTGAACCAGATATTCTTATTCTTGATGAACCAACTCGTGGTATTGACGTTGGTGCAAAATATGAAATCTACTGTATCATTAACCGCATGGTAGCAGAAGGAAAATCAGTAATTATGATTTCTTCTGAAATGCCTGAAATCTTAGGTATGTGTGACCGCATTTACGTAATGAATGAAGGTAAGTTTATTGCAGAAATGGACGGAAAAGATGCAACTCAGGAAAAGATTATGACTGAAATCATCAATTCCGGAAAAACAGGAAATTTATAGGATTCTAGGAGAAAAAAATGGCAGATAATAATAAAAAAAGTGCATCAAGCACTGTAAAATCTGTAATGAAAGGCAACACCATGATTTTCGTTCTTGTTGGTGTTATGCTTTTGTTTGAAGTATTGATTAGACTTACTGATCACGGTTCTTTGTTTGCCCCTGCAAATATTACAAACATCATCCGTCAGAACAGCTACGTTGTAATTCTTGCAACTGGTATGCTTTGCTGTATTTTGACTGGTGGTAACATCGATTTGTCTGTTGGTTCTATCGTAGCCCTTGTTGGTGCTTTGGCAGGTGTATTTATTGTAAACTGGGGATGGCCTGTATGGCTTGGAATCCTTGCATGTATCATTATTGGTACAATGATTGGTGCTTTCCATGGTTTCTTCATCGCTTACATTCATATTCCTCCATTTATTACAACTTTGGCCGGTATGCTTCTTTGGCGTGGTGTTGCAACTATCGTTCTTGACGGTAAACCAATTGCTCCATTCCCAGAAAAATATAACAACCTTTTCCAGAGTTTTGCTCCAAGTCCAAGTGAAGCAACTGTAGAAAAATGGGGTGAAATTGACTTCATGGGTGAATATGTAGACAAGTTCACTTTGATTGTAACTCTCATCATTACATTGATTTGTATCCTTGCTTATATTGCTCTTGAAATCATCAGCCGCAAAAACAAGATTAAGAAAAACTACTCTGTTTCTTCAAAAGGATCTTTCATTGCAAAACTGGTTGTGCTTTCACTTGTAATTCTTGTTATTGGACAGTTCCTTGCTCGTGACCGCGGTATTCCAGTAATCCTGATTCTTCTTGCTGTAATCATTGCAGCTTATTCTTACTTTACACAGAATACAGTTCCTGGCCGCTACCTGTACGCCATTGGTGGTAACGAAAAAGCTGCCCGTCTTTCTGGTGTAAACACAAACAATGTAATGTTCTTTGCCTATACAAACATGGGATTCATTTCAGCAATCGCCGCTCTTGTAACTGTAGCCCGCTTGAACTCAGCTCAGCCAACTGGTGGTCAGAACTACGAAATGGATGCTATTGCTTCATGTTTCATCGGTGGTGCTTCTGCATACGGTGGAACTGGTACAGTAACTGGTGCCGTAATTGGTGCTATCTTCATGGGTGTATTGAACAACGGTATGTCTATCCTGGGTGTGGATATGAACTGGCAGCGTGCAGTTAAAGGTTTAGTACTCCTCCTTGCTGTAATCTTTGACGT
>JAKSTP010000036.1 GCA_024402505.1 Treponema sp.
CGTCCACCAACGTTTTTGTCTCCAGCTGGAACGTCAACGTCAGCACCAATGTGACGGTAAAGTTCTGTCATGAATGACTGACAGAAGCGCATAACTTCTTTATCTGATTTTCCGTGTGGATCGAAGTCAGAACCACCTTTACCACCACCCATTGGGAGAGTTGTAAGAGAGTTCTTAAGAACCTGTTCGAATCCGAGGAATTTCAATACTGAAAGGTTAACTTCTTTAGAGAAACGAAGTCCTCCTTTGTAAGGTCCAATTGCACTGTTGAACTGAACACGGTATCCGCGGTTAACGTGGTAGTTACCTGCATCATCCATCCAAGGTACGCGGAACATGATAACACGTTCTGGTTCAACCATTCTTTCAAGAATAGCGTTTGGTTCAAGTTCTGGCATCTGATCAACTGCTGGTTCAAGAGTTGTCAAAACTTCTTCAACTGCCTGTAAGAACTCTGGTTCATTGGCATTCTTTGCTTTTACTTCTTCCCAAATACGGTTTACGTAAGCATTTTTCATATTAGACCTCTAATATTGGCGTAGCGCCGAGTGTAAAACTAAAATTGTGGAATAAAAAGCAACGCTTAAGCTCCACAATTTGAGAAAAATTGCCTTTCCAACTTTTCTTCTATTACTATGTATAATAACACAAACTTCAGTTTTTTTCCATATATTTAAGTGGCGTTGAAGTGAATTTTTCTTTTTTTTGTGATATGATGAGGACGTTATGGCATCTGCAAAAAAATCTAAAAAAAAGAAGTCCAAAATCCAGAAGGGGAAGATGATGGTTCCTGCCGATAAAATCATTATTTTCTGCCTTGTTGTGATTATTGTCTGCGTGGCAATGCTTTTTGTGCTCACTTATAGAACGGATGGAAAAATTGATGAAATTGCCGGTACAACTCCAGAAACATCTACAGAATTAATTGCAGAAAAAACTGAACAAAAACAGGATAAAAAAGAGCCTCAGGTAACAGAAATAAAAGAAAAAAACACAGAAAAAAAAGAAACAAAAACTGAATCTGTTAAAACACCGGAACCAAAGGTTGATGTAAAGGTAACTGTAAACAATACAAAGACTGAAACAAAAACAGAGACTCCAAAATCAGAACCGACAGCTACTCCAAAAACCACTGCCAAAACAGAAACTAAGACTGAATCAAAAACCGAAACAAAAACACAAAGTACATCAACGGCCTCAAAAACGGAAACTAAAAAAACCGAAACTGTCTCAGAAACAAAAACAACTGCTCCTGCGGTACAAAAGTTTAATTTTCCAAAAGCCGTGAACAATGCACAGCTGGTTTTCCTTTTTGATGATGGTGGTCAGAGTCTTGCAAATCTCCAGGAATTCCTTACACTTCCTTTCCCTATCACTGTAGCGGTTCTTCCTGATTTGAAATACACAACAGAAAGCGCCAAAAAGATTGTTGCCAGCGGAAATGAACTTATGCTCCATCAGCCAATGCAGGCTATGAATGAAAGTGTGAATCCAGGGCCTGGGGCAATTAAACCGGAAATGTCTTACAGCGAAGTTGTAGACACTGTAAAAAGAAACCTTGCTCAGCTTCCAGGGGTAAAGGGCATGAACAATCATGAAGGTTCTCTCATTACTTCCGATGAACTTAAAATGCAGGCAGTTCTTGATGCTGCAGACCAGAAAAATGTATTCTTCCTGGATTCCCGTACCACTGTTGATACAAAAGTGCCTTCCGTAAGCATGTCCATGGGCCGGGGATGGTACGAACGAAACGGAATGTTCCTGGATAATAAAAAGACCCGTGAAGAATTTATGACACAGCTTAGAAAAAACCTTGATATTGCCAATAAAACCGGATGCGTTATAATGATAGCACATATCTGGTCGGCGGATTATCTTCCGGCTTTGATTAGGGAAGTGTATCCTGAACTTAAGGCACAGGGGTACGTTTTCAAAACAGTTTCTACATCAAAAGGTAAAAAGGAATAAACATGAAAGTTTTAGGTATTGAATCATCTTGTGACGAAACCGCCTGCGCCATTGTTGAAGACGGACGAAAAATTATTTCCAATGTTGTTGCCACCCAGATTCCTTTTCACAAGATTTATAAAGGTGTTGTTCCTGAAATTGCCAGCCGAAAACATGCCGAATGGATTCTTCCTGTTGTAAACCAGGCTCTTAAAGAAGCCAATATGACCCTGGATGAAGTTGATGCTATTGCTGCTACAAACCGACCTGGTCTTATGGGAAGCCTTCTTGTAGGACTTACTTTTGGTAAAACATTGGCCTGGGCAAAAAACAAGCCCTTTATTGCAGTAAACCACATGCTTGGTCATCTTTATGCTGCTCATCTTGAAAATGACATTCCTTATCCATATCTTGGACTTTTGGTAAGTGGCGGCCATTCCATTATCTGCGTGGTACGGGGCTTTGATGATATTGAAGTTCTTGGAACAACGGTAGACGATTCAGTTGGCGAAGCTTTTGATAAAGTTAGTAAATTTTACGGACTTGGTTATCCTGGAGGAGTTGTAATCGATAATCTTGCCAAAAAAGGTAATCCAAAAGCCGCAACCTTCCCAATCCCAAAACTGGAAGGAAAGGAACACCGTTACGACATGAGTTTTTCGGGACTTAAAACAGCTGTAATTCACCAGTGTGATATGTTCTGGAATGAAGGATATGAACATTCTGTAGAAAATATGTGTGCCGCTTTCCAGGAAACTGCCTGTAAAACTTTAACAAGCCGTCTTTTCCGTGCTGTTGAGGACACAGGGCTTAAAACGATTGTAGCAGGTGGTGGAGTTGCCGCAAACTCAAGGCTTCGTGCCATTCTTGCAGAACGTACCGACCTGAACTGCATTTTCCCACCACTTAAACTTTGCGGCGACAATGGTGCTATGATTGCAGGTGTTGCCTATCACTTTTTGGAACGGGGAGATAGAAGCGGCCTTGATACCACAGCCAGTGCCAGAATCCCACAGTTCAAGCGTGGATTAAAAGGCTAGTTATGAATATTGCGCTTTTTGAAATAGACGAAATTGGAAAGCCTCTTTCTGTAAAAGATGAACGGGGCGAACATCTTGTAAAGGTTTTGCATAAGAAGCCTGGAGACACATTTACCTGTGGAATTGAAGGTGGAGATGCTGGAACTGGAACCATTACAAAAATTGAAGAGGGTTTCATCACTTTTGATTTTAAACCTGAATCTGATGGAAAACCTCTTTATCCTCTTATTATGATTATTGGATTTCCACGGCCTATTCAACTGAAACGGCTTTTGCGGGATGTAGCGGCTCTTGGAGTTTGCGAAGTGCATTTAACTGGAACTGAACTTGGTGAAAAATCCTACATGAAGTCAAATCTTTTGGAGCGGGGAAGTGCCAGAAAAATGCTTTGGGATGGAACTGTTCAGGCTGGCAGTACCCACCTTCCAGAACTTGTAATGCATCAGACCCTGAAAGACTGCCTTAATGACCTTGAAAAAAGATTTCCTGATTCTGAAAAGTATGCACTGGACAATATAAGACCAAAAGGCAGTTTGAAACAAAATGTCATCAAGAGCGAAGACGAAGGATCTTCTTCTATGTTCATTGCGGCTATTGGCTCTGAGCGGGGTTGGACCGACAAAGAGCGTGATCTTCTGGAAAAATCAGGCTACGTGCTTTGCGGAATGGGCTGCCGTATTATGCGCACCGAAACTGCCGCCACTGTAGCAGCTTCAATCATTTTGAACGAAAAAGGTTATCTTGAATAAGTTCATCCATTTTGTTGATGATGTAATCGGCTCCGGCTTTTAAAAGATCTTCCCGGCTGGCATTTCCGTAAGTTACTCCGCAGGTTTTTACGCCGGCATTTTTTCCCATAAGAATATCGTAAGGCATGTCTCCAATAACCAGGGCATCTTCTTTATTAAAAGAAAGTTCTTCCAGTGTTTTTAAAACTGCATCAGGATTTGGTTTTAAAAGAGGTGTGTCTTCTCCCGCCAGAATATAGGAAAAATAGTCTGCCAGTTTTAACTGATCCAGAAATTCCAAAAGAGATTTTCGGTTTCGGGAGGTGGCTATTGTACAAACAACGCCTTTCTGTTTTAAAAGATTAAGGGTTTCAAGAACATCAGGGAACACTTCAGGTGGAAAATCTTCCTTCAGTTTTTCAAAATTATCTCTGTAATTTTTTACGCATAAATCAAGTTCGTCTTCCTGAAGGTTTGGGTAAAGTTTTTGAAAGCCAAGTTTTGCCGAAAGTCCGATAGTGCTTATACAGTCTTCTTCCGACGCTACAGGAAGATTCATCTCTTTCATGGTTTTCTGCTTTGCAACTACAATGGCCTTTTTTGTATCGACTAAAGTTCCGTCAAAATCAAAAATGGCAAGCTTTACATCCATTTTGTTCCTCCAGTTTTTTCTTTCAGGATTTTATTTTATCAGATAAAGCTTTGCTTTTGGAAGACGGCAGAATATATGGAAAATCCACGGGGCATCTGTTATAATCAACTCTATGGAAAACGAAAAAATCAAAGAAATGCTTCTGGATATTCACAGTACAGGCCTTGAATTTACTGTTACCCAGACTGGAAAAGAAAGTAACCGGGTAAATGGACTTTACATGCCTGATACCCATGAAATCCTCCTTCATAACAAGAATTTCAAAACAGAATACGAACTGGTTTATACTGCAGTTCACGAATATACACATCACCTTATTACAGAAGAAACTCTGGAATACAATCCTGCCGGCGGAATTCCAAACGCAAAAGTTCACACACAGGCTTTCTGGGCAAAATTCAACCAGCTTCTGGAAATTGCAGAACAGAAGGGCTACTACAAAATTGATCTTGATTCATCTCCTGAATTGAAAGCCCTTACTGAAGAAATCCGAACAAATTACATCGAAAAAAACGGCCAGCTTATGATTGAGTTTGGTAAACTTCTGGTAAAAGCCCACGATCTTTGTAAGGCTGCCAATATCCGTTATGAAGATTACCTGGACAGAATCCTTTGCCTGCCTCGAAACACTGCGAAAGATATGCGAAAAGTTGCAAGTGTTTCTGTAAATCCTTCCATTGGATTTGACAATATGAAAGTGGTTGCTGCCATTAAAAAGCCTGATGACCGTCATGAAGTGGAAGAAAATTTTATGAGCGGAAAAAGTCCTGCCACGGTAAAGGAACTTTTGAAACAGAAGGCTCAGGCTTCGAAACACGAAGATCCAAAAACAAAGCTGGAACGTGAACGAAACCGTCTGGAAAAAACAATTCATCAGCTTCAGCAGCGTCTTGAAATGATTGACGAACAGCTGAATATTATCTAAGTAAATTACAGTATGAAAAAATTTGTACTTTTTTTTGCAGTGTGTTTTCCTCTTTACGCTCAGAGTATTTCTATGCCTGAAATGCCTTCCATGCTGGAAATGCCCTCAGTATCCATGCCATCAACTGACGGAACTTTTTATACTCCTTCAGTGCCATCTTTTTATAACGGAAAAACAAATCCTCTGAACAGAACTTCAACAAATAACAATACCAAGGCTGAATCTGGGGAAGGGGAAGACAAAACTACATCAACAGCTTCGTCAGGTTCATCTGGAGCTGCTGCTTCAACAAATCTGAATCTTCTTACTTCTATTTTGTACGGGGATGATTATCTTACTGCTTCGGACTTGAACTCCCTTTCAACTTCGGGAAGCCTTTCATCGCTTACTTCACTTACTGGGCTTTCGGCACTTTCTACAACTGGAACCACTTCTGGAACTTCAAATGTGATTCTTACAGAAATCCTTAATTCCATTAACGAACTTAAAGAAGGGCAGAAAAAGCTTGAATCTTCAAAAGTATCATCTTCCACAGCCCAGAATGTTTCTAAGGTTCTCAGATTTCGGGTAAACGGCTACGATCTTCTTTCGGGATTGCAGGAAGTTTATTTTTCTACACCTGAATCAGACGGATCTTTTCTTCTTACCGCCGACCGAACTTATCAGGCAGACAGAAGAACCCGCACCGAAACTCTTTATCTGCTTTTTAGATTTGCCGGAAACTCTGGAACTGCCCGAACTTACAAAGTTGAAGCTACTGTAATGCAGGACTATGAAAACGAAAACTCCCTTGTTTACAAGCTTTGCCAGGGTGGAACACTTTCTGCCGTAAAAACCGGAAATCTTGTTGTTATGAATGGAACTCAAAACGGCGTAAGCTGCGATATTCTTCTTGATATAGGGAAATAATACACTTAAAATATATAGAATACGATAGATTGTTTTGGAGTCAAAATATGCGGAAATTTGTATTTATTCTTTTGTCAGTATTTACTTTTTTTATGGCTTCCTGTTCTTTTGATTTAGGCGGAGATGCTGAAATTGTTCTTTCTGTTGATGGTTCTGCTGTTAATCAGATTGGAGGCAGTTCTCGAAATACACAATCCATCAGTAAAATGGCATTGAAAGCAGAACTTTACGATGGAAATGCTCTTGTTGCCTCGGACACAAGACCGGTAAGTGATAATACTGATTCCATAAACTTTACTTTTCCAAAACTGAAAAGCGGTAAAAAATATTCTGTAAAAATGAAGGTGACTGGTAACCTTCTTTATACCATGGATAACGGCGGATTTATAGAGCCTGTTTCAAGAACCCTGAATAATTTTGTTATTGCTTCCGGTTCTGCCGATTGTGTAGTAAAAAACGGTGAAAATGCGGTATCAGTTATTCTTGAATTCACTCCTTTTGAAGATGTTAAGGCTGCTTTTGCAAAAGCTTATAAAGGGGAACCTGTTAATCTTACTTTAAAAAGTGATGTTCTTTGGACTGAACCACTATCATCCGAGCTTCTTCACGAAAACAAAAATCTGATTAAATTGAGTTATGATCTTAACGGATTTACCTTGTACAATATGATTTTTTCTGAAAATGAAAATATGCTCAGCTTTTCTGGTGCAGAAAGTGGATCACGTTTTGCCATAAAGAACGGAAATGTAGTTACTTCTCTGGAAGGTAAGAAGGGTAGTTTTGTTTATGTTGATGCACAAGGATGTGAAGCTGAAAACCTTTATCTTGATTTGGAAAAACTTAATGTTTCAAACGGAACTGACGAATTTATTGTAGTGAATACTAAGGGTGCTCCGGAAGGCAGTGATACAGGTTCATATAACGCACATGTAACAATTAATGGTTGCTCTTTTTATGATGGTAATGGAAATAATACTTATGGCGTAACTATGACTGGGCAGGGAACATTGTTTGTGTCAGATTCAACTTTATCGGGCTTCAATAGCTCTCTTCTGATAGAAGGAACAGAATGTATTCTTGACAATACAAAAGTAACTTCTCGTGTGCCAAATAATGTTAATGACAATGTTCATGTAATTGATGCTAGTAGCAATTGTTTTATCTTACTGACTGGTGGGACAGTTATTAAAACCAAATCATCTATACAGTGCATATTTCTGTTTGGACAAGGAACATCACTGGTTTTATGCGGTGCAGAAGTTATTCAAGAATCTATTTTTGAAGAAATCCCAAAAGTCGATCCTATTGTGATTACAGGTTCTGGTGGAAATGGTGATATTATTTTTACAGACAGCATTGAACATCAGGGGTCTGTTTATAAATCACATGGATTTAGAAATAGGGTTGTAAGCGAATATGAGAATGCTTGTTCCATTTTAGCGAGTTCTCTCCTGACTACTAATCCAGTTCAAGTGGGGATTTCAGGTAGCCCAGAAATTCAAGGAAAAATAAAACTTGTATATGAGGAACAAACTGGAAGAAAAGCCCTGATTAACAAAATTGGTGACTGGGGTAATTTTAGAGCATGTGTTGAAATAGATAACGCAACTAAACAGGTATTCCAGCTTGCAAAAGACAATACGGCTGGTCTTGTAGCTGGAACTTTCCATGTTGAGGATGTTTCTTATGAAGAAGCAGTATCTCACTTTGATCTTTATTGTGCTGAAACTGGAATGAAAAAGGTGTTCGTAGACTGGACTAAAGAAGAAGAAGGTAAATATACTCAGATTGAATTAGTAGACGATGAGCCTTCTGGCGGTTCTGGAGAAGTTATCACTTTTTAATGTGATTTTCTTTCCAGAACCTTTTTCAAAAGCTAGTTTCGTTTTACAGCCAGAAGTGTAAGGTCATCAAGCTGTTCGTCTTCGGCTACTTTTCTGTATTCACAGTAGTTGCTTTCAACTCCCAGATCGGTCATGTTTGAACAGTAGAAATCGTAGCGGTTGAAATGTTCCTTTAAGAAGCTGTCAACACGGCGGTCTACTGTTACCACATCACCTTCACCCATTTCCGGAGATTTGTAGAATCGGAATACTTTTTCAACGGCAACAAGGGCAATAATGGTTTCGTCAATGGTTCCCTTACAAGAGCTGAAATCAAATTCCAGACTTTCTCCTGGAATAGGGTTGTGGTATTTTGTAAGAATGAATTTTCTTTTGTTCAAAACTGCTTCAATAATTTCACTTACACGGTCTGCTTCCAGAAGTTCTGTGTCGGCTCCCACTTTGTGATTTCCGTGTTCTTCACCTTCAGGAATACCAGGCTCGCTGCAGGCAATAAGATTGAAGTCCTTGTCACGGAAACGGCGGGTTGATTCTTCAATACCGTCAGTGTAAAGGTACAGAATGTCACCTTTTTTAAGGTTCGTTTTCTGTACTGCAAATCCACCTTTCATTTCTACCATGAAGCTTGGCAGTGGACCTGCGGCAGGAGTTTCAGTAAGTGTGATCACCTTCTGTTTTTTAGTTTCGCTGTCAAAAATGTGAACGATATTATCACCGGCATTACACATGAAAACGTCACCGGTTTTTGTATCAAAGAGACAGAGAATGATGGTGGCGAATTTCCCTTTAAGGCCAAGCGACTCAATAAAATCGTTGATCTGGTTTACAAGAATATTCAGGTTTGTGCCGTTCTTTGCGTAACTCCAGTTTTCAAAGTATTTACGGAAGAGGGTAGCAACTACAGTCATAATAATGGCAGCCGGAACACCGTGTCCTGAAGCATCGCATTTAATGATTACATACCATCGTTCATCAAGTTTTTTATAGTCAAAATAGTCACCAGAAACACCGGAAGCACCTTCGTAATATCCAAAGGCGTCCAAAGCTTCTGTCTGGAGTCGGGAAACTGTTTCCTTAAGGCCCTGCTGGCTTCGTGAAAGTGGAAGGAAAGCCTGCTGAACAACTTTACCGTCCATCAAAAGCTTTTCGTCTTCGGCAGCCTTTGCAAGTCCCCTGGTCATTTCGTTTACAACATCGGAAAGGGTACCAATTTCATCATTTGACTTAATCTGAATATCCTTGCCTTTAAGTTTCATTTTGTCTTTTGTGGCAGCAATTACCTGCACGTGTTTTGCCAGTTTTTTAATTGGTTTTGCAATAGCGCTGGCAAGAATGATTGAAAGAATAGCACCAATAGTGATTACCAGAACGGAAATAAGTCCTGAAATAAGGAAGATGTAGCGGGTAACCATGTTGATGTTTTCTACAAGAACGTCTGTTGTAACCTGAAGGAATACAATACCGTGAACAAAACTTCCAGAGTTACCCTGGCGGTAAACAATCGGTTTGTAGAAAATATACTCCTGTGGTGTCATTTCAAGGTTTTCTGGATCGTAAGGAGGAATTGAACTGAAAGAAGCATTTGCCATTTCGTTGAGAATATCGTTCATTTCTGTTCGGGTGGCAGAAATATCTGCATCAATTTCTTCATCACTTCGACCGGTAACGCTTGAATCTTCCGCATTAAGCTCACTGATACGTTGTGAAAGTGGATTTACTTTCTTTGCAGCATCTTCATCAAGCTTTGCAAGGTTTTCAAGAATCTGATTTACATAATCCTCTTCCATTTTGAAAGAACCGTCTCTGTGAACATCTTTAAGATCGGCATTGTTTGTAGCCCACACATAGTTGATGCCTGTTTTGTTTTCGTCGGCACTGGCACCGGTAATTGTGGCGTATCGAGCTTCGGAAAGGGCGGTTGCCTGGCCAATAGCGTTGTTCAATTCAAATACGGAGCTTGAAGCTTTTGGAAGGTATTCCTTTGAAGAGTTGGCAATGGATTCAACAAGAACTTCAACGCGCTGCAAAAGTCCTTCTCCCATGGTCTGCTTCTGGATTGTAAGCATGAAGGTTCCAAGAGGCACGGAAACTGCTATGGCAATGCCGAAAACCAGGGCAACGGTAAATCCCAGAAGTTTCAGACGCAGGCTTCCCCGTCGTTTTTTCATCAATGCAGGTGTAATATCCCTCTTAAGGTGTTTGCTTTCTTTTGGCATAGGGCCTCCGTATATAAGTGCGTTGATCTCTTTTCTGATAATAACTGCTTCGTGGGCAGTTGCAATGTATCCCCGGACTGCAAGAATGATGGAAAGCAGGGCAAGCAGCATGGTAACTGCCAGAAGTACTGTGCGCCTTGAAACAAGGCCAGATTTTCTTTCCGGGGCAATTTTCCAGTCCGGTGTGTATGTGTATGGCAGCTCAACTTTTACAGTTCCTGCCTGATCAATTTTCAGATATTCTTTACTTGTCCAGATGATGTTTGTTTCACCTGAATGTTTGATACCTACCCGGTAATTTCCTTCGTCCAGTTCGTAACCAAGTTTAACGTTTTCAATGCGGGTGTCGGAAGCTACAAGGAAGTCGTTGTTTTTTGCGGAAAGTGAAAGATTGTAAGGAGCCTGTCCGTCATCATCAATGTAGATTTCTGTAACAGTTCCATAATATTTAAGATCCTGGCCGGAAAGTGTAAGCTGGATTTCGCCGCTTTCGGTTTCTTCTGCAACAGGGGAGTTTATAAGTTTTGTTGACGGAACGTATTTATTTAAGGCCACAATTGATGAAACTGAAGTGGAAATGTTTCCAACACTGTCGATGGCGGCCACTGTAAACAGGTAAACACCGTTTTTACGCTCAAAGGCAACGGAATTTTTAGAAGTGAGCACTCGTTTTGGAACTGCTGCACCTTTTTCGGCAGTAGCAGCATATTTTTCATTTATGGCAGAAAGTCTGTTTACTACAGTTTCCTCAGACAAAGTCATTCTGTGACGGTAGTTTGATTCCATTTCTCCAGGAAGGGACTGAAGCCAGGTTAGGGCGTAAGTATAACCTGCAATATCATCATCCTGGTCCTGTGCATGGTATCGGATGGACGGACTGTTGTTCAGTGCAAAACCGTATTTATCTAAAGAAGTGCCATCAATAACCGGTGGAAGAGGAGGAGTAAGGTCAAGTTCGTAGGTGATTGTATTTACGTCAGAAATATTTCCGGCATTATCAAAGGCACGAAGTTTGAAATACCATTTTCCATCTTTCAGGGCTTTTACGCTGACATTTACGCTGCTTTCATCACTTGTAAGATAGTGATCAGGATATGTGGATGGAACATCGTTTTCATCCTGAGACCAGCTCCAGGAATAACCCAGAAGACCTGCCTCGTCGTCGCCGAAAACCAGCTTGTAGCGTACGGCACTGGAATTGGATTTCTTTCCTAAAGTGTATGAAAGAGGACTGATAATGGTCTTTGCAACAGTAGTATCGGCCTTTTTAAGAATAATCTTGTAGTCCGATTTAGAACGGCTTTTTTCCCAGATAAACGAAAGATTTTTTCCATTGTTTGTAATAACCGGATATGGGAAGAAGGAGGAATCCTTTTTATCGTTTGAACTCAGGCGTTCTGCATTGCCCCAAAGCCGTGCCTTCTGTGAAAAATAGATTTCTTCACGGCCAAGACGGGAATCGAACCACACAAGAGAAAGAGTATTATCAAAAACAAAAATATTCGGGCGGCCTGCATTTCCACGGTCGGTAATCTGTTCTGTAGAGCGAGGAACTACGCCGTTTTCATCAATGCGGGCTGTCCAGATCTGTGAATTTTCCGATGACTGTGGGGTTCTTTCCCAGGCCATGTGGATTTCATTATTGTATCCGTAAATAAAAGGATTTCGGTTGTGGTAGCTTTGGAAGGCACTTCCGTCAAGAATAGTGTCCTGACCTGAAACAAGAACCGGTCTGCTCCAGGTATTTCCACGGTCATTTGAAAAAGAGGCATAAACCTGGAAAGTATAACGGTTGTTTTCGGCGTGCTGGGCCTGGAAAACCACAGCTTCCCTGTTTCCAATGGTTGTAAGGCTTGGTGCAAATGGGTTTTTGAAATCGTAGGATTCAGCACCTTCAAAGCGGACAAAACTGCTCCAGTTTCGGCCGTTGGTAGAGGTGGCTGTCATAAGATCAAAGCTGGTTTCATCATTTTTTGATGAGAACATTCGCCATCCGCCGTTTGATGTGGCAAAGATTCGGGGCGCTACCATGGAAGAAGAAACTTCCGATTTTAATTCTGTTTTTTCTACGGAAAGAGTTTCAGTATCAACAAGAAGCACCTGGATTTCACTTGAATCATCAAGTCCTCCGGCATTCCCGGAAACTGCTACTGCGGAAACTCCTTTTGAGTTCATGGCGGCAGAAAAAATATCCGGAACGTCACCAGAATAGGTAAAAGGTCCTGCAATGCGGCCAAGTGACTTACTTGAATCAATTTCCTTGTAAACCCGTCCTGCAATCCAGATTTCGTGTTTCTTTTTATCTACTTCCTGCCAGAAAAGGGCAGTGGTGTTTCCGTTGTTTACGGCTTTTGGAAAGCGGGAATCGGTATTTGAAATGGTTGTTTCTTTATCAAAATAATAGTCTGATGCATAAAGAGCAGGGCCTGTTCCAAAAATTGTGCTGCCAAGGGTACAGGCCAGTGCGAGAACAATGGAAATGTGTTTTTTCAATCTCTTTATCATCTTTCTTCTATATATTTCTTTTTTAGCTCAACTGAGATTCAATCTGTTTTTGCAGTTTAAGAATCTTTGCGGAGTTCTGGTTTGTTTTTTTCTTAAGCAGGTTGTCAACTTTACTCTTGGCACTTCGGTAGTTTCCGTTCAGGTAGTCAGTTGTTGCCATCTGGAAAAGATTTTCATCTTCTGCGCTAAGAACAACGGCGGCCTTTCCACCTACACGAAGCTGGATTTCATCCTTAAGTTTCATGGCCTGAACGTCGTTTGGATTCTTTTCAAGGGCTTTATCCAATGGAACAAGGGCCTTTTTCAGAAGTTCTTCGTCACGGCCGGCCTTTGCAATAAGATCCTGAGCCTGTTTAACTAAATTATCGGCTTCTTTTTTCTCTGTATTATCAACAGGCTTTCGTTTGATGCCAATCTGATATTCAATGTCGTCTTTAAGGGCAGCAAGTCCCTTGTATTTTGGATTAAGCTCGTAAAGATCCAGAAGTTTTGCGTAAGTTTCCTGAGTTGTAGTTTTGGAATTGTAAGCTTTCTGAATTTCTGAAACCTGGGCTGCAAATTCCCTGTCGAATTTAACAGGATCAATCTGCTGGTCAATTTTCATGTTCAGGGCACGGGCTTCTTCATTATAAGAGTAAACCTGCAGAACTTTTTCCAGCTTGTTTTTTGCATCCTGAAGTTTTGCCTTACCTTTTTCTGTTGATGCTCCAAGTTTTATTCCGTCCTCATAATCTTTTCCGGCGCCGCTCAAAAGCTGAGACATTTCAGGATAAAGGGCATCACTTGGATGGAGGGTACGGCCGGTTTTCATGGAAAGGGCAGTGTTGATGATGCGGGTAAGGTATTCAATTTCTTCGTCATTTTCAACGTTGGTACTCTGCCAGCGTTCTGCGGCTTCGCTTAAAAGTTTTGAAGCCTGTTCAAAGTTCTGGCTGTAATACTGATCCCAGGCGGTTCTCTTAAGGTTACGAACTTCTTCAACAACAATTTTATTTTCGCCCTGGGCAATTTTTTCACCAAGGCTTGCAAGTTTTGCATCACTTTCAGTCTGGAGAGCAAGATCAAAACTGATTTCAAGACTGCGGAGATAATTTGTCTGGGCGTCGGAAAGTCTTGTGCGGGCGGTGTCAAAATTGTTCTGTTTTAAGGCCCGTTCTGCCTGAGTAAAGCGGTTTTCGGCTTCTTTTTTGTATCGTTCTGCAAGTCTTACCTGTTCTTCACTTTCTGTTTTTCGTGCAATAGAAGAGTCAAGATAGGATGCAAGTTTTTCTCGTTCATTTAGAATTTTGTCGTAGGTTGATGAAGGAATCAGGTTTCTGCTGAAAGAAGAGGCCCGTTTAATCTGTTTGTCGATTACAGCAATTTCTTTTTTAAGGTCACTTTCAAGTGATGCACAGAGAGTCTGAACTTTTCCAGGATAGAATTCTGTAAATGTAATGTTGCCTTCTTCGTCGTGGCGGTCTGAACCGGAAACAGTTTTTTCTATTAAAGCGTAACGTGATTCAGCGTCTTTAAGGTAAGTGCTGTCGGCTTCTTCCCAATATGCAAAAATCTCTTTGTAAGTGTTCAAAGTGCGGTTTTCCATGTAATCATTAATCTGACTTACATAATTTTTAAGCTTTGTTTCTGTTTCCCGCCAGTCACCAATCTTTTCCGAGAAATTAAATACCATAAGTTTTCGCTGGCTGTCGGTAAGTTCACCCTGATCAAGAAGAGAAAGAATTGAATTTACGTAATCTGATGAATCCAGTTCGCTTTTTGAAGGATTTTCCGGTCTTGTGAAAGAAGAAGTTTTGTCTCCTGCAATCTGATTTTTAAGACTGAAAAGTCCATCTGTGTATTCTGAAAGCTGTTTTTCATAAGAAATATATGTATCCCAGTTTTCAACGGCTGTCAGAAGTTCTTGAAGTTCCGGATTCAGCATTTCATTTAAGGCGCTGGTGTTCAAAGCCACTCTTTCCCAGTTTTCAAGATCACTTATAAGTCCCAGGGCTTTTTCAGGATTATAGTCCTTGTCAAAAAGTCGAAGAGGCATGTCGTTCTGAAGGGCAAGCATTTTTGAATCCATTTTTTCTTTAAGAAGATCTGTCATAAGGTTCATGGAATTTTCCCACTGTGTGTTCATTACTCCCATAACTCCAGTATGACTGTCTCCTGATCTTCCTAAAACAAAACGGCGGATAAATGGCAAAAAGGATGCATCGGTTAATTCTTCCTGGCCGTTCTTTCTTGCATCTTCCTTGCAAAGTTCAAAAATCCTGTCGAATTCCCTGGCTGTTTCGTAAATTGATGAACGGAGCTTTGAAAATTCCTGAAACTGGTCTTTTACGGCAGAAAAGGTTTTGCTCATAAGAACGGAATCTTCTGCTTTAATGGCCGAAATGTAGTCATCCACTGCCTTTGAAAAATTCCTGCTGTATTCGTAAAAAGCGGCAGTGAGATTTTCCAGCTGGTTTTTTGTGCTCATTGCCGGATTGTAAATGTCGCCTGTGTGTTCTCCACCAAGCCAGTCTTCCTCAAAGGAATCCAGATAAAGATCGAAACCGGTGGAAATTACAGCAATTGCTTCATCATACTTTTTTTCCTGAATGAGCTGTTCCGATTCTTCGTTGATTTTGTTCATTTTTGCAAGATTGATTCGGAACTGGGCTGTTACATAGATTTCAGCAATAAAAAGTCCAAGAGGCGTGTCTTTCTGTTTTTCGATTTTACGGAGCTGACCTGTGTAATACTCCAGCTTTTCATCATTTTCAGGATCGTTGAGCAAAAGATCATGTACTTTGTCGTAAATGGCAGCATAACTTTCACGAAGATCCATGATTTTCTGGATTCGAAGCTGGGCTACATCAAAAGATTCCGGATTTTTCTCGATGTAAAGGTTCAGCTCCCTCAATGCTTCATCGTATTTTGTTTCTTTAATGAGGGCATCGATTTCCCGGAGAGACAATAACTGTGCTTCGGACAAACCTCGGTCAGTATTTTCCTGGGAAAACAGAGGTGGGGCAAGAAGAGAAAGAATTATAAATGTCAAAATAAGTTTTAAGGCCTTTCTAAACATTGTTTTGACTGTTCACAATTGTGATACACTTGCGCGCAAACAAAAAAATTGATTATTTTTGTTTTAGTGTATACACTTATTTTCGGAAATTTATTTCAATACAAGAGAAAAAAAACCGAAAATATATAAGAAAGAAATGATGAATTTTAAACGATCAGCAGTTTTGTTTTTCTCTCTCCTTAGTTGCACAGTTTCTGTTTATGCACAGTCATTTTCATCTTTTCAGACAGATTTGTCAAAGGTCTTTGATTCACTTATTTCCAAAAACGAAGGTCTTACATCATTCCGGTCCCTTGTAATTCCTAAAGGCGGAAGGGATGAAAGTCTTGGTCAGGCTTTTACCGGGCTTTGTGATGACCTGAACTTCATGAATTACAATCCGGCCGCTTCATCTATTCTTATAAATTCCCAGGCCGCTTTTAATCACAACTCATGGATTGCCGATTCCAAAATGGAAACATTGACTTATACCTCTACCATGAATCACATGGGCTTTGGAGGCCAGTTCAACTGTTTTTACATGCCTTTTACAGAATACAATCTTTTTGGAGAAAGACAGAATTCCAGCTACTACACGGAAACTGCCATGACCGTAAACTGGTCTTACAATTTTCTGGCGGGCTACGATTTTAAGGGAATTGCTTTGGGGGTAAACCTGAAGGGTGCCTGGCGCAGCATGCCGGATTATGCTGATAATGATACAAACCAGGTGATTCAAGGTTCCGGGCTTGCCCAGAGCGGTCTTGGATTAATGGCCGATGTAGGCCTTATGCTTCAGTTCAATATCCTGAAATATTATTCTTCCCGGGATGCCAATGTCCGCATTGGTGTGGCAGTACAGAATCTTGGAGCGGCCTGGACCGGTTTTGGTGAAAAGACTGTCCTTGACGATCCTTTGCCATCTTCTGTAAATGCCGGCATTTCCCTTAAATTCATAAAACCTATTACCATTACGGCAGAAATCAAGCAGCCTTTCCAGCTTTCCAAAAACAGTAAATACGAAATGTTTTCTGTGGCAAGTGGTGTAGAGGTGAGATTTACCAATTTCCTTTCTGTAATGGGTGGTTTTCAGCTGAAAGGCGCCAACCCAAAAATCAGTCTTGGTACGGAATTTGAAATGAGCAAGGTTCGTTTCAATCTGAATTACACTCTTGATTTAACTACATCTTTCAGTCCTGTGAACCGTTTCTCTGCATCCTGTCTTATTCAGCTTGGTGATCATGGTTATGCTTCACGGCAGGCACAGGTAGACAAGTGGTACAATGACGGCATTTACTGGTATTCAATGCGAAACTACGAAATGGCAAAGGCCTGCTGGAACGAAGCTTTGAAACTTGAACCACGTTTTGATCCTGCCATTACAGGCATACGGACTGTAGACCGCATTGAAAATATGTTCCAGAAGCTTAAAGAAGCTCAATTCCTTGAATGACCCGTTGTAATGTACTACCCTTGAACATTGGTCTTAGGTCATTCCAACCTTTGCTACCTCGCAACGCTCGGGTTAACTCAAATGTTGCAGGGTGTCTTTAGCCCCACTTTGATTTAAAATCAATTTTTTTATATAATAATTTCAATGACCGGGGTGCCGTATAAATCGGCTGAGATTATACCCGCAGAACATCGCACGATGTTCCAACCTGATCCGGACAATACCGGCGGAGGAAGGCATGAAAAAAAATCACGTCCTTTTTGTATTAACTTCTCTTATTATTGGCTCTTTGGCTTTGGTTTCCTGTTCAAAAAAAGAAACTCTTACCAAAGAAGTAAACATCTACACTTACGACTCATTCAGCGGTGAATGGGGCGCAGGTCCTGCCATTGCAAAAGCTTTTGAAGCAAAAACCGGCATTCACGTAAACTACATTGACTGTGAAGACGGTGTTGCAATCCTTTCACGTGCTGTTTCAGAAAAATCAGCTCCACAGGCCGACATTCTTCTTGGTCTGGACAACAACCTGGCTCTCCGCGCTGCAAAAGAAGATGTTCTGGTTTCATATAAAGCTTCTGACCTTGAAAAATGCGTTTCATCAGACTTTGTAAAAGCCTTGAATCCAAAAACAGCAAATCTTCTTACACCATACGATTACAGTCACTTTGCCGTTATTTTCGATACACTTTCATCATACAATGCACCAAAATGTCTTTCTGATCTTACAAAACCTGAATATGAAGCTGCTTTCATTACAATGGATCCACGCACTTCTACACCAGGCCTTGGATTTCTTTCTTGGACAGTTGCTGTTTTTGGCGATGATTATCCAAAGTTCTGGGAAGCCCTTAAACCATCAATCCTTACAATGAGCCCAAGCTGGAGTTCAGGCTACGGTATGTTTACAAACGGGGAATCTCCAATGGCAATCAGCTATGTTACAAGTCCTGCATATCATGTTGAATACGATGATACAGACCGCTTCCAGGCAGTTCTTTTTGATGAAGGTCACGTTATGCAGGTAGAAGGGGCAGGACTCTTGAAAGGTGCCAAAAATGCCGCTGCTGCAAAAATGTTCCTGGATTTCCTAGTTTCAGAAGAAGCACAGGATCTTCTTCCAATCGGGCAGTGGATGTTCCCTGTAAACAAAAATGTGGTTCTTCCAGCCTGTTACGATATCTGTAAAGTTCCTTCAAAAACTATTTACGCCGATGCTGAAAAAGTAGAAAAAGCCGTAAATGTTGTTATGGATATTCTGAACAGATAGTTGAATATTTAAGATGGACAGAAAAAAAGCAGGACAATCACTTCGTCTCACTGCAGCTGTTATCAGCGTTCTTGGAGGACTTGTAGTTGTTCTTGCTTTTATTGCCCCTTTGTGCCGTGTCATTTTGGGTAACCTCACACATCTGGGCAAGTCTACAGCATCTTTTTCTTACATATTAAAAGTAACGTTTTTTACATTAAAAACGGCCCTGTTGTCTACTCTTGTTGCCTTTGTAATGGGAGTTGCCGGGGCCTTTTTTTGCGGAACAAGAACTTTCTGGGGACGCCGACTTCTTTTAAGTTTTTCGGCAGTTCCTTTGTGCATTCCGCCCCTTATTACAGCCCTTGGTTACGTAAGTTTTTTTGGCATGAACGGTTATTTCAATCAGGTGATTAAAGCTGCCCTGGAATTGGACCGCTCTCCAATACGTTTTTTGTATTCTGAAGCAGGAATCGTAATCTGCCAGGGCTTTTACAATTTTCCACTGGTTCTTTCTGTTGTAAGCAGAGCCTGGAAAAACCTTGATGTTCAAAAGGAAAATGCAGCCCGTCTTCTTGGAGCAGGGGACTGCCGGGTCTTTTTTACAATCACTTTGCCCTCACTTCTTCCTTCCATGGCCACAGCCTGTATTCCGGTTTTCCTATTCTGTTTTTTCAGCTTTATGATTGTGCTTCTGTTTTCGGCTCCAGGCACATCCACCCTTGAAGTAGAAATTTTCCGTGCAGTAAGAAATACTCTAGATACAGGGGCTGCCACAGGATTTGCCATTACCGAAACCTTTACAGCTCTTTTGGTGGTTTTTTTGTACGGCCTTGTTTTGAGACGAAATTCAAGAAGGATTACAGATGCTTTTGAAAAGCGAAGTCTCTTTCCTCATATTGCAAAGGCACCTTACGAAAGTCCGGTCTGCCGATTTTTAGAAGTCTTTTTATTTGTAATTTTCATTCTTCTGATTATTACATTTTTTGTGCTTCCACTGGGTGGAATTATTCTTTACGGCTTTATGAAAAAACAGGGCTCAGGTTTTGTTTGGAGTTTTTCTCATTTTACGGGACTTTTTACAAACAAAAACTTTATTTTTGCCTTAAAAAACACTTTGAAAATGGCACCCTGGACAGGATTTTTATGCACCGTCCTTGGTTTTACATATTCTGTAAGCTTTCCCAAAAAGAACCTGCTTAGTCAGA
This sequence comes from Treponema sp., assembly GCA_024402505.1. Lineage (GTDB taxonomy): Bacteria > Spirochaetota > Spirochaetia > Treponematales > Treponemataceae > Treponema_D. The sequence goes on from JAKSTP010000036.1 coordinate 19,711, forward strand.
GTCTGCCCCTTCTTTCCATGGCTGTAAGTTCCGTTGTTCTGGGGTGGGGCGTCATTTCCATTTTCAAACGGTCCAGTCCGGTTCTTCTTGTTATTATGCAGACTGCCATTTACTGGCCTGTTGCCTATCGTCAGATTCAAAGCCGCGTTGATTCCATTTCACCTGATGTTATAAATGCAGGGCTTCTTCTTGGTTCCGGCCGCCTTGAAGTGATTTTTAGAATCATGATTCCATTGTGTCTACCAACTCTTTTCAGTTCTTTCTGCTACTGTTTTGCCCTTTCCTGCGGCGACACCACCTTACCGCTGATGCTCAGTGTAAGAAACTTTGATACACTGTCATTATACACTTACCGCCTGGCCGGAGCCTACCGCTTTAATCAGGCCTGCGCCTGCGCCACCGTACTGGGATTCTTGTGCTGCACGGTATTCGGATTAAGTCAGTTTGAATATGGAAAAGGACGTAAAAGGGGATAATATGTACTTAAAAATTGAAAATTTAAAAAAAGATTTTCCTACCGCTCATATTGATTTTTCCATGTCCTGTGAAAAAGGCCAGCTTGTCTGTTTGCTTGGGGCCAGTGGAAGCGGTAAATCTACCATTCTAAAAATGATTTCGGGACTTGAAACTTCCGACAGCCCTGATGCACTTATCTGCCTTGATGGAAAAGAGATTCAGAATGTTGCACCTTCAAAAAGGGGAGTGGGTATGGTTTTCCAAAACGGCGCTCTTTTTAGTCACCTTAATGTGGAAGATAACGTAGCTTATGGATTGATTTCATCCGGCATGAAAAAAAGTGATGCACGTAAAGCAGCCCAGGATTATCTTAAAAAATTCAATCTTGAAGGATTTGGAAAACGGCCTGTAGAAACACTTTCCGGCGGCGAAAAACAGAGGGTTGCCCTGGCACGTACCCTTATTACAAATCCAAAACTGGTTCTCCTGGATGAACCTCTTTCTGCCCTGGATGCAGACCTTAGAAAAAAACTTGCCGCCCAGATTAAGGAATGGCATAAAACTTTTGGATGGACCGGCATAATGGTAACCCACGACGAAGAAGAAGCCCGCACCGTAGCCGACGCCATTATCAGGTTATAGCAAAGTTCAGAGGGTTCCCATCATCCTGTTTTTTTCTCTTGCCCTTTGGTCAATTTTTTCGTAAATTTATAGTAAGTAAATCACGGGCTTAGCCCTGCAAATAGAGGTAAAATAAAATGGCAAAACAGTTGCTTTTTAATGAAGACGCACGAAAAAAACTTCTTTCAGGTGTTGAACAGATTTCTAAAGCTGTAAAAACAACCCTTGGTCCTTGTGGCCGCATGGTTATGATGGATAAAAAATACGGTTCTCCTGTAATTACAAAAGACGGTGTTTCTGTAGCAAAAGAAATTGAACTTGAAGATCCTTTTGAAAATATGGGTGCTCAGTTTGTACGTGAAGTTGCCGCAAAAACTAACGATGATGCTGGTGACGGAACTACAACAGCTACAGTTCTTTCATACGCTCTTGTTCGTGAAGGACTTAAAGCTGTATCTGCCGGAATGACACCAATCGAAGTAAAACGCGGTATGGACAAGGCTGTAAAACTTGCAGTTGATGAAATCAAGAAAAATGCAAAACCAGTAAAAAATGCTGATGATATTACAAACATCGCTACAATTTCTGCCAACAACGATCCTGAAATTGGTAAAATGCTTGCCGATGCCATTGAAAAAGTTGGAAAAGACGGCGTAATCACTGTAGAAGAATCTAAAAACATGGAAATGACTGTTGATACTGTTGAAGGTATGCAGTTTGACCGCGGTTACATCTCATCTTACTTTGTAACAGACCGTGAACGCATGGAAGCTTCTTACAATGACGCTTACGTTCTTATCCACGACAAAAAAATCTCTACAATGAAAGACCTTCTTCCAATTCTGGAACCAGTTGCCAATGAAGGACGTCCTCTGGTTATCATTGCAGAAGATGTTGACGGTGAAGCTCTTACAACTTTGGTATTGAACACAATCCGCGGAACAATCAAATGCTGTGCTGTTAAAGCTCCAGGCTTTGGTGACCGCCGCAAGGATATGCTTCAGGATATCGCCATCCTTACAGGTGGGCAGGTTATTTCAGAAGAAGTTGGACTTAAACTTGAAAGTGCCACAATCGATTATCTTGGTATGGCAAAATCTATTAAAATCGACAAAGACAATACAACAATCGTTGGCGGTGCTGGGGATGCTAAAAACATCAAAGCCCGTGTTGAAGAAATCAAAACTCAGATTGAAAAATCAACATCATCATACGATAAAGAACAGCTTCAGAAACGCCTTGCAAAACTTTCAGGTGGAGTTGCCGTTATCAGCGTAGGTGCCAATACAGAAACTGAAATGAAAGAAATGAAGTTCCGTGTTGAAGATACAATTGCTGCTACACGTGCCGCTTTGGAAGAAGGAATTGTTTCTGGTGGTGGACTTGCTCTTCTTGAAGCTTCAAAAGTTCTTGAAACAATTCCAGAAGACCTTACTGAAGATGCAAAAGTGGGATTCAAGATTGTTCGCCGTGCTCTGGAAGAACCAATCCGCCAGATTGCAGAAAATGC
>JAKSTP010000037.1 GCA_024402505.1 Treponema sp.
GCTGGAGACGTTTGTCCAGTTCAGGATCGATTGTCATGAAAGGAGCGGCACAGAATGAATCACCAGTGTGTACACCAACTGCATCAATATTTTCGATTGTACAGATTGCAATCATCTGGTTTTTAGCGTCGCGAACAACTTCAACTTCCAGTTCTTCCCATCCAAGAATTGATTCTTCAATAAGACACTGGTGAGTCATAGAAAGTTCAAGACCGTTTCCACAGATTGTGTGGAGTTCTTCAATATTGTAACAGAAACCACCACCGGCTCCACCCATTGTGTAAGCTGGACGAACAACTACAGGGAACCCGATTTCTTCAACGATTTTTTCAGCTTCTTCGATTGTGTGACAAATGCCTGAACGAGGTGTATCAATACCAAGTTTCTGCATTGTAGCCTTGAAAACTTCACGGTCTTCACCTTTTTCAATGGCTTCAAGGTTTACACCAATAACCTGAACATTGTATTTGTCCAGAACACCTGCTGCTTTAAGTGAGCTGGCAAGATTAAGGCCGGTCTGTCCACCTAAGTTTGGCAGCAAAGCATCCGGCCTTTCTTTTTCAATAATCTGTGTAAGTCGTTCCACATTAAGTGGTTCGATGTAAGTGGCATCTGCCATAACAGGGTCAGTCATAATTGTAGCTGGGTTAGAGTTAACCAGAACAATTTTGTAACCTCTTTCGCGGAGTGCCTTACAAGCCTGTGTTCCTGAATAATCGAATTCACAAGCCTGACCAATAACGATTGGACCTGATCCAATGATAAGTACTTTAGAACCTTTCGGTAAGTTTTCGTTTTTATCAGACATAATATTCACCGAAAACTAATTATAGTAAATAATAGGATTTTCTACAATATAAGTGAAGAAATGTTACCAAATAGCAAGACTTTCAAATAGTTTTATACAAGATTTCGATAGCATTATGCATTTACCAAAACCAATCACTTCGATATTTTAGAGATATGGCTACAGTTGATATGACTGAAGGCAGCCCTACCAAGCACCTTCTGAAATTTGCGCTTCCACTTTTGTGCGGGAATCTTTTCCAGCAGTTATATAATATGGTGGATTCTATTATTGTCGGGCAGTTTGTAGGAAGTAATGCACTCGCTTCCGTTGGTGCCTGTGGTTCATTAAACTTTTTGTTCTTTTCTTTAAGTTCCGGTCTGGCACTGGGAATAGGCGTAATTGTAGCCCAGTACTTTGGTGCAGGTGATGACAAAAACGTAAGAAAAACCATTTCATCGTCAATTTATGTGCTTTTCTTTGCTGCTGTTATTGTAAGTCTTATTGGAATTATTTTTGCACCTAATATTTTGAGCTTCATGAAGACACCGGCAGAGATTATTGGTTATTCAACAGTTTATCTTCGAACCACCTGTTCCGGAATCATCTTTATTGTAGCTTACAATGGTATTTCCGCAATTTTGCGCGCCTTAGGTGATTCAAAAACTCCTCTGTATTTTCTTATAGTCAGCTCTGTTGTAAACGTTATTCTTGATCTTGTTTTTGTTTTGAGTCTGGGAATGGAAGTATTTGGGGTTGCCCTTGCTACAGTAATTGCACAGCTTGTTTCCGCAGTATCCTGTTTTATCTTTGCAGTTCACAAAAATCCTTACTTCCGCCTTTCAAAAAGTGAACTTGCTCCAAACAGAAAGATCATCCTTATGTCGGTGAGGCTTGGCCTTCCAATTGCCCTTCAGAACTCACTTATTGCCGTATCATGCATTGTTCTTCAGAGTGTTGTAAACCGCTTTGGTGCAACAGTAATGGCCGCCTTTACAATTACAGGTCGCGTTGAACAGATTGTACAGCAGGGATTCGGTTCTCTTCAGATGGCTATGAGTACTTATGCAGGTCAGAATGTTGGAGCTGGAAAGATGGATCGGGTAAAAAAAGGATTCCATCGTGCTGCAGTTATGGTAGCCGTTTATTCAGCTGTAATGCTTGTTGTAATGTACACACTTGGTCGTGGAATTGCTCACTTCTTTGTTGATGAACCTGACGTTATTGCCATAGCATCCCGTGGACTTCGAATTACATCCCTTGCATATTTTGGGCTTGGTATGATTTACATTCCTCGAGGTCTTTTGAACGGTGCCGGAGATACAGGTTTTTCAATGATAAACGGTATTACCGAAGTTATTGGCCGAATTGGATTTGCAGTGCTTCTTACAAACATTTCTGCTATAGGATTCTGGGGAGCCTGGATGACAAACGGTCTTACCTGGTACATTACAGGAATTGTCTGTGTAATACGCTACATGTCTGGTGTATGGCAGAAGAAACGCATTACACAGTAATAAGAACGTTGATAAGTCTTTTTTAGTCTAGTTCAAGAATCCCTTTGAGAATTTCTTTGTAGTGTTCATCGGAAATTCCGAAGTTCATGCTTTTGTAAGTCCAGAGAGCATGTCCGATATTCATTTTCTTAAAGGCAGCATGAATTGATTTGTACCATGCAAGGGTAGATTCAGGGTCAGCAAGATCAATTACACCGTATTCACCGCAGTACAAAGGGGAACCGTATTTTTCGGCGTGACTCATTCCGTTTGCCCAGGCCGATTCAAAATCTTCTTCAAGAGTTCCTTTTGGCCAAGGAATACACATGATTTCGTAGGCAGATTTTCCGCGCTGAACATTTTCATCATCGTATGTTACAGGATATGGAACGTGATAATTATCGGTAGGCATTCCGGCCATCCAAGGTGCAGACTGATGAGTAAAAATAAGTGGTGAATAACAGTGGAAATTGTAGATTACATTTTCGTCAGGTGGAGCAACCAGGTCCTTTACAGAATCAATTGAGCCGTTCCAGTAACCGGCAAAAAGAATTTTTACCGAAGGTGCATGCTTTCTGATTTCAGCAATTGTTTCAACGGCAACACGGTTCCAGGTTTCATTGAAAGAAGGTGATGTAACTTCGTTCAAAAGTTCAAAAATAACTTGGTTTCCAAGATTTCCGTAACGGCGGGCAAGTTCAGCCCACATCTTTTTGAAAATCTGCTGATAATCTGCATTGTCAAAAAATCCAGTTTCGTTTTCACTTGGATCAAAATGGAAACCAACAGTCTTGTGAATATCCAGAACAAGATTTAATCCAAATTCTTTACACCAGGAAATTGCGTTATCGATGTATTTGAATCCTTCCGGAATGAAAGTACCGTCTTTCTGCATAAATACATTGTAATCAACAGGAAGCCGCACATGATCGCATTTCCAGGAAGCAATAACAGCTATATCATCTTTTGTAATAAATGTTTCATAGCGTTCTTTTGTGTGATTGCACTGTGAAAGCCATCCACCAAGATTTACGCCTTTCATATATCCTTCAAGGGATTTTGTCATCTTCATTTGATCCTCCAAATTATGCGGAAAAATTCCGAATTCAATCTTATTTCCTTTTCATAAATCTGTAAAGTCGGAGCAGAAATCAATCGAAAATTTGATGGGGATTATTATGAAAAAATTTTTTATTATTGCAGTAACTGTTCTTGTTGTTCTTGTAGCCGGCCTGTTCGGTGTTCTTTCTATTGCGACACACAAACCTACCGTAGCCTTTTACAAGCTTGATGAGAAAACCGTTGAAGCTCTTAAAAGTGAAATCTCTTCAATCAAAAAAGAAAACGGAAAGGAACTGAAATTTGTTTACGAAATTCTTGATCCTGCCGTTCCTATGTCATCTCAGAAAATTGCAAAGAAGGCTGCAATTATTTTTGCTGCTCTTGATGCAGACGTAGAAGAATATGCAAAAACCTCATCAAAAGTGATTGCTCAAAAGGAGTCTGTAATCGCCAATACTCCTTCTACAACTAAAGAAACTGCCATTATGGGTAAAAAAGGCGTTCTTGCAGTTCCACTTCTTTACGATTTTTACATTGTTGATATTAACCGGGGAATGTTTGAACAGTCTGAGCTAAAAACTCTTGCCGTAATTGATGATCTTAAAGCTTTTGCAAAATGGTCCAGCGAAAATAAAGATGCACCGCTGATGTTCCCAGGAAAGGAAGATGACGGAATGGTAGACTTTCTTGGGGCATATACAGAAGCAGTTTATGGAAGTGCTGTTCTTGAGGCTGCAGGAGAAAAACTTTACCAGGCATTCAAATCAGATTACAAGGCAAAGGATGAAAAGTATACCAGCCTTAATCAGGTGTCTGAAGAATTGATTGCAGAAGGCGGACTGTTGAATCCTGCACTTAAAGAAATAAGACAAATGGTTTTAGATAAATCAATTTCAGGTACATCTTTTTATATGAACGAAACAGACTTTGTTTTCTTTATGGAAGGTGCTTATGTGTGCGCCATGGGAAACAATCTTTCACAGCACCGCCTTATTGAACATAAAAAGGCAAACGTATATTCATCGGTTTATTTCCCGGGAAAATCTTTGAACAGTGACAGAAAATTTCAGGCTCTTTCGTATTGTGCACTTTCACAGTCAAAGGATAAGGATGTTTCTACAGTAATTAATCTCCTGGCATCTTCAAGACAGAGTAATCTTTCTTTGAAAACCGGCCTTACACCGGTAGATTCATCCTGCAGTGCCCAGGACCGCCAGAGTGATGATGTTCGTTACTGGCTTGCTGCATCGGAAGGACCTGTGAAACCACTGAGTCAGTTTGTTCCTTCAAAGGACGCATTGGCCGTTGTGGCAGAAGTGTTCCGTCGAAATGCCTCTGCTCCATTTATTGAATAAAAATTCCTAAATTAAAGGAAGACAGGAAAAATATGATAGAAAAAAGTAAGAAAAGATCCAGACTGCTTTCGGCGCTGGTTTACAACAGAATTATTATTATTGCACTGCTGCTTCTGGTTCAGTTTATGGGCCTGGTATCCTTCATCATCTGGCTTAAACCATATGTCCAGTGGTATTTGGGTGGAAGCGTTGTTGTAAGTATGGTTTTTATAGGCTATCTTTCAAACTGCAGTGGAAAAAACGAATTTAAAATAGCCTGGCTTCTGCCTGTTTTATTCTTCCCGATTTTAGGAATTGTTCTGTATATTCTTTTTCACACAAACGGTGGCGGCATGTGGATGAAAAGAGAACTTGTGCAGGCTAAAAAACGAACCTTGGGATATCTTCAGAATGATCTTAGCCGTCCTTTATCGGAAAATTATTCTGATGTAAAAGATCTGGAATATTATCTTAAGAACACAGGAAATTATCCTTCTTATGAAAACTGTACAGTAGATTATCTTCCAAGCGGAGAAGCATTTTTTGCCGACTTCCTTGAAAAAATTAAAAATGCTAAGAAATTTATCTTTATAGAATTTTTCATTATTGCACCAGATGATTGCTTTGAGAGAATGGTGGAAATTCTTTTTCTTAAGGTACAGGAAGGTGTTGATGTGCGCATTATGTATGATGCCATTGGATCAGTCAGGCTTTCAACTAAGCGAAATCTAAAGTACCTTCGAAGTGTTGGAATCAAAGCAGAAATCTTTTCGCCTCTTGTCCCATTTTTTTCTACTGCTCAGAATAACCGGGATCACCGAAAGATTGTTGTTATCGACAATGAAATCTGTTATACAGGCGGAGTAAACATTGCTGATGAGTACTTCAATTTTACCCATCCCCGATACGATTACTGGAAAGATACCGCTGTTCGCCTTTCGGGGCCTTGTGTAAAGACTTTTACAGCTCTGTTCCTTGAAAACTGGAGTATCAGTGGTCGCCGAAAAGACAGAAATGAATCTTTTGATAAATTCTTTGATAATCAAATTCCTCAATTTGCGGATTCAAAAGGCCTTGTAATTCCATATGCTGATGATGCCTATAACAGTGAAGACGTGGCAGAAAATGTTTATATGTACATCATCTCCAATGCAAAAAAATATGTGCACATTACTACACCTTATATGATTGTTGATAATGCCATGATGGATGCCTTGTTCTTTGCGGCAAACCGTGGTATTGATGTGAAGATTATTGTGCCTTCAAAACCAGATCATTTCATCACTTTCTGTTTGGGACGTGTTTATATTTCAAACTTGATTGCACACGGTGTAAAAGTTTATGAATATACCCCGGGCTTTATCCATGCAAAAAACTTTTCTGCAGATGATACTCTTGGTACTGTAGGATCTGTAAATCTTGATTACAGAAGTCTTTATCATCATTTTGAATGCGGAGTTTTCATGGATAAAAGTGATGCTGTCCTTGATATTGAAAAGGATTTTCAGGAAACTTTGAAAGATTGTACGGAAATCACCATGGAAAGATATAAAAAGTTTGCCTGGTATAAAAGACTGATAGGTCATGTTTTCCGAGTTTTTGCACCTCTTATGTAGAATCAGCCATCCTGTTTTTGATTGAAAACACCACTAAATAGATGTATAATATTCTTTATGGGTGGAAAAGAAACAACAAAAACAACAGCAGTAAAAAAAACTGCTACTAAATCAACTGCAGCCAAAGCTGCTCCTGCACCAAAAGCAAAACCTGAACTTGCCGCATACGATGACGACTCCATTATTCACCTGGAAGGATTGGAACACATTCGCCTTCGACCGGGTATGTACATTGGATCTTTAGGTGACGGTTCCAACGAAAACGACGGTATTTATATCCTCCTTAAAGAAGGAATCGATAACTCTGTAGATGAATTCAGCCAGGGTTTCGGTAAAAAAATCGATATTGAAATCAAAGACGGTCGTGTAAAAATCAGGGATTATGGTCGCGGTATCCCACTTGGAAAACTGGAAGACTGTGTTTCGAATGTAAACACAGGTGCAAAATATAATAACTCTGTTTTCAAACAGGCCATTGGTATGAATGGTGTTGGTATTAAAGCTACAAATGCCCTTTCATCTTATTTCCGTGCCGCTTCTGTTCGTGACGGGAAAATGGCTGTTGTTGAATTCGAACGTGGAAATAAAAAAAGTTCAAAAACCGGAGCTGCAAAACCTGGCGTACCAAACGGCACCTACCTTGAATTTGTTCCAGATACCGAACTCTTTGGAAAATACGAATTCAACATGGATATGGTAGAAAAGCGACTTTGGAACTACGCATATCTTAATCCTGGACTTCAGCTGGTCTGCAACGGCACTACATACATGAGTGAGAAGGGCCTTGAAGATCTTCTTATCCGCGAAATGGGAAAACAGAAGCCATTGTATGCTCCATTCAGTTACCAGGGTGAAAATCTTCAGTTTGTAATTACCCATACTACTCAGCTGGATAAATTTGTTTATTCTTTCGTAAACGGTCAGAGTACAGATGATGGTGGTACACATGTTACAGCCTTCCTGGACGGATTTGCAAAAGGTGTAAATGAGTTTTTCAAAAAGAACTACGACATTAAGGATGTAACGGGTGGTCTTCTTGTTGCCCTTAAAATTGGCCTTGATAATCCTATGTTCACCAGCCAGACTAAAAATAAGCTTGGAAACGTAGAAATCCGTGCTCCTGTAATTAAAGAAGTTCAGACAGTGGTAGATGACTGGCTTCGTCACAATGCAGATATTGCCGGTGCCATTGAAGAAAAGATTATCAAGAACCAGAAAGCGCGGGATGAAATCAACAGTGTAACTGCAAAACAGGTTCGAGATGCAGAAAAAACCGTTTCTCTTAAAATCCATAAATTGAATGATTGTCAGTACCATCTTCAGGACGGTAAAAAAGGTGAAAATTCAATGATTTTCATTACTGAAGGTGATTCAGCCACTGGTTCAATGATTGGTTCCCGTGATGTAAGCTATCAGGCAATTTTCAGTTTGCGCGGAAAACCAGAAAATATGTATGGACGAAAAAAATCGGCAATTTTTGAAAACGAAGAACTTAAAAACCTTACTTTTGCTCTTGGCATTCAGTCAGATATCGAAAATCTTCGTTATCAGAAAATTGTAATTGCAACCGATGCTGATAACGACGGATATCATATTCGAAACCTTGTACTCACTTATCTTCTTCTATATTTTGAAGAACTGGTTCTCCGGGGCCATGTTTATATTCTGGAAACACCGCTTTTCCGTGTACGAAACAAGAAAACCACAGTTTATTGTTATACCGAAGAAAGCCGTGACAAGGAAATGAAAAAACTCGGAGCAGCTGTTGAAGTAACCCGATTCAAAGGACTTGGAGAAATCAGCCCTCACGAATTCAAACAGTTTATTTCGCCACGAAAAGAAGGGGAAAGCGAAGACAAAGGAATGCATCTTACTGCAGTAAATATTCAGTCTTTGAAAAATGTTCCGGAAGTCCTGGAGTTCTACATGGGTAAAAACACACCTGAACGCCGGGAATTCCTAGTTCACCATCTTGCTGCCGAAATCGACGCTTAAACAGAAAGGCCCCCGAAAGGGGGCCTTTTACGTTTACTTTTCTTCAAAGAAGATGAAATCACCTGGTATCATACGAAGATGGAACACACTTTCCTTTTCCATGCGTTTCATGTATGGCGGATAAAGATCTGCCTTGTATTTTGCAGGAATCGGACGTGACTGCCATGGATTCGGCTTGTCCTCCTGGGAAATAGGAACAATTTCATCTACATCGTCCTGAATGTGGATGTCAAAATCTACCGGTGCGCATCCATCATTTGTATGACAGTACAATCCGAATGTTTTGTTGTCGTAGGTGAAAAGAGAAATGCCGTAAGGTGCATCAATCCAGATTTTCTGATCTCCAATAAGTTCCTGGCGAATAACATCCATTACTTCCTGTGGAAGATCTTTTATGCGGCTTGGCATAAATGGCAGTGTAAGTACCTGGAATTTTCCTTTGCCGTAGGTGTCGTACATGATGAGGCTTTCGTGGTATTCCCCATGACCTGCATTTAAGATAGACCAGCTGGCGTTATTTCGGTGTTCAAGAAGCGGGAATGAAATTGGATATGCAGATTTAATATAGTTTCTGCCGTAGAGACCACTGACCGTAACCTGGAATTCATCAGCTTCAAGTGTTTTTCCGCTGTAAGAGATCCCTGTAAGATCTGCAATTTCCGGATATTTTTCCAATGCTCCTGTCATGAAACCTGAAGTCACAATGGCTTTTCCGCCTTTATTTACATAGGCTTTAAGTTTTTTCACAATGTCTTTATCAAAAAGAGCACTCTGTAACAGAAGAATAGCAGGTTCATCTTCCTTGAATTCGGGAGTTGGTTCAAAAGGAATTCCAATCATGCCCAGAAAATCTTCAAGATGATCTTCGCCATAAGAATCAAAGGGAATGTACACAGAAAGTCCCTTTGGATTTCCTGTTTTGCCAAGGATGTTGTCGATCTTCTTAAGCTGGAAACCTGCCGGAGTAATGCGTTTATTGTTTGTAAGGGCCGGCCAGCAGAAGAACATTATTTCCTTGCATTTTGAAAATGCCGTCAGATACATCTGTTCAAGATAAGTATCGATTCTGTCACATTCAAAAGGATCGAACCAGCCGCCACCGTTTTTTCCTGGAAGAACATTTTCCATATATCTAGGAAGCGAATAACTTAAATATCGTGGCAGATGTTGATCCTGCTGGGCTCCATGGCGGGTTTCCGTTCCTGTGTAGATTGCGTCAAAAATCTTACGCTGTTCCTTCGGATTGTAACCAGTCTCATGGTAGCTTTCACGCCAGTTTGGATATTTAATGATAACCTTGCAGTTTGGATTCACTTTTTTTGCAGGTCCTAAAATCAGATTTTTGGAGACATCCATCATCTTTTCAAGACGGAACTGGCTCCAGGTTTTAGTTCCTTTTTCTTTCTGACAGTCTTCGCACATACACTGTGTAAAGAAAAAGTCATCGATAATATATTCATCAAAGAAACCGGCTGTATATTCAGAAACTTTCTTTAATTCCGCACGCATTTTTTCGTTTGAATAACAGAAAGTTTCGAACAGACGCTGGCGTTTTAAATCTTCTGCATCAAGATTTGGAGTTACTGTTGTAATACCACCGCTTACTTCAATACCATTCTCTTCGCATACACGTTTTACCATTTCAACTTGTTCTTTTCGAGCCCAGCCACCGCGGAAAGTTTCCAGATAGATTTTATCCACGGGACAATACTTGCTAAAGAAGGCAATATCCTCTTTCAACTGTTCTTCCGTTACATTATCAACCCATTGTGCAACACAGTACATAACGGTTTTAAAATTCTTATAATTCATGTTTCCTCCAGAAATCTTTCTAGATTCATCATAAGTCTAAACCCGAGAATCGCAATGTCTATTTTTCCAAAATACTTGTATTTATCTCTTTCATTGAATTCGATTTTTACTTTTCTATTCTTCAAAAGTGTTCCAATCATCAACAAAAGGACTTGTAGATTCTCTGTACTGGGCTTCCGTTTCTACAGCGGTTTCATCAATTTTTTCTTCCAGCCCACTTAATGCAGCGAAAGGTGCAAATTGAGCCGCTCTGTTTTTTCTTGTCATGGGCTTATGCTTTTCTGATACGGGATGTGGCAGGTTGATGATGTCTTCATAGGATTTTTTTACGCTTTGTATAATCATATATAAACCTTCTTCCCACCCTGTTTTCTTTACGCTTTGTGACCTCCAATCTGTGCGTTTCGTTCTTTTTGCATGGCTCCTTCCTGAAAGTTCATTCCTTTTAGCATGGCATTTTTCCCAAAACGCTGTTTTATATCATAAACAGATTTCTGAATTTTCTGCTCCTTTTCCAGAAAGTGACGTATTTTACTGTCGTCAAAAAGATCAAGTTCGGGAACTTTTTCATTATCTGCATCTGATTCCGACATTATAATTCCAGATCCAAGATTGATTCTCCTTATCAGAAAATATGGATTTACAAGGGCTGTAAAAAGCCTGTCTGTGGCAGCCGAAAGAACCGTAATAGAATTTGTATATTCCTCCAGGTTGATTGCACCGTGTACTGGTGCCGGCAGAATTCTTCCGAAACCATCAGAACAAAAGACTGTATTTTCATAGTCCAGACATTTATTTATTTTCTCGAAAGCCGGATTTGACCGGTCAAAGGTCATGCGGTCATAACCAATCCACAGACCGATTTGTTTTGTAACAATCCCCTTTGACATTAGTTCAAAGACATAGTTCTCTGTCATTTCCCGAACAATTAGACGCGCTTTTTTCCAAGTGTAAGGGGCGGGGAGTACCTGACCCGAAGAATGAGATGAGGAAGTTGGTTTATAAGCCTTAATATCCTTCATGGTACAGGACTCGTAACCCCACGCATGATCGATAAGCAGTTCTCCGTTTATTCCGAATTCTCTGTAGATTCGCTCAGGATCCGTAATGGAAAGACGTGCTACATCACCCATGGTTGTACAAAACATTTTCTTCAATCTATTCGCATAGCCTCTCCCGATTCTCCAGAAATCCGTTATGGGTTCGTGTTTCCACAGTTTTTCCCGATAGGTCTGTTCGTCGAGTTCAGCAATACGCACACCGTCCTTGTCCGCAGGCTTGTGTTTTGCTTCAATATCCATGGCGATTTTAGCCAGATATAGGTTTGAACCAATGCCGGCCGTAGCTGTAATGCCAGTTTCAATAAGAACAGCATGAATCATGTTCATAGCGATTTCGTGTGCCGTCATATTGTAAAGCTTAAGGTACGGAGTAAGATCGATGAAAACCTCATCTATAGAATACACATGCACGTCGTCTTTAGAAACAAAGTGGAGATAAGTTTCGTAGATGCGTGCACTGTACTCTATATACAAGGCCATTCTTGGAGGCGCGGTGATGTAATCCAGTTCAAGTTTCAGATTTTCCCTCAGTTCGTTTGCAAAAACCGATTTTCCTTCGAAACATTTTCCGGCAGCCCGCATTCTCCTTCTGTTTTCCTGTTCTACCGCCTGTTTTGCTTCAAACAAACGAGGCCTGCTTGGAACTCCAACTGCTTTCAGTGACGGCGAAACTGCAAGACAAATTGTTGAATCAGAACGGGTAGGGTCGGCAACCAGAAGATTCGTAGTAAGTGGGTCTAGTCCGCGTTCCACACATTCCACTGAAGCATAGAAGGATTTCAAGTCGATAGCAAGAAAAACACTATTCATACGTGTTAAATATATAGTATATACACTTGAAATGCAAGTAAAAATATGTATAATATACTATAAATTGTATAGTAATTAGGGGTATATATGCATTTTGTTGAGGTAAAAGGAATATTGTCGTCAAATCACGGACGTGGAATGAATGTTTTCCGCGGTTGTACACACGGCTGTATTTATTGCGATGCCAGAAGCAAATGTTATCATACTCCTGAACCCTTTGAAGAGGTTGAAGTAAAAAGGAACGCGGTTGAACTTTTGGAAAAGACTCTTGCTAAGAAGCGGAATAAAATGATGATAGGAACCGGGAGTATGAGTGATCCTTATATTCAGGCTGAAAAAGATCTGCTTGTTACAAGACGTTGCCTTGAGGTAATAGACAAGTATGGATTTGGTGTTACGGTTCATACAAAAAGCGATCTTGTGCTTCGAGATTTTGATCTTCTTGAAAGAATAAATTCAAAGACAAAAGCTGTAATTCAAATGACACTTACAACTGCCGATGACGAGTTATGTCGTATTATCGAACCCAATGTATGTACTACAAGTCGGCGGGTGGAGGTTCTTATGGAAGCGAAACGCCATGGAATACCAACTGTAGTCTGGATTACGCCAATTCTGCCTTTTATCAACGATACGGAAGAGAATCTACATCGAATAATGTATTATGTGGTTAAGGCTGGAGTTAAAGGTATTATTCTTTGGAATATTGGTCTGACACTTCGGGAAGGGAACCGGGAATACTTTTACTATAAACTGGATAAGTATTTTCCTGGAATGAAAGAACGCTATATGAAGACATACGGAAATTCCTATGAACTGGTGAGTCCTGACTCTGCAAAACTTATGTACAAAATAAGGAATGTTTGTAGTCAGTACGGAATAATGTGTGATCCTGACAAGGTTTTTAAATACATGGAAGAGTTTGAAGAAAAAAAATCAAATGTAGAACAGGGCAATCTCTTTGATGGTTTAGACTACTAGTCGGAATCCTTTTCCTGCTTTTCAAAAAGGGAAATGCATTTTACCAGAGCGTAGAGCACAACAATGATTGAGAAATACTTAAGGCTTGTCTGGAAGCCGGCAAAGAAGTCGTAGAAGGTATGAACAATAACCGGAGAAATGATAAAGAAAGTATGCTGGTCATTATTGTGCCATTTCCATATGTAAATGCCAGAAATCGCTGCGCAAAGGCCATGGATTAAGTCAATTGTTATCATGCGGAAAATTATAGGCTTGTACATCAGGGAAGCACCCCAGGATTGAGCCTGAAGGAGATGTGAAAAGAAATAAACTTCGCTTTCGAAACAACCTAAAGTGAGTCCAAAGAAAAAAGCCAGTAAAGCGCACTGTCTTTCGGTGTAAACTGTTTTCCCTTTTAGCGCATTTGGAAAAAATGCAATTGTAAGGGTTTTCAGAGATTCTTCAATTAGTCCATATACCAAAAGGGATTTCAGGAAAATGTTTAAAACCGGTAGAAGTGCAGGAACTGAAATGTTTCCGGTAAAATACTGCACCAGGGAAATAGGAAGAATTATTACAAGTGCAGCAAGGATTGCAAGAAATGCGTGGGAAAGTTTTATACCGCAGGCCTTAAGTATAAAAATGCCTGCGATAATCGGGAGAGAAGTAAGAACAATAGAAATACTCATATAATAATTCCTCCCGAATTAATGGAAAGGTGTTAGTTACAACCGCCGTCGCAGCCACATGAGCCGCCGCAGGATTCACCGCCACAACCACCGCCGCAGCCACCACAACCGCCGCCGCATCCGCCTCTTGGCTGAAGTTCTTCTTCAGTGGCAGGACGAACAGCAACAACTTCTACATCAAAATGAAGGTCTTTGCCGGCAAGTTCGTGGTTACCATCAATCTTAATGTTATCAGCATTAACTTCGACAACACGCACAATGGAAACACCGGCAGCTGTCTGAGCTTGAAACTGCATTCCAACTTCAATGTCGTAATCCACTTCAAACTGATCCCGTGGTACATCAATAATAAGACGGTCGTCATACATGCCATAACCATCTTTTGCTTCAACATCGGCATGAAATTTATCACCTTCATCCTTTTCAAAAAGCTGTTTTTCCAATCCTGGAATCAGCATATTGTGACCAAAAAGGAATTCCAGTGGTTCACGTCCTTCAGATGAATCCAGCACCTTGCCATCATCATCCTTAAGGGTGTAATGAATCTGTACTACTGTATCCTGAATAATTTTCATTTAATATCCTCGTAAAAATCTTGATAACGGCAGCTATATGCTACTCGTCCTCATCTTTATCTTGAACAACTTCTGTGATTTCTGGAACGGCATCTTTCAAATAGCGTTCAATTCCCATTTTAAGTGTCATAACTGCCATTGGACAGCTTCCGCAGGCTCCTGTGAGTTTAAGGTGAACACGATTCTCATCATCAATTCCATGATATTCCATATCACCGCCATCTGCCTGCAAAGTAGGGCGGAACATATCCAAAGCTTCAAGTACTGTAGCTTCAAATTCTTTTGTAGCCATATTGTCCTTCCGTTATAATAGGATTCTCTCCATTAAATATACCAAAAAAAAGGTGCCTTGGGTAGATGAATCCCTCAAAGCGCTTTTTCTAAATTTTATTTCATTTTTTCCATCATGTCGTGGAGAGTCTGCAGAAGATCCGGAGCCTTTTCAAAATCAATGAGATTCTGACAGGCCATGGAAACAGGAATGTCCCTGCATTGTTCTTTTAATGCTCTGCCTTCTTCGGTCAATTTGATGTACACAGTTCTTTCATCTTCCTTACTTCGTTCACGGGTAATGAATCCCTGATGTTCCATTTTTTTCAAAAGGGGAGTCAGCGTGCCCGAATCAAGATATAACTGTTCGCCAAGCTGTTTAACCGTAACATTATCTTTTTCCCACAGTGACATTAGGGTGATGTAGGATGTGTAGGTAAGCTGGTGTTTATCTAAAAATGGTCCATATCTTTTAATGATTTCTTTAGAACAAACATAGAGAGCAAAACAAAGCTGATTTTTCAGTGCAAGTGAATCGAAAGTCGATATATTTTCATTATCCATAATTAAATTGTACACAATTCTATTGACAAGTTCAAGTGATTGCCAGATTTGCACCAACAGTTACTCCAGAAAAAGAAAAACCCCTTGAGAAGATCTCAAGGGGTTTTATAATTTTATGTCAGTTTACTCTAGAGTGAAGCGTGACATGTACGTGCGATAACGTCATCCTGCTGTTCTTTTGTCAGGTTGATGAAGCGTACAGCGTATCCAGAAACGCGTACTGTGAAGTTTGCATATTCTGGTTTTTCTGGGTGAGCCTGACAGTCTTTCAGTTTTTCTACACCGAAAACGTTTACGTTCAAGTGGTGTGATCCCTGAGAGAAGTATCCGTCAAGTACATTTACCAGGTTTGCAACTCTTTCATCATCGTTGTGTCCGAGAGCAGAAGGGTTGATTGTCTGTGTGTTAGAAATACCATCCAAAGCGTATTTGTAAGGTACTTTAGCAACAGAGTTCAAAGAAGCTACGAGACCTTTTGTTTCTGCACCGTAAGATGGGTTAGCACCTGGTGAGAATGGTTCTCCAGCTTTACGTCCGTCAGGCAATGAACCAGTGGCTTTTCCGTATACAACGTTTGAAGTGATTGTAAGGATAGAAGTAGATGGTTCTGCGTTGCGGTATGTTGGGTGTTTTTCGATTTTGGCCATGAATGTTTTAAGGAGCCATACAGCGATTTCATCTGCACGGTCATCATCCTGTCCGTATCGTGGGAAGTCACCTTCGATTTCGAAGTCTTTTGCAAGACCTTTAACAACTTCAATAACTTCACCAGTTTTCTTGTTTTTAACTTCTACGTCTTCGCGGATTACTTTAACTTTTGCATATTTGATAGCAGAAAGTGAGTCAACTACGTGAGAGAATCCGGCGATACCAGTAGCGAATGTGCGTTTGAGGTTTGTATCTTCAAGAGCAAGTTCTGCTGCTTCGTAGTAGTATTTATCGTGCATGTAGTGGATGGCGTTGAGTGTATTTACATACAGGTCAGCGAGCCATTCAAGCATAGCATCGTATTTGCGCATTACTTCATCGTAATCAAGGTATTCAGAAGTAATTGGTGCAAGCTCTGGACCTACCTGTACACCTGGTGTGAGACCGAAGCCTTCATCACGTCCACCGTTGATAGCGTAAAGGAGGGCTTTTGCAAGGTTAGCACGGGCTCCGAAGAACTGCATTTCTTTACCAGTCTGTGTAGCAGAAACACAACAACAGATTGAGTAGTCATCTCCCCAGATTGGGCGCATGATTTCATCGTTTTCGTACTGGATAGAAGATGTATCGATAGAGATCTTTGCACAGTAGTCGCGGAAGATCTTTGGCAGTCTCTTAGAGTAGAGAACTGTCATGTTTGGCTCTGGAGAAGGCGACATGTTTTCCAGTGTGTGGAGGAAACGGTAGTCGTTCTTTGTAACCATGTGGCGTCCGTCCTGTCCAAGTCCACCAACTTCAAGAGTAGCCCAAACTGGGTCACCAGAGAAAAGCTGGTTGTAGCTTTCGATACGAGCGAAGCGAACCATGCGGAATTTCATAACGATATGGTCAACAAGTTCCTGAGCCTGAGATTCAGTCAAGATTCCGTTTTTAACATCACGTTCAATGTAGATGTCAAGGAATGTTGAGATACGTCCTACAGACATAGCAGCACCGTTCTGTGTTTTGATAGCAGAAAGGTAACCGAAGTAGAGCCACTGGAAGGCTTCTTTAGCTGTTTTAGCTGGTTTAGAAATATCGTAACCATAAGCTGCAGCCATTTCTTTCATCTGTTTTAGACATTTGATCTGTTCAGAGATTTCTTCGCGGAGACGGATAACTTCTTCAGTCATTGTTCCGTTTCCAGTATTTGCTTTATCAGCTTCCTTGCATTTGATAAGGTAGTCGATACCATAAAGGGCAACACGGCGGTAGTCACCTACGATACGTCCACGTCCATATGTATCAGGAAGACCTGTAAGAAGGTGAGCAGAACGAGCTTTACGAATCTCTGGAGTGTATACATCGAATACAGCGTCGTTGTGTGTTTTGTGGTACTGAGTAAAGATTTTGTGCAGTTCTGCAGATGGTTCATAACCATACATTTTACATGACTGTTCTGCCATGTTGATTCCACCGAAAGGCATGAAAGCACGTTTCAAAGGTTTGTCTGTCTGGAGACCAACAACCTGTTCAAGTGTTTTTCCTTCTGCACAGATATATCCAGGTTCGTGAGCTGTAATACCAGTTACGATATCTGTATCCATGTCAAGAACACCGTTTTTGTCGTGTTCTGCTTTCTGGAGCTTCATGAGTTCGCTAAAAAGTTTGTTTGTTGCATCAGTTGGTCCAACAAGGAATGATGCATCACCATCGTATGGTGTGTAGTTAGCCTGGATAAAGTCTCGTACGTTAACTTCTGAAGTCCACAATCCAGCTGGATTGAAACCTTTCCATTCTTCTCTTAATTCCATAAATATACCCTTAATATTTTGTATTTTGTAAAAAGCCCTTGAAAACGGGGATAATTACACATGCGTTTCTTTTACGCACTAAAGTCATCTCGTTCTGATCAACGATGGAACGGGAAGGCTCGTCCATGAACACCTTTTGGCGTTCACTTCTAGTATACTACAAACGAAATAATAATACAATGAAAAACGGGGTTAAATGAATAAAAAATGCAAAAGTACACTATATAGGTGGTATGAATACACTTCAGAGGGTTTAGTGACACTAAATATGGAGATTTAAACGTTTTACCTAGTTATACACGGTTTTGCCGGCTTCAACACTTTTTGTAACCCAGGTATTTCCACCGATAATGGCACCTTTCCCGATTACTGTTTCTCCGCCAAGAATTGTGGCTCCTGCGTAAATGGTAACATTATCTTCTATAGTAGGGTGTCTTTTTGTGTTCTGCATTGTTTTTGCAACACTTAATGCACCAAGTGTTACACCTTGATAGATTTTTACGTTATTGCCGATTATGCAGGTTTCTCCGATTACAACACCTGTTGCATGATCAATAAAGAAGCTTTCACCGATTGAAGCGCCCGGGTGGATATCAACACCGGTTTTTCCGTGGATGTGTTCACTCATGATGCGTGGAATAACTGGAACTCCGTTGATGTGTAGAAAGTGTGCGATGCGGTGAACCATGATAGCCTGAAGTCCTGGATAGGAAAGGATAATTTCTTCGTTGCTTTTTGCTGCAGGGTCTCCTTTGAATGCAGCTTCTGTATCAAGGGCAACCATTCGGCGGATTTCAGGAATTTCTTCGATAAGTGCGCAAGCGGTCTTTTCTGCAAGTTTAAAACAGTGAGAATGTTCTATATTATTATTAATATTATTGCAGCCTTTTGCTGTTGTAAGGGAATAAAGAAGAGCTTTTTGAATTTCTTTAGTAAGATTGGTGATAATGCTGTTTACGCGCTGGCCGGTAACGTAGCGGATGTTCCATTGGTTGATATCCTCTGCCTCTCGGAATCCAGGGAAAATCAGGCTCTGAATGTCGGAAAGGACGTTTACCACATTCTCTCGGTTAGGAAAATTTTCGGCTTCATTTCTGTTGATGAGACCGTATTTATCATATGATTCTACAATTCCGTCAATCAGTTTATCAATATTCATGGCTTAAATCCTGCAATTTTGATTAATTCTTTCTATATAAATATACAAATTTGTTAGGAAAAAATCTACAAATACCAATCAGTCCTATTGATATTTATTCCCAAAAAATATATATTTATAGAACACGTCTGTCTTTATGGACAGCAGTGGGTTCTTTGAGATACAGGCAGATTTTTTAATCTGGTGTCACCGTAAAGTTTACGAAAGTATTCAGGTAGACACGGCCCAGTTACTAGGGGATTAGTGCCGTTGGCATTAATATATAAGGTGCGGTATTTGGGTTTCTGCGGCGTTCGCCAATAAACTCGAAAAACCAAACCAGTTATCAGTGAAGGATAGCGATCGGTGGTGTCGGGTAAGGATGTTTCGAAAAGATGAAGCATCTTGATTACATCTTTTATCCAGTCTACCAACCTTTCTCTAATCTAATCACGCAATTAAGTGTGTCTGCGAATGAATAATGTTTTTGTTAAAATGTTTTCATTCTGGCTTAAAGTGCAACACATAAAAATAAAAGAATGTCGGATGTAAAAGGAAAATCATACCGGCAAGGAGAACAACATGGCAAAGGAGAAGTTCGTTCGAACTAAACCTCACATGAACGTTGGTACTATCGGTCACGTTGACCATGGTAAAACTACATTGTCAGCTGCTATCACAACTTACTGTGGTAACAAATACGGTGACAAAGTATTGAAATACGATGAAATCGATAACGCTCCAGAAGAAAAAGAACGCGGTATCACAATCAATACTCGTCACTTGGAATACCAGTCAGACAAACGTCACTACGCTCACATCGACTGTCCAGGTCACGCTGACTACATCAAAAACATGATTACTGGTGCTGCACAGATGGATGGTTCTATCCTCGTTGTTTCTGCTCCAGACTCAGTTATGCCACAGACACGCGAACACCTTTTGCTCGCTCGTCAGGTAGGTGTACCAAAGATCATCGTATTCTTGAACAAAGTTGATATGGTAGATGATCCAGACCTTCTCGAATTGGTAGAAGAAGAAGTTAAAGATGTTCTCCAGGAATACGGATTCTCTGGTGATACACCAATCATCAAAGGTTCAGCTTTCAAAGCTTTGAACGAACAGTCAGACCCAGCTAACACAACTTGTATCGAAGAATTGCTTTCAGCTATGGATACATGGTTTGATGATCCAGAACGTGATGAAGACAAACCATTCCTTATGCCAATCGAAGATATCTTCACAATCTCTGGTCGTGGTACAGTAGTTACTGGACGTATCGAACGTGGTGTTGTAAACATGAACGATGCAGTACAGATCGTAGGTATCCGCCCAACAGCTGATACAACTGTAACAGGTATCGAAATGTTCCAGAAAACTCTTGATCAGGGTATGGCTGGTGATAACGTTGGTATCCTCCTCCGTGGTGTTGAAAAGAAAGATGTTGTACGTGGTCAGGTATTGGCAAAACCAGCTTCTATCACACCTCATACAAAATTCGAAGCTCAGATTTACGTTCTTTCAAAAGAAGAAGGTGGACGTCACTCTCCATTCTTCTCTGGATATCGTCCACAGTTCTACTTCAGAACTACAGATATTACAGGAACTATCGACCTCGAAGCTGGTACAGACATGGTTAAACCAGGTGATAACGCTAAAGTTATCGGTACACTTATTCACCCAATCGCTATGGATGAAGGTCTTAAACTTGCTATCCGTGAAGGTGGACGCACAATCGCCTCTGGACAGGTTACAAAAGTTATCGAATAGTTGATTGTTATAACAGGGGGCTTCAAAACCCTCTGTTATAATTGGAGGAATAAATAAATGGCCAATCAGAAGATTCGTGTAAGACTTCGAGCCTTTGATGTTGAACTGATCGATCAGAGCGCAAAAGCAATCGTACAGACTGTACAGAAAGCTGGTGCTAAAGTAAGTGGACCAATCCCACTTCCAACACGTATCAACAAGATCACAGTTCTTCGTTCACCACACGTAAACAAAAAATCACGTGAACAGTTCGAAATGCGAACACACAAACGTCTTATTGACATTATGAATCCAACACAGGATGTTATGGATTCTTTGATGAAACTCGAACTGCCAGCAGGCGTTAGCGTAGATATCAAACAGTAATTAAATACTGAATAAAAAAAATTAAAGGTACGATCCCGTTGGATCTGGGACGACGGCCTAAAATAAAACAAGGAACGTTGGTTCCTTATAGGAGAATATCAGAATGAAAGGTCTGATTGCAAAAAAAGTAGGAATGACACAGGTTTTCGACGAAGCCGGTAATCTGACACCAGTAACCGTGATCCACGTTGAACCAAATGTTGTCGTTGCTAAAAAAACAAAGGAAAATTGCGGTTATGATGCAGTTGTTCTTGGTGTAAATGATATGAAAGCATCAAGAGCAAGCAAAGCATATGCCGGACAGTTCCCTGAAAACATTAACCCAAAACGTCAGCTGAAAGAATTCCGCGACTTTGAAAAAGAAGTTAATGTTGGTGA
>JAKSTP010000038.1 GCA_024402505.1 Treponema sp.
CACCAGTACCTTTTTTGATAGCACGTTCGATGTTATCTTTAGGCATGTTGGCAGCACGTGCTTTAAGAATTACTGTACGAAGTCTTGGGTTTGAGTTAGGATCTCCACCACCCATACGAGCAGCGATAGAGATTTCTTTGATGAATTTTGTAAAGATTTTACCGCGTTTTGCATCGGCAAGTCCTTTAGCATGTTTAATGGTGGCCCATTTACTGTGTCCTGACATGGGAACTCCTTTAAAATTAATTTACAAGAATAAGTTTATATATTTTATCAAAAAACTTTGACTAATTCAATATATATAAGTAGAAAACCGTAAAACTAGTATTTTTACAGGAAAATCATTCCAAATACGGCACCTGCAATCATAATGAAAACAGGATGAACCTTGAACTTAAAGAAAACGAAAGCAAAAACTGCATAAGCGGCCAGTGATTTCAATTCAAAAAGTGTCTTAATATCAAAATCTGCCCAGGATGCCGGAAGGTTTACCAGAGCCAGAAGGAAGATATTTACCGCAGCAACAATAATAATGCCTGTGGAAACAGGTCGAATTACTGAAAGAACAGTTTTTACCGATTTATTTTCGCTGTATTTCTGAAGGAATTTTGCAATGAGCATAATAATCACAAGGGAAGGAAGAACTTCGGCAATACTTGTGATTAAGGCACCTGGAATTCCATAAAGATTGTATCCAACATAGGTGGCCATATTGATGCCAAGAGGACCTGGTGTTGATTCAGAAATGGCTACCATATTGTAGAAAGTTTCTGCAGAAATAATTCCGTTCTGAACAATTGCTTCTTCCATAAGAGTAACGGCAACAAGTCCGCCACCAATGGTAAAAAGTCCTACATAAAAAAACGTTCCGAAAAGCCAGAGCAAAGAAGGTACTGTTTCCATTATTCATTACCTCCTTCAGCATTTTTTTTTGCTTTATTCACCTGAACTGCTGATACAATCAATCCTATGATTATTCCGCTGACAATAATGATGGCACTTGGAACTTTCAAAAAGAAAATCAGACTGAATGAAAGAAGTAGAAGAACAAGTCCCCACCAGTTCTTTACCGTTTTTTTGCAGAAGGTATAAGTTACTTTTGTAAGAAGAGCTGCAACTGCAACGTTTACACCCTTAAGAGCCTTTATGGCAAGAGGAATGTCGTTTACAGAATTAATAAATGTGGCAAGAATAGTGATGATAATAAGGCTTGGTGTAATCATGCCAAGTGTGGAAACAATTCCGCCAAGTATACCCTTCTGACGGAAGCCTGCAAATGTAGATACGTTTACTGCAATAATTCCCGGTGTTGACTGCCCGATGGCGTAATAATCAATAAGATCTTCTTCAGTCATCCAGTGGCGTTTATCTACCAGTTCAGCCTGCATCATAGGCATCATGGCCATTCCACCGCCAATTGTGAAAGCACCTATTTTTGCAAAGGTCAGATATAAATCAAGAAAAATATTCATGGAATTATTATAACAAATGACGGTATTTTATGGAAGAAAAGCTGATTTAAGGAAAGCATACACTTGAAACAAAAATGCATTTCTGATATATTATAACAACCTTTTACGGTGCCTATAGTTCAGCGGTAGAGCGCCAGATTGTGGATCTGGTTGTCGTCGGTTCGATCCCGACTAGGCACCCTACTTTGCGCCCGTAGCTCAGCTGGATAGAGCAACGGACTTCGAATCCGTAGGTCGCACGTTCGAATCGTGTCGGACGCAATTAATCTTCGGAATCAGAAAATTCCCTGCCTTGTGCGGGGATTTTTTTTGCCCCTTTCAGTTTTCGAAATTCTCAAAATCCGTAATTAATCTCCAAAATATCTACTATTTTAATTAACAAAACTGCCATATTATCTTATACTAGTAGGTACAGTTCATATTATGGAGAAATAGTTTATGAATATTTTCAAACGTTTCATTCTTTTTTTTGTACCAAGTTCTTATCTTGGCGTTATGTATTTAAGTTATTTCCAGCTTCGTTATATCCACATGGCTCCGGAAAGATGGCTTCCTGGTCTCCCACTTACAATGGGTATTACAACAGGACTTATAGTTATCATTCTTGCCATTATGTTCTTCGTTACAAAACCCTTTGTAAAACTTTTTACAAAAATTGAAAAAGAAAATTATGAAGCCAGCGCAGAAGAAATCGACATGGCTCTTAAAACCTACAGAAAAGTAAACATCACTTCTGTAATTGGTATTGTAGTAGGATTTGTAGTTGGTAATATGGTTAGTGCCCTTATTAAGATGTTCAAGGGCGTTCTTCCACTTGAAACTATCCGAATCATTGTAGTATTCCTTCAGTCTTGTACTTTCGGTCTTCTTGAATCACTTTTCATGGTTTATATCATCAATGAAACCCTTACAAAATACCGAAAAATGCTTCACATCAACAAACTCGAAAAAGAAGACTGCACAATGAACATTTCCCGTTCACTGCTTTACGTTGCACTATCGGCTACACTTTTCATCACTTACAATGTTTTCTGTGTAGGTTATGGAATCATCAACAATTATGCACCTAAATATCTTTCTGCATACATATCAGGTTCTATTCTGATGGGAATTATTTCATGTATTCTTGGCATTTTAGTTCTTAACATTCTTATTAGAGGATTGAATTCACGAATCAAATCATCAACTGCAATTATTGAAAACCTTCAGACAGGAACACTCACCTCCCGCATCGACATTGAAATGCTGGATGACTTTGGTCTCCTTGGAAGCTCTGTAAACGCACTTATTGATAAACTAACTTTAATGCTTTCGGGAATCAGAAAAGAAAGCCACGTTGTAAGTGATTCTGCCAATGAACTTACACAGATTGCAGCAACAGCAAAAGAATCACTTGAAAAAATGACTGAAATTCTTTCAAAGATTTCTGAAGAAGGCGGAAAACAGAATTACGAGATCCTTGATTCAGAAAAATGCATCAATCAGCTTCTTGATACACTTAAAAATATTGATGAACATGCGGTACAGAACTCTGATGCAACTAAAGAAAGTTCCAGCGCCATCTACGAAATGGCAGAAAATATTACATCAGTTTCAGGCATGACACAAAAGGCTGATTCCCTTTCAATGCAGCTTTCTGAATCTTGTACTGCCGGTAGCAAATCTTTGAATGAAGCTTCAAAACAGATTAAATCCATCAGCGAATCTTCTTCACAGGTTCGTGACATTATTGGATTTCTTCAGGGCATTGCAAGCCAGACAAACCTTCTTGCCATGAACGCCGCCATTGAAGCCGCCCACGCCGGTGAAGCCGGTAAAGGTTTTGCCGTTGTTGCCGAAGAAGTTCGTTCCCTGGCAAACTCTTCTCAGGACAGTTCTAAGAAAATCAATGACTATGTAAATGACATGGTACGTCAGATTGAAATTGGTGTTCAGTCAATTGAACATACAAATGCAACCTTCCGCCAGATTGAATCAGGTGTTACTCAGAACACTACCCTTATCCAGAATATTACTCAGGCAATGAGAGAACAAGAACAGGGTGCCCAGGACAACCTTAAATCAACTCAGAATGTTGAAGCCGGTACACAGCGCATTAAAGAACTGGTTACAGCACAGAATGAACTTGCAGTTAAAGTTGGAACAAGTATGAAAGCATCTGTAGAAAGCACAAGACTTATGCTTGAAGCAATTGAAGAAGGAACTTCGGCTTCTTCTGTAATGCAGGATGTTATTGACCGCATTGATTCCATGGTAAAAGCTAACCAGCAGGCTGTAGAAAGCATGACAGAACAGATGCGTGCTTTCAGCCTTAAATAGACAAGAGTTTATTAAGACGGGTCAGAACTTCCTTTTTGTTTGCCGTCCATAAAGGCGCAAGAAGGATTTTCTTTGGACCATCACCAGTAAGTCGGTGAAGAACCATTTTTTCACCGATCACACAAAGGGCCTTTTGTAATACCTTGAAGTAATCATCTTCTTCCATAGGTGTTACAAGGCCTTTTTTATATTCCAGGGCAAGGTCTGTTCCTTCAAGAATATGAAGAACTGAAATCTTGATTCCATCACTGCCACCTTTTAAAACAAAATCAACAGAAGAAAGCATATCTTTTTCGGTTTCCCCAGGAAGGCCAAATATAAGATGGGTAACAATGTGAACTTCAGGACAGAAGGATTTTATGTCATTTACTGCCTTAAGGTAGGTTTCATTTGTATAACAGCGGCGAATATATTTCCCAGAAGACTCCTTTGAAGTCTGAAAACCAAGTTCAATCATTACAAAAGTTTTTGAGGAAAGTTCTTTTATAACAGAAAGGATTTCCTTTGAAAGGCAGTCAGGGCGAGTTCCAATGGCAACTCCCACAATATCAGGCTCACTGGCCGCCTCAAAATATAGCTTTGCAAGGCGATGCGGATTTCCGTAAGTGTTTGTAAAATTCTGAAAATAAGCAATATACTTTCCGTTTTTAATTTTGGATGCAACGCGATTTTTAGCTTTGGAAACCTGATCTTTAATGGAAAGGCTTGAACTTTCGGCAAAATCACCGGATCCACTCTGGGAACAGAATATACAGCCTCCATAGCCAAGAGTTCCGTCCCGGTTTGGACATGTACAGCCGGCATCCAGAGAAAGTTTATAAACCTTACAGCCGAATTTCTTTTTGAAAAAATCTGAGGCAGTGATCAATTGAAGATTAGAACATTGAACCGCTAAGGAGTTCATCCATAAGCTGCATTGGAGTGATTTCCTTGTTCAAAATGCGGTAAAGACTGTCGGTGATGAAAAGTTTCAGGCCTTTTTTCTGTCCAAGTTCGTGGATATATTTACAGGCAACTGCACCTTCCGGAAGATAACCAACTTTTCCAATGTTGGCAATAAGATCATCAAGGTCTTTGAATTTTGTAAGAAGATCGGTTTTGATAATATCCTGACCAAAACGGCGGTTACGTCCATACTTACTTTTACAGGTAACATCAAGATCACCAACACCGGAAATTGAAGTAAAAGTTTCTGAGTGAGTAGCTCCCATAGCAACACCGATTGTCTGAATTTCATTCAAACCGGCTGCCATAAGAAGACTTTCTGTATTATCTCCAATAATGTCTGAAGTTTCGGCAACAGCATCCATGGCACCATACATAACGGCAATTACGTTCTTTGCAGCAGCACAAATCTGAACACCAACTACATCAAGACTTGAGAAAACCATAAGCCCTGGAACACGAAGGAGTTCACGGAAAAGAATTGAGTTCTTTGGATTTTCACTGGCAGCAATAAGTCCTGTAATTTTACCCATTGCAACTTCTTCTGCATGAGAAGGACCTGCAATATAAACAGTATTTCCTTTGTAGCATTCAGGAAGAGCTTCTTCACAGGTTTCCAAAATAAGACGAGGACCTTCTTCTGAAGGCACGAAACCTTTTGTAAGAACACCAACGTGTGTTGAACCGTCAGCAATATTTTTTACAGAAGTGATTTTTTTGATTGTAGCAGCAAGGAAAAGTGACGGAGATGCAATAATCAGAAAGTCTTTTCCAGTAGCTGCTTCAACGATATCGGTAGTACAGGTTACATTTGGAGACAATGGAAAGCCTGGAAGAAATTTTTTGTTTTCGTGTTCATTGTTTACAGAAGCCTTTACTTCATCTTCCAATGCCCACATTTGAACTTTGTGACCGCCGCGAGCCAAAGCCTGTCCAAGACCTGTACCCCATGCGCCTGCACCAATAATTCCTACGTTTTTGCTTTCCATATAGTCCTCCTTTCTTTCCCCTATTCCCCGAAAAGATTGGAAATTAAATCCAAATTGATTCTACATCGCTCCAGTCAACAAGTTCTTCTGGTTTGAAGAAAAGATTGATTTCACGTTCAGCACTGGCATCGCTGTCAGAAGCATGGATGATATTGTGACTTGTGTGTGCACAGAAATCACCGCGGATTGTTCCAGGAGCGGCTTCAGATGGTTTTGTAGAACCTACAATTTTTCTTACCAAAGTAACACAATCATCGCCCTGCCATACCATAGCAAGAACAGGACCTGAAGTAATGTAGCCTACCAGATCATTGTAGAATGGTTTTCCAGCATGTTCCTGATAGTGATTTGCGGCAAGTTCAGGAGAAATTGTCATCAGTTTACAGCCAACCATTTTGAGGCCTTTTTTTTCAAGACGAGAAATTACCTCGCCAACCAACCGGCGATTCAATACGCCTGGTTTCAACATTGCAAAACATCTAGTCATAATACTTCATTTTATAGAAATATATGAAGATTGTCAAAAGAATCACGTCTTATTGCATATTTATTGAAAGTAGGCTTTACAAATAAAAAAAGTTAGACTTTTTGGAGATTTGAGCTTATACTGTAAGCATGAACAATATCAGTATTACTCTTAAAGACGGAAAGGTGATTTCCGCATCAAAACATGACAAAGTTCTGGATATTCTTAAAAGCCAGAAAATTGATACAAAAAACATTGTTGGCGTAAAAATTGACAATCTTGAAAGCTCTGTTTTTTCAGAAGTTGACTTTTCATGCCAACTGGAACCAATCTATTTAAATTCAAAGGAAGGTTCTGAAATCTACAGACGCTCACTGTGTCTTCTTTTAGCAAGTGCAGTTGAAAAGATTTATCCAGGCACCCGAGTTCTTGTAGGACACTCTCTGGGCTACGGATATTACTACACTCTGGAAAATGGAAAAGCCATTGAAGACAAGCAAATTGAAATGATTACTACAAAAATGAAGGCTCTTGTAAAAAAGGACACTCCATTTAATACAGAACGGGTTTCTTATCAACAGGCAATGAAAATCTTTGAAGATCAGAAATTAACCGGCGCCCGTCTTCAGATGGATTTCAACTGCCCTCCTTATCTTACCCTCAATGAACTTGAAGGATTTTACGACATTTCATCAGGGCCTCTTGTTCCATCCACAGGCTTACTTAAAACCTTTGAACTTATGAAATACCATGATGGCTTTCTTCTAAGATTCCCAAAATCGGAAGATCATTCTGTTCTGCCAGACTTTACTGACCAGCCAAAACTTTTTGAAACCTACAGCCGTTATAAGGAATGGGGAAAAAAGATTGGCATTACAAACGCAGCAGAATTGAATGTAGTTGCCATGGATAAACACAAAATTGCAGATTTCATCGATATTACAGAAACTTTCCAGCAGAAAAACATTTCCAAAATTGCCAGCGAAATTGTTGATTCAAAATCTGTGAAGGTAGTATTGATTGCAGGTCCATCCAGTTCCGGAAAAACAACTACATCAAAAAAACTGGCTCTGGAACTTCAGGCACTTGGCTACACACCAAAGCTTATCAGTCTGGACAACTACTATCTTGGCATAGATAAAACACCAAAAGATGAAAATGGAAAACCTGATTTTGAATGTCTTGAAGCCCTGAATGTAGAACTTTTAAACCAGAATCTTATTGATCTTTTTGATGGCAAAGAAGTGATTATTCCAAGCTACGATTTCCACACAAGCAGCTCATTCTATGAAGATAAAAACAAGATGACACTTTGTGAAAACGACATTCTTATTATGGAAGGAATTCACGGACTGAATCCAAAGCTGACTGCACGAATTCCAGACCAGTATAAATACAGAATCTACCTTTCTGCCCTTACACAGCTGAACCTGGATGATCACAACCGTATTTCAACAAGCGACAACCGCCTTATAAGACGAATTGTCCGTGACTGGAGATACAGGGGAAAATCAGCTGCCGGCACAATTTCCATGTGGCCAAATGTTCAGGCTGGGGAAAAGAAACACATTTTCCCATTCCAGAACAATGCCGATGCAATTTTGAACACAGCCCTGGATTACGAACTGTCGGTTCTTAAAGTTTACGCAATGCCGCTTTTACGCTGTGTAAAACCTGGTGAACCGGAATATGCTGTTGCAAGTCACCTTATGAAATTCCTGGACCGATTCTGTGAAGTACCGGCCGCAGCAGTTCCATCAAGATCAATAATCCGGGAATTTATTGGAGGAAGCGCCTTTAAGTACTAAAACTGAAAAGGAACTTCGAAATCAATTTCAAAAACTTTATTATGGCCGTCCAATGGGACGGTCAGTTTTTTTGAACACAAAAGCATATTCTTGATTTTAAGTTCTTTTTTAAGGAGTTTGTTCAGCTTGAAATTTCCGTGCTGATCATCGCCTATAATAGGACAGTTGTTTTTTGAAAGATGAATGCGGATCTGATGCATTCGGCCGGTTTTCAAAAAAAGATGCACTTTGGAAATTGTAACGGTTTTTGATTCAGGCCGGGTTTCGGAAGGGGGAAAAGTAATGTCAAAAACTTTTTCCACTGAATACTCTGTTACGGCATTTTTAGTTTCACCGTGCTGAATAAGTGTATCGTTGATTACGCCTTTTGCCTTGTCCAGTTTACCAAAACAGTAAGTCACGTATTCTTTTTGAACCTGTTTAGATCCAATAAGCTTTGTCCATTTAGAAGCAGCATTGGGACTTTTTGCAATAATCATAAGTCCACAGGTATCTTTATCAAGGCGGTGTACAAGATGAACCTTCTGGCCGGTCATTTTTGCAAATTCTTCGTCTAAAGGATGGGAAATTCCCTGTCCACCCTGTACCGAAATGCCGGTTGGTTTGTTTATTATGTAGATTTCTTCGTTTTCGTATAATACAGGTATTTCTTTCACACGATAATTATATTATGAAAAGATTTTTGTTACTACTGACATTTGCATTTTGTTCCGCTTTTATTTTTGCAGAAAGCCTTATTGATGAAAAATTCGGCTATTCCATGGATCTTCCAGAAGGCTATATTCTGGATTCTTCATCAGATGATGGACTTATGTTTCTGTTCACTCACCCATCCATGCCCGTAAATCTTATTCTGCGCATTTACAAGAATACAGATCCTCTGGCAGCACAGAAAACCGCACTTGGAAAACTTGGTGCTTCCTTTGAGACTGATACTTTCATGTGGGGAACAAAAGAATGCAGTGCTTCCACTTTTACCATGACCTTAGACGACCATTACGAGGGTCTTTCATTTTCGTCGCCTTTGCAGGACAGTGAAACAAGTCTTGTAACAATTGCTTATGTAAAACAGGCAAATTACACCAAGGCCAGCCAGTTTATGATGTCTATGCTGAACTCTCTTTCTGTTGATGAAGAAACTGAAAATCTTCCTGGAATCCTTATATCATATCTTTTTCCATCTGAAGGAAGTGAAAAGATTAAACTGGAAATTGGTGGAAAATCTATTACTACAACCATAGACAAATGTGACGTTGAAGCCAATCAGTTTGTGGTGGATATGGAGTTCGGCTGTTTTACCCATTATGCAAGCCATAAACTTTGGAAAGAAGCCTGGCAGCGATATTATAAGCTGGTTTACCGGGATACAAAAGCCCGCCTGTATACTGTTTCAAAAGATATTTATAAAGGCCTTGGAATCAAAAACAAAACCGATTACGCAAACGCTATTCTAAGCTGGACACAAGGTTTTGAATACAAACGTGACAATAAGAAAAATTCCAGCTCAGACTTTACTCCAGTAATGGCTGTTCTTAAAGGTGAAGGAAATGACTGTGACAGCAGAAGCATGCTTGTATCTGCCCTTTTGAACATTGCAGGCTTTGACAGTGTAATGATTATTTCAAGAGAATATTCTCACGCCATGGTAGGATTAAATCTAACAGCACCTGGACAGACTTTTTCTTTCAATGAAAAAAATTATCTTTACGGTGAAACAACAGCCCCGGTAACATTTGGAATGGTTGCCAAGACTCAGAGTGATTTTTCAAAATGGATAGTTGTTGATGTAGAAAACCAGATTAATCAAGAGAATTAGGTTTTGTAATCATTTTGCGCTGGATTTCAGCAGCTCTTTCGGCAGGCATAAGAGAAAGCCAGTAAGAACCCATGGAAGAAGTTCCGTCACGGGCGGCAATTTCTTCAACCTTGCGAAGAACATCAATAACTGTCTGATCATCCATAGCGCAAAGAATATCTACAGAAGCCTGTGGTCGCATACCGTTCAGGTTTACGGCAATCTGTTCGATATTCAGATTTTTATCGTTGTATTTACTTACAGTCTGTTCAAAAGTTTTTTCACGGTCTTCCTGATTCTTTTCCCGTTCAGAAAGTTCAAGGGCAATCTGTTCGTAATGACTTTCAGATTCCTTAATATCGTTTTCTCTTTTGTCCAGTTCTTCGGCAAAAAGATCTAATGCTTCACGCTGTTTTGCAAGACGTTCTTCATCAAGATTTGAAGTAAGAGGATTTGTCTGTGTTGCAGTAAGAGATGTCTGTGGAGTTTTTCCAATAAGTTTGTAGACAGGAGCAAAAACGGATTTTACGTGAACAACGCCCAGATAATCAAACCAGAGCAATCCACCAAGGACCAGTACAATAATCACAATGAGAAGAACTATTGTTTTACCTACGTTTTTTGCCATTTTTACCCCTCTTCTCTATTCTACACCAATAACAATACTAAATCAAACCCGCAATGGCAGTTCCGAGAGTGATATCATTGTCTACAGAAACGATTTTCCAGAAAACACCGTTCTGCTTTGTAAGAACTTCATCAAGGTAAGCATACACTCTTTCGCGAACCATCCAGGTTTTGAAGAATGTAGTACCATTGCAAAGAATGCAGATTGGTTTGTGGGCCATTTTTCCTTTTCCTGTCTGAAGTGCACAGGCTGTAAGGATTGCAGCGCCGTAGCGGGCAGAACGTTCACAAATTGCATCAAGAATCTGGATAATTCGGTCGAAATCTTCGTCTGTGGCAGTTTCGGCACAGATTTTTCCAAGAACAGTTTCTGTATTGTAAGGTCCGTGGAGGAACTTATCCATTTCAATCAAAGTAAGGGAATCAAGAGCAAGAATAGCTTTGGCCATTTTTTCTGAGAAGATTCCTTCTTTTGCAGCTGCAGTAAGTGCGTAGTAAGAAACTGGTCCAAGATAAGCACCTGAACAGAGTTTTTCAAGGAAGAAAGATGTTGGGCTTGTAGAAGCAGCACAAACCTGTTTGTCAAAATCACTCTGGTTTACGCCAAGGAATTTTCCGCTTTCACAAACTATGATCTGTTCTTTAATGCCACAAGTATCACAGGCAGGCTGAAGATAGGCTGCGTTGAGACCGGTTCCAAGAATCATACCGATGTAAGATGAAACTTCTGTTGCAGGAACACAGGCGTTACCGGCAAGGAGAGCCGAAACTGTATCGTTACAAAGTGTAATCTGTTTGATTTCATTCCAGCCCTTTTCTTTAAGAGCAGCTTTAAGGCATTCACCTACTTTGCTTCCAACAACTTCCGGGGCTTTAACTTCTTTTGAGAAACCAAGAAGGATTCCGTCTCCGTCCTCAGTAATTTCCATTGGATATGAGAAACAGAAACCGATTTTGTCGGCTTTATTTTTAAGGTGATCAAGATTTGATGCAATCTGATCGAAAAAGTCTTTTTTGCTGAGCTCTTTTGATACACCAGGCATTGCTGTTTTTTCCATTTCGGAAATAGATGCTTCACCTTTATTGTTAAAAGTAACCAGACAGGAGCGGAAGTTTGTTCCACCGGCATCAATTACAATAACACTTTCGTTACGAACAGGATTTTTTGGAGGATTGCAGAAAGTGCGGATCATATCCTGATCGGATTTTTCTTTTTTCAATCCCTTTTTCATATCGTCCAGAATAGCATGGGCTGCAGTAAGTACGTCTACATGACATACAAAGTTATGTTTCATTAAAAATGATGCAACTTGATAATTCATAATAGTTTATTATAGCACAGTTTTTTGAAATTTGCTATATTTACAATCCTATGGCAGTTGATTTAACCAATCTGAAAAATGAGCTTAATCCTGAACAGTACAAAGCCGTAACCACAACAGACGGTGCAATCCTCATTATTGCAGGAGCCGGAAGCGGTAAAACCCGTGTAATCACCTTCCGAATTGCACATATGCTGGACAAAGGCATTCCTCAAAGTCAGATTCTTGCTCTTACCTTTACAAATAAGGCTGCCAGAGAAATGGAAACACGAGTAAAAGAGCTTACGGGCAAAAAACTTCCAATGCTTACAGTTTCCACATTCCACGCCTTTGGTGTACGCATTCTCCGTCAGGATATAACCCGCCTTGGATTCCGGGAAAATTTTTCTATTTATGACGAAACTGACCGTGTAGCCCTTATTAAAGAATGTGGCCGTGAATTAAAATATTCTCAGGACGCCATGGACATTTACTCAATTGGCAACCTGATTTCTAATATTAAAACCGGACGAAAAAACTGGTCTACAGAAGGCGACACTTACAGACCTCTTTATGAAATGTACCAGGAAGGCCTTAAACTTTACAATGCTGTTGATTTTGACGACCTTATAGTTCTTCCAATCAAACTTTTTAAAGAATGTCCTGATGTTCTTGAAAGATATCGGGAACGCTATAAATACCTTATGGTTGATGAATTTCAGGATACAAGTCACCAGCAGTACGAACTGATGCATCTTCTGGCCGATAAAAACGTTGCCGTTGTAGGTGACGACGATCAGAGCATTTACAGCTGGCGTGGTGCCGATTATCAGAATATCATCAATTTTGAAAAGGATTTTGATGTTACGGAAATCCGCCTGGAACAGAATTACCGGTCTACGGAAACAATTCTTGAAGCTGCCAACGGTGTTATTGCCCACAACACAAACCGTAAAGACAAGAAACTCTGGAGTGGAAACGGCGGCGGAAAACCAATTGAAATCTACATGCCTAGGAACGAAACCGAAGAAGCAGATTTTATTGCAGAAAGTATTCTTGGCATTGTAGCAGAAGAAAAACGGAAATATGACGATTTTGGCGTTCTTATCCGGGCAAATACTCAAGGCAGATGGATTGAAGAAGCATTTTTGCAGAACAACATTCCTTACACCATGAGCGGCGGTACATCTTTTTTTGAAAGAAAAGAAATCCGGGATGTAATCAGTTACCTTAGGGTAATTGCAAACCACGAAGACGACATCAACCTTCTGCGAATAATCAACACTCCAAGACGTGGCATTGGCCGTGCTGCAATTCAGGTGATGAATGACGAAGCTCAGGAACTTAACTGCACACTTTGGACAGCCATTAAATCACTTATTGAACGGGAAGACAGCCGTGCCAGTGATGTACTTAAGCAGGATCTTCAGGATTTTGTAAACGTAATTGAAGAACACCGAAAAAATCTTTTGAGCGGACGTGGTCTTGAACAGAAGGTGCGAAAACTCCTTGAAGACATAAACTACCGTGATCATCTTCTTGTAGAAAATGCAAAAAGCGAAAAGGCTGTACGATTCAAACTTATGAACATTGAAAGCCTTCTTTCGTCAATTAAGGTGTGGGAAGAAGATCCGGAAAATGATGCCCCTAACCTCTTTAA
The DNA here is from genome assembly GCA_024402505.1 of Treponema sp. Taxonomy (GTDB): domain Bacteria; phylum Spirochaetota; class Spirochaetia; order Treponematales; family Treponemataceae; genus Treponema_D. The sequence goes on from JAKSTP010000038.1 coordinate 13,383, forward strand.
CTATCTGAACAGAATTACCCTTCTTTCTCGAGATGATATGAACGAGGATGGAGACAAAGGCAAAGTAAATCTTATGACAATTCACGCCAGTAAGGGGCTGGAATTTCCAGTGGTTTTTATTGCCGGTGTTGAAGAAGGTCTTATTCCTCACGCAAGGTCCGTGGAAGAAAATGGCGGAGATGTTGAAGAAGAACGCCGTCTTTTCTACGTAGCCATTACCCGTGCCAGAGACAAGCTTTATCTTAGTTCCTGTCTACAAAGGCGCCACATGCAGATGGTTCAGGACAGCGAGCCAAGCCGTTTCCTTGATGAAATTCCTGCAAACCTTGTTGCCTACCATGAACCGAAAACCACGGAATTCACCGATGACCAGGCCCATAACTTTTTGCAGGACATGCTTAAGAAGTTTGCTCAGGATTAAAGATTTTTTCGAAAGCCGAAATATTTTTGTTTTCAGGATACATTTCTTTCAATTTTTCAAAGTAAGTTTCTGCAGCATCTTTGTAAGCCTGTTTTTCATTTTCTGAAAGCTTTTCGTCTTTTAAATAAGATGCGTTTATAGAAATAATATTTGAAAGAATATCTTCGCTGGTGTTTCCGCCCTTAAAAAGTTCTTCGTAAACAGAAAGTGCTTTTTCTCTGTTTCCGCTCATGGCATAGCAGTAAGCAAGAGACTCTTTAAGACTTGAATTATTCTGATCCCGCTTAAGAAGCTCCTCATATAAAACAGTTGCTTTAGGCCAATCTTTCTGATTTACGTAGATTTTTGCCATGCGGTAAGTTGAAGTCCAGTAAAATTCCTGATCTTCTCTTGCCGTTTCATACAATGGAAGAGCCTTATCGTATTTCGAAAGTTCCATGTAAGTTTCTGCAAGATCGAAATACTGAGCGTAAAGATCCTGAGCCAGCTTCATCTCTCCAGGTTTTGGGGATCCTGCACAGGAAACCAGAATAACAAGGAGAGAAAATATAAATTGAAGGCGAAAAAGATTTTTCATAAAGGCTTATTTTTAGCCCAGAACTGTTCGTTCAATTTCGAAAAGCTGAGATCGGTAAAGACCTGCAATATTGTGACCGTAATCTGCAATAAGCTGCATGATGTTTCGAGGAGCATCTTTAGTATCGCAACCATTGAGGCGGTCTCCGGCATCACCAAGTCCTGGCATAATGTAGGCTTTTTCGTTCATTACAGGATCAACCCAGAGAGTGTAACAGGTACAGTTTTCAAGGGCACGTGTTACGCGGATAGAACCTTTAAGTGTAGAAATTGTATTAAAGAACTTAATTGATTTTGGATGAACTCCCTGGCTCTGAAGATATTTTACAACTGTTACAAGAGAACCACCTGTTGCGTTCATTGGATCGGCAAAAATCAGGTCTTTTCCATCAAGCTGTTCAAGATTGAAGAAAGATTTGTTCAAGTCAAGGATGTATTCCATGTCATTTTCTTTCTTGTTGTCGTTACGGCTGATTTTGAAAAGAGCAAAAGGTGTAATGTAATCGTTTGAATATTCCTGAATTTCCTTTGACATGATCATTGATGGCAAAAGAGCTCCACGGAGCATTACGCACATTACAGAATTATTTACCTGAGAATCCACATCCGGGATTTTGTGAACTGCGTAGTTCTGGACAGGGAAATTTACAGGTGTCTGAACAAAAATGTGGCTTTTTTTGTCTGTGTGTTTTCCAGTGTAAGCCATGCGGAAAAGCATTTCATAGGCACGCTGTGAATAATACATGAATTCCTGGTGATCAGTTTTGATGTCGCGAAGTTTTGAAATAACGTGGCTTGCTTCAGCGTGGGCACCTTCTTCAGTTACAAAAGAATAAACCTGAATGTTTGGATGGGCAGCACAGATTTCCTGCATTTTCTTTCCAAGTTTGTCGTAACTTTCAATAACTTTATCTTTATTGAGAGGCTCAAAATGAGTCATTGTCTCTTTGAACATTTCATCAAGACAGGCAAGATCCTTCATATCCTGGTCTGTAAGATAACCGTCCAAATCTTCTGCTTTCAAAATAATTTTATCCTGTGCCATTTAAAGCCTCCAAAGTTTTTATATCAACAGCAAAGAGTAAAGCTGTGTTTTACTGAGTTTAATATTTTTGATGGAAAGTGTTGTTGGGGACAAATCCATGGAATCTGCATCAGTAAGCCCAAAAGCAACTTTCAAAAGCACCTTCCCTGCCTTAAGAATTGCTGCAGATTTAAATTCAAAATTAATATCTACCAGATACTGTTCAGGATGTTTTTCATCTACCACCATCCGTCCGTTTACATTAATAAGCTTCAGATCCAAAGTAGACCCCATGAGAATGGAAAGAAAGGCCTGAGGCTGGTTTGCAAAAAAACGGATTTCATCATCTGCGCCTTTTAGGTATTCATAAATATCTTTATCAAGAACAGAATTCAGGTTTGTATCTTCATCGTCAGTAAGACCTTTTGGTGTCCAGGCAAGTTCATCATAACGATCAATCATTGATGTAAGATCACGGCCTAAAAGCATTCTGGAGGAAGCTGGAAAACAAAGGTCAATGGAATTGGAACTGTAAATTGTATATGGAAGAGGCCCGTTCACGGCAGAATATGATTCACTTTTCCACCCGTTTTTGGAATTCAAAGCCTTTGGGATATATTTAAGTGGAACGTCACATTTTGCGGCGGCCTGCACCTGTGTAAGATTTTTTTTATGGGAAAGCCCAAGATAAACGGTCTGTACCCTTTCTCCAATCATTTTTGCATCATTCAAGGAAAGTGAAGGCACATTATTTTTTATAACCCGGGAAATAAGTTCCGGATCTGCCTTGGAAGGAACGGCAATATAAAAGGCGCTCTTATCGTCAAGGAGATCCATTGGATGAACTTCATTTATGCCAGGGGCTACAGGCATTGTCTTACAGGAAAAGAAAATTCCTGCAAGAACAATGAGATTTGAAAATTTTAACAGTTTTGAAAAAACATTATGCTTTTTCAACTTTAATGCTCCATGTTTTGTCATCTGCTTCAACTTTAACACCGTCAAGGGAATCTGTCCATGAAGATTTTTCTGCAAGAACTTCAGAAGCAATCATAGATTCAAAAGTCTTGAAAGCATCAGCAAGGTCTGCATCCCCGCTTACTGTAAGTTTGATACGGTCTGTTACATTGAAACCGCTTTCCTTACGTGCATTCTGAATACCTCGGATAAGGTCACGAACATAACCTTCTTTCTTAAGTTCTTCAGTAACTTTTGTATCAAGGGCAACTGTAAGAGTTCCTTCATTTACAACTTTAAGGTTTTCTTTTTCGATGCGTTCAACAATGAGCTTTTCTTCTGTAAGTTCAACATTCTGTCCTTCAACATCAATTACAAGGGCATTTCCATTGAGAACCTGTTCAATCTGTTCAGAAGTAAGTGTCATGATGATACCGGCAGCGGATTTCATCTTTGGACCAAGTTCTTTTCCCATTACCTTGAAGTTGGCTTTTGCCTTGTATTCAACAAGTTCGTCTTCTTTATCGTGGAAAATAACCTGTTTAACGTTCAATTCTTCGGCAATTGTATCCTGCATGTCGGAAAGAACAGCCCGTTCTTCGGCGTTGCGTGTAACAAGCTGACATGAAGCCAGAGGCTGGCGGTTCTTAAGGTTGAACTGGTTACGGAGAGAGCGTCCCATTGAAACAGCGTTCTGAACTGTTGTCATGCGGAATTCAAGGGCTTCGTCACGCATTTTTTCGTTGTATACAGGGTAATCACAAAGGTGAACTGATTCTTTGTCTGCATCTGTCTTAAAGTTCTGGTACATTTCTTCTGTAATAAATGGAATTACAGGAGCTGCACATTTACAGAATGTCTTTAATGCATAGTAAAGTGATGCATAAGCTTCCATTTTGTCATTGTCGTTTCCAGATTTCCAGAAGCGGCGGCGGTTACGGCGGATGTACCAGTTGTTAATCTGATCGATAAATGCGATAAGCGGATCAATTGCAGCGCTAAGATCGTAATCGTCAAGGGCAGCTGTAACTTCTTTTACCATTTTCTGGCTTACAGAAAGAATCCAGCGGTCAAGAGGATTTTCAGGAAGCTTTGAATCAAATTCGTGGCCTGTACAGGTTACTCCGTCAATATTTGCATACTGAACAAAGAATGAGTATCCGCTCCAAAGTGGAATAAGAATATTCTTAAGAACTTCGCGAACTCCTGCGTCAGAGTAACGAAGGTCATCAGCTTTAACTACAGCTGAATGAATAAGGAACAGACGAAGTGCATCGGCACCGAACATATTGATGGCTTCAACAGGATCTGTATAGTTTTTGAGAGACTTAGACATTTTGCGCCCGTCTTCTGCAAGAACAAGACCGTTTACGATACAGTTCTGGAATGCAGGCTTGTCAAAGAGGTGACTTGCAAGAATTGTAAGTGTGTAGAACCAGCCGCGAGTCTGGTCCAGCCCTTCTGAAATAAAGTTTGCAGGGAAATGACTTTCGAAGAATTCTTTATTTTCAAAAGGATAATGCTGCTGTCCGTAAGGCATGGAACCTGATTCAAACCAGCAGTCGAAAACTTCTGGAATACGGTGCATTGTGCTCTTACATTTTGGACAAGGAATTGTAATTTTATCTACAAACTGTTTGTGAAGGTCTTCAGGATAAACGCCAGAAAGATCTTTAAGTTCCTGACGGCTTCCAACACAAAGTGTGTGCTTACATTCAGGGTCATCACAGCGCCAGATTGGAATTGGGTTACCCCAGTAACGGTTACGGCTTACTGCCCAGTCACGTGAACCGGCAAGCCATTTTCCAAAGCGACCTTCTTTAATATGTGAAGGCTGCCATTTAATCTGACTGTTTGCACGAAGAAGAGCTTCGTGGTGATCCTGTACTTTTACGAACCATGAACCGATACCACGATAAATAAGAGGAGAACCACATCTCCAGCAGTGTGGATACTGGTGATTTACAGTTTCCCGTTTTACAAGTTTTCCTTCTTTCTTAAGGCGGTCCATAATTTCTTTATCTGCATCTTTTACGAACACACCTTCATATTCAGGAACTTCTTTTGTGAATTTACATTCTGCATCCAGTGGCTGAACGTTTGGAACACCTGAACCACGGAATACTTTGTTATCCTCTTCACCAAAGGCTGGAGCAATATGAACAATACCTGTACCGTCTTCTGTAGAAACGTAGTCAGCATTGAACATGCGGAAAGCACCCTTTTCACATTTCTGACCAGATTTTTCTTCGCAAACTTTTGGATCTGCAAGGTCAGCAAAATATGGGAAAAGAGGTTCGTAAGTTGCATCGATGAATTCTGCACCTTTATGAGTCCAAAGGATTTCATAATCAGCTTCGTTTTTGAAGTATGCAGGAATACGGGCTTTTGCAAAAATGTAGTTTGTTCCGTCAGACTTATCCTTAAGTTTTACGTATTCAACTTCCGGACCCATACAAAGGCCTAAGTTTGAAGGAAGAGTCCAAGGAGTTGTTGTCCATGCAATAAAGTATGTATTTTCAAGGTCATTGTCACCAATGGCTGCAGGAAGACTCTTAACCTTGAAACGGATTGTAACAGCAGGATCCTGCTTGTCTTTATAGCCCTGAGCAAGTTCATGTGATGAAAGAACTGTTGAACAGCGAGGACAATATGGAAGAATGTACTGACCTTCGTAGATGAGGTTTTTATCCCAAAGTGATTTTGCAACCCACCAGATTGATTCCATGAATTCAGGATTCATTGTTTTGTAGTCCCGGTCAAAATCAACCCAGCGTCCCATACGTGTAATTGTTTTGCGCCATTCTGATGTGTAGCGGAGAACTGATGCACGACAGGCTTCGTTGAATTTATCAACACCCATTTCTTCAATTTCGTGCTTTGAGTTGATGCCAAGTTCTTTTTCGATAAGGTTTTCAATAGGAAGACCGTGACAGTCCCAACCAAAACGGCGGTCAACCTTCTTTCCTTTCATTGTCTGGTAGCGTGGAATAATATCTTTAATAGTAGATGGAATAAAATGTCCAAAGTGTGGAAGTCCTGTTGCAAATGGTGGTCCGTCAAAGAAAACGAATTCTTCACAGCCTTCGCGCTGACTTACTGATTTTTTGAAAGTGTCATTTTTTTCCCAGAACTTTAAAACTTCTTCTTCCTGTTTTGGGAAATCTACTTTTGGATC
>JAKSTP010000039.1 GCA_024402505.1 Treponema sp.
TATCTGCGGCCCCGGAGGGGTGAAAACAGTCCGTCGCGACTGTTTTCAGCAGATTTTCCGAGAAGCTGTGCTTCGAAGGCTCGTTCCGCAGCACGAGTGAAGTGTCACGCGGAAGACAGTTCCTGACAGGCTTTTTTTTGTTTAAATCCCTTTTACATTTCATTGAAGCAGCAGCTTCCGTATTACTTTTCCCGCGGGCGGGGAAGTAGATATTTGCGGCCCCGAAGGGGTGAAAACAGTCCGTCGCGACTGTTTTCAGCAGATTGGCCGAGAAGCTGGGCTTCGAAGGCTCGTTCCGCAGCACGAGAAAAGTGTCCCACGTAAGGAAAGTTCCAAACATGCTTTTTTTTATTTAAATCCCTCTTACATTTCATTGAAGCAGCAGCTTCCGTATTACTTTTCCCGTGGGCGCGGGATAGTAGATATTTGCGGCCGACAGAAACTGTCGGTAAAAACAGCCTGAATGGCTGTTTATAGCAAATTTGGCAAGCAGCTATGCTGCGCAGCCTCGTCTGAAACCTAAATCCATAAACACTGAACTTCCGTGGAAGAACCCTAGTTAATCTACCAGACTTTTTTTCATGAAATAACGCCAGCTTACCTAGTTTGAGGGCAGTTTTCTCCTTCAATATTTTTATTTTATATTGTAGACTCATTTTAAATAAGACATCTTATATAAAGATCATTTTTTACTTTATTGATTTCTGTCTTTATTTATAGTCAAGTTTGAGAGTTTTGTAAAAAAAATTGTAGAAATATAAATTAATTAATATATGTCATCTTATGACGGAGAAAAAAATGAAGTTTGGAATATGTCAGTGGAATTTACCGGTGGATGGACCTGAGGGCTGTTATGAACTGGTGAAACTTGGACTTGATGGAATGGAATTAAGTTTTTCAGAGGAACTTATTGAAAATCTTGATGAATACAGAAAATCAGCACTTGAAACCGGAGTTGAATTTCCATCAATTGGAATGAACGTTTTCTGCGGCCAAAGTTATATTACTGCAGGTTCTGAATCCTTTTTTGAAAGTGAAATTGAAAAAGCTTTGAAATGTGCTTCATATTTTGATTCTAAAACTATTCAGATTCCGGCATTTTTTGCCAGTGATATTAAAACTGAGGTTGAACTGGAAATGGCTGCAAAAAATCTGAAGAAAGCCTGTGAAATGGCAGAAAAATATAATATTTATATTGGAACGGAAAATGCACTTGATGCGGAAAATAATCTAAAACTTTTTTCCATGGTAAACCATCCTCTGTTTAAGTTTTATTTTGATAATCAGAATCTTTGGCGTATGAAAGGAAAAAAATGTGAGTCAGTTCTTCACACCATGAAAGATCAAATTATTGAAGTTCACGCAAAAGACAGTCTTGTAAATGACGGAAAACAGAAGTGGATGCCTTTAGGAACTGGAGATGCAGAGTTCTTTTCATCCATGGATTTATTAAAGAATATAGATTATAACGGATGGATTTTGTTGGAAAATGATTATAATCTAAATTTCAGTAATTATGATTACGAATCTGCAATCAAAAAGGATTTGCAGGTTCTTAAAAATATTTTTAAATGTCTTAGATAGTTTTTTCAGTCTAAATATTCAAAAGCTTAATCAGAAATTTTACACACCATTCAGGAAGCAGACCGTTACTGGCAGGAGTAAGACCAAAAAAAGGCATTTCCAGGGCGGCTGCAGTCATCATCTGGATCTGGTCTTTTTCTTTTCGAGAGATAATCTTCATGGCAAAAATGATGATTTTTTTCAGAATACGCCCCAAAACAGTTGATTCAGCATCTAGAATGCAGTTTTCCATGGTAAAGGGTTTTGAAGTTTTAATTACCGATGGTGAGGGTTGACGTCTTAGAAGTTTTTCGAAATCAGAAATAGGAACTGACTGAACATCAATTCCGGAACACAGTTTTTCGTAAACGGAAGGTTCTGTGGTTTTAAGAGTGATGCAACCGGCATTTGTGTTTTCATCCGAAACTGAAGTAATTTCTGCAGAAAGAGAAAGGGAGTTTAGGCTTCCACCAATAGAAAGCAGGATTTTTCCCCTATGAAGCTGCCATCTATCTGTGTCAGAATTGTACCAGCATAATTCCCGTGGATTGATTTCTAGTGTGACATTTTTGGTTTCTCCTGCTTCCAGACTGTTTTTTTTGAATGCAGCAAGATTATGTTTTGCTGTAAATACTTCAGAATCAGGAAAAGCTGCAAAAATAAAGGCTGTTTCATCTCCTTTTACCATGCCAGTATTTGTAATATCAAAGGAAATTTCAATCTGATGCCCGTTTTTAAGTTTTTCATTGGTATTTTCATCAATTTTAAGATTAGAATAATGAAATTTTGTGTAGGAAAGTCCGTGACCAAAGGAAAACTGAACTTTTTTTGAAACGGTGTCAAAGTAGCGGTATCCTGTGAAAATGGATTCCCGGTACTGCACAGTTTTACAATCACCTGGAAAATAATCTGTAGAAAGACAATCTTCAAGGCTGGAAGGCCAGGTCTCACAAAGTTTTCCACTTGGATTTTTAAGTCCTGTAATAATATTATACAAGGCTTGTCCTAGACCTTCACCGCATAAATAAGAAAGTAGGATTGCTTTTGCCTTGTCGATCCATGGAAGAATAAAAGGGGAGCCGCCCATAAGGACTATTACTGCATCTGGTTTAACTTCAAGAATTTTTTCGATGAAATTGTTCTGGTTTTCAGGCATGGAAAGTGTAGTTCGGTCAAGACCTTCTGTTTCGCTTGTGGAAGGAAGTCCTGCAAAAATAATCACCTGGTCATTTTCCCTGGCAAGATTTACAGCTTCATTTAACAGTGCATCATCTTCTGTGCCGTCAAGATTATAGCCTTGTGCATAGGAAACTTTACTGCAATTCTGTGTAAAAGCCTCAAGTGGAGATGAAACCTTAATAGGATTTATTCTTGATGAACCGGCACCTTGAAAACGTGGAGAAGCTGCAAAGACTCCGGTAAGAAGAATTTTATTACAATTATTTGTATTTATAGGAAGAACTGAGTCCTGGTTTTTAAGAAGTACCATGGAGTTTTCGGCGATTTTGACAGCCAAGGAATGGTGATTGTCCATTAGTGAAGCCAGCTTGTCTTTACTAAGTTCCTGTCTTTCTTCCTTTGCTTTAAGGACAAGTTCTGTTACACGGCAGGCGCATTGGTCAACTGCGGTTTCAGAAAGTGTCCCGTCTTTTACAGCTGCAAGAACTTTTTTGTCATTTAAGCCTTTGTTTCCTGGCATTTCAAGGTCAAGGCCAGCTTTTACGCCTTCTGATCGGATATGCACGGCTCCCCAGTCAGAAACTGTAAGCCCATTGAAACCCCACTTGTTTCTCAATGTGTCTGTTAGAAGAGATTGATTTTCGCTTGCGTAGGTGCCGTTGATTCTGTTGTAGGAACACATTACAGTCCATGGCTGGGCTTCGGTAACTGCAATTTCGAAAGCCTTAAGGTAGTATTCAAAAAGTGTGCGCTTGTCTACTTCAGCAGAAATACTCATGCGTCTTTTTTCCTGGCTGTTTACGGCAAAATGTTTTAGGCTTGTGCCGACTCCAAGAGATTGTACACCTTTAATAAAGGCAGCTGACAGTTTTCCTGCCGCATAAGGATCTTCAGAAAAATATTCAAAGTTACGGCCACATAAAGGGCTTCGCTTCATGTTGATTCCAGGACCTAGAATAACAGACACATCTTCTTTGATGCATTCTTCTGCAAGTGCTTTTCCCATTTCAAAAAGAAGATCTTCATCAAAAGAACAGGCGGAAAGACTGGCTGTAGGAAAGCAGGTGGCCTTGATGCTTTCTCCCACACCAAAATTGTCCTGAACTGCAGCCTGTTTTCTTAACCCATGAGGACCGTCACTTACCATGATGGAAGGCAGATTTAAGCGGGCAACCGGTTTTGTGTGCCAGCAGTCCAGTCCTGAAAGCAGGGAGATTTTTTCTTCAAGAGTCATTTGTGATACAAGATTTTGTGCTTTTTCTAATCTAGTCATAGATACTCCTGAAAAAATGCTTTTATTTGTTCAATTGGGAAAGAATTCGTTCGTATTCTTTTTCATCGATTTTGTACTTCAACCGGATAATCACCCAGGATAGAATCATCATAAGAAGAGGAATGAAAACCATCCCAAGGCGAAGAATGAAAGTCTGTTTTGAATCAACATCTGAAATAAATGAATCAGCAAGAATAAGTGCCTGGGAACTTTGAAGAGAACCGTTGCCAATATCTACCTCAAGCTGTGAAATCTTTTGGCTTACGGCATAAATCCCGCTGATTATAAGAATAAGACTTGCAGCCCCCTGATTAAGTGCTCCGGAAAGTTTTGAAGCAAAAGACCGGATAGCAGAAATAATGGAATCGTGTCGTTCACCGTAATTCAGCTGGTCGTATTCAATAGTGTTGTTTACCATAACAATCATTGCAAGATTGATGATGCCCTGACAAAGGAAAATAACAAATCCTGTAATATCAACAAGAATGGCATTCATAGGAAGAATGTATCCCATGGAAAGAAGAGCAAGATAGCCTGTAATGATAAAAATCATGCTGATAGTAATAATTTTTGATCGGGAAAGTTTTTTTGCCAAGGCAGGAAAAATAAACTGAGCAGCAAGAGTTCCAAGGCCATACATCACGGTAAAGATAGTGATTAAATCACCTGATGCAGAATAACCGAATTCAAAATAAAAAAAGTTGACTGCAAGAAGCAGAAGGAGCTGCTGTCCGACGCAGAAAAGAATGTAGGAAATTCCCATGTGACAAAGCTGATCATTTCTTTTTAAAATGCGGAACATGCCTTTAAGAGAAACCGGATCTTTGTTTTCTTCCCGCTGGGTTTCAGTTACTCCAAAGTATGTAAGTGTCTGAAACAGAATGAAAGCCAGTGCTGCTACAAGGGCAATAATTCTAAAGGCTTTAACTGCATTACCGGCAATTACTATCGGGACAATGCCCCCTGTAGCAAATTGACCTATACAGACGAAAATGCCCATTGTTGAAACAAGATTTTCACGGGTTTTCTGATCACTGGAAAGACTTGGTAGCATACCCCAATAGGCAATGTCGTTTACAGTATAGGTCATGCCCCATAAAAGATAGATTGCTGTAAAAAATGCAACGAATGCCCAGCCCTGTGGACGGATTGTAAACATAGCTGTAATTACACATGCGTTTAAAACAGCGCCCCATAAAATGAATGGACGGTATTTTCCATTTTTTAAATGACAGTTTTCGATGATTGCACTCATAAGAAGATCATTCACCGCATCCCAGATCATGCATCCTACCATGACGGCAGAAATAACGGCAAACTGTGGAACGGAAAGGTTCATGGTGTACTGTATGTAGGTAAGGATAAACATACTTACAAGAGTGTAAGCAGCGTCACGACCTGTGGCACCTATACAGTAAGACCATTTGGTCTTTTTTGAAATAGAATTATCCATGAAGAACTCCCAAAATGCACTCTGTTAATATCAGTTCTTTTTCCAAAGATCGATGAATTCAATCATGAACTGCTGAATATCACCAAAATATTTTTTCTGGAAGGCACAGGCATTTTTTCCCAAATAACGGAAGTGCCAGCATTCCCACATATAACCGGTAATATCTTCATAGCCTTCAGGGAAGCTGAGGGACCATCCGTATTTCCAGGCGTTTGTATTAAGCCATTTACCCTGTTTTGTTTCAGCAAAAGAATCGTCGATGGAACCAAAATCAATGGCAACTCCCATCTGGTGCTGGCTTGTTCCTGGAGGTGCAGAGTAGCGTACGGCCTGTTCATATCCGTCCTGTTTTACATAACGGTTGAAAAGATTTGTCTGATATTCAAAGGAGCGGTAAGTTGAACTTACAACAAGTGTGATTCCATCTTCTTTGGCAGCGTCTGCCATAACACAGAGGGCTTCTTCAACATAAGGAATGAGGGAAAGATCATTTCTGTTTATGACGTAATGATCGTTCTTTGTAAGTTTAACCAGATCTTTGGGAACGTAGCCGTCTGGAAGATAGTTTTTTTTGTCTACAAGGCGGTACTGATCATCAATTTCTTCAGGAAGGACAATCTCAAGATCGGAAAGGAATTCTTCAGTACTGGAGATGGTTATAGCTTCTTTAGCTGAATTGCTCATCTGGGAAAGAACGCAGTTCAGCTTTTCGAGACGAGGATCAGTTTTTACTACAGGTGCTTCTTCTATAGAAGGAGATTTTGTAGCAGAAACGTTATTTTTGGTTTTTGAACATGCTGAAAAAATTAGTATAAATGATAAATTGATAAATAAAACAAGCTTTTTCATAATATCATTATATATAAGAAGAAAGAAATTGTCTAAATAAACGATAATAAAAATCCGATAAACGAAGTATGAAAAGAGGAAAATTTTTACTGGCCGCACTGTCTTTATTGTGCTGTGGCCGGATTTTTGCCGCAGAAGAAGTGAAGTATGAACCGTATTTTTATGATTACGCTGTTCATCAGATTGAAAAGGCCGGAGCACCAATCGTTTCCGACGACTTCATCATTTTTACTGCAGAACCAGATTACCGTTATGTAGGAATTGCCTTTGATTTTGAAGGATATAAGGAAATTCATCCTTTTGAGGTTTTAAAATTTTATGATGAAGACCAGAATGTTACACGAAAAGTAATGTTTTATTGCTATGAACGAAAACATGAAAGAAGTGAAATAAAATATCGGCTTGTTTTTGATGGACTTTGGGCTTGTGATCCATTGAATCCAAATAAAGTTTATGACGAAAATACAAATCTATGTTTTTCGAAGGTAGATGATCCGGGCAGTGTTCATGTTGTTACAAAGACCGGAACAAATGAAGAAACTCGTTTTGTTTATAAAGGGGAAAGCGGCTTAAAACTTCATCTTGCAGGAAATTTCTGTTCCTGGGATCCTTTTATTTATGAAATGAAGGAAGTGGCCAAAGGACTTTATGAACTTTACCTTCCGCTTCCAAAAGGAACCTACTATTATAATTACTATCAGGGATTGACACCATTAACAGATTCAACCAACACCGAAAAAGTGTACACACCAGAAGGAAGAATCTGTTCAGTAATAAGAGTTGAATAAAATGATAGGGAACAGCCATTTAGGCTTAACGGTAAACTTCCTTACGGAAGTTTTTGTTCTGCGCATACGCTGTCACTGAAACAGCCATTCAGGCTGTTTCTTATCATGTAAAGGGTAAACTTCCTTACGGAAGTTTGCTATTTGCGCATACGCTGTCACTGAAACAGCCATTCAGGCTGTTTCTTATCATGTAAAGGGTAAACTTCCTGACGGAAGTTTGCTATTTGCGCATACGCTGTCACTGAAACAGCCATTTAGGCTGTTTCTTATCATATCATTTAAAGAATTTGCCTAGCTGGCTCATGTCCATGTTGCCTAAACCGCCCATGCCACCCATCTGACTAGGGTCTATGCCCATGCGGTTCATCATCTGGCTCATTTTGCTTCCGTTTCTGGAAAGTTTTTTCATTGTGAGTTTTGTTTTCTCAAACTGTTTAATGAGCTTGTTTACGTCGGCAACTGTTGTTCCTGAACCTTTTGCAATTCTCTTTCTGCGGCTAGGGCCGATAATAAGGTGGTTCAATCTTTCTTTGTAAGTCATGGACTGGATAATGGCTTCCTGTTTTTTCATGCCGCTCATATCCATGTTGCTCATGTCTACGCCACTCATGCCTGGAATCATACCCATAATGCTTTCCATGTTTCCCATTTTCTTAACCTGCTGGAACTGTTCGAGCATATCCTGCAAAGTAAATTCGTTACGGGCAAGCTTTTTCTGCATTTTCATGGCAGCTTCAGCATCTACAGTTTCCTGTGCTTTTTCTACAAGGGAAACGATATCACCCATGCCAAGAATGCGGGATGCAATGCGTTCAGGATGGAAAGGTTCGAAATCTTCAGTTTTTTCACCAGTACCAATGAAAAGAATTGGTTTTCCGGTGATTGTTTTTAATGAAAGGGCAGCACCACCACGGGCATCTGAGTCAAATTTTGTAAGGATTACACCTGTAAGACCAAGCTGCTCATCAAAAGTTTTTGCAATGTCAACGGCGTTCTGACCGGTCATGGCATCGGCTACAAGGAGCACTTCCACAGGATCAGTAGCTTTCTTAATCTTTACAAGTTCTGCCATCATCTCTTCATCAATCTGAAGACGACCGGCAGTATCCAAAATGATTGTATCGAACTGATTTTTCTTTGCGTAGTCCAGTGCATTTTTAGTTACCCGGACTGCATCTTTTGTATCTTCCTTATAAACAGGTACACCGATTTTTTCGCCAAGCTGACAAAGCTGTTCTACGGCAGCAGGACGTACAAGGTCTGCGGCAACAAGAAGAGGTTTTCGTCCTTCTTTAAGAAGACGGGCTGCCAGTTTGTGAGAAGCAGTTGTCTTACCAGAACCCTGAAGACCAAGCATAAGAATAACTGACTGTGTGTCTGGTCCCTTAAGGTGAAGGTCAACTTTTGTATCACCAAGCATGGCAACCATTTTGTCATTAATGATTTTTACAAACTGCTGGCCAGGGTTTACGGATTTAAGAACCTTTTCACCTTTTGCTTCTTCTATTGTCTGATTAACAAAACGGCGTACTACACGGAGGTTTACATCGGCCTCCAGAAGGGCCATTTTAATCTGATCTACTGTTTCTTCAATGTTTTTTTCAGTAATGGTGGACTTGCCACTCATTGTTTTGATAATACTTGAAAATGTACCTGTAATCTTTTCTAACATAATCAATAATTATAGAAGAAAAAGTGGAAAATTGCAATTTTACTCCAGGGAAGGTATACTTTAAGCCATGGAAAAGACAACTGTAACAAAAGAATTGATGACAACCAGCTTTAAGAAAATCTACGGAGAAGGGGAAAATCCAAGAGTCTTTGCTTCTCCTGCCAGAATTAACGTAATTGGGGAACATATTGATTACAACGGTGGATTTGTTTTTCCTGCCTGTATCGATAAATATCTTTATGTAGCAATCAGAAAGCGGGACGACAATAAAATCACCTACAATGACCTGTTTTTCCCGGGAACCTTTTCCTTTACAACTGATACAGACTTTGTTTTTGATAAGGCGAATGATTATGCAAACTATTTGAACGGTATTCTTTGCACCATGAAACGCCGGGGTATTTCTTTCCCTTGTGGATTTGACTGTCTTATTGCCAGTAATGTTCCTCCAGCAGGGGGAATTTCTTCTTCATCTGCTTTGGAATGTGGATTTGCCTGGGCTGTTAGTGAAACATTTGGTTTTGATATCAGCAGAAAAGATATTGCATTAATGGGACAGCAGAGCGAGCACGAGTTTATGAACGTAAACTGCGGAATTATGGATCAGTACATTATTGCAACAGGAAAAAAGAATACAGCCGAAATGCTGGACTGTGCAAAAATTGAACACACCTACGTTCCTCTTAATCTTCATGATTATAAATTTGTTGTAATGAATACCTGTAAACAGCGCCGCCTTGCAGACAGTAAATACAATGAACGCCGCAGCGAGTGTGAAAAAGGCCTTGAAATCCTTAGAAAATCAGACTTTGACTTTTGTAAAAATCTTTCAGACCTTTGCAGTCTTACTATGGATCAGTTTGAAATCTGTAAAAGTGCAATTTCTGATCCTGTAATTTTAAAAAGAGTGCGCCACTGTGTAAGCGAAAATGAAAGGGTAAAAAAGTGTGTGGAAGCGTTAAAAAATGATGATCTTATTTCCGTGGGAAAATATCTTTGCGCATCTCACATGTCTCTAAAAGATGATTACGAAAGCACTGGAATAGAACTTGATACTCTTCAGGCTGCTGCAATGAAACAGGATGGTTGTATAGGAGCCCGTATGACAGGAGCCGGTTTTGGCGGATGTGCCATTGCTCTTGTAAAGGACGACTTTGTTGAAAGCTTCATAAATGGGGTTCAGAAAGAATACACCGCCGTTGTTGGATACGAAGCTGCTTTCTTTGGCTGTGGATCTTCTGACGGTGTAATGGAAATTTAGGTATGGATGCTGAATCAAGTTCAGCATGACATCTTGTTCGAGATCTATTCTGTAAAAGGGGAGTCTACGGTGATAACACAGTTTACGTCAGACTCCCTTTTTTTTATGGAGACAGACAGTTTTTCCTTTAGTTCAGCTTCTGGAAACTGGCAGGAATGTGGACGGATAATATCAAAAATAAGATTGGTCTGCTTGTCTCCTGGAACCATGCGTACATCGTGGATTGAACAGTTTGGATCAATTTTCTGTGCTTCTTCTTTTGCAATTTCTTTAAGGGCAGCAAGCCGTTTGTTTTCTGTGTCGATTGGGTCCATGTGGATAGTGGTCAGACAGTTGAACTTCTGATTCAGTGTAAATTCAGCCATATCAATAACTTCATGAAGATCAAAAATGTTCCGGTTTCCTGGAACTTCTGCATGAAGGCTGATCATAACTCGTCCAGGACCATAGTCATGAACAACTAAGTCGTGAATGCCAACAATTCCGTCGAATTTTAAAACTTCTTCTTCAATGGCATCTACAAACTCTTTTTCCGGTGGAAGACCAAGTAATGGATCAATTGTGTCTTTTGCCGATTCACAGCCTGTCTTGAAAATGAAAACAGCAACAATCAGTCCTCCAATTCCATCAACTGGAAGAGAAGTGAAGTGTGAAAATACAATGGAAAGAATTACTACGAAAGTTGAGATCATGTCGGAAAGGCTGTCTTTTGCAACGGCTTCCATTGTTGGTGAAGAAATCTTTTTTCCGATGGCGTGGTTGTAAAGGTACATGTAAAGTTTTACAAGAATACCGGCGGCCATTATGGAAAGAGGAATAATGCCTCCATCAACAGTTTTGGGATTTCTGATTGAATCGATGGAAGACGTGAAAAGTTCAAATCCCATAAGCAGAATAAGGAAAGAAACAATTAATCCTGCTATGTATTCAAGACGCCCGTGTCCAAAAGGATGATCCTTGTCTGGTTTTTTTCCGGCCAGTTTAAACCCAAGAACGGAAATGAAGGAAGATGCGGCATCGGAAAGGTTGTTAAAGGCATCGGCCATCATTGCAACAGATGAGGCTAGTAATCCTCCAAGAAGTTTTGCAATGAATAGAAGAATGTTCAGGAAAATGCCGAAAGAACTGCAAAGAATTCCGTATTTTCCCCGAACAGTTGTATCAGCGTAATTTTTATAGTCTTTAATAAGATGCTTTGCAAGGAAATTAATCATATTGAGATTATAGCAGAAAATCAGTAAGATAACACTATTATGGACAATAATATATTAACCCGCGCTCATTTGGAAACTCTTTCTTTTAAACAGCTTACAGAACTTGCTGATGAGTACGGCCTTGATGTGCCTGAAAATTTTGACCGTCTTCTTTTGATTGGTGAACTTCTTGAAGTTGCAGAAGATTACGGTAATCTGTCAGATGAAATGGAAGGTACAAGCGTTACAACTGCGGAACTTCCAAAAAATTACAATGAAACCCAGATTTTTGCCGTACTTCAGAATCCTGCTTTTGCTTTTGTTTTCTGGAACCTTAATGAAGTAGATGTTGGCAAAATAAAAAAGGCCGGCGGAAATCTTATGCTTCGCGTTTGTTCTTTGGATAATCCGGAAGATCAGAAACCGGCTAAAGCTTTTGAAATCCAGACTATTTCTGAAAAACAGGAACAGTATGTGCTTCTTCCTGCCAGAGTAAAATATGTCCGCATTGAACTGGTAAGTATGTCTGCAACTTCGGGAACAGTACTTGCATCGGCTCCAGTTCTTAAAATCCCTGAAGGTTCAGCTCTTTTGGAAAATGCCTTCCCTGGTTTTGGATTTGACCTTCCTGAAATAACATTGCTTTCAGGTATGGAAGAAATGATTACAGCCCAGTATAAAAATTACAGACAGTCCTTCTCAAGATAAAAAAAACACGGTGAAAGTATGAATAAAAAAAATCTAGTATTGCTTATTGAAGCTAAAACTCCTTACATCAGACATATTGATGAGGAAGGTATGAAAAAGAACGGGGCCCTTGTGTCCATGCTTTTTGATTCCATCTCCAATACATATCTTCCTCTTCTTTCAATGTGTGAACGACTTGAAAAGGATGCTGTTCCTTACAAGTTTATGATGGTCATTACTCCGGTTCTTTGTACACTTCTGGAAGATGAAAAGGTTCAGGAGCAGTATGTAAACTGGCTTGATAATAAAATTGAACTTGCTAAAAAAGAAATTGAAAGAGTAAAGGGTGATAAAGCTCTTCTTGAAATTGCAGAAAAACAGGCAGAAAAAATAATTCAGGCCCGGGACGATTTTGAAAATAAATATCAGAGAAAACTTCTTTCCCAGTTTGCACAGCTCCAGCGCACTGGTCATATTGAATTCCTTGGAACCTGTGCTACAGATGCTTACCTTCCTCATTATGTAAATACACCGGAAATTATTTCTGCGCAGATTGAAACCGGTCTTCATTCATTCAAAGAATTTTTTGCTGAACTTCCTGACGGTTTCTGGCTTCCTGAAAATGCCTACGTTCCTGGTCTTGAAAAAGTAATCAGATCATATGGATATAATTACACAGTTCTTGATCCACGAGCCTTCCTTTTCAGTAAGGATTTTGTTGATAACGGAACTTTCTATCCTGTAAAAACCCAGTCACCGGTAATTGCTTTTGCAAAAGATCAGAGTTCTGCTATCGAATTCAATATGGAAAAAGGTTATCCTTCTTCTCCTGTTTATAGAAACGAAAATCGTGATATTGGCTTTGAACTTGATCAGAACTCACTGACTCCTTTTATCAGCGAAAATCAGAGCCGTTTTGCTACAGGATTCAAATATTACGCAAAGGAAAATGATTCTGTTTACAATATGGAAAAAGCACTGGAGCAGGTAAAAGCTGATGCAAAGTCCTTTGTTGAAAAACACGCAGAAACTTTGAAAAAAGCAGAAGCCTGTGCAGACTGTTCTTTTGTTTCCCAGATTATTCACATTTCCAGCGGTACATTGGGAAAATGGCATGAAAGCATTGATTTTATTGAAAATGTTTTCCGTTTTGGAAAAGATGCAGACTTTGATTTTGCCTGTTGTGGTGAACTTTCAAAAAATGCAACAGATCTTCAGGAAATCAGTCCATATCAGAGTTCATCTTTGGGAACAGGATATGGGGAAGTGCTTCTTACAGGAAAAAATGCCTGGATGATGCGGTACCTTCAGAAAGCCTGTGAAAGAATTATTGATCTTGCTGACCGGTTCCCTACAGATACCGGACTTAAAGCCCGGCTTTTGAATCTTGGTGTAAAAGAGTTGATGCTTGCACAGAGTACAGCCTGGGGGCGAATGATTGATGACGGTATTTACGCGGAATATGCACGTAAAGTTTTTTCTGACTGTATCAGTTCCTTTACTACAGTTTTTGATTCCCTAGGATCTAACGTAGTGAGTACTGAGTGGCTTACAGAAGTAGAAGCTGCACATCCAATCTTCCCTTGGATGAATTACAGAATTTTTTCAAAAAAGAAATAAAGAGGTTTGATTATGGCAGATATTAAATTTATAGATGGCGGTGTTACAGCTGCTGAAGGTTTTAAGGCAAACGGTGTTCTTTCTCAGATTAAGGCAAGTAGAAAAACTCCTGATACTGCCCTAATTTTTTCTGAAAAACTTTGTAATGCTGCAGGTGTTTTTACTCAGAACCGTGTTCAGGCAGAAAGCGTTAAACTTTCAAAGAAAAACATTGCCAATGGTAAAATCCAAGGTGCAATTGTAAACAGTGGAAATGCCAACTGCTGTACGGGAAAACAGGGGGCCGAAGTTGCTTACCGCATGGCAAAATGTGTGGCAGAACCTCTTGGTGTTTCACCGGATGATTTTATTGTGGGCAGTACAGGTGTTATCGGGGCCCAGCTTCCAGTAGAAAAGATTGAAGGAAAAGCTGCAGAACTGATAGCCGGTCTTTCAAAAGAAAATCACGAACTGGCACGTATCGCCATTATGACAACAGATACAAAATACAAAGAATGTGCAGTTGAGTTTGAACTGGGTGGAAAAACTGTCCGCATGGGAACAATGTGTAAAGGTTCAGGCATGATTCACATCAATATGGGAACAATGCTTTCATTCATTACAACAGACTGTGCTATCTCGGTTGAAATGCTGAATAAAGCCCTTCGTGAAAGTGTAGCCGGAACTTATAACTGTGTTTCTGTAGATGGCGATACAAGTACAAACGATACACTGGTGATCATGGCTAACGGAATGGCAGGTAATGCAGAAATCGTTTCGGAAGGAGAAGATTACAACACATTCCTTGAGGCATTGAACTGTTTGAATACTGTTATGGCCAAAAAAATTGCCGCTGACGGTGAAGGTGCTTCCCGCATGGTTGAGTGTGTAATCAACGGTGCAAAATCTGTGGAAATTGCCCGGGGCCTTGCTAAAGAAGTAATCCGCTCAAACCTGGTAAAAGCTGCCATGTTTGGCCAGGATGCAAACTACGGTCGTATTTTCTGTGCCATGGGTTATTCAGGATATGAATTTAATCCGGAAGGAACTTCTATTTTCTATGAAAGTGTAGTGGACGGAAAACTTACAACAATCCAGGTAAGCGACCACGGAACTACAGTAGACTTTGACGAAGACCTTGCTAAAAAAGTGCTTACAGAAAAAGAAGTTACAATCCGCTGTGAACTGGAAGACGGAAAAGCAAGCGGAACTGCATGGGGCTGTGATCTTACCTACGATTACGTAAAAATCAACGGAGATTACAGAACTTAGTAATGAATAATGAATAGTGAATAGTGAATAGTGAATAGTGAATAGTGAATAGTTTGATGGGATATTTTTTATGAATGATGAAAAATCGCTTTTGAATAATGAACAGTGGTCGGAAGTTCTTTCACAGGCTCTTCCATATTTTAAGCAGTGGGTTGGTAAGGTTGTTGTAGTTAAATATGGTGGAAATGCCATGCTTAATGAAGAACTTAAGTCAGCCGTTATGGAAGATATTGTTCTTCTGAATACAATCGGTATTAAAGTTGTACTCGTTCACGGTGGTGGACCGGAAATCAACAAAATGCTTGAACGGGTTGGTAAAGAAAGTAAATTTGTTGACGGCCTTCGCTATACAGATGAAGAAACTATGGAAATTGTTCAGATGGTACTTACGGGTAAACTGAACAAAGAAATTGTAGGTATCCTTCTGGAAAAAGGCGGAAAAGCTGTAGGTCTTTCTGGTGTTGATTCAGGACTTCTCCGGGCCGTAAAAACTGAAAAAGATCTTGGATTTGTTGGAGATGTAACAGAGGTCAATCCTTCCATTGTAGAATCACTTTTGAATGACGGCTTTATTCCTGTTATTTCTACAGTTGCACAGGGAATGGAAGGGGACAATAACCGTTACAATATCAATGCTGATACAGCAGCTGCAAAAATTGCAGTAGCACTTAATGCCGAAAAATTTGTTCAGCTTACTAATGTGCCTGGTGTACTTCTTAAAATGGAAGATCCTGAGTCTCTGGTAAAAAGAATTGATCGTCAGGCTATTCCAAGCATGAAGGCAACAGGTGTGCTTACAGGGGGAATGCTTCCAAAAATCGACTGCTGTCTGGAAGCTTTGAACGGCGGTGTTCCACGCACACATATTATTGACGGCCGTGTACCGCATTCACTTCTTATTGAAATGTTCAGTGACCGCGGTATTGGTACAATGATTTACTAGTATTTAATATACAGAATGAAACGAAGGGGACCTTTCAGGTCCCTTTTTTTTGTATAACAAAATCTTATTCTAGATATACTTGAAAAAAATATTTATTTTTCATAAATTTGTAGTATGTCTAGTATTTCTAAAATAACAAAAGGCATGGAAAAGAAGTATATTGCTTACACATGCCTTTCACCGGTTTCAATGGTCGGTGAAGTTTTGATGGAATCAATAATTCCGCTTATTATGGCAAAAATTATTGATGACGGTATTCAGGCGGGAAACTTTTCCGTAGTTTTGACCCAGGGACTTTTGATGACAGTTCTTTCCATCATTTCCCTTATCTGTGGCTGCGGTGGATCAATCTTTTCAGCCCGTGCTTCTCAGGGGTTTTCACATAATCTTCGAAAACGTCTTTTCAACAAGGTACAGAACTTTTCATTTGCCAATATCGACAAATTCAGTACTGCCAGTCTTGTAACCAGACTTACAACTGATGTTACCAATATTCAGAACGTTTATCGAATGGTAATTCAGATGTGTTTCCGTGCTCCATTCATGCTTATTGCCGGTACATTTATGGCATTGAAACTGAATGCACGATTGAGCCTTGTTTTCGCAGTTGCAATTCCTATTCTTGCAGTAGCCATTGGTCTTCTTGGAATGCTTGCTCATCCTCTTTTTGAAAAAATGCTTAAAAAATACGACGCCCTTAATGCCCGTGTTCAGGAAAATCTCATTGGTATCCGGGTTGTAAAGGCTTACGTTCGCCAGGATTTTGAAAACGAAAAGTTCGAAAAAGCTGCTGATGAAGTTCGACAGGGACAGATTCGTGCCGAGAAGAAAATCATTCTTCTTTTTCCTATTATGCAGATTGTAATCTATACTACAGTAATTACAGTTCTGTGGCTTGGCGGAAAGCAGGTAGTTTTTGGCGGAATGAAAGTAGGGGAACTTACAAGTTTCATCACATATGTTACACAGGTTCTTTCTTCTTTGATGATGGTTGGATTTATTTTTACTGGCCTTGTTCTTTCAACAGCTTCTATTAAACGTGTAGTTGAAGTGCTTGATGAAGATATCGATGTAAAAAATCCTGAAAATCCAGTAATGACTGTAAAGGATGGAAGTGTTACCTTTGAAAATGTTGATTTCAGCTATGTAAAAAAAGAAGACAATCTTGCTTTAAGCGGAATCAATCTGGAAATAAAATCCGGGGCCGTGGTTGGAATCATCGGAGGAACCGGTTCTTCAAAAACATCCCTGGTTTCACTTTTGCCTCGTCTTTATGATGCCACAAAAGGATCTGTAAAAGTTGGGGGAATTGATGTACGGAATTATGATCTTACTGTTCTTCGTGATTCAGTATCCATGGTTCTTCAGAAAAACGTACTTTTCTCAGGTACAATTACAGAAAACCTTCGCTGGGGAAATGAAAATGCCACAGAAGAAGAAATAATCGAAGCCTGTAAAGCCGCAGACGCAGATTCATTTATTCAGACCTTCCCTGATAAATACGAGACTCACATTGAGCAGGGCGGAGCCAACGTTTCCGGTGGACAGAAACAGCGCCTTTGTATTGCCCGTGCCCTTTTGAAAAAACCAAAGATTCTTATTCTTGATGATTCAACTTCCGCTGTAGATACTGCAACTGAAGCCAGAATCCGCGGTGAACTTAAAAATCTTGCTCCGGAAACAACAAAAATCATTATTGCACAGCGCATTTCTTCGGTAAAAGAAGCCGACATGATTATTGTTCTTGATGATGGAAAGATTAACGGTGTTGGAACCCACGATGAACTCCTTGCAAGTAATGCAATCTATCGTGAAGTAAATGATTCCCAGTCTCAGGGAAGCGGCGACGCAGACATCGAGTAGGTCGGGGAGGAAACAGATGCCACCAGCAAAAGGATTTGGAAAACCTAAGAACGTAAAAAAGACCATCGGTCGTCTTTTGAAATATCTGGCCCATTATTCAGGCCTTTGGATTGTTGTACTTTTCTGTGTAATTTTCAGTGCAGGAGCCGGCGTACTTGGTAACTACATGATTAAACCGGCTATCAACAATTATATTCTGCCACTTATTGGAAGTTCTAATCCTGATTTTTCAGGATTCATTGCCTTCCTTGTTGTTGTAATGATTATTTATCTTGTGGGAGCTTTTGCCCAGTGGCTCAATTCCCGCATTATGATTAAGATTTCAACAGGTGTACTTTATGATATTCGAGTGGAACTGTTCCGTCGCCTTGAAGAACTGCCGGTAAAATATTACGACCAGCATACTCACGGTGAACTTATGAGCCGTTTTACCAACGATACAGATACTCTCCGTGAAATGATGGGACAGACCATGCCTCAGCTGGTTTCATCTTTCCTTACAATCATTTCGCTCTTTATCATGATGGTGGTAATGAACCTGCCACTTACAGTTCTTGTAATTGTAACATTGTTCCTGGTTTTGTGGCTTACTGCTTTTATTGCCAAGAACAGTGCAAAACATTTCCGGGCTCAGCAGGAAAATATTGGTAAAGTAAACGGTTATGTTGAAGAAATGGTTGAAGGTCAGAAAGTAATTAAGGTTTTCAATCACGAAACAAAGGCAAAAGAAGAGTTCGCCGCTTTAAGTGAAGCTCTTCGCGCCGCCGGAACTGAGGCCAATACTTTTGGTGCTATCCTTGGTCCTATTAACAACAACCTTTCTCATATTCAGTATGCCATTATTGCCATTGCAGGTGCTGCCCTTGCCATTCTTACAAATGTAAAAGGAGCTTCAATGCCGGCAATTCTTGCTACTGACCTTGGAACAGTAGTTGCCTTCCTTCAGTGTGCAAGAAGTTTCTCTCAGCCAATTGGTATGGTAAGCCAGCAGGCTACTTCCGTATTGAACGCCCTTGCCGGTGCTGAACGAATTTTTGGCATTATTGATGAACTTCCTGAAGTAGATGAAGGAAACTTTACTCTGGTAAATGCCTACGATGCAAAAGACAGTGACGGGAACTCAAAACTTGTACAGTCTTACGCCTTTACTGGTGAATGGGCATGGAAAAATCCGGCCAGCGGTGAACTTTCACAGCTTAAAGGGGAAGTGGTTTTTGACAATGTAACATTCGGTTATGTTCCGGAGAAAACAGTTCTTCACAATATTAATATTCACGCAAAACCTGGCACAAAGATTGCTCTGGTAGGTTCAACAGGATCTGGAAAAACTACAACCATCAATCTCCTTACACGTTTCTACGATGTTCCAGAAGGAAACGGCCGCATACTTTTTGACGGTATTCCTCTTAATGAAATTAATAAGGGTGCCCTTAGAAAGTCTTTGGGTATGGTTCAGCAGAATACACACCTTTTTACAGGTACAATCCGTGAAAATATCCGCTACGGTAACCTTAATGCTTCTGATCAGCAGGTTTATGAAGCAGCAAAACTTGCAAATGCAGATAGTTTTATTAAACATTTGCCGGAAGGTTACGATACTGTAATTACAGGGGACGGTGGAAGTCTTTCACAGGGACAGCGTCAGCTTCT
>JAKSTP010000004.1 GCA_024402505.1 Treponema sp.
CTGCGGCCTCCGGGTTATGAGCCCGACGAGCTGCCAACTGCTCTACCCCGCGTCGCAATGTTGAAATAATATACACCCTTAACCCAAAATAGTCAAGGGTTATTTTATTATTTGGCTTTTGTTACAACTACCGAGTTGTCGGCGTTTGAATATGGTGCAGGAATGTATTTGTCGGCATTCCAATCGTTTTCCCATTTGTATCCGTCCAAAAGGTAGCGGAACTGGTATTCTTTGTCTGCATCCAGTTCAATTTTTACCGAGAAAGAACCATCTTTGGCCTGTTTCAGTGGTGTGTCTGTGCTGCTCCAGCTGTTGAAATCGCCGGCAATATTGATTTTTGAGGCACCCTGTGCTGCTTCAGGTGATACAGTAAAAGTTACATTACATTTTTTCTTATCTTTGGAAAAAGTTTTCTTAAGTGACATAAAACACCTCTTCTTAAATCGTTTAAAATCTCTAAAATCTTTACTGAATTAAGGGTATTATACTAGATAAATTTCCTATTGTCCATAAAATTTTTATTATTTTTTCACGTGATTGCAAAAGATTCAGTTTTATTAAAGAAATCTGCCTACCAAAAGCCAATAAGCTTCTGCATCAAAAGACTTGTAACGGTAATTCCGGCCCAGCAGCATAATCCCAAAAGGAGAGGTTTTCCGCCGGTTTTTACCAGTTTAATCACGTTAGTATTCAAACCGATTGCAGCCATAGCCATGATGATCATAAACTTACTTACATTTTTCAAAAATCCGAATGCAGTTTTAAAGAAATCAAGGACATCTCCGGCTGGTACAAACTGATAAACCAGTGTTGTAATAAGGGAAGCCAGAATAAAGTACAGTATGAAAAATGGGAAAATCTTTTTAAGGCTGAAAGTTGATTTTACATCTTCTGAACCGGCTTCTTTCTTCTGTTTACGTGTCTGAACTAAAGCCAGCACCAGTGTAATAGGAATAATTGCCAGTGTTCGTGTAAGTTTTACAGTTACAGCTTTATCAAGAGTTTCACTTCCCAGGTTAAAAAGGTTGTCCCAGGTAGATGCACAGGCTGTTACAGAAGATGTGTCATTTACCGCAGTTCCCGCAAAAATCCCGAAAGCTTCTCCTGTGTCTGTTGCAAACCCCAAAATACGGCCAAAACTTGGGAAGATAAGGGCTGCCAGTACATTGAAAAAGAAGATTACGCTGATTGCCTGAGCTACTTCTTCATCATCTGCCTGAATAACAGGGGCAGTTGCGGCAATGGCAGATCCACCGCAAATTGATGAACCTACGCCTACCAAAGTGGCAATTTTTCCCGGCATCTTAAAAGCCTTGCTCAAAAGGAAGGCCATAATCAGGGAAACTGAAATTGTAGAAAGGATGATTGGAAGTGACTGGGCGCCGGTTTTTGCCACAACACCCAGGTTCATTCCGAATCCCAGAAGAATAACTGACCACTGAAGAACCTTTTTGGAAGTAAACTTAAGTCCCTTGTCAAAAGGTGCCTTGTTTTTAAGAAACAGCGTAATAATCATTCCAAGAACAATGGCGATTACCGGTCCACCAATTACAGGAAAGGCTTTTCCAAGAAACCAGGATGGCACTGCAATACCAAGACTAAGCAGAATTCCAAAAATCATAAGTTCACTCCAGGTTTAGTATTTCAAAAGATTAGCGCTGTTTAAGCAGGTCGCGGATTTCTTCAAGAAGAACAGCTTCATCAGATTTGATAACTGGGGCTGGTTCTTCAGGTTTTGCTTCTTCCTTCTTCTTGAATTTTTCAAAAAGGCGGATCACTGCAAAAATACAGATTGCAATAATAAGGAAGTCTACAATAGTCTGAATGAAATTACCGTAAGCGATTTTTGATTCGCCGATAGTTACAGCCATTGAAGAAAAATCCAATCCACCAATGAGCAGTCCAATAAGAGGCATAACAATGTCATTTACAAGACTTGTTACGATCTTTCCAAATGCGCCACCAATGATAACGCCCACAGCCATATCAACAACGTTTCCACGGGAAATAAACTTTTTAAATGCACCGAGCTCTTTTCCGGCAGCTCCAATTCCATCTTTAATACTAGCCATAATTTCCTCCGTAAGCAGGTATTATTTTATAGTGTTGATTATAGCATAAGGCCTCGCTTTAAGAAAATAGTTTAAGGTTTTCAGATTATTTGGAAAGATTAAGCTCTTCGTAGCGCCAGTCAGAAAGGTCAGTTTCCAGGCAGGACCAGCATACATAATCATTCTGGCAGTAAACATCGCCATTGAATTTGTCATGGCTGCCGTAAATATAAAGACGACCGTTGAAAACCCGTGGTTCACCGTCTGGAATATATTCATAACTTGGAAGATAAGGATTAATTACCTGGTTTTGAAAAAAAACTATGGAAATTGGATTAGGAAATGGCCAGGCCTTTTCCGTCAGAAGCTGTCAAACTTCTTGCTAAATTGTTTACAGCATCCTGAGTCATTTTCAATTCAAAATCTGTACTGCTTAAAATAACCGGGTCCTTACAATTTTTAAGGATAAATTTATAACATTTAATTGCGTTCCAGTAATGCTGCATTACTTCCAGAGAATTCTGATCTATTGCTTTGCGGTCCATGTAATTCAGATGATGGAAGTGCAGCATTTCGTGGCCGGTGTGATATTCATTACGGGCAACCTTATACAAATAATCAAAGTAATTCGCACATTTGTAAACGTAGTCTTTCCCATCAAAGCCTTTTCTGGTAAAAGTGTACACTTTACTTTTTGATTGAGGTTCAGTTTCTATTTCTGTTTCTTTTGTTTTAGTTTTACCAGCAGCATAAACTTTATTAATAAGAAGAATGTAATCATTGTATAGTCCTTTGTCTTGTTCTGGTGCATGATCCGGATGATAAGTTTTTATGAGACGTCGATATTCTTTTTTAGCGCTTTCATGATCGTCATTGTTTTTGAGAAAATCTATAAATGTCTGCAAATCTTCTTTGAAAGACATAGGAAAATTATACAACAACTAGGTAAATGATTGTATATTATTAAATATGCAGTACGAAAAAACAGTTTCTGGAATTTTTATAGATCGTCCAAACCGATTTATTGCCCATGTGGAAATTGACGGGGTGGTTGAAACTGTCCACGTAAAAAATACCGGCCGTTGTAAGGAACTGCTGGTGCCGGGGTGTAAAGTTATTCTGGAGGATTTCCGCAGTCGGCCAGGTTTTGAAAATCGTAAAACCAAGTTTGATTTAATTTCGGTTTATAAAATAACCGACGGGCATGAAAACAATCCTCTTTTAATCAACATGGACAGCCAGCTGCCTAATAAAGTAGTTATGGAATGGCTGCAGAATTTACCGGCGGAACGGGCCTACAGTTTTATAAAACCGGAGTTTACTTACGGTAATTCCAGGGTGGACTTTTACATGGAAAATGAAGCTTCTGGCGGAGTACAAAAGTATCTGATGGAAGTAAAAGGCTGCACTTTGGAACGGGGTGGAAGTGCTGTATCTTCAGTGTGATGTAAAAGAAGATGAAGTAGTTATCATCTGATTTTTGATGATACTGCTAGAATCCCAGTTCGCGGATTTTTTCAACGAGATTTCTTCCGTAAACTTCGGTACCCAGCTGATTTGGATGAAGATTATCCAAAAAATATTCAGGCAGATGAGGTACCATTTTAAATCCATCAACCACCTTTATATTTGGATATTTTGCAAGAATTTCTTTTAATTTATCTGCAAATTTTACAAGAGTTGGAACGCCCTCCAGATTGTCCCCACGCCACAGCGGAGTGATTACTAAAGTTGGAATATCTTTTCCGTAAATTTCAAAAAGACGAGGATAATATTCTTCAATATCCTTCATAGTTTCGGTGCCGTACTGATTTGTACCAAGGGCAACAATCAATTTTGAAGGCTTGTAACCAGGCATTGGCATTAGCGATTTTTTGTCGTAAATGTAGCCGCCAATTCCCTGATTAATAATGTCATAGTTCAAAAGACGGTTTGCAACAGAAACATAAGTCTGTGATGAACGCAAAGGACCATAGCCTTGAGTGATGGAATCTCCAAGCCACAAAACCTTTTCATTTTTCTTTGCAGGAACATATTCCCCGTCAATCTGGAAATTTTTAATTCCTACAGTTGCATCTGCAGGCAGGTAAATCACTACATCTTTTTTGCCATCTTTACTGCCGTAAATTCCATCAAGGCCAGCTGTCAAATCAAAAGAAACAGTACCTTCCTCTTTTAAATCCTTTACATAAAAAATCTGGGTGATAAGACCGTCAACGCAAAGTTCAAAAGAGTCTTCAGAACCTTTCCAAGAGAATTTATAATCCAAAGAGATTTTTTTAGCATCAGTTTTGATTTCTATTGTTTTTGAAGTTGAAGCAGTGCAGCGTTCGTACCAGAACTCAAAAGCATCTTTAAAGTAAGCAATCTGATCAGTAGTATTCTGAAAAGACTGTAAATATCCGTCTTGGGTTTCGCTGAAATTGTAAGCACCAAAATAGATTTTCTGTAATTCATTGTTTGAAAGTTTCATATTTTTCTCCATTATCCATTCTCCTTGAGGAATGCTTCATTAACATTTTATAAAGATTTATTACAAACGTTAAGTTAAAATTCAGAAAATATTGATGGCCCTGAATACTGGCTTGGATGGGTTTTAAAATGCAATTTTTATGAAATTATGGAAATTGATTTAGAGGATCAGGAATAAAAAAAAGGATGTCCAATAAGTTTGCATTACGGTGGTTGAGTTTATCGAAACCACCATATTAGTGTAGCAGTCATTTCGACGAGCGCAATGAGCGCTACACTCATTACTTTTGGGACATCCCCTTTGCTGTGCTAAGTGAGACTAGTTGAAAGCCCGCACTGCACACACATAACAGCAGTTGCCGCAATCGTTGTAGATGAGCCAGTTCCCATCGCAGAAACCGAGGAAGTACGCGTCACCACCGAGGGAAGCGTACTTGGACGACGACCAGTAATAACTATTACCAAACTGAGAACCACCGCACAATTCACTTACCGCATCAACTGTATCTTTTACTTTCCAGATTGCAAAAAGTTCTGCTATTGTTGGTAAATACCAGCCTGTGCTATATGTGTCAAGGTTTGTAGCTGTGTCGCTGTAATTCTTTGCAAAATAGAATGCCGGGTATTTGATGACAGGATTTTACTAAGTACTTTAGTTCATGGAAGAATAATAAAAAAATGCAATTATTTATTGCAAACTTAAATCATCCATCAGCAGAAAATCTTTCAGTTTAATATGACGGACAACACTTGTTGAATAATCAAGGTCGTCTGTTGTTATGAGAATTTTCTGGGAAAGATTATCCAGATTTGCAAATACACGGAATTCTCTTTCGTAAGCTTTTTCGTTCTGCACGCTGAATGCAACCTGAATAAAATACTTTTTACCATCTTTTTCGGCTACAAAATCAACTTCACGGTCTGAATCATTAAAAACCTTAAGTTTGTAGTCCATATACAGCAGTTCGTTATAAACAATGTTTTCAAGATTGTGATCCAGATCATAGCGGGAATCTGTACAACGAAGAGAATTTAATGCCACATCAGCGTTATAAATTTTGTGATAATAAGAAAGCTCGTTCTTTGTTCTTGTGGAAAAGGGTTTTATCATATCAATTCCGAAAGCTTCTTCTATATAATTGATATAATTTGAAACCGTGTGAACTGAACATTTTTCGTTATTGGAACTTAGAAAATCAGCAATGGACTTTGAAGAAATGATTCTGGAATTTGAACGAAAAACAAAATTGCATACACTTCTAAAAAGACTTTCCTTTTGAATGTTATATCTGACCATTATGTCGTTATGAATGATTGTCTCATCCAGATCGTAAAGATAATCTTTCATGGACTCCCCGTCAAATTCCAGCCTCTTTGGAAAACCACCCCACACAAGGTAATCTGTTATGGAAACGTCTTTATTCAATTCTTTTGCGTATTCAAGAATTTCCTTGTAAACAAAAGGCCTGATTCTAAAAGAAACGTAGCGGCCGCTTAATTCTTTTGTAAATTCTTTGGAAAGAAGTTTTGAGTTGGAACCGGTTATAAAAACAGAATTATTTTCCAGCCGAAGAGTTTTACATGCTTCCTGCCAGTTTTCAAGATTCTGGATTTCATCTAGAAAAATAAAACACTTACCATCTTTTTTGTGATCATCCACATAAGCTAAAAGAGCATCAATATCCGGAATCTGATTTTTAATACGTCGATTTTCAAATTCTAAGAAGATTATATTATCGGTTTGGCGGGCTATTTCATCACGAACCTGCTGCAGAACAATGGATTTACCACAACGGCGAATTCCTGTGATGATTTTAATTAAGTCGGATTCATAAAACGGCCGGATTTTTTTGATATATTTTTCTCTGAGTACCATAATACATTTAATCTACTGCAAGATTTGTGTAATTTCAAGTAAATTTTGCAGTACATTGCAAGATTTGTTATTTTTTAAGCAGATCTTGCAATAAAAAAAGGCCTTTACCTTTTGGCAAAGACCTTTGCTGTGCTAAGTGAGGCTAGTTGAAAGCGCGGATTGCACACACAGAACCGTTGGTGAATACGATGTCACCAACTTCTTTTGCATCTGCAGGATTTTATAAAGTAATACAAGTGAATATAAATTGAAGTTTATATATTGTTTACATTTCATATTATCTGATATACAATGTAAACATGTCAGGAGGTATTATGAATAATAAGACTTTGACAGTTGCATTTCGCACAACTCCAGAAATTAAAAACAAAGCAGAAGCACTTTTTAACTCTTTAGGAATGAGTCTTTCTTCTGCAATTGATATGTTTCTCCATCAGGCAGTAAAAGAAAATCGATTCCCCTGTTCACTTGATTCAAAAATTGTTTCAGCCAAAATACAAGATATGAGTTCAACCTATCCTGCAGGCTTTTTTGATTTATTCGGTTCCGTTCCAGATTTACAGATAGATGAACCAGAAGAACTGGATTTTAATTTAGATTCCAAACGGGAGTCTTTATGAAATATTTTCTGGATACAAACATCATTTCCTACATCATAAAAGGAAAATATCCAAAAATCATAGAACATCTCAAAAAAGTTCCAGCCCAGTCTATTGTAATCCCTTCTGTTGTAAAAGCAGAATTGGAATTTGGCGCAAGAAATTCCGGCAGCTACGAAAAAGTTATTATTCCATACATGCAGTTTCTGGAACCTTTTGATATAAAAGATTTTGACAGCGATGCTTCTTATTTTTATGGACTTATCCGTCAGTCCCTTACAGAAAAAGGAACTCCAGTTGGACCTAACGATTTACTCATAGCCGCAACAGTTCTTGCAAACAACGGAACTTTAATTACTCACAATACAAAAGAATTTTCCCGCATTGAAGATTTACGAATCGAGGATTGGACGGAATAAGCCAAAAAATAATAATATACCTTGAATGCTATGAAAAACTCACTATTTTTCAAATTGCCTGAAAACCCTAGGTTGTGTATTCTTTAAGTATAAGATTTCGAAATCACCAAAAAATACGCTTTTAAGGAAAATAATATGACTAAAGAATTTTATACAATCAACGAAGTTTCTACTATGACCGGCTTTACTACCAGAAGCCTTAGAAATTATATTCAGTCTGGAATTTTGAACGGAGAGAAAATTGACGGCATATGGCAGTTTTCGCCAGCAGATTTTGAAGCTTTCATTTCGGACCCAAATGTGGCACCAGGAATAAAGACAAAAAACAATTATGCCGTTTACGATTTTCTTTCAGAGGATGATAAGAAGAACAACGAAATCTGCATTATTCTGGATTTGAAGTTTTCTGCTGATGAAGTTTCAGAATTCAATGATTATATCTGTGGAGCTATGAACAACTGTTCTGCCGGTAAAATGAAAATGGAATTCAAGAATGGAAATTTAAGAGCCATTATTTCCGGTCCCGAAGATTTTGTTCTGGATACAGTTAACGGCTGGTATAGAAAATAATCCCATAAAAAAAACGCCCGCCCTCAAACCCGAGAACGAGCGTTTTTTGAGATTCCGAATCAAGTTCGGAATGACATTTAATCTTGTAACAGATGCCTGTCACCCTGAACTTGTTTCAGGGTCTATTTCAAATTCAACATAGATTTGTCGTAGTCACTTGGTGGCACAAATCCCATGAGCTGCATCAAAGTGCTTGGCCAAGAAGAGATTCCCAAACCTGAGTTCAATTCAAGTTCGTATTCACCTTTGTATTCTGGGTCATAAATAATACCTGGAACTGGGTTCAAAGAGTGAGATGTCTTTGGTTTTGGTTCTCCATTAGCATCTTTAGCAACTGAACCGTCTTTTTTGTGTTCGTACATATCGTCACTGTTTCCGTGGTCAGCTGTAAGACAGAGGATACCACCAGCCTTTTCAATAGCAGCCTTAAGACGACCAAGCTGAAGATCCATACCTTCCATAGAACAGCAAACAGCGTTGAATACACCAGTGTGTCCAACCATATCACCATTTGGATAGTTCAAACGGATGTGATCATATTTTCCAGATTCAATAGCTTCGATTACTTTGTCTGTGATTTCAGCACATTTCATCCATGGGCGCTGTTCGAAAGGAACAACATCAGATGGAACTTCAACGTATGTTTCCAAATTTTTGTCGAATTCACCTGGGCGGTTACCGTTGAAGAAGTATGTTACGTGACCGTATTTCTGTGTTTCAGAAATTGCCATTAAATGTACACCAGTTTTTGTAAGATATTCACCCATTGTGCGGTCAATGCTTGGTGGGTTTACAAGGAACTGAGCTGGCTTGTGGTTATCGCCATCGTATTCCATCATACCTGCGTATTCAACAGCTGGGCGGCGAACGCGGTCAAAGTGTGGGAAGTTGTCTTCTTCGAATGCAGCTGTGATTTCCAAAGAACGGTCACCACGGAAGTTGAAGAAGATTACAGAGTCGCCGTCAACGATTGGACCAACTGGTTTTCCGTCTTTAGCAACTACGAATTCGTGCATATCCTGATCCAAAAGACCAGCATTTTCTGTACGGTAAGTATTGATAGCTTCAGTAGCAGAAGCAAACTGGCGGCCATCAGCCAAAACGTGAGCGTGCCATCCGCGTTCAACCATAGACCAGTCAGCACCGTAACGGTCCATAGTGATGTACATACGACCACCACCAGAAGCAATCTGATAGTCTACATCTGTAAATTCAGCAAGATATTTTTCAAGTGGTTCAAAATATTCAAGAGCAGAAGTTGGAGGAACATCACGACCATCAAGCAAAGCATGAACGCGCAAAGTTTTTACACCTTCTTTGTGAGCCTGAGCAATCATAGCCTTAAGGTGATCAATGTGAGAGTGAACGTTACCGTCAGAAACCAATCCCATCAAGTGGAATGTAGAACCTTTGTCCTGAACATTCTTTACAAGTTTCTTCCAAGTTGCGCCTTCGAACATTGTGCCAGAAGTAATAGATTCACCAACAAGTTTAGCACCCTGAGCAAAAACACGACCACAACCAATAGCATTGTGACCAACTTCAGAGTTACCCATATCATCATCAGAAGGAAGACCAACAGCAGTTCCGTGAGCCTTAAGCTGTGTGTGTGGACAATTTGCAGTAAACCAGTCCAAGTACTTCATTTTAGAAGCCTTTACAGCGTCCCCTTCTTCATATTTACCATAACCAACACCGTCCATAATAACCAAAACAACTGGTCCGCGGCGTCCTTTCCAATTTGGATTTTTTTCCAAAGCATGCATTGTGTCTGCCATTTGCAAAACTCCTTTATATTCTGTGAGTTTGTGGAACTATTACGCCCCGCACCCTCGTTCAAAATGTACAATATTTTCTATAAATATACAGAATTTTTTTAGGTTTTACAATTAAGAGAGAGTAGTTCTTCTTTCTTAAAAAAAATACTGATACTATCAAATAAATCTTGTATACTTTACAGAATAATAGTATTATTTAATCATTGGAAATGCCCTTACAGGCGCGTGCGCAGCATAGCTGCTTCGAGACTCACTAAAAACAGTCCACCGGACTGTTTTTGCTTCTGCGAGTTTTAATGTTTTTTGCGAAGCAAAAATGGGAGCATTGCGACCAAAGTAAAACTCGGTAAGCAAGCGTCAGCTTGCGACCAGTACTCTCCTACCTACACGATAGAAAAGAGTAAAAAATAAAGCCGCCCATTGACTCGAAAACGTTGGACGGCTTTTAGCTAAAAACGTGGAGATGACCAAATGTTTGGGCATTTCCTTTCTTTTAATATACCACAACAGCCGTTTATCGTCAAATAATCAATCCAATTCTCTGACTTTTCTTCTGTCTGGTTTGTTTACTTTTTGATGATCATAATCATCCAGCTGATTGTCCGTCTGAAGCTCCAGCCGCTTTATTAATTGAATAGTCTGATTCAGTTGGGACAATCGCTCTTGATTTGCAGCATATCCATTAAGGATATACTGCTTTAGGACAGTATTTGCCCAACGTCGAAATTCAGTTCCCCGCTTTGATTTTACACGGTATCCAACAGAGATGATTACATCAAGGGAATAAAAAACTACTGGCTTATCAGAATTTGTAATATGCAAAATTTGCATATTGCTTTCTTGGTCAACTTCTTCTTCGGCAAAAACATTTTTAATATGTTTTGAAATTACTGATTGATCTCTTTCAAAAAGTTCAATCATTTGCCGCTGGCTAAGCCACACCGTCTCATTATTAAAAGGCACCGAAAGTTTAATACCTTTGTCCTTGGACTCAAACAATACAGCACAAAGCTGCCAAAACAAGACACAATGGTGGACCGATTACACAATCATGTGAGCTGTTGGATAACTTTAATATAGTATAAAAAATTTAAAACGGCAAAAAAAATCCTTCACAAAGAGCTTAATCTCCATGAAGGATTTTTCATAATTGAGGCAATCCCGTTTTGTTACTTTAGGGGGCTGCCTGTTATTTGTACGTGCCGTTACCCGCCACTAGTTAAATGCTTTCACAGTGCAAACTTTAAAGTCAGAATCAGTTTTGAAGGTTTCATCTTCTTCCTCTCCACCGTCAAACCACAATGCTCTGAGTTCTTGTATATCGCAGGACTTCTCATTATCATACCAGGATTTAGTACTCTGAGAACAGGACAAATACCAGTCATAATCAAACTGGTCACCACCGGCTTTTAAAAGGCTTTCATCAACTGTTTCCATGTTTTGGAAGATTGTGTTAAGTTCTGCAAATGTTGGGAAGTACCAGCCTTCTGCCATATAGCCTGTAAGACCGTTTTTTTCTGCATAAGTAAGGCTGTAGTTCCAGGCAGGATATTTTCCAGGATTTCCTTCTGCGTCGCTGCAGGCTTCTTTAAGTATGTCCCATCCGTCACTTCCGTCCGTGTATCCTTCTGTTAAGGTGCCCTCTAATCCGGAAATACTTGCTGTATAACCATCTGCATCCTTTGTACACCATGCCAAGCCATTTTTCTCATGCACAATTCCTACACCAAGGGCGGGTTTATCACCTTCTGCTGCACGGACAATAACAGCAGCAACAGTACCAGCTCTTGGAGTGCTGTCTTTTGAAAGAATTGATTTATCTTTTAGAATAAAATCACCTGGCATACATTTGCTGTAATCTGGTGATGGGGAAGAATGCATTACAACTGAAACAGAATTTGTTTTCATTATTTTTACTTCAACCGGTTCTGATTCACCAGAAGCAATTTTTGTTCCAATATTAGTAAATCCAGAAACATTAACTTTGTAAGTTCCTTTTACAAGATGTTCAAAAGTGGCTGTTGTTTCTCCATTTGCAATATCAACTTTTATGTCAGCCTGAACTTTAGGTTCTATTGAAACTATTAAATATGAAAGATCACTTTTTGTAAAAGTTACAGCCCTGCTCTTGTTTACAGAACCAAAATTAATTGAAATTGAATAATCCTGTTCCATTGCCTGAAAACTGCAGGATAAAAAGAACATTGATATAATCAAAGATATTAAAGTGAATACTTTCTTCATACAAACTCCAAATTTTATTTATTATAGCATGGATTATTTTGTAATACAATTTACACCAGGCCACTGAGTATTTCCCAAAACAAAACCAATGCACTATACTATGAAAAAAGAGGCTTTTGCCTTCTGGAGGTAATCGTGATTTTTGAATATCCTTACAAACCTGTTATTGAAGATTTTTCACGGGACGGCGTTCTTTCTGCCACTGCCCTTGTAAAAATCCTGTGCAATGCTGCCAACGCCCATTCTGATATTAGCGGAGACAGTGTTTTTAACATTAAAGGGATGGATCGTGCCTGGGTACTTACAGACTGGCAGATTGAAGTCAGCGATTATCCAAAATACGGCGATGAACTGAAGGCTGAAACCTGGAGTGAAGGATTTAATTCTCCGCTGGTGGCAAACCGAAACTTCCTTTTTTACAAAAACGGTGAAGTATGTGCCCGGGGAACTACAAAATGGATTTTAATGGATCTGGCAGCCGGCCGCCCAAGCAAGATTGATCCTGTTTACCTTGAAAAATATGGAACAGAAGACAAGATGGTTTTTGAAGATAAAAAACTGTGGCGCATTCCTTCCGCAGAAACATGGACCAGTGAAATGCGCATTCCTGTTCGCCGCCAGGACATTGACTTTAACGACCATGTGCACAACGTAACTTATGTTGATTATGCCCTGGAAGTGCTTCCTCAGAAGCTGGCCGAAAAGAAATTCAGCCGTCTTCGCATTTCCTACAAAACCGCCCTTAAGCAGGGAGGAACAGCTGTTTGTCGTTACGCCCAAATAGAAAATGCACAGGTTGTGTTCATCTATGACGATGAAGATCACCTGTGCACTCAAATAAGTTTTGAATAAGACCCTGAATCAAGTTCAGGGTGACGCCTGTAATTGTCATGTCGACCGAAGTGGAGACATCCTAAAGGCGCTTGTCATGTCGACCGGAGTGGAGACATCTTAAAAGCCACTTGTCATGTCGACCGGAGTGGAGACATCTTTTGGTAAGAAGATCTCTCGACTGCGCTCGAGATGACAGGGGGGGTTATCTTTCTATTGCTTTCCAGATTTCGGCAAAGTATTCGCGGTATTCGTCGTAAATGTCGGCGTAGGCCGAAAGACTAATTACAGTTCCGTCAGCTTTAAAAAGGTTGAACTGATAGCGGCGGGCACCAGACTCATCATAGAAAATGAAGGCCATTTCCAGTGAAGTTCCCTGTTTTCCAGCAACGATAGAAGAATAATCAATTGATTTGTTGGTAAGAAGCTGGTAGGCAATTACCTGATCCATTGTCATACCGTTAGCTTTAATCACCTTGCTCAAATCTTCTACCTGAATATTTGCCTGCTGTGCCTTGTTCAAATAAAAACCGTATGAAGGTACGCTTGATTTCTTTTCTTTAGCCCAGTTTTTGTCCAGGTTCAAAGTAACTCCGTTAAGTTTTACACTTGTTGCCTTTGCACTTGGTTTTGTGTATTTAGAAATATCACGGGTTTTTGTAGCAAAAGCACGAAGTCCAACGCTGAAGAAATTCTGAGCTTCTTCGACATTGTTGTACAAACCGGCATTGTTCAAAATGTAAGATGAATTTTCATCACCATCACGGGCAATGTCCATAAATTTGAAGAATGGCAAATATTTACAGTAGTTGAAGTTAAGGGTATAACCGTATTCTTCCCAAACATCCTGGAAAACACCGCCAAGACCAATTCTATCTTCATTCTGGTGATAGAAGCTGTTGAAATTCAGAAGGTCATTGATTGACTGATAGTGTTCTTCAGGAAGATCTTTTGTGTCAAAGTTGGTAACGTATGAAACACTTTTGAGAATAAGATCGTCAGTTGTATCATCAACTTCAATTTCGATTTTCGATTCTTTGCCATCAACAAGGCTTACGTTTCGAATATAAACATATCCCGAATTTGCGTCGTTGCGAATAAACATGTATCCGCGGAAAAAATTCATGTTGCCGCGGAGGTCCAGATAGTATGCGTATTCCCCGGAACGAAGGTAATCCAAACCTTTAGCCGAAAGTGGAACAAGCATCATTAAACAAACAATAATAGATGTAATAAGCTTTTTCATGAAATCTATTATATTACAAACAAATATTTTTTTCCATAAAAATGCCGTTTCCGTCGGGGAAGAAGCCCTTGAATAAGGCGGTGGCTGAAAATCCTGTTGATTCGTAAATGTGTAGGGCCCCGGACCAGTTTTCGTTTACAAGAAGAACCAGTTTTTTTATGCCGGGCAGTTTTTCAAATGCAGAAAGGGCCTGTTTCCAAAGGTGATTTCCGTTGCCCTTTCCCCGATATTCAGTGAGAATTCCAAAAGAAGAGATGTAAAATACTGAAAAAGCTGCAGATTCTTTTACGGTGGCAGGATTATGATTTAAGGCAATTCCAGCTGGATCTGAAGGAACTTTTTCCATAAATTCACCGCAAATGTAGCCAGCTGGACGGCAAGTTTCATCATCAATAAATAGAAGAAAAGTGCCTTTCCCAGCCCCGGCCTTAATTCGTTCAAGAAAAACTTCCCGGCGTTCCTGGATTTGCGGAATAAAGCAGTCCTTTTCAATCTCCATGATAAGATCAATGTAATCTGGATTTGCTTCAATCAAAGAAAAACTCAACTAACGTGCCTCGCGGAAATAACTGCTTCCAAGACTGGCCGGAGCCTGGTATTCCTTTTTCTTTCGCAAAGTGATGATTACAAGAACTACGATTGTGGCAATGTAAGGCAGCATATCCAGAAGCTGTGCGTTCATTCCAATGCGTTTTCCGAAAAATGGAATTGTTGCACTCTGGAACTTGAATCCTATTCCCCGGAGGGCACCAAAAGCGTAGGCAGCAAAAATGGCTTTAAGAGGATCCCAGGTACAGAAGATTACAAGGGCAACCGCAATCCATCCTGCACCGGCGGTAATATTGTCCTGCCAGCGTGGAACGAAAACTACAGAAAGGAAAGCACCGCCAAGTCCGCAGAAGAAGCCTCCTGCCACAACGTGAAGATATTTTACCAGGGAAACATTGATTCCGCTGGCATCAGCAGCAGCAGGATTTTCACCAACGGCACGAAGACTAAGACCGGCCCGGGTGTATTTCAGATAAAGAAACATAAGTACTGCAAGAACAAGAGAAAGGTAAACGTAAACGCTCTGAGAAAAGAACATTGGACCAATTACAGGAATTTTGTTCAGCAGAGGAATAGATTTTGGTGCAAAAAAAGCAGCAATATTTTCAGGAAGTGCCTTTCCGGAAAGGGATTTTCCTATAAAGTTTGCAACTCCTTCACCAAAAATAGTAAGTACAAGACCAGTAACAATCTGGTTTCCCCGCAATGTAATGGTGATGAATGCGTAAATCAAAGAACCAAGGGCACCTGCAATTCCAGCAACAATCATGGCAAGAACAGGATTTGATGTGGCAAGGGCAGTGGCAAATCCTGCTACGGCACCAAGGAGCATCATTCCTTCAATACCAAGGTTTGTCTGTCCGGCTTTTTCACAAAGAATACCGCCAAGAATTCCAAACAGGATGTGAGTTCCAAGCTGAACTGAAGTCTGCAAAAAAAGTGTAAGTGAAAGGAGCATTATCTGTTACCTCCCGAAGTTTCTGATTTCTGCTTTTTGTCCACAACCACTTTGTACCGCAGGAAAAACTCGCTTCCCAGAACAAAGAAGATGATGATGCCCTGGAGAATCTGGGACATGCTGGCAGGAATTTTAAGGGCTGACTGAAGGAAGTTTCCACCCTGAATTAGAGCCGAAAACAGGAAAGAAACAATTACCATTACCAGTGGATTCAGCTGGGAAAGCCATGTGGTGATTACGGCTGTAAATCCAAGGCCGGCGCTCAGCTGATCGGAAAGGGAGCGTTCAATGGCGGAGGCCTGCATCATTCCGGCAATACCACAAAGTCCACCGGAAATCATAACGGCAGTAAACATAACACGCTTTACGTTGATTCCGGCGTAGCGGGCAGTGGCCTCACTTTCACCAAGAACGTCAATTTCGTAACCCAGTTTTGTCTTACGGAAAAGGATGTAAAGCAGCACTGCACAAAAAAGAACGATTATCCATCCTATGTGGATGCCGAACACTTTTGGAAGGACTGCGTTTTTTGCAAAGGAAGCAATTTTTGGAAATCCGTTGCCGGCTGGATCTTTCCATGGTCCGTACTGCAGATAGGAAACGTATTTTGCGGCCACGTAGTTCAGCATGAGGGTAACAAGTGTTTCACTGGCATTAAAGCGGGCTTTAAGAATTGCTGGAATCATTGCCCATATACCGCTCATCACAATTGCTGCCACAAACATTAAAGGCAGCAGAACAATGGCAGGAAGATTTGAACAGTTCAGGGCAAAAAAACTTGCGGCAAAGGCACCCATATAAAACTGACCTTCAGCACCAATGTTCCAGAACTTCATGCGGAAAGCAACAGCTGTACCAAGGCTCAGCATAGTCAAAGGGATTGCTTTATTTACAGTTTCCCTGAATCGATAGGCCGAACCCAAAGAACCTTTTACAATTTTAGAAAACACGTCTAGAGGATTATAGCCCATGCACAAAATGATGATGGCAGAGGCTACAAGAGAGGCAAGCACCGCCACCAAACGCATAAGGACCTGATAACCTGCAGATTTTTCATCTTTAGCTACAATATGAATCATTCATTTTTCTCCAATTTGGGATTCTTTATGCCTGGCCTATCATCATAAGGCCCACCTCTTCTTTTGTTACTTTTGTTGGATCCACAATGCCCATTACTTTTCCATCGTGAATGACCATAAGGCGGTCGGAAATATCCATCAGCACATCCAGGTCTTCACCAATGAACATTACGCCAATGCCCTTTTCCTTCTGTTTGTTCAGTGCGTCGTAAACGGCAAGGGATGCACCGATATCAAGACCACGCACCGGATAAGCTGTTACAAGCACCTTAGGATCCATGCCAATTTCCCGGCCAAGAAGAACCTTCTGAATGTTTCCGCCGG
Source organism: Treponema sp. (assembly GCA_024402505.1). GTDB lineage: Bacteria > Spirochaetota > Spirochaetia > Treponematales > Treponemataceae > Treponema_D. Next base: position 16,997 of record JAKSTP010000004.1, read on the forward strand.
AAAGCTTTTTTACCTGATGACGGATGCTTGGTGTGGCAATATCGTATTCTTCAACAATTGCCTGAGCTTCCTTTCGACCACGTTCACGGTTCATAAAAATGCCGTCTGTTTCGTCGTAGGTTTTTAGCATCACGTTATTCACAATGTCCATGCCGGCTACAAGTCCCATACCAAGGCGGTCTTCCGGAACAAAGCTCATGCGAACACCTTTCTTTTTGATGGCCAGTGGCGAAAGTCCAATTAGTTCGTCGCCTTCAAACTTGATTGATCCACTGTCGGGACGCAAAAGACCTGCAACGCTTTCGCAGATTTCCTTCTGTCCAGAACCGGCAATCCCTGCAACTCCAAGAATTTCGCCGCCAAAAAGTTCGAAGGTCATGCCGTCTAGAAGTTTTCGGTTTTCTTCTTCGTTCAAAAAGGAAACTTCTGTCATGGTAAGAAGGGGTTTTTCTGAGCGCTGGGCAGGTTTTCGTTCAATTTCAAGGTTGATTTTTTTGCCTACCATAAGGGCAGTCAGTTCATTCTGATCAATTTCCTTTGTATTTACGGTGCCCACGTTTTCACCTTTGCGGAGAACTGTTACCCTGTCGGAAATGGCCAGAACTTCGGTAAGCTTGTGTGTAATGATGATGACAGTGCAGCCGTTTTTCTTCATGGCCCGCAGTACATCAAAAAGTTTTTCTGTTTCCTGAGGAGTGAGAACGGCAGTAGGTTCGTCCAGAATAAGAACCCGGGCGTTTCGGTAAAGCACCTTCACAATTTCTACCGTCTGTTTTTCACTTACAGACATTTCGTATATTTTTTTATCCGGATCAACTTTGAGTCCGTATTTATTTTCAAGTTCAAGTATTTTTTCGCGGATGGCCTTGCGTTTTACCAGAAATCCGCGTTTTTCACCCATGGTGATATTTTCCAGAGCGGTCATTACATCAACCAGTTTAAAATGCTGATGAACCATACCGATTCCGGCTTTAATGGCATCCTGTGGACTTGTAAAGTGCTGTTCTACATCATCAATATAGATGGAACCTGAGTCAGGGGCGTAAATTCCCGAAAGCATGTTAACAAGGGTAGTTTTTCCAGAACCGTTCTCGCCCAAAAGAGCCAGAATCTCCCCTTCCTGAGCATCCAGCGTAACATTATAGTTAGCCCGCACCTGCCCAAAAGTCTTACAAATATTCTCTAGTTTTACCATAAAAAAAAGTCTCTAAAAATAAACAAATGAGCAGAGAGTGTTCTCTGAAGAAGCGCGGAGTTGGGGTTCCTTCAAAAAATGCATCCCGCACAAGCGAAGCGCGGAGGACTTATGCGTTTTTTGAAGAGGTTCCCAACGGAAGCGTTTCTTCTGCGTAAGGCTTACATGCTCATTTGTTTATTTTTTTACAATTGTTTATTTAGTTTGTGGAACCGATGATGCCTTTTACGAACCAGCCCATGTTCCAGATTTCGTCGTCAGTCATTTTTACACCGGCGGCTACTTTTTCATTTCCGTCCTGGTCGTAAAGTGGACCTGTAAATGGATCAAATGTGTGGTTGATGATTTTAGCTTTTGCTTCTTCAACCTTTTCTTTTGTTCCTTCAACACAAAGTGGAGAAAGATCATCCATTCCTACAAGACCTGTAGACATATCTTCCCAGTAAGCCTGTCCTTTCCATGTTCCGTCAAGAATCTTCTGAACGTTTCCTGTGTAGAATTTTGGCCAGTTGAAGATTGGAGCTGTAAGGTAAGCTTTTGGTGCAGCATTTGGAGTTGGTACGTTGTAACCAATGGCCAATGCACCTCGTTCCTGAGCAGCAATCTGTGGAGCTGTTGTATCCTGGTGCTGTTCAATAAGGTCACATCCTTTGTCCAAAAGTGTGATTGCAGCCTGTTTTTCTACAGCAGGATCATACCATGTGCTTGTCCAAACAACTTCTACTGTGGCATTAGGATTTACGCTCTGTACACCAAGAGTAAAAGCGTTGATACCACGGATACATTCTGGAATTGCAAATGCAGCAACATAACCGATTTTTCCGTTTTTAGTATTAAGACCAGCTACAATACCGGCAAGGTAGCGTGACTGGTAAATCTTACCAAAATAAGAACACATGTTTTCAAGCTGTTTGTAACCAGAACAGTGACCGAAATAAACATTTGGGAATTCTTCAGCAACTTTTACTGTCCAGTCCATGAATCCGAAGCTGTTTGTGTAAATTACATTACATCCCTGATCAATAAGGTCACGAATTGCTTTTTCACAATCTGAGTTTTCGGCAACATTTTCTACGTAAGCAGTTTTGATGCCCATTTCTTCTACAGCCAGACGTCCTTTGTCGTGAGCCTGAGTGTAACCTTCATCATTGATAGAACCAATGTACACAAAACCAACTTTGATGTTGTCTTTTGTGATTTTTCCGTCATTGGCAGCTTTTTCTTTTTTACAGCCAACCAATCCAGTCATAAGTACGGCACAAGCCATTACTAATGCAGCAAATTTTTTCATTTTTATATCTCCTTTATTGAGGTCTAAATTCAATCTGACCATCGTCGGTCATTTTTTCAACTATGGCAAGGCTTTCAACCTTCATGCCCTTTTCGCGAAGTTTGTTTCCACCGTCCTGGAAGCCCTTTTCAATACAGATGCCGGCTCCCACCACTTTAGCACCGGCTTTATTTACAAGGTCAGCCAGTCCTTCAAGAGCACAACCGTTGGCAAGGAAGTCGTCAACAATAAGAATCTTGTCGTCTGGTCCAATAAAATCTTTTGAAACAATTACGTTGTAATCGCGGCCGTGAGTAAATGAGTGAATTGGTGTGGAAAATACATCTTCGTTTACGTTGGTTGAAAGTGTCTTTTTACAAAATACAACAGGCACCTTCAACAGTCGTGCCACTGCACAGGCTATTGCGATGCCCGAAGATTCAATCGTCAGAACTTTGTTGATTTCACATCCCTTAAAAAGGCGGACAAATTCAGCAGCCATTTCGTCCATAAAAAGAACGTCAATCTTGTGATTCAAAAAACTGCTTACTTTAAGAATATTACCGGGAAGGACTTTCCCTTCGCGTCGGATTTTTTCCTCTAACTTTACCATAATCCATTATATCTTATTTCAAAATCTTGTTTCAAGTTGCAAGTGCAACGGGTCTTGAAAGTAAATAGCCTTGAATCCTAGAAATATGGATGAGGATTGATTTTTTTGCGGCTGAAACAGAAGCCAAGGGATGCCTGATACTGGAAAACATTGTCGTAAGGCTGAATCTTCCTGTTGGTGCCAAAATTGCCGTTGTCGTAGGAAGCGAATCCCTGAAGCAGAATGTTGCATCGTTTTGTAATAGGAAATGAAAGCCCTGCCATAGCCCCAATCCCAATTTCCACGTGATGATATTCGTCGGAAAGAAGGTAACAGCCGTGAGGCCCCGCAGCAAGTTCAATGTCGGCAATGTAGTTGAATTTGTCGATACGGAACACAGGTCCCAGGAAAAGGTCGCCGCCGTAAAGAATCACCTGACTTGAAACCTGAGGCATTCCGTTAAAAGTGTGGTAAAGCGGATAGTACAAAGCAAAACGGGCAACACAGTCTACCGGCTTCATGTTCACCGTTTCCATTTCGTAAAAAAGCCCCACCATGTAATCCTGCCAAACAAAATTGCTTCGTCCGTAATCTTCTTCATTGATGATACGGGTTGTCATGGCGCCTGAAAAACCTTCATTAAAAAGAAAGAAAAACTGATCGGTGGTTTTGGTTGGTATAGGTTTACGTTCCCTGGCAAAACCCAAACCCCACAGCATCATAAAGCAGGCAAAAACAGCAAAAACCTTTTTCATCTTCCCCGCTCCTATTTTGCCGTGTGGTAGAGCTGCAATTCTTTTCCGTCCCAAGTAAGATAAAGGATGGCACCACGAATATCCCACTCTGTTTCACGTGTTTTTGATGTTTCTTCGTCTGTAAACACAAGAACATTATCTATAGCTGCCCACTTACCTGAATAACTTTCAACAATTCCTGCTGAATTTGAAATCTTTGCAAGGTACTCCATTGTATCCAAAAATTTAATAGAGTTATCATTCTGGTACTGATCCTTACATGACCATGTTCCATACAAAGGTGATGGTGTATAACACGAAGTAATCAAAAGAGCTACAAAAAGCGAAAGAAAAAACAATACTTTTTTCATTAATCTTCTCCTACAGTCCAATCTACATTTTCAGAAGGGAATCCTTCACGGGTGATAACGTAATATCCACCGCCGGCAGCACCACCCTTTATTTTAATATTATCATAACCGACTTTACCATTATACATACCGGTACAAACCATTGTTCCGTCCATTGTTCCACTGGCATCCATACTGGCTGATGTATTTGAGTTACCATTCATTTTGAAATATGGTCCAAGAGATGAGTCACCATTCATCCAGAATTCTACATAGTCCGTATACTTCATAATAATTCTGGCACCTAATCCCGCCATACTAGCATCATAAACAACTGATCCACCCAACTTTCCATATCCAGTTTGTTTTATCAGGCGTTTCATGTTATCTGTTTCACTCATTACAGGAAGTTTTTTATGTGATGCCTTGCAAGTCTTATTATATTCCCGCATGTACTGATTAGATGTAATGGCTCCATAACCCAAAGCTTCTTCAGTAGAATAATTTGAACCTTTTCCAAGAATATTAAGAGAAAGAACTTTATAGTAGAAAACTACCCCTGGTTTAGCTGTTTCATTTCGATCAATATAATACGTTTCAGTTATAGAATCAGTTGTAATTCTCTTGAATCCGCTATTCGGTTTTGTGGAACGATAAACATGATATCCTCCCTCTGCACCACCATCAGGAACATCCCAGGTAATCAAAGTAGGATATACTTCCTGGTTATTTGGTTCAAAACTTTCAGCAGGATATATAGTCTTAATATTGGCAGCTCTAGTTGCCAGAACATTTCTTGCCTTATCGGGTGCTGGCGCTGCTACATCAGACATTGAAGAAACAACATTCACTCCTGCGTCATTTGTAAAACATGTCTGTATTCTGAAATACTTATTGCTATTCTTTTCTACGAGAATAGATTTTGAAGCTTCATTCCTTTCATCAGCGTCAGTATAAGTAATCTCATTGAAAGGCCCATCTTTTGAATTTGATGCAAACACTTTATAAGTATAGTAATTTGTTTTTTCTGTAACTGGCTTTATGCTTGAACCAGCTGAACCAACTGGTAGAGAGAACATAATTCTATATGTATTATCATTCGAGAATACTTCAACTGTTGATGGTGGGCTCAGAATAAATCCTTCACAAGGTTTTGAAGATTCAGGGCCGGATTTTGTCATTTGTCCAAGATAAAGAACTTTTGTACCATCCGCTGCAACAATATCTTTCCCATCCTCGTCTTTTGCATAAGAATAAGGAACCAGGTAATAATAATACAAAATATTACTTCTAAGCCTTTGTGAGTCAGTATACGAAGTCTTGTCTGGGGTAATCTCAGCATTCAACAACACCTGTTTACTATCAGCAGATGACGACCTGTATAACTGGTAGTATGTTGTATCAGCACCTTTATCCCACTGTATTTTAATACTGGAAGCAGAATCTCCAAATCCCTGGTTAGGAGTAATTCGTAATCCTGTAACTGCTTTTGGTGCTCCTTCTACAAGAGCATAACCCATTGCATTGGAACTTATGACGGAGGGATTCCCATTTTTTTGTGATTCCAAAAAGTAATAGAATTGAACCCCTCTTTCTGATTCAATAATTTCATCATCAAAGAATTCAACATTACCAGCTAGTGTTTTAATTTTAACCCTATCAGATCCATTTTCATTTTTACCACGAGACAGGATAATCCTGTCGTAGTCAGATGTATTCGTCCACCTAACACGGACACTGCGATCATATTCACCTGCAGAGGCTTTTACATCCTTTGGGCATGATAGAAGCATTCCAACATTTCCATCAGATGCCGAAGATTGTATATATGGATTCTCACTGTAATCCGAAGTTTCACTCTGCGCATACACACGATAGTAATACTTGTACCCAAATTCTGCTGAAGAATAGTCGTATGTATCACCATCGAAAATATAGTCTGAATAAACCAAAGAATTAAAAATACTATCTGAAGGTGGTGAATTATCACTTCCCTTGATTATTTCGAATTCTGAATCGGCATTTGGCTCTGATCCATCCTCTGAAACAAAACGCTCAACTCGATATGATGTTGCTCCTTCTACCTGATTCCAGCGTATGATAATTCTATCCTGGTAATCACTTTGAGAAACAACAAGCTGGTCTGGAGCAGGGAGTAATGTAGATTCCTCTTTATATCCAATCATCTCCGAAAGATTTCCCTGCTTTTTCCCAGTACCCATATTAAGTGGAGACTGGAAAAAAGAATAACAGGAAGAATAGAGAAACAATGATAAAACAACAGGGAATAATTTTATTCGTTTCATGTTTTACCACCAGTAGTAAGTTTGATTGTTGAGATACCATTTATTACTTTTACTACATTGTATTGGGAACCATTTATGGAACTCATCCAAAGTTGTTTTAGTTACTATTTGTACTTCGTCTTTTCCGTCTCTAGTTACCTTAATGGTTGCATTTTTATCGTTGTTACAAGTTATTACTACCTTTCCGTTTGCAATAGGAATACTTGAATCAACACAAGAAACATCTATTACAGTTGCATCATCCAGTCGTAAGAATCCATTTGTAAGATCGTATCTATGGAGATATGTATCCGAAATATTGATTTTCACAAAACTTGTCTTTGTTCCGGCTTTGTTTTTCATTAATGGCATATATTCAGAGGCATTAAATGAATGTCGATAGGTTATATTTCCTGCATTCCATCCATTCATTGAACCAGTAGAGTTATAGAATGAACCTTCAATCTCGCTGCCATGTGTTCCTTCCTGGCTTAAATAACAGTTCGAATCTACTTTTGAATAATCATCATCTCCACCAGCATTCTTATAAAATCCGTATGTCATTACCAGCAGAGCAGCACGGGCAAATTCAGCATCAGTTACATTACGGTAAGCATATACTCCAGGGTCGGCATCTGGAAGATTCACAACTGAACTATCTGATAAAGTTCTTGAACCAACGAAATATGGCATATGACGATAATCACGAAGAACTTTCAAGAGACCTTCATATATATTATTTCCACCAAGAGAAGTTGCATTACGCGGCTTAATTTTCACTGATTTACCATCATCTCCTGCAGTCAAAATAATATTTAGTCGTGCTTGAGTTTCATCATCTATCAGTGTAATTCCACTTGAAGTTACATCACCAAGTTTTTCTCCAGTTCCGTAATCGTTACTCAGAAGCCATAATTCATAACTATTTCCATTTCCATCAAAACCAATTTTACGCTGCTCATAATCCCATGGTTCCCAAGAAATAATTTCCGCAAAGTTATCTGTTGGATCTATAGCACCTTTTATGTTTAACGCAAAAAGATATCCTTTATTCTTAGATTCATTGATTTCTGGAATTTTATCTGCCTCAAGAACTTGCAGATACTGACTTCTCTTATCAATTGATTCCGGCGTAGAAAGATTTCCACTATAAGAAACTGCAAAATTAAAGTAACTGGCTTTATATTGTGGAGCTGGCTTATACACTCCTGATACTGGAACCTCACCTTCTGCTACACTGTCAAAAGTGAAGTAGTCATCAGCCTTTATCCAGCCTCCACCATCTCTCTGAACCCAGACAACAGGTTTTCCTCTTGCTGCATTGAAAGGTTTCTTCCAGGAGACCTTAATTTCCGTTGCACTTTCTGATTTTGTGGCAAGAACATCAAGTCCAAGTCCAAGTGTTGAACCAACTGTGAAAACCGATTCTTCCTCAGCACCATAAATCGAAATATCAGCTCTGTCATCTACAGGGAATACTTCATAACGGAATGGATAACCATAAGAAAGGATTTCTGCTTCTCCAGAATTAGCCTTATCTGTAAACTCAAATCTGTTATCGATATTTTTCTCTGTTGGTGCAACCTCAAATATTTTTTCTTGAATTGATGGCTCTCTCTCTTCAGAATTAGTCATTTTCATACCAATTCTTCGTATCTTATATTTTGTTGCACCTTTTATTGGTTTCCAAGAAATTGTTATTTCACTTTCTTTTAAACTGTTTTCATTGAACTGAGGGTTAGTCAATGCAGGACCTAATGTCTTTACATCATCAATATAAGTTGCAGAACTGTCTTTTGATGATTTTGCTACAACATAACAACGCATTGGTTTTCCCGATTCTGTAGGTTTATTGTAATGCGGAACTTTCCCCATCTTTAAAATGATTGTTTTCTTATCTGAACTTAATGAAACATCCATATTCGAGTTTTCACAATCTACACCAAGTTCTGAATCATAATCGATCTTTATGTTGTCCCAACCTGTTAGTGGAGTAGATTTTCCATCATCATAAAGTGAAACATAATATTCTATTGCTCCCGTTACTATAGGCCAAGTTACAGTTATACTTGATTGCTGTACACTGTTTTCATCAAAGCTGATAGCACCAATTTCACCCATTGTCTGACCAATAAGCATTGTCTTTGTTTCAATAGCTTCCCCTTCATCCATATACAATCGTTTCAAAGTATACTGATAAGTAGCCCCGGCACGAAGATTAGTGTCTGTTACAACCTTATACACATCCCCAACCTTTTCCAATAAAAGGTTTTTCTTGTCATCAAATCCAGATTCCTGTCGTACTAATTCATATGTAATATCTGCATTTCCCTGGTCTGCATCGTCAATTTGAATCTCGATTTTGTCTTTATAACCATCTATAACTGTAAATTCGGGATATTTCAATACATTGTTAGTTACCAATACTTCCTGTGTAGAAGCTTCTGCAATTATTTTTGTTTCATCATCAAGACTTTCTGTATTTTTTTCTACAATATACAAAGTCCATACATAATAACCACGGAGCTCATTTTTCTTTGCAAGATCAGAAAAATCAACAGTGTATTCCAAAGTATCCAAGTCTGCTGTTGAAATTTTACTGATATCTGGCGGTGGACAAGGTTCCCCATCTTTATATGGTCTTACCTGTTCCGTTTTCAAAAAATATTCTACATCTGATTTTTTAGAATTATCACTCCAAGTAAGATTCAGTTTTACTTTCATTACGTTAGGAGATACCAGAGATGGAATAGATGAAGCAATGACCGGCGGAGAAATCAAATATCCAGTGATATTCTTTTCTTTTACAAGCGAAGCAATAGGTTTATTTCTCGCTGCTGAACTGTATGCCTTTACATTAAACTGATACAAATCTTTATGAAGTCCTGAAAAAATCACAACATTTCCATCAGGAAGATCTGTTGCATTAATTGATTTTACAATTTCTTCACCTTTACTATTCTTACATTCAATTTCATAAGTAATACGATCTTTATAGAGTTCTTCACTTTTCATAAACCAATAAAGCCGCACTTCGTTATTTTCAGAATCTTCTTCAATATTTGTTATTTCTGGTCTTGCTAAAGATACTCCCTGAAATATTTTACTGGCTAAAGATTCTATTTCTTTTCCGTTTTCTCTGGTAACTGCAGTTACATAAAAAAATTTTTTTATTCCAGGTTTTACTTTATAGGAATACTCAGTTTTTTTTACAAAATATGACTCATTTGCTTCAAATGAGTCATTCAAAACATAGACTTTATAGCCAATAGAATTTGGAACAGATTCCCATTTCAAAACAATCTCACCAGGTAATCCATTAGAAACAGATCTAATTGTTGGTGTACCAAACTGTTTTACAATTGAATCAGCAGAATCTGAAGAAGGAAGCTCTATAACTGGTGTACTGCAAGAAAAGAAACAAGAAATGAAACATATTAAAAGTAAAAAATTCTTCCTCATAAAGGGCATTATATTGTAAATTGAAGCAACATTCAAATTCCTTTATACTGTGGGCATGAAAAACTTTCTGTGGATTTTTTTTATTTCGATGGTTCCTCTTATTGAGCTCCGCGGTGCAATTCCCGTTTCTCAGGCTCTGGAAATGCCAGTGATTGCCTCTTTTATTGTTTGTATTATCGGGAACATGCTGCCGGTTCCAGTAATTTTCCTTTTTGCAAGAAAAGTGCTGGAATGGGGACAGGATAAAAGATTTATCGGAAAGTTCTTTACCTTCTGCCTGGAAAAAGGTCACAAGGCCGGTGAAAAGCTTACTTCAAAAGTGGGCCGAGGTGTTTTTGTTGCACTGCTGCTTTTTGTAGGCATTCCAATTCCCGGAACAGGGGCCTGGACCGGAACTCTGGCCGCAAGCCTTATGGACATGAATTTCCGCGACACAGTAATTGCCGTTATGCTTGGAGTACTTCTTGCCGGCGTAATAATGATGCTGGGCAGCTTCGGAGTGTTCGCAGGCGTACGGGCCATGTAAAAATACGTGCAGGATGACATAGCCTATTGTTGAAAATACGGGAAGGAAGGAAGTGGCTGCAAACAACACTCGCAGGACGGAACATAGTTTCCTTACCGGCCTGCGCGTGTAGCGACGCTAGCTAGCGGTGTTTGTAGTCACTTACTGACTGGTAGTATTTTCAAGCGGTAGAGAATGCCTTCCTTCCCGTATTTTCAAACCTTAGCTTCGATTTACTATTCTTCGTACCGTTTTGCCAAAGCTGGTTCTTCGAAACGGAGACGGATTTCTGGGAGTGCTTTCAGTTCGCAATAGGTGTCTGTCATCCAGCTGCCGTTTGGCACATCATCTACATTTATGCCATCTTCCTGGCCAGGATAATCGTTGAGACCGCTGGCAGGTGGTGCAAAAATGTGCAGTTCCATGTCTGTGGCTCCGTCCAGTGGTTTGTCCCAGAACAAGGTCATAAAATCAACAAATTTAACGCCAGGTTTTTTGTAGAACCAGTAGCCACCCAATTCCAGCATCAGGTTTGCGTTTTCAAGTTCCCCATCAAAATAGGCTTCGGCAAATACAGGCTGTTTTTCAAAATGGAGAGGCATGGCTACGCCTTCGGCATCTTCTGCACCACCCCAGCGGAGTCTGGCCGGAAGACTGATCTTTCCATCATCAACAATTGGCTGACTGAAGAATGGTCTGTGGAGTTTCTTTCTATAAACATCCATCAAAGGCTGTTCAATGCCAACGTCAGGATTATTTGGGTCGGTTACTTCAAGACCAAGGCGGCCGTCATCACGGAACTGATACAAAGTAAAAGCTGTAAGCCACTTGTCTTCCTCTTTTTCAAGGCGGTCCATAAAATAGCGCATTGTGTTTGCCTGAACAACGGCTCCAGTTACATCACCGTCGGCATTCATTTCGCTCATTACAAAAGGCTTGTCCTGCCCCGTAATCTCCCGCAATCTGAGCACTGTCTTTCTGGCTTTTTCGTAAACTTCATCAACATCGTAGGCAGCCATATTTACGTTTCCCTTTTCGGCAATGTCGTTTGGCCAGCCCCAGTGAAGTGAAAGATAATTGTCACCGCTCCAGATATCTGCAATCTTGTGGGCTTCAAGGAAAATATCTTCCATTTCGATTTTTCCTTCGTTTTCAAGGTACATTCCGGCACAAAGGATTGTTTTTACGTTTGGAGCATATTCTTTTAAGATTTTTGCAAAGCGCACAAAAAAATCTGCCAGTTCCTGATAAGTTGCCCGTTTATTAAAACAGAACCAGGTTCCTGTGCATTCGTGATTTACACGGAGAAGAAGGCGTCCGTATGGTCGAAGGTCTTTGGCCACGGCAATAAGATATTCATCTTCAAGATGTGGATCAACTGTAATTGTAAGAACAACATCCTGGCCCCGCTGACGGATTTCCTTCATATAACAGAATGGCTCACCATTTCTATCACCGTTGAGTCCGTTTTTAAGTCCCCCCATGTATGGAAAATAATCTTCGTAAGGAAAATTCCAGGCACCGCCGTCCTTGTTTTTTGGGAAAGCTTCACATGCACGAACAGGCCAGCCCTTATCTTTTGGATAATAGGTGTACATAAGGCTAATTCCACGATGAACTTTCTTCATTTTTCGCAAAAGATAGTCCTGATTAACATAAAAGCCTCGTTCACTTCCATCGCCCATATCCAGAGCACAATTGGCCTGAGTAAGTTTTACTTTCTTGATTTCCATAAAAATACCTTCCGATTAGAAGTTTATCAGAGAAATAACAAAATATATGTCAAATATTTTGGTATAAAGTGAAAATCTGCAGAAAATTTTACAGTTTCTCGGCAAACTCTTCCCGGGTAATTGGTCTGTCAAAGAAATATCCCTGGGCAAGGAAACAGCCACAGTTTTTCAAAAGCTGCACTTCTTCCCGGGTTTCAACTCCTTCAACAATACACTCAAGTCCAAGTCCGTTGGCCAGAGAAATAATGGACTTAAACATAAAGTTTTCTCGGGAACCTTCAAAAAGTGCGCCGTGAAGAATGCTTTTGTCAATTTTAAGCACAGTCCAAGGATAGTCGCGGATTAAAGAAAGTGATGAAAATCCTGTTCCAAAATCGTCAACGGCGGTAGTAATGTTTGCATCCCGAAGACCTACAACCAGTTCCTGCAGTTCCCTGGCTCCTACTTCCGAAGAAGATTCAGTCAGTTCAATCTGAATAAGGGATCTTGGAATATTGTGAGAATCTATAATGCCGGAAATTACCGAAACCAGATTGTCTATGTCCATGGAACATCGGGAAAGGTTTACTGAAACAGTTTTTACGTTACGGCCTTCATCCATCCAGCGGCGAAGATCGGCACAAACGTGATTCAGCATGTACATATCCAGGAATTTAATTGAATAGTTGCTTTCCAGAATTGGAATAAACTGATCCGGGTAAATCATGCTGCCGTTGTGCTTCCATCGAACCAATGCTTCGGCCCCGCACAAACTGTAATCATGAAGATTTACTTTCGGCTGATAATAAACAGAGAATTCTTCCTTTTCCAGAGCGTCCTTAAAAATCTGTTCAATAAACTGACGGTTCCATACTTTGTCCCGGAAACTTCCATCATACTCAACAAGCTTGCGGCCCGGCTTCTTTTTGGCAGACTGCATGGCCACACTAATGGAATTTACAATCTCCCGAGGAGTATCAAATCCTGTTAAATCCATGTTGAGGCCAACGTGAGCCGACAAAGCAATTGTTTCTACCCGTCCGTCTGGTTTTTCCACATCAAGGGAAACACCGTTCATAATCTGAAGAAGGTCTCCAACAAGCTCCTTTCGGAATAAGGCAACACCGTTATCGCCGCCAAGGGAACCAACCAGACCGTCACTGCCTACAGCGCTTTCAATAATCTTGAAGTAACGTCCCAAAAGCACAGTGCCGGCTTCATCGGTAATCTGTTTGTTGATAAAAGCAAACCGCTGCACATTAAAAAAGATGGCGGCATATCGCTCAATTGATTTGTCCTGAATCTTCTTGTCAATTTCCATGAACACTTTTCGCAGCTTGTAAACCGGGAAACGGTCGTCATGGTCGGCACAGTAATTCATGTAAGAAATAAGGGTAAACCATCCGTTCAACGCAAAAAGAGTCTTTTCAAAAAGTTTTATAATCTCGTATTCTTCTTCTGTCCAGTCAGGTTCACCTTTAATGCGGTAAAAACGGGTTTTTACACTAATAACAGTTTCTGTTGTATAGGTAAGGGTTGTAAACTGATCTTCATCATAATTGGAAGACTGATAAAAAACTACGTTCAAATCTCCGTGAAGATACTGCTGTTTCATAATTGGTGTTTTGAAGATTTCAATTTTTCCAATTCGAAGGAGGTCTGCAATTTGTCCAAGAAGTGCCTGCATCTGAGGTGCTTCAAATGCATATCGTTTTCGTGATTCTTCAAGAAGCTGATCCGACAAACTGTGGTATTTTGCTAATAAAGTTTCTGCCATTATCTGTCTCCTGTTCCTGAAGATACTTTTAACTGAGGTACCCTCATTGTAAGTTCAATTCTTCCGTCATTTACAGAAATTGAGTGTGTACCGCCAATTCGTTCCAGTACTTTAAGTGCCGATACAACCTGCTGTTCAAAGAATGTCAAATCCTTTACATCAAGATTCAGATTTGATTTTTTCCAGAGCTTAAACTTGGTAATCTCTTCGGAAATAACGTCCAAATCTGCAGTAGAAACCCTGATAATAACATCGTCGGAATAAGTTTTTTCTTCGTGATCAAAAATCACCTTGATGTCGGCAGCATTTTCTTTGGAAAGTGCACCTACCAGCTGTGAAATCACTGATTCAACTGTATGACGGTCTCCAAAAACTGTTGTAGAACTGCTGCAGGCTACTGTTACCTGGCACTCAGTTTCACCGTTCATGTAGGCAAGGTTTACCGAACGCTTGAAAGTGTCCGAAAGGTTATCCAGACTGTATTCTTCATCTTTTGTAGCATCTGCAACGCTGGCAAACTGGACGTAAGCGGAAGAATCCTGGAAATCATCAAGGAGTTCCCGTGCCTGTGCCGAAAGAAGCAGAAGGTCGGTTTTTACCTGCTTAGAGGATTTTTCGGTGGTAAGACTATCCATCTCTTTGATCCACTTCTGGGCGTGTTCCACAACTTCAGCATTTTTTGCCATCAGATGACGGATATTAACCTGCTCGTTTTCCTTCCACATTTTGTATGTAAGGTTTTTTTCCAGAGTGCCGCAGCCAAAGAGTTCCATATTGAAAATGATTCCCATGAGGCGCTTGGCAAGATCTTCTTCCGAAAGCAGACAGCCTGGCAGTGCGGTCATTTCCATTACACCGTAAGACCGGCCGTTCATCATAATTTTTCGTGTGTGAATCAACACTTCTGGATCTGGATTTTCTTCACCGGCAATAATTTTTCCGTCAAGATCCCGGACTACAATGTTTGCCTTTGTATTGGTTTTGTAGGTCTCAACCATTTTGTGAAGAACACTTTCATCCACAAGATCAGAGAAAAGCAGTTTGTTTCTGTAAAGATCGTTTCCGTTCAAAGCCATGTTCATGCGCACAACAAGACGCTGGGTGGCTTCTGCAATCATCTTGATTTCCTGAATATTGTTTTCCACTTTTACGGAGCTGGTAAAATCGCCGTCGGCAGCTTTTTTAAGGCGCATTGCCAGATATTCAGAAGGCTTTGAAATGCGGTTGGAAAGCTGTCTTGCGTGGATCCAGATAAACAGAACGGCCAGACACACAATGATAATGATCAGGATGGCAAGAACCTGGAAATAACCTAGGAAGTCGTCAAAAAGGGCATGGATCTGGATATGCCAGTTGGGAGTTTCATCAATGTGAGTGCCTGCCATGCGCCAGATTTTTCCCTTTATCGAATATTTCAGAGAGGCATTTTCTTCTTCCATGGACTTTCTGTCCATTTCGGCGTATTTTGCATAAGCTTTGTTGGTCTGAGCAGATTTCTGGGCATTGAAACGCTGTTTTACCATATTCTTGTCTTTGGCGGCAATAAGGGTACCTTCACTGTTGATTACATAAACCAATGTATGCTCACCAAAACTGATTTTTTCTACAATTTCGTCCAGAATAGATGGCTGAAGTTTAATTGCAATTACAGCCTTTACCTTGCTGCCATAAATCCCTTTTTCCCACAAAGGTGCGCAAACCAGAACTGTTATGTCACCTTCCGAAGAAATTTCCGGGTCAGAAATACAGGCTTTTCCATTCCAGGCTGCTTCAAAATAATCGTTTGTTCCAGCCAAAGGGTCTACAATCATGGCGCTTACAAGATTGTATTCACGGCATTTTGATTCAAGGTAATCTCGTTTTTCGGAAACAGGCACACTATCATCGCTAAGAAATGGAACTGTTCCAAGGTCTTCTGCAATATTTTTGTAAGATTTAACGGCAAGTGTAACCCGTTCTGATGCAAGTTGAATTTCACTTTCCAGCGTTGTTTTAATGAGTCCAGAAATACTGTTATGGAACAAGTGGAGACAAAGGACACCTAAAAGGATGATTCCCGATACCGAAGTCATCAACATAGACTTATAAATCAATGTTGACAGTTTCTGGGTCTTCCTACGATTCCTGCTGTGAAAAGTTTCAGCCATAGCAGTACCATAATACCCCGAAAAAAAGGTTTTGAATAGAGTTTTTAGAGATTTTTAAACATTTTTACAGTTCTTCCAGCTCTTCAAGTTCGCCCACATCTGCTTCGAAGTGGATTGCTCTCTGAACAACAACAACGGTAAGGTCGTCATTTACCTTGCCGCCTTCAGTGTATTTGTTGTAATCGGCGATTATTGAATCAAGAATTTCCTGGGCAGATCCAGAAGCATTTTTTATGCTTTCCAAAACCCGTTCCCGTCCGTACTCTTCCCCATCTTTTCCAGTAGCTTCATTCATTCCGTCGGTAAACAGAATAATGCAGTCACCTTCATCAAGAGTCACAGGGATTGCCTGGCATTTAAGCTCAAACTGTTTTATACCAAGCATGCCATACTGCTCTTTTTCAGGATCAGGTTCAATAAATTTGGCCATTTTGGAATTATATTTTTTTACAACAGGATAAGGACAGCCTGCATTTACCAGTTCCAGCTTTGAAGGATCGTCCTTGTCTATTCGGCAGAGAATTCCCGTCATGTAATTTTCAATTTCACCTTTAACGCGGATAATTGCATCGTTTACCTTGTTGATTGCCTGGGAAAGTTCAAGAGGAAGAGAAGCTCGGAATTCATGGAAAATGGCATTTTTTGCAAGCATGGTAACAAGCCCCGATGAAATGCCGTGACCGGAAACATCAAAAAGACCAAAACCGCGGAGTTTTCCTTCCATGGCGTAAAAGTCGTAAAGATCACCGGAAACGCCGGCCATTGGTTTAAAATGTACGGCAACGTCCCATCCAAGGAAGGCATTTGTATTTTTGTAGAATTCCTGCTGCATATGGACGGCCAGTTCCAGATCCTGTTCTGCCTGATGATTTTTAAAAGCAAGTTCGGTGTTTGCAGCTTCCAGTTCCTGTGTTCGCTGTTCTACCTTTGTTTCAAGCTCCGAGTTAAGCTCATCCATTTCATTCTGAATCCGGGCATATCGGAGGGCAAGAACAATAAGGAAAACTACATCCGTAAGCGCCCATCCATAAACCGTGAAAAATGGAACAATCAGTGTAACGTAGCGGCTGTTAATTACCATATCCAAAGGCAGTGTAAGCAGGGTTGGAATAAATGGCGGAAACAGTTTCAGACATTCCCACTTTTTAGTTTTCCAGTAACGCACCATTGGAGAAATGATGAAGATAAGCTGCACTGCTATGAAAATGTAAATCATGTTGTGGTATTTATAGTAAGTAACGCTGTCTGGAACAGCAGAAATAATGATTGTAGAAATGAAGAAAAGAGCTGCGCGGATTATAAAGATTCTCTGGCTGAAAGGTATCTTAACTGAAGCGCGAAAAAATGAAACGGCAAAGAAAGCTGTTGCAACACCGGTAATGCCTTCAAAAATCTTGTTGAAGCTGTTCAGATTCATAAAGCCCAGGAGCCACGGAAACTCGCCTATAAAGAAAGGCAGAATATACAGCATGGTTGTAAAATTCATGAGTCCAAAATAAAGATAGTGCCTCTGTTTTCTCTGGGCGAAAAAGAGGATGATGTAGTAAAGACCCACAAACAGCATGATTCCCGCAAAAAGCAGGGTCAGTTCCGACATGTAGAATGACCTGATCTTTTCTTCCCGCTGAACATCTGCCTGAATTCCAATGTAAGGAATTCCTGTCACTCCCCCAACACCGTCAATCCAGAGAATAATATCCAGGCGGTTTCGCTTTTCATTTTTAATAAGATCCCGGGAAATGGAAATTGCGTGAGTATTAGAACCTGAAGAAAATGCTTCTGGAGGCATAATTCCAATCTGTTCAAGTTCCGATCCATTAAGGTAGATTTTTGCCGCTATCTGAGTTTTGCCCAGGAAAAGTCCAAGTTCACGATACTGAAGTTCCCGTGGAACAGAAAATTCTGATGAAATGGTTATATAGCCTTTTTTGTCGGGAGTGAGGGCTGCAAGATCATGGAGCTGAGTAACTTTCAGGCGGTGGCTTACAAGATTACCGTTTTTGTCTTCTTCAAGGCCGTCCTGATATCGCCAGGAAGTGAGTACTATCTTTTCATTGCTGTTGATTTCACATCCTGCGAGAAAAAAACATAAAAATAATGCGATAAAACCCCTGAAAAAGCGCATTTTTTTAGTTTACTATCCTTTTCAAAGAGTGTCTACTTTCGCCAGTAAGCAGGCATAAAGAAGATCAGCATTGTGTAAAGTTCAAGTCGGCCGGCGCACATTGTAAAGCAGTACCACCATTTAAGGAAGACCGGCAGTTCAGCCATAGTGTGACTTGGTCCCAAGGCGTTAAATCCAGGTCCAACGTTTCCTACGGTAGAAAGGGCTCCACCAAGTGCAGAAAACAGATCCAGGCCAGCCAGAGTTCCGGCAAAAACCGTAATCAAAATAAGAATAATGTACACGGAAATAAAAGCCGCAATATTAAAAACTACGTCCTTTCGGCCCACATTATTATTCAATCGGATATTAAAAATTCCGTGAGGATGGAGCATGCGTTTTACTTCGTTTCCAACCTGCTTTGAAAGAACAACCCATCTTACTACTTTTACACCACCAGCAGTTGATCCCGAACAGCCGCCAATAAAAAACAGCAGGAAGCAGAAAAACTGTGCCGCGTAAGGCCAGGTTTCAAAATCTGCAGTGGCAAATCCTGTTGTAGTTAAAAGGGAAACGGTCTGGAACGAGGAATAACGGAAACTTGTCCAGAAATTATGGTAATCTGGCAGAGTAAAAAGACTGATGGCAAGAATTACAATGACATTTATCCAGATGTAAACCTTTAGTTCCGAATTTTCACGAACTTCCTTAAAGTTCCCCCGGAAAATGTAATAGAAAAGACTGAAGTTTATACCGGCCATGAACATAAACACGGTAATTACAGTTTCGATGGCAACAGAATTAAAGCCTGCAATGCTGGCGTTTTTTGTAGAAAATCCTCCTGTCCCCATTGTTGCAAAGGCGTGACTTAATGCATCAACAAAATCCATTCCGCAGATTTTCAAAAGAACCAGTTCCACAACAGTAAAGGCCGAATAAATAATCCACATGGCTTTTGCAGTTGTAGTGATTTTTGCAGTCACTTTTCCTTTTTCAGGACCAGTTGTTTCCGCCTTAATCAGCTGAAATCCTCCAACTCCCAAAAGCGGAAGAAGGGCTACTGTAAGAGTAACAATTCCCATACCCCCAAGCCAGTGAGTCTGACATCGCCAGAGATTTATGGATCTTGGAAGTGCTTCTACATCATTACAGATGGTTGCTCCAGTGGTAGAAAAACCCGAAAAGCTTTCAAAAACACAGTCTGTAAAGGATGCAAAAGTTCCCGACAAAACCAAAGGAATGGCACCAAAAAGGCTTGCAAAAACCCAGGCCCCTGCCACTACTACAAAAGAGCTTCTAATAGAAAGATTAATCTTCTGTTTTCTAAAAGGAATGTTGATAGCCGGAACCAATACCAGCGAAACTACCATTGGAATAAGGAATGGCAGGATCATATTGTTTTCACCAAGAACCAGTGCCGTAACAATAGGAATGATTAAAGTAAGACCTACAATTCCAAGCAGGATAGAAATAATTCTGAAGAAATTTACTGCTTTCATGCCTTAAATTTAGTGGATTGAATCACCGTGGTCAAGAATGGAAAATCATACTATAATCAACACATGCTTACTAATCAGTATTGTCCCGATGATGACATCACCTCAATTGCAACAGCCCTTTCTCCTGCGGCTCTTGGAGTTGTCCGCGTAACAGGCAGATCTTCCATTGAAAAGATGACTGCTGTCTTTTCCCGGCCAAAAGCCCTTTCTGAAGCTCCGGGAAACACACTGGTTTACGGCTGGATTAAAGACGGCCACAAACTGATTGATGAAGTTATGCTGGGAGTTTACCGGGCCCCAAAAAGTTTTACCGGTGAAAACATGGTTGAAATTTACTGCCACGGTGGACCAAGCGTTGTTACCCGAATTCAGAATCTTCTATTAAAAAGTGGTTTCCGTCAGGCTGAACGGGGCGAATACACTTTCCGAGCTTTTATCAACGGAAAAACCGACCTTACAAAAGCCGAAGCAGTTAAAGAAATTATCGACAGCCACACCGATGCTTCCCGAGGACGTGCGGCAGGTCGTCTTGCAGGCTCCCTTTACGAAGAAATTGACGGCATTAAAAAACTGATTATGGACACACTTGCCGCCATTGAAGTAGAAATTGAATATCCCGAAGATGAAGAAACTATTGCCGACGCCTTTGACCGCACAGATCTTCTTGAAGCCATAAACCGCCTTAAAAGCCTGAAAGATTCATGGAAAGGGGAAAAACTTTACCAGGACGGCGCCCGGGTTGTTCTTGCGGGACGCACAAATGCAGGTAAATCAAGTCTTTTCAATTCCATCTTGAAAGAAGAACGGGCCATTGTTTCCGACATTGAAGGAACTACCCGAGACTGGCTGGAATCCTGGGCCGACTTTGACGGAATTCCGGTTCGTCTTTTTGATACAGCCGGACTTCGGGAAACTGGTGATGTAATTGAAGCTCAGGGCGTTCAGCTCACCCTTTCCCTAACAGAAGATGCCGACGTGGTACTTTATCTTTGCGACAGCGAAACCGGCCTTACAGACGACGACATTTCTTTCCTTGAAAAAACTGAAGAAAAAATAGTATTTATATGGAACAAATGGGACAAAACCGAAAAAGAAAGAGCACTTCCCGACGATCTTAAAAAGAAGATTAAACATTTTGGCGGGGAAACAAAAATCAGTGCCAAAACAGGAAAGGGCCTTTCAGAACTTGTTGCCCTGGTAAAAGCCACACTCACCGAAGGTCTTTCTACAGAACGGGAACAGGCTGGTCTTGGAAGCGCCCGTCAAAAAGAAGCTGTTAGCCAGGCTCTTGAATGCGTTGAACATTCTCTTGTTTCTGCCGACGAAGATTATGCCCTTGATGCAGTTGTTCAGGATCTGGAAGATGCCCTTGAATCCCTTAGCGAAGTTACCGGCGACATTACTCCCGACGATGTACTTGGCAACATTTTTGCCAACTTCTGTGTAGGTAAATAGGCTGATCAAAGGTTTTTCCCCTTGAATACTTTTAACAAATTCTGTAAACTGTTAGAACTCTATTAATGTTCATTCTTTCCGGGGTGCTGACCGGAATAAAAATAGGAGAATAGGCGATGCCTACAATTAACCAGTTGATCCGTCAGGGTCGTAAATCTGCAGCTAACAGAACTAAAGCTCCCGCACTTGAAAGCTGTCCGCAGAAACGTGGTGTATGTACACGTGTTATGACTCAGACACCAAAAAAACCAAACTCAGCTCTTCGTAAGATTGCTCGTGTTCGTTTAAGTAATGGAATTGAAGTTACTGCATATATTCCAGGTATTGGACATAACTTGCAGGAACACTCAGTTGTTTTAGTACGTGGTGGTCGTGTAAAAGACCTTCCTGGTGTACGCTATCACATCATCCGTGGTGCTAAAGATGCCCTCGGTGTAGAAGATCGCAAACGCGGTCGTTCTAAATACGGTGCCAAACGTCCAAAGGCATAATAGAGGAGGATTAAGATGGGAAGACATAAGAAATCAATCAATCGTCCTTTGATGCCAGATGTAAAATACAACTCAAAAGTTGTATCTAAATTCGTTTGCCGCATGATGTTGGACGGAAAAAAAGAAACTTGTACTAAAATCATCTATGAAGCTATGGACAAACTCCAGGCTAAAGCAGAAAAAGATCCACTCGAAGTTTTCTTGAAAGCTATCGACAATGTAAAACCAATGGTAGAAGTTAAATCACGCCGCGTTGGTGGTGCTACATACCAGGTTCCAATGGAGATTCGTGAAACACGTCGCGAAGCTCTTGCAATGCGCTGGATTATTGATGCTGCACGTAACCGCTCTGGTCACGGAATGGCTGATACTCTCGCTTCAGAACTTATGGATGCTTACAACAACACAGGTACAGCATATAAAAAACGAGAAGATGTACACCGCATGGCAGAAGCCAACAAAGCTTTCGCCCACTTCCGCTGGTAGAAAATCTTTTAGTTTGCAAAAAAAAGGGACTGTCCTAGGAGTTATTAAAACTTCAAAAAGGGCAGTCTTTTTTTGTCAAATTTCCAAAAAATCAATAAATAATTTTCCAAGAAGAAGCATTGCTGCCACAATCATAATAATTTTGATAAACTTTGCTCCTTTCTTAATGGCACATTGACTGCCCAATAAACATCCTGCAATTGAACAGAGTCCACAAGGAATAGCAATACTAAAGTCTACAACTCCAGCCATAAGATAAGTTACTACTGCTGCAAAATTTGAAGCTAAATTTACTACTTTTGTAGTTCCTGTAGCATAAATCAAAGTCATTCTTTCTATTAAAACAAAGGCCAGAGAAAAAAACATGCCCGTTCCTGGACCAAAAAGTCCATCATAACAACCTATAACAAGACCAATAAGAATTGCTGCAATTATGACAAACCGGAAACTTCTTGAAGACTTTTCTGCATTTTCATCACCAAAACTACGATTAAATATCATAAAAAGTGCCACGAAAGGAAGAACAATCATTAAACAGATTTGCAGAATTTCAGGTCTAAGATGTAGTGCCAGCTGAGCTCCAATTGTAGAACCAGCAAGCGAACCACATAAAGCGGGCACAGCTATTCTCCAATCTACATATTTTTTTCGTATGTAGTTACCAGCACCAAAAGCTGTACCAATGCAGGCAACAAATTTGTTAGTGCCGTAAGTAATCTGAATAGGAAGCCCCGCAAATAAATATGCCGGAATAGTTATAATTCCACCGCCACCGGCAATAGAATCTATGAACATAGCAACAAAAATAAGAGGACACAAAAAACAAAGCTTTGCAAAATAAGTTTCAAACATGGTAAGTGGATTTCCTTTATTTAACACCTAAATGTGCCTGGCTGTTTACATAAACCAGCTGTGCATGTGGAACAAAAATATAATCCGTTTTAAAGGTGGTTTTATATACTAAACCACCTTTTCTTATTTTACGTGAGCTCCGTAGGAGCGAACAAATCCGTGTGATAATCCTACTAACTATTTCGGTTTTCCACGTTTTTATGCCTGGACTGTTTCTTTTTCGGAAATCTTTTCGAATCTTCTTCTGATAATCTGGTAGGCTATCAGGAAAAGCATAAGGATAAGTCCGATAATATCAGTTTTTGTTTCTGGAATTACACAAAGAATACCTGCAACTGCAAAAAGGATTCTTTCAATAACATTTGCAGCACGAAGTCCGTATCCTTCCAGAGCAACACTTACACCAAACATACCAATTACCGCAGTAACTGCAATAAAGATTACTGTTCCAACCGTTGTGTTGATCATAAGCATCTGAGGATTGTAAACAAACATATAAGGAATGATAAATGCACCAATAGCAAGTTTTGTTGCGTTCAAAGCCGTTTTCATCGGTTTAGCTTTGGCAATGGCGGCACCTGCAAGAGCAGCAAGGGCAACTGGAGGTGTAATGTCGGCAATAATACCAAAGTAGAATGCAAACATATGTGCGGCCAGTGGTTCAAATCCAAGACCAATAATGGCACCGGCAGTGATTGTTGATGTAATAAGATAGTTGGCAGTAGTTGGAGCTCCCATTCCAAGAATGATTGAAGAAATCATCGTAAGGAACAAAGTGATGAATGCAATTCCGTGAGAAATGCTGATCAGCCCGGCACCAAACTTAAGCCCAATTCCTGTAAGTGTAACAATTCCGATGATAATTCCAGCCATGGCACAGGCAATGGCAACTGAAATAATGTTGCGGCAGGCAGAACAGATTACTTCAGTAATGTCTTTTGCACCGAAAGAAGGTTTTCGTCCTTTTGCCAGATCCACGAAAGAAGTAACAAGTCCAATCAAAAGACAGGCAACAATTCCCATAAGAGCGGCATAAACGGCAGTTTTTCCGGAACAAAGGAAGAAAATGATTACAACAAGTGGAAGAAGCATGTAACCCCGTTTAAGGAACAAAGGCAGAAATTTTGGAAGTTCTTCTTTTGGAAGCCCTTTAAGTCCCAGTTTTTTTGCTTCAAGGTGAACTGTAATAAAGATTCCTGTAAAGTAAAGAACAGCCGGAATAATGGCAGCCTTTACGATAGTAATGTATGGAAGACCAAGACTTTCTGCCATAAGGAAGGCTGCAGCACCCATAATTGGAGGCATAAGCTGTCCTCCTGTTGATGCAGAAGCTTCTACCGCACCGGCAAATTCACTTTTGTATCCCAGTTTTTTCATCATTGGGATTGTAAAGCTTCCGGAACCTACTGTATTTGAAACGGAACTTCCCGATACTGTTCCCAAAAGTGCACTTGTAAGAACGGCTACTTTTGCAGGGCCACCAGAAGCACCACCGGCAATAGCGTTACAAACATCAATAAAGAACTGACCGATTCCTGTTTTTTCAAGAAGGGCTCCAAAAAGGATAAACAGGAAGATGAAGGTTGAACAGGCCCCGATTGGAGTTCCCATAATTCCTTCAGTGTTGTAGAAAAGGTGAGATGCAATTCGTGGAAGTTTATATCCGCGGTGATTCAAAAATCCAGGAAGGTAAGGTCCCAGGAAAGCGTATGCAATGAAACACAGTGCAATTATAAGGATTGGAAGTCCTACAATTCGACGGCAGCTTTCACAAAGAATGATAATTCCAATTACAGCTACCACAATATCCAAAACGGTATTATCACCAGTGCGGCGTACCAGTGTGTTGAAATTGATGACAATGTACATCCAGCAGGCAGCACCCGCAATACCAAGCAGCACATCGTACCATGGAAGAGTGTCTTTCCGCATGTTCTTTGTGGCAGGGAAAAGCAGGAATGCAAGAAGTTGAACAAATGCCAGATGGGTGGCACGCAGAATCTGGGCAGTTACAGTTCCCGAAAGGGTTGCATAAAGCTGGAATACAACAAAGCAGATTGAAACTACAACTGTAATATACTGTCGCCAGCATTTGTGTTCACGGTAGGCGTGTTCACGATCCAGTTCCTGCATCAGTTTTTTCATTTCTTCCTCATTGGTAGTAGGAAGAATTGTGTCAATTTTATCCATGATGCCTCCAATAGGTGATTAAGTTTACGTTTTCAGGTTTTATGATTAATCTCGTTTGGGCGGGAAACCAGTCTTTCAAAAAGTGTTCCTCGCCTTCCCACGAAATGGAATGTTCTGCAATTACGCCGACTGCCATGACAAGTTCATTCATGCGCCGGTTCAATCCACTGATTTCATAACCGTCTTTGGTTACAGTAAAAACAGCGCCGGGAGTTTCTCCAGGTTCCGGAATGCCTGCTCCGTATGAAACGAAGATTGTTTTATCCAAAAGAAGACCGTTTTTTTCAGCAGTATAAAAATCGTGGACGCGGCCTTTATTCACGGAATGGGTGTAAGAAATTACAAAGCCGTTTACCGCCTTAGCAGAATAAACGGTTTCATATCTGCCGGCAAAATCACCGACAGATATTGTTTTTACAAATGGTGCAAAAAGTGCGAAGAGAATAAGGGCACAAATCAATACCGGCCAGATTACCCTTCGCCCTTTCAAATTAGTTCAATACTCCGATTTCTTTGAAGTATTTTTCTGCACCTGGGTGGAATGGAACAGAGATACCTGTAACAGCAGCTTTTGCAGTTACTTCTTTACCTTTGGCGTGAGCCTGTCCAAGTGTATCAAGGTTTTCGAACAGAGCTTTTGTCATAGCGTAAACTGTATCTGTATCAAGTTTTGCATTTACAGCAAGTGTAGCTTTGATAGCAAGAGCTTCAGTATCATCTTCAGTTCCCTGGTATGTTCCGCCTGGGATTGTTGTTTTTGTGTAGAATCCGTATTTTGCACAGATTTTGTCGGCTTCTGGTCCGTTTACAGGAATAAGAACAAGACCTGCTGTGAAAGCAAGTTCCTGAAGGGCAGAGTTTGGAACACCGGCTGTAATGAAACAGGCATCAAGTGTACCGTTCTGAATACCTTCAGCACTTTCTTTGAATGAAAGATTGTTCTTTTTGATGTCGTCGAATGTAAGTCCGTATCCTTCAAGGATCTGTTTTGCGTTGAATTCAACACCTGAACCGGCATCACCAATAGAAACGCGTTTTCCTTTAAGATCGTAAATTGTTTTGATTCCAGATTCTTTTGAAGCAGCAATCTGTACAACTTCTGGATAAAGTGTTCCGATTACAGCAAGATTTGGAAGAGCATTTCCGCTGAACATATCAGTTCCGTTGAATGCATAGTCCATAACGTCATTCTGAACGATTCCGTATTCTGCATCACCTTTTGAAATAAGACGAAGGTTTTCTGCAGAAGCACCAGTTGCCTGAGCGGTTACGTTCATGTTGTCTACTTTTGTGTTCCAGATGTTAGCAATAGCACCACCGAATGGGTAGTAAGTACCAGAAGTACCACCTGTAGCAAGAATGTAGTTTTTCTTTGCAGGTTTGCCACAACCAGCAAGAGCGAATGCAACGGCCATGAGAGCCAAAGCTTTCACGAATGATTTTTTCATTATAGTTCCTCCGAAAAATAGATAAATATATATGGAAGAATTATAATTTTTTTTAAGCTTTTTTTCTATTACTCTACGTGAGGTTTTAACGCATCTATAACAAATTCTTCAGGAATTTTTGATGGTCTTCCGTCGGCAGATCGTACACTTGCCCAGGTTACGTCAGCTTCGGCACATACAGTTCCATCTTCTTTTCTGATCACCTGATGGAAATCTCCTGTAACTGCACCAAGTTTTGTTGGCCATGATTCAATGAAAAGTTTTTCCCACAAAAAGGCAGAAGCTTTGTAGCGGATATCAACGTGGGTAACATAAAGGTAAAAACCGGCCTTTAATACGCCTTCATAGTCAAAGTGAGTCTGCTGCAAAAAATCCATGCGGCCCAGTTCAAGGTAGTTTACATAAACGGCATTGTTTACATGCTGATAAGAGTCGCATTCGTAAGGGCGTACTTTAAGTTCTGTAATGATTTTCATAGGGCTTCCTTTTTTTAGTTGATATTATTGGTATAGAATAAAAAGATAAAAAAGTCTACAATATAAGGCAATATACAAAAGGATTCGGCCATGGAAAAAGAAGTTAAAAAGTCGGATGAAGTCAATCTTATTGATATTTTCGCTGTCTGCATAAAATTCCGAAAACTCATTTTAATCGGCACTGCATTGATGTTTGTTGTTTTAACTGGTGCCCTTGTTGGTGTTTCCAAAATCAAAGAAAGCCGCACCGGAAAAACCGTAACTGTCCTGAATCTTCTTGAAATCACTGATTTTCCTGCCGACCTTGTAGAATCAAAACATGATTTGAATCGGGTTGAAGAACTTACACGCAATTACCTTCACGATACATATTTTTTTGCAAAACTCCAGGAACAGTATCCTGCATGGGCCGACCCAACTGCCCCAAATTATTTTGACGTAATTGATGAAATCCTGAACACAAGCCATTACTTCCAGATTGATTACCATCCTGTTACTGACGTTTTTTATCTTTACAGCAAGGTTCCTGTTTCACGCCAGGACAACCTTCTCCCATTCCTCAACGCTTATGTTGATCACATTCAGGGAAACCTGGCTTCAGACTTCAAAAGCCGATGCAATCTTCCTGCCGACGAAGCCGATGCCTGGCTCAAAACCGCAGAAGCTTTTGTAAAACTGAGCCCTTACACTTACGAACGAAAACCTGTCTCAAAAACACTTACACTTAAAATCGTCATTATTTTCCTTGGTTCGCTTTTCTGCTTTGTTTTCCTTGCCTTCGTGCTCAATGCAGTTCAGGCAGTAAAAAAAGACGAAAATGCCTGCAAAACATTGAAAGACGCCTGGGAAAACGGTAAATAAATGATCCTCTCACTTGCCTTCAAAAATGTAGTTTCTCGCAAGAGTTCCGCAGTTATAGTACTGTTCATTTCTTTTGCCGTAGCACTTATGCTTCTGATCAACTCGATTTTTGACAGCACTGAACACGGTATTGAACAGACCTACACGGCAAGTTTTACCGGCGATTTTACAATCCGTCCAAAAGATAACATGCTCCTTTGCCTTTTCGGAGATCAGACTCCAATTACAGGGGAACTTACACGCATTGAAACCCTTAAACCTTATGCCGACATCATCAATTACCTGGACAACAATCCTCTTGTAGACAGCCATGTTAGTCAGGTTACTGGAGCCGGCCGCGTTGAAGCAAACGATCACCAGCCTTTCACCTACATTTTTGGGGTAAACGGCGAAGAATATACAAAAATGATGAACGCCATCGAGATTGTTGATGGACGTGCCTACGGAAAAGAACGTGGCATCATGCTTTCTGAATATTATGCGGACTGGCTGGAAGTAAAAGCCGGCGACATGGTTCAGTTTACTGTTGCAGATGGACCTCACGTAAGAATCCGCGCCGCAAAACTTTCTGCCGTTTACAAATATCCGGTAGAAAACAGCATTTTTGAAAACATCGTTCTGGCAGATCCATACACAGTCTGTTCCCTTCTTGATTTGAACACCAGTTCAGATAATATCGAAATTGAAGAAACAAAATCTGATCTTCTTTTTGACGACATTGACTGGGACAATCTTTTTATGACCGACGATGTTTCCGCCGAAGACATTTGGGATGATTCTGCCGTCACTGTTGAAGAACTTTTTGCATCAAATAATTCTGATGACGCAGATGAAGAAATTGAAGAAGTTTATCCAGAATCAACCACATGGAACTTTATCTGTGGAAAAGTAGCTTCTGGACAGAATAAGGCCGCTGTAATCCGTAAACTGAACCGGGATTTTAAAAAATACGGCTGGCCTGTTGAAGCTGTAAACTGGCGAAACGCAGCAGGAAGCACCGCCATGTATCTTTACTGGATGCGCCTTATTTTCAACGTTGGTATAATCATCATCCTTTTTGCAGGATTCATCATCATAAACAATACACTGGTTGTAAACGTTTTGAACCGTACCCGGGAAATTGGAACACTTCGGGCACAGGGCGGCACACGTCTTTTTGTAAGCCTTGAATGTATGTCGGAAACTTTTATCCTTTCTCTTGTAGCAGGTGTACTTGGCTCGGTGATTGGATGTCTTCTTTCCAAAGGTTTCAACGCCCTGAACATTTCAATTCACAACAGCTTTTTGATTCAGCTTTTCGGCGGAACCACAATCACTTCAATTCTGTCAGCTTCGGTAATTTTGAAATCCATGCTCCTGGCTCTGGTGATTGGTCTTGTTGGCTGGATCTATCCTGTTCGATCTGCTTTGAAAGTAACTCCGGTAAAAGCAATGCAGGGAGGTGAATAATGTGGAATCTTAAAATGGGATTCAGATCGGTTCTTTACCGCAAAAAGCAGTATCTTTCACTCTTCCTGGTTTGTGTTGTTGGAGCCGGACTTTCCCTTTTCTGTGTTTTCCTTGTGCAGGGAATGCTCAATGCGCTGAACAACAAAGCCCGCATTTATTATGGAGGGGACCTTCAGTTCCTTGTTGGACAGAAAAAACTTCAGATTCACAATTCTTCAGAATATCTTCAGCAGCTTCAGGAAATTTTTCCAAAAGACTGCATTGTAAGCGGCCGAATCGACTTTGACGCCGATGAATCAGCCTTTTATTTTGAAGGAACAAGCGTTCGTCAGCGGGTAATCAAGGGCGTTGACTTCAAAAAAGAACAGTCCCTTTTTGACAACTTCAACTATGCTGCCGGCGACGCACTGGATATTTACGGCACAAACGGCGTTCTTCTTTCCCAGCCTATTGCCACCCAGCTGAATGTTCAGGTAGGTGATGCAGTTACCTTAATGTGCGACACCTACGACGATCAGAAAAACACTGTTGAGCTCATTGTAAAAGGTATTTTCATCGATTCCAGCGTTTTCGGTATGTACACTTCTTACATGGACATTGAATTCCTTCGCCAGGCCACTAACGCAGGTGAAGACTGGTGCAACCGAATCGGAATCTTCTTTCCAAACACAAACCTTACCGAAAAAAAGATTCTTACCTATCAGAACAAACTGGAAGAGCTTTACGACATGTATCCTCTTTCCTACGACAAAAACGATTATTACAGCGCCATGAAAAGCAGCAAGGAAAAACCTCTCTGCGCCCTCATTCCACTGGATGCAAACCTTTCGGAGCTTAAAATCGTTATTGATGCCATGAGCATTATTTCAAAACTGGTAATCTACATTCTAATCATCATTGTTGTTGCAGGGATTGCCAGTACCTACCGCGTTCTTGTTATGAAGCGCATTGATGAAATCGGCATTTTTAAGGCTGTGGGCATGAAACGTTCCCGCATTTTTACACTGCTTTTATCAGAAACCTCTGTACTTGTTCTTTTTGGCTGTATCTTTGGATTTATTTTTTCACTTATTTTGTGTATTATTACTGGAACAGTTGATTTTTCAATTATTCCGGCCTTTGACGTGTTCCTGAACAACGGTCATATAGTGCCTAAGTATTCATTTACCGGAATTTTGTCAGTTTGTGTGCCTTTATTTGTAACCACCATGCTTGCTGTGATGTTTGCAGTAGTAAAAGCAGTAAAGATTACTCCGGTGGAAGCTCTTGCTGTTACAGAATAATTGAAATCCTTTTTAAGGAGAAACAAATGAAAAAGATATTTATTATTTTTACACTTATTTCACTTTTCGCAAGCTCACTTTTTGCTCAGTCAACTGATGCCGAAAAACTTTTGAAACAGGCAGAAGACAATACAGGTTTCTTTGATACAGACTTTACAGGAAACTACACAGTGGTTCAGGAAAAACCTGGTGAAGGACAGAACCTTACAGAAGCCATTATTTACCGCCGCGACAAAATCGGTTCATGGACAATTCTTGTAACTGGTCCTGCCAAAGAAAAAGGAAAAGGTTATCTTCAGATTGATGGAAACATCTGGTTCTTTGATCCTGCTGACCGCCGTTTTACATTTACTTCGGCCAAAGACAAATTCCAGAACACCAATGCCAACAACTCAGACTTTGCACCTCAGCGTTACTATTCAGACTATACAATCACTAAAACTGCACAGACAAAACTTGGAAATTATGACTGTACAGTTTTCGATCTTAAAGCAAAAGACGGTGTTACTGTAGATTACCCTATCCTTAAAGTGTGGGTTAGTAATGCCGACGGTCTTATCCGCATGAAAGAAGATTATAGCCTTAGCGGTCAGAAACTCCGCACCACAGCCATTCCTTCTTACCAGAGTGTAAAAGACAACGGAAAAACTTACAGCGTTCCTGTTAAAATGCTGATTACAGACAATCTCCGCGGTAAAAAAATCAGCGGAAAAGTTCAGTACGAAAAAACACAGATTACCATCAACAATGTTTCCTTCAAAAAACAGAGTGACATGGTATTCACAAAACCATATCTTGAAACCATGAGCCAAAAATGATCCGTAGAACCTATTTAAAAAAGATCTTTGCCCTTGTTTTGACAAGTCTGTCATTTTCACTTTTTGCTGAAGTTCCCGAGGAAACCGGGGACTTTACGTCTTTTTTCCTGCCTGAAGATTATGAGGAAACCCTTATTGATGATGATATCGGTTCCCTTTTTGATAACGCCGAAGATACTCAGGTGGAAGACGGCAGTTCAACAATTGAAAAAATAGGTTATACCCCATTTTCTATAAGCGGAAGTTTTTCTTCAAATATTGGTGCCCGAGCCGGTTATGATTTTGAAGAGAAGGAATCAAGCGCATCACTTTTGTTCGATTTCAACACTTCTGCTTCCATGTTTGCCCGCATTGATGAAACCCTGGGCTTCCGTGCCACCTTCAACATGGGATTTTCCGACTGGACCCGCAGTGCCAGCGCACAGGCCACAGCCACTACACCAACAACCACATCCCTTAACGATGCCAGTCCTTCTTTCAAGTTTGAACCAACCGAATTTTATTTTGACTA
This sequence comes from Treponema sp., assembly GCA_024402505.1. Lineage (GTDB taxonomy): Bacteria > Spirochaetota > Spirochaetia > Treponematales > Treponemataceae > Treponema_D. Next base: position 48,949 of record JAKSTP010000004.1, read on the forward strand.
CCTGATGTTCGACCGCATTTATCTTACTGCCGGACGAAAGGCCTTCTCCTGGGGATATCCTCGTATTCTTGGTGGAACAAACATTCTGGCCATGGCACCTTATGCCAACACACGAAAGCAGGACGCCACAGATACTGGAACCGACGTTTATGACTCAAAGGCACTTCCTGCAGCAGCTTACGCCGGTCTTTTCCGCATTCCTTTCCCACGAGCCACAATCAGTTTTATCGGGCTTTACAACGCCTCCGACAGCGATCTTTTCTCTAAGAAACTGGCTTTGTCACGAATGTCCATGGCCGGCAGTGTTGAAGTAATGGCCGGTCCTGTTTCCATCAACATTTTTGGCCGCTTAATGGAAGACACCATCGATGAAAGCCGAGACGGTAATCTGGAAGATGCCAACCGTGATATTTTTACTGGTATCGAATTTAAATCTACTGCTTTCTCAATTGATTTTTACGGCCAGTACATTGCCGACTGTTCACCTTATTTCAAGGAAGTTAAAGACCAGACCGTTACCGGCGGTTTCTTCTACTACAAAGAAGAAGAAAAACTTACCATTGGTGTGAACTACGAAATTCAGGACAAGTACAATCTTATTAAAAAAACCAACGACCTTGTTATGACACTTCAGCTGGGATTCAAGGGTTTTGATAAATCACGAACACTGTCTGCAGGTGTAAACGGAACTTACAACGTATTCAACAAAACCGGAAACATTGATCTGGATCTTGTAAAAACAGGACTTTTCCCACACGCAAAATGGCACAACGTGGTTTCTGCATCCTACGATAAAAAATGGGACGTATCATTTACGTCCCTTATCAACATTGGAATGGATTTCTAATCTACAATTTTGCCGTCACGAAGATGAATTACGTGATTGCTCATTTCAACAATTTTCTTATCGTGAGTTGAGAACAGGAAGGTTGTTTTCAATTCACGGTTCAGGTTCTGCATCATTTCAAGAATGGCATCGCCGTTTACACTGTCCAGGTTGGCAGTAGGTTCGTCGGCAAGAATGATAGGAGCTTTTGTTACCAGAGCTCGGGCAACTGCAACACGCTGACGCTGGCCGCCGGAAAGTTCCATTGGTTTGTGATTTGCCCAGTCTGAAAGGCCAACTTTATCTACCAGAAAATCAATCCATTCTTCCAGCTCTTTTTTGTTCATGGTATTTTTTGCAACAGAAGTTCCAAGGGTAAGTGGAAGGGAAACGTTTTCACGCACGTCCAGAACAGGCACAAGATTGAAAGTCTGGAAAATGAATCCAAGATTTTCACGGCGAAGCTTTGTAAGGGCATTGTCGGTTTTTGCAGAAAGAGCTTTTCCGCTTTCCAGTTTAATATCTTTATAAATGTCTTTTCCGTTGATAATAAGACTTCCGCCGTCAGGAGTATCAATGAGTCCAATTATGTTCAAAAGTGTAGATTTACCTGAACCAGATGGTCCCGAAAGTGATGCAAACTCCCCTTCTTCAATGGAAAAACTGGCTCCATCAACGGCTTTAACCTGAACTTTTCCCATCTGATAAATCTTACTTACATTTCTTAATTCAATTAAACTCATAAAAAAATCTTACCATAAAAACTAGAAGTTGACCACAACGGCACCTGTTTTTTCATCCCGCTGGTCGCCCTTCTTTTCTTTAACGTTGATAATATCACCACTTTTAAGGTTCTGGCGGGTTTTTACAAGAACAAGACCGTCGGAAGAACAGCCGTAATAGCCCGTTATCCTTTCTGGAAGGCGCATTGGATCGGAAATAATGCGAATTGAACCGGCGGCAGGTTTTTCTCCAGGCTTACTTACGCTAAGAAAACTGAGTACAGCCCGTTCTTTAGGCAGTCTGGCACTTTCGCTGAGTTTTGCAAGCTTTTCAGGTGCATCTTCCGTTGAAAAAGCAAAATTGCACCATTTTCCGCTGCTTCCCGTAAAGGCTTTAAAACCGTTCATGGCGCAGGAACCGCAGTGTGTACATGGTCCGTTGATGTCAAAACCTTCCGCAATGAAACGTTCACGGAAAAGGCTGAGCATACGTGCGGCTTTTGGAACACCCGGCTCAATAAGAAGATAAGCTGCATCTTTTTTTGCAAAAGACGAGATTTCCCCAAAGTATTTTTTTGCCCAGTATTCAGGGGGATATTCACCGGTCTGTTCCAGTTCATTTATCATGTTTGCCGAGCTTACAAAATCGGCTTTTTCTTTTATGTGGGTAGAGAGGCTTCCTTTTACACGGATAATTTTCCAGTATGGAGCAGCCTTTTCATCAGAAGGAGGAAGACGGCTTGCCACAGAAAGATAGATTTCTTCACCTAAAGCAAGTGTGTTCTGGGAAAGATCCAGACAGTACCAGGTAAGGTTGAGATTCCGCAGTTCTGGGCGGGCAATCCAAAGGGCAGTTACAAATGTTAAAGGGCCGCTTCCCAAATCAAGGCAGATACTGTTGTTTTTTGGAAAAGAGGATGAGGGAAGGCCTTTTAAAAGTTTTGTCTGACGCACAAGATTCCACCACACAAAATAATTTGCATAAGCCGAAAGGAGCACCTTGTCGTTCATGTAAGTCATTTTGCGTTCCCCACGCTGGTCTGTAAGCTGGTGGGAAAGATCACGGATATTGTGTGGAAGCTGAAGCCGCTGTTTTGAATTCAAAGGTCGAACACTCTGAAGCACTGCGTCAAAATTGTTCAGCACATTCTGAGCATCATCGGAAAGCACTCCCGAAAAAAGTCCCCCCTCTGGAAGCCTTTTGTCATCCTGGCGCCCTTTCCTGTTTTCCTGGCGCCCTCTTTTGTCATCCTGGCGACCAGCCTTGTCATCCTGGCGAACCTTTCTGTCATCCTGAGCGTAGTCGAAGGATCTTCTCTTCTGCCCTTCTTTCCCCTGTTCCTGAGTCAAAAACGCCTTTTTTTCCCTGCGGGCTTCTTCCTTCTTCTGAGAACCTTTCTTTTCTGTAAATCGTGAATAAAATTTTTCGCTCATTATTCTTTTGCGTTTTTTACGTATAAATAAAGATTGGAAAGTTCGGTTCGGGCTTCATGGATTTCCCGAAGAAGGGCTTCGTTATTCAAAGTTACTTCTGCATCACTAATAAGCTGTTTTCTAGCACCTTCCGTTGTAAACCGTTTTTCGTTGATTAAATATTTCAGGCGGAGAATTAGTTCTACCTCCCGTTCAGTGTAAGTACGGCGACCGCCAATATCCTTCTGGGGATTAAAACCGGGAATCACTTCTTCCCAATAACGGAGGATATGAGCTTTTACACCTGTAAGATCTTCTACTTCACTGATTGTGTACATCTATACTCCTGTTTCATTTGCGTTAAGTCGAGCGCGGCTGTGAGACAGCAAATGCACTGCCGACCTAAAATGCATGTTTATTGCAGATCCTATTCTTCAGGTCGGCGTCGTTCCTGCCATTTTGTGCGGCTGGCCTTCATTTCTACCTGAACCGGAATCAAATCGAAACCAAGATCTTCACGGATACGGTTTTTCAAATATGTTACATAAGTTTCGCTTACAACTTCCGGACGTGTAGCAAAAATCAGGAAGTTTACAGGATTAACCTTGGTCTGAACCATGTAACGGATTTTGAAATGTGCAGTGCGGCTTGCTGGCGGCGGATATCGTTTAAGCCAGTCATCCAAAGCCATGTTCAAAGAAGCAGTATCAATTTTTCGTGTAAGCTGCTCGTATACTTCAAGGGTCTTGTCCAGAAGATCTTTAATTCCTTTCCCTTCAAGAGCAGAAACCGGCAGAATTGGTGCGTAATCCATCTGGGCAAACATGATGTTGATGTTTTCTTTTGCAGCCTTGAAAGTCTTGTTGTCCTGGGCCTGTGTATCCCATTTGTTCAAAAGGAAGATGATTCCGCGGCCTTTTTCGTAAGCCAGGGAACAGATTTTTTTGTCCTGCTCGGCAAGACCTTCCTGGGCGTCAATCATAAGGAAAACAATGTCACATTCGTCCAGGGTTTTGATGGCACGGTTTACAGAATAATATTCAACATCTTCATGAACCTTTGCTTTTCGGCGGATTCCGGCAGTGTCCAGAACACGGAAAGGCCGGTCACGATACATAAACTCACCTTCCACAACGTCACGGGTAGTTCCTGCGTAGTCACAGACAATGGAATTCTCCGAGTGAGTAAGGCGGTTTGAAAGTGTTGATTTACCTGTATTTGGTTTTCCAAGAATGGCGATTTTAATTGGTTTCTCTTCTGAAACAACCCGCACATTTGAAAAGTCCAGTTTTGAACAGACAAGATCGGTAAGTTCACCAATGCGGTCACCGTGTTCTGCTGAAATGAAAATCAGGTGTTTGAATCCAAAACGGGCATAGTTCCAGGCTTCAGCTTCGTTTCGGCCGCCTTCGGTTTTGTTAACACAGGCAATCAGCTTGTCCCAGTAAGGGCGCATCTTCAAAATGAATTCTTCGTCTTCACCGGTAATAACGCCTGCTTCCAGCAAAAGGATGATGGCATCAGCTTTATCAATCTGCAAAAGTGATTTCTGAACAACGTATTCGTCCAGCTCGGCTTCCATTGTTCCAATATCGCGCTGAAGCTTATATCCGCCGGTGTCTACCAGGTGAACAGGCTTTTCATTAAAGAAAGCAGTGGCTTCTACAGGGTCTCGGGTAACACCAGGAGTGTCGTTTACAATTGCAATACGGCGTTTAAGGAACCGGTTAAAAAGTGTAGATTTTCCTACATTTGGACGGCCTGCAATAACAACTGTAGGCAGTCCTTCATATTCCATATCTTCCGGATCAGCAATTTCGTAATCTTCTACTGCGGCTTTAATATTTTCGTTAATCTTTGAATTCTGTTTTGCGATTTCTTCTTCCATGCCCTCAACAGGCTTTGGTTTTGAAAAATCAGGTTTTGCTTTCTTCTTTGCCATGATTTTTCTATTATATGAGATTTTTTCCGTGGTTTCAATGATTGGATTTTTCTGTTTTTTGTGGCGGATTTCCCTTTACGGCCTTATAATTTAATTATGTACACACCGAATACTGAAAGCGAATATTACAAAGGGCCTCTTAAACTTACAGAAGGCACCTACATCCCAGAAACAGATTTTGTTTATCCGGAAAATCCTACCGAAATTTTTCTGCATCCGACTAAAAAGCATGACATCAAATTTGATGAAACCTATCCTTTCTACAACACCAGTTTTCCAATGATGTTCTGGAAAGGCTTTGTTCACAGCGTCTTATTTCTTTTAATCCGTCTGTTAAGTTACATTGCCTTTGGATTGAAGATTGAAGGCCGGGAGAACATTAAAAAGAACCGCAAGGCTTTGAAGAAGGGCTGTATGTCCGTTTCAAATCACGTTTATCCATGGGATCTCCTTGCCGTAAAATGTGCATTCAATCACAGACCACTTTACTTCCCAACAAAAACCACACAGATTGAAAGTGGAGCAGGCATTTTCATCCGTGGAGCCGGTGGTATCCCAATTCCAGAAAGCATTAAGGCCATCCGCTATTTCAACGAAGCCTTTGACAAGATTAATGCAAAGAACAAGGTGATTCACGTTTTTCCGGAAGCCAGCCGCTGGGATTATTACCAGCCTATCCGCCCATGGCACAAAGGCACTTTCACCATGGCTTACAAGTACAATCTGCCTGTAATTCCAATGGCATTTTCCTACCGTCCAATTACAGGACTTTGGAAGCTTTGGAAGAAAAATCCTTGCGTAACACTCCGCATTGGAGAACCTGTTTATCCTGATATGGAAAAGGGCCGAAAAGAAGCCTGTGCTGAACTTTTTGACAAGGCACGGACCCAGGTAATAAAGCTTGCCGGCATTGAAGAAAACTGCTGGGTTGATGAAACTGTTTAAGTAAAAAAAAAGCGGTGGTTTCGACCAAGCTCAACCACCGCCGTCATCCTGAACTTGTTTCAGGATCTATTTGGGTAGAGATGCTGAATCAAGTTCAGCATGACATAGTGTTATTTCAAGATTTCTGTCGCAAACTGCTTCCAGGTCATGGCAGGATAATTTTTCCCGTCTACATCAACCTGGGTCGTTTGTGAAAGCTTGTCGTTGATATGAACAAAGTCCATTCCTGCAAGCTTTGCACCCTTTCCGTCGGTAACAGTGCGGTCACCAATAACAAGAATGTTTTCAGGTGACTGCCCCATTTTTTCGGCAATTTTCAGAAATGGGGATGCAGCTGGTTTCAAGGCCCCGAACTCTTCTGCATCAAAAGCAAAGTCCACAGATTCAGGTGGAAGCTGCAAAGCCGTCATTCTGGCTTCAACACCGCAGTAATCAGAATAAACTGAAACCTTGGCTCCACTTTCCCTAAGCTTTTTGAATACATCAAGAGCTTCGGAATGACCCTTGTAGCTGTTTTTCAAGGTACGTGTAAGAACATGTTTATACTTGTTTGTGTACCATGAAGAATATTTTTCTACGGAAACACCAGCTACAGCGGCTGCTTCAGCAAAAAATCGTTTATAAAAATCTTCTTTAGATGGAAACTCTATTCCGCGAAGTTTGCTTCGTGCAACACGTTCCCCTTTTATGTAGGTAATGTGCAGCAAATCCCGGCGCACGAGATTAAATCCCATTTTGCGGTTATCGTAAAGAGTTCCATCCAGATCGAAGATGTAAGCCTTGTATTTAGAAAACATCTGTCTATTCTACTTCCAGTGTTTTGAAGATTTCAAGTGCCTTGTCGTTCTGCATAAGAACGTTCAGCTTGAACTGTCCTTCGCGGCTGCGACCCAGGCGGATCCATTCTTCTTTGAAAGCATCCATTGCGTTGTTTTTGAGCACGTGTGAAACAGGATTCTTTACGCGTTCAGTATCGCGTTTGTATTTCCATTCAACGTTTTCTTCGCCCAGAACACGGTCAACAATCTGTGACATTTTTTCAGCTGCTTCTTTTCCAAGAGATTTGTCTTCGAATTCATAGAAGAACTGGTAAGCAGAAATTGAAAGATCGGCAAGACCAACAAACATTTTTGTGGTATAACCAGTTTCTTTTTCTGCAACACGTACAGCGTTGATAAACTGTGTTTCGTGAATCTTTTCACCTGTCATTGAAACAATACCGTTTGTTTTCATAATGAACTGGATTGTTGGAATCTGTCCATAGTATCCTGTACATTCAATAATATCGTTCATGCAGTAGCGGTAAAGACCTGCGAAAGTTGTTACATAAATGATGTAGCGTTTTCCTTTTTCAAGCTGGCTCAGGTTCAGGAATTCTTTGTCTTCTTTGTCGCTGTCTTCTTCACGTACAAATTCAAAATAGTGCATGTGTGTAAAGAGAACTGTGTCATCCTGTCCATTCAAAACAAGACCGGCACGACATTCTGAAGCAAAGTAGCCGAATTCCTGATGGAGCATATCTTCATTGAACCATTCGTGGAATTTTCCCATGTAAGATTTTGTATTTCCACATTTCCATGTTGTAAGGAAACAAAGATTTGGCCAGTAGTGTTTTGGATAAAGTTCACCGTATTTTGCTTTCAGTTCACGAAGCTGCTGTGCGCGGGCTGGGTTTGGTGAAAGTTTTGATTCAATTACAGCGCGAGTTTCTGCTTCCATTTCGTAAGCAGGATTCAAGGTTCCTTTTTCAATCTGATCAACAAAGTCATCAAAATTTTCGTTTACTGTTTTTACCAGTTCGGCAACTGTTGATGGGTTTGCTGTGATCATAGAACCAACGTTCTGTCCAAGACCAATGCGGATAAGTGTGTTAAAGCGTGAGTGATAATCTTCGATTGTACAAACCTCATAAGGTGATGAGTGAAGTTTATCAATAAATGCTGGAACGTCCCGGCGTGTAACACCAGAAACTGATCCGTAAACTGTTCCGTCTGGAGCCTGTCCTTCAACAGCCTTTCCTACAACAGAAAGGTCACGTCCGAAGAATACTTTTGGACGGTGCATCATGAAGGAATACAACCAGATTTTGGTCATTTTTGAATATACATTGTTGTAATATTCAGGTGTGATTGGAATCCATTTTGGCTGGCCTGTTGTACCACTTGTTGTAGCGTACATCATGGCTTTACCAGGATAAAGAATGTTTTCTTCGCCGTTCTTACATCGGTCAATGTATGGGCGGAAGTCTTCGTAGTCTGCAGGTGGAACATTTTCACGCCACAGTTTATATAGGGTAGCTGCATCTGGAGCTGCAAGGATTTTATCGAAATTGTGAGCCTTACCCCATTCAGAATCTTTTGCATATTCAAGGATGCTACGCAAAGTTTTTTCTTCTGTTTTGGCACAGTTTTTTCCGGCCTTTTTAAGTTTCTTCAACTGGATGCTGCCAGCAATTCCCATAAGGAAATTAATCTTTCTGGCGCCTTCTGTTGTTTCATACTTGTAATCCATTTTTTTTACTCCGTTTATGGATTTTTACTTCTCTCAGATATATCTTATAGTGTAACACGAAAATTCAAATTTCTCCAACGTGAATTTCGCCCTCTATTGCATAAAATACCCATAAACTATAAAATTACAGTCACATCCTACTATTATATGGAGAAAACAAAATGTCAAAAGATGAAATTTTCGACAAACTCAAAACAATTCTTGTTGATGAATTTGAACTTGATGCAGCCGATGTAACAACAGATGCACTCCTTGGTGATGACCTTGACCTGGATTCCATCGACTCTATCGACCTCATCGTAAAAATGAAAGAATTCATGCCAGCAGACAAAGGAAACGTAGATCCTTCAATCTTCAAAACTGTAAAAACAGTTCAGGACGTTGTAGACGCTCTTGTTCCTTACATGAACTAATTTAACTGGCATTTTACTAAAGACCGGAATGACAAAAAGTTTGATATTAATGTGCTTGTTGTCGGCCGGTCTTTTTTTTATTAAATTTAAATAATAGAGATCTTAAAATGGAAAATCTTCACAACATCATTGATGAAAAAGTAATCGAAAAAACAGACACCTCTGTTATTCTGGAAGTTGTTATTCCTGAATCAAGTGATTTTTTTGACGGCCACTTTCCTGAATACAAACTTCTTCCAGCCGTTGCTCAGTTTGAAGTAGTTACCCGTTTTGCAAAAAAATACATTGGAACAGACCGCTGGGTTCCACATATCAAGCGCATCAAGTTTTCTGCACCAATCCGACCTGACACAAAGATTAAGCTTGAACTTAAATACAAGGCCGAAAAGAAACTGGTTTCATATACCATTTCCAATGCCGATAAAGAAGAGATTGTTTATTCAACAGGCACCTTCACAGCCGCATAATTCAGGGACGTAACTTTAACCTATGGATCAGACTTTATATACTGTAAAAACACCGTTCAAAGTAGAGTTTTTCGATGTAGACTCCATGCAGATTGCGTGGCACGGTAACTATGTAAAATACATGGAAATCGGGCGATGCGCTCTTCTGGACAAGATTGGTTATGGTTATAAAGAAATGGTAAAAGACGGCTATGTTTTTCCGGTAACAACAATCAACCTGAAATTCATACGATCCCTGCACTTCGGCGAAACTGCAACTATCGAAACAAGTCTCATTGAATACGAAAACCGGCTAAAAATCAAATACGTTATTTACACTGAAGACGGTCAGGTTGCCAATAAAGCAGAAAGCACCCAGATGTGTGTACGGGCCTCTGACAATGAATCACTTTTTGAATGTCCGCCTCTTTTGATTGAAAGAGTTGAAAAGCTGATTGGCACTGGACGCCGGCAGTAAAAATGTAAGTACGTTACGGAGAAAAAAATGAAAAAATTAATTTTGACAGCACTTGTTTTATTGAGCACCATCTGTTTAAGCGCCCAGGCACTTACCCTGGAAACCGTTTGTGGAAAACTTGCCGAACATCCTCACACAACAGGCCTTTTTGATCAGACAAAATCGGTTACATCAAAAGGAAAAACCCGCAGCCTTAAATCAAGCGGAACCTACATTTTTAGTGTTGAAGGCGTAATGTGGAAAACACTTAAACCTTTCCCATCAAGTCTTATTGTTACAAAAACCCAGATGATTCAGGGCGCCGCCGATGGCACTGAAACTGCCATGGACATGAGCACTAACGAAACTTTCTCCAGCATTGCAAACACACTTCTGGCCATCTTTTCTTGTGACCTTACTCTTTTGAACGAAAGTTTCAACGTTGATTTTACGGACAACAAAAACGGAACCTACGCCATGCTTCTTTCACCAAAAAGTTCTTCCATTGCCAATGTAATGAAATCAATCCTCATTGAAGGAAAATGCGCCGCTGAAGCAACAATGGAATCAATCACAATTACAGAACTTTCTGAAAATACTATTAATTACACCTTCTCTGAACAGAAATATCCTAAGGAGCTGTCGGCTGATGACAAAACTTTCTTCCGTGTTCGCTAAACTAAAACTCAAAATGCACAACAGGCAGTTTCTGGCACTGTGGTTTATTTTCCACGGGGCCATTCTTGCTATGTTCAGCATTACTTTTATATGCAAACGGGGAAACTTGTTTATTGACGCCGACCTTATGAATATGCTGCCGGGTTCTTTTGATGAACCTGCCCTGGCCGAATCAAACAGCCTTGTTGCCGACTTTATAAGCAGTTGTCTTTATATCATGCCGGTAAACAAAGATTTTGAAAAAGCCAAGGAAACAGCCGCCTATATTTACGAACATCTTAAAGACAGCGAAAACTTTACTTCCTTCATTTACAATGTTGATGTGTCCAGCCTGGACAACACGGTAGAAGATTTTCTTTTAAAATACCGATGGAATCTCCTTGATGAAGAAACCTCAACTGAAATTCTTAACGGAGGCGATCAGGCCTTTGCCGAAAACGCACTTGCCAAGGCTTACGGCGCCTTCAACATGACTTCTTTGGAAACACTGGACCAGGATCCTTTCCTTATTCAGGACCACGCCATGAACAAATACCTTACAATGCTTCAGCAGTCTGGAACCAGCATGAGCATTAAAGACGGTGTTCTTGCCGCTGAATACAACGGTTACTGGTATGTTTTGATTCAGGGCAGTTTGAGCAAACAGGGTGCGGCCCTTGCCAGCAAAAACAACGCCGTTACCGAAATCTACGGTCTGTGCAATCCTCTTGAAGATGATTCCACACGCATTGTTTACGCCGGAATCCCTTTCCAGAGCCACAAAAACTCCCTGGACGCCGCCATTGAAATTAAGGTTATTTCTGCCATTTCTCTGATTGCCGTTATCATCATTCTGTTCCTGGTGTTCCGTTCACCAGTTCCTATTGCTTTTTCGGTTCTTTCAATCGGAGTTTCTTTGGGAACAGGAATTGCCGCAACTCTTGCCGTTTTTGGTAAACTTCACATTCTTACATTGATTTTTGGAACCTCACTTATTGGTTCTTGTATCGACTACAGCCTTCATTACTTCGTTAACTGGAAAGCCAACACAGACATGGCCAACGGAAGCGAGATCAGAAGTCACCTTATAAAAGGTCTCCTCCTTTCGGTAATCAGTACAATCTTGTGTTACGTTGTAATGATGTTCACTCCATATAATCTGATTAAACAGATGGGTCTTTTCTCAATTGCAGGACTGGCCAGCTCTTTCCTTACAACAGTTGCCATCTATCCATATATCAAGATGCCTGTAAAAGACCGAAAAATCCGTCTCACAAAACTAATGGAAAAGCCTGACTGGTGGAACAAAAAACTTATTGGCCGCATTGTAGTTGCCCTTTTCTTTGTACTTCCAAGCCTTCTGGTTCTTTTCCTTCATAAAAATGCCAGCATCTATAACCGACTGGACAATCTTTACACCGTAGAAGGCCGCATTCTTGATGATGAAACCGAGTTCCGCACCGTAGTTCGTTTCCAGCCCTTCGGTTGGTTTATTGTTCAGGGTGATACAGCAGAAGAAACTCTGGAACGTGAAGAAGCTCTTAAAAAACGTCTTGATGAATACCGTAATGCAAATGGTGAAAAAATAGTTTACTTGAGCACAAGTACCTTCATTCCTTCTGAAAAAACTCAGCGCCTTTCTAAGGAAGCCAGCGCTAAACTTCTGGAAAATGCCGACATTCAGATGGAATACCTTGGTTATGATCCTGAAGACGCCGAACTTTTGATCCAGCAGTTTGAATCTACAAAAAATGATTTCATCGCTATTGAAGGCGAAAACGTTCCTGATTACGTGCAGAAGGCCTTTGGCTATATCTGGGCAGGTGAAATCAACGGAAAATACTATTCACTGGTTGTGCCAACCTTCGAAAACAATCCTATGGGATTCCGGGAAATTGCAGAATTCGACGACAATGTTTTCTTTGCCCACGAAATTACCGACGTAAGCGAAAACCTGGACCGCCTTACACGTCTGATCCTTTACTTCCTTATTGGGGCTTTCGTTGCACTTTTTGGCATGCTGATTTTTGTTTACAAACCAAAACACGCCTTAAAAATCATTTCCATTCCTTTCCTCATTATTCTGCTGGTTTACGCCATTTTCTCTGTGGCCAAAATCCACCTGGAATTCTTCTCAATTATCGGTGTAATTCTGGTGCTTGGACTTGGCCTGGACTACATTATCTACATGATAGAAAATGAAAACCGTTCCAAAGAACTGGATCAAACTCAGACACTGGAACCTTTTGCCATCCTTTTGTCCTTTGTTACAACTGCCATTTCCTTTGGGGCCCTTGCCTTCAGTAATTTCGTTCCGGTTCATATGATCGGACTTTCAATCTTTATTGGACTCACTACTGCCTACTTTGGAAGTTTCTTCTACGACAGAAGTTAGTTTCTGGTAAGATTGATTCGGGAGATTTGCCTATGAAAAAAAGTATCTTATTTGTTTTTGCCTTGATTTCTCTTCTTCTTGTTTCCTGCGCTTCACGGGGAGTTTCTGGAAATAATATAAATGCCGTTTATGTTACAAACACTAAAAAGGTTCAGATTCTGCAGCCTGCATTTATGAATGGTGAAGTTGATGGTCAGCAGTATTTGAGCATGACTTTCGGCGACCAGAGTTTCAATCTTTTGGCCTACGTTTTTGCTGATGAAACTTCCATCGACATCCAGCTTTTCAACGATTTTGGAGCAGGCATGGGAAATCTTTATTTTGATGGATTTGAATGTTCCGTAGATTCTGCCCTTTTCCCTTCAAACCTTAAACCTGAGTACATCATCTGTGACTTGCAGAACGCCTGGTACAATTTTGATGCACTTAAAAATAATTACGCCGCTTCAAAACTTACTTTTACCGCTGAACAAACAGCTGATGGTGAAGTTCGAAAAGTTATGAGCGGAAACAAACTTATCGAAAAAATTGAGATTACCAGCGATCATATCCGTATTACAAACTATCTTAGAAAATACGAATATAACATCGTAAACGAGTAAATATTTGGAGTATAAAATGGATAAAGTATGTACAATTCCACAGTTTATTGATCACGACGACCTTATCTGGATGCTGCCTCACAAAGGGAAAATGTTCCTTCTTTCAAGAGTAACTCAGCATGACGGTGCAAACCACACTATTACCAGTGAATACGATATTACAAAAGACTGTATTTTCTATGAAGAAGAAGCCGACGGTGTTCCAACATGGGCCGGTTTTGAATTCATGGCACAGGGCATTTCCGCACTTACCGGTATTACCAACAAAGAAAAAGGCCGTGATCCACTTCCTGGATTTATCCTTAGCGTTATGGAATTCAATGCAAATGTTGGTTACCTTAAAAACAACACCACAATTCAGATGAAGATTGCAGAAGACTACCGGGAAGAAGAAACTCACATCTACCGTTACATCTGCTCACTTTATGCCCGCGTTGGTGATGAAACTCCAGCCGCCACTGCAAAAATCACTGTAATGGAAACTGAAGATATTCACGCACTTTTTAAGGACTAAACAAAGCCTTCTTTTTGAACTATAATTTATTAATATTTTGGAGAATTAAATGAACGAAGACAAAAAAGTACTTGTAACCGGAGCTTCTGGTGGAATTGGACGTGCTATTGCCGTAGATGCTGCAAAAGCCGGATATTATGTTATCTGTCACTATAATGGAAGCAAAGCAAAAGCTGAAGAAACACTTAAAATGATTACCGATAACGGTGGACAGGGAGAACTTATTCAGTTCAACGTAGCCGACCGTGAAGACTGCAAAGCAAAACTCGATGAAATGACCGCAAAACACGGCACTTTATGGGGAGTTGTAAACAATGCAGGTATTACCCGGGACAACACTTTCGTTGCTCTTAGCGGCGATGACTGGGATAACGTTATCCACACAAACCTGGACAGTTTCTACAATGTTCTGAGCCCACTGGTAATGAGCATGGCCAGCCGCAAAAACAAACGTGGTGGACGCATCATCACTATTTCATCAATTTCCGGAGTTGATGGAAACCGCGGACAGACAAACTATTCTGCATCAAAAGCCGGTATTATTGGTGCTACAAAAGCTCTTGCCGTTGAACTTGCAGGCCGTGGAGTTACAGTAAACTGCATTGCTCCTGGTGTTATTGAAACTGAAATGACAAAAGCTATTGATCCTGCCGTTTATGAAATGATTATGGGAACAATCCCTATGAAACGAGCCGGAAAACCAGAAGAAATTGGCGCACTTGCAACCTTCCTTCTTTCTGAAGGTGCTGCTTATATTACACGACAGGTTATTGAAGTAGACGGCGGAATGTAATCATGAGTTTCCTGCAGACTATTACCAATCTTTTTGAATCAATTTTCAAGCGTAACTCTCCTGATGCCCAGAAAAAACAGGTGGTAAAAAAGATGGAAGCTACGCTGAAAATGTATACTCCTGTGCTGTACAAAAATGGTAATCTTCTGCCAAACTTTGGAGAAGCAGTTTTCCAGCTTTACAAAAACGTTCGTCCTTTGGATGACCTTTTCATGGTAACCGTTTCTTCCAATAATATTCCGCGAAAAAAAAGATTCGAAGCACAGCTCCTTATGACAGGTTACAGTCCAAGTGATCAGGAGCTGGTAGAATCTCTTTCATACGAAAACCGAAAAGCTCAGGTTATGGAAGAAGGGGGCGGTTCCCGTGTTTATGAAAGCCAGCGAAAAGTTCTGGAACAGGTTATTCGGGCTTTAAATTCTGAAGCTTTTAAGAACATGGACCGTGAAATTCTGGAGCTCCGTCAGTTTGTTGATTTCTGTCACTTCAACTTTCTGCCAATCCTCCAGGTTTTTGACAATAACTTTGAAGCCGCAAATCCTTCTTATAAACCTAACTACCGTGAAGTACCGGTAGAAAAAATGGTAAACGCCCTCGAAGACCTTTACTTCCAGATGAGCAGTTTCCATCTTACAAACGCACATGCCAACGCTGTAGTCGCCCTTGCCCAGATTTTAAGTAACGGCAATCTTTCCGATCAGAAAGCAGAGGGCTATATTTCCAATATCCGTAAAATTTCCTACGTTCTTAAACGCATTCTTACACCGGAACACCTTAAAGCCATTATTCAGATTGCTAAACGAGACCTTCAGTATGATCCAAGAAGCGCTACAATTTCAGGTTCTCCCCGATCAGAATTTGCTACCCTTTTGCAGGAGCATTTTAAGGCCGATGAACAGCGAATCAAAACCGAATTCCAGGATGCCCGCATTGAAGAAGAACTTGCAAATCTTTTTGGTGGAAATCCACTGTCCGAGGTGCTTCACTACGATTCTCAGGCCAATGCAATTGTTCAGGCAAATACATCACTTTCCTTCATGTGGATCCTTCCAATGAAAATCCTGAAGAACTTTTTCCAGATGTACATTACCGACAATATCAAAACTCTTTTGAATGACCTTGTAATTGAAGGTTTCTTTTCAAATCAGAATTATAAATCAAACTTTTCATCAACAGTTTTCAGTGCATTAAGCGGAATGGAAACAATTGAAGAATTTGAACAGTCCTTTACTTCAGGCCAGAAAAACAGTATTGCGGTTCTTGAAAGCTACGTAAAAGACAGTGCAAAAGATCAGACTTTCTACAAAAAGCTGGTTTCTATGGTAAATGAAATCAACGCCGAAGCAAAAAAGATTATTCAGGACGAAACTTCAAATCTTTATTCACTTTACAAGTGCCTGGGCGACATTTTACAGGATGCTAAAAAACCTTCCAGCGAAATCATTGAAAACCTTAAGGTGCTTCTTATGTCATCCCGCAACAAAGATAATACTGCTTTCCTGGAACGCACTTTCCCTACCTGGAAAATCTTCTTTGATATTATGAAAAACTATGCTATAATCAGTACAGGGGAAATTAACAACTAGAATGAGTAATCAGATTACAACGCTTGCTCAGGAAAAAGACATTATTGAGCAGTCAATCCAGTATGAAAAACGTATCTATGACCTGGAACAGTTGCTGGATATTGCTAAATCCTTCTGTTCAACTCTAAACTTCTCACCTTTGCTGGAATCAATCAGTTATATTTGTATGGCTCAGATGCATGTTCTTGGTGCCGAAATTTTTGTACGTGATCTTATTTCCAGCGACTCATTTACCCTTGAAACAGCTACAACCGAACGAAAATCTCCTGAAATGCGCATTATGGGGGAATCTCCACTTATTTACGCTCTTCTGGAAGAACAGACTCCAGTTACAATGGAATATCTTCGGGAACGGGTTGGTCCTTGCCAGGCACTGGATGTTCTTTCAAAATTTGATCCAAGCCTTGTAGTTCCACTTATTCAGAACAATCACCTGAACGGAATCCTGCTGCTTTTGGAACGCATTGCCATTGAAAACGATGTTTCCTACACTGATTACGAAAAAACTCAGATTATGAACATTGCATCTTTGGCTTCTGTAGCCATCAACAATGCTTCCCTTCTGGAAAAATCTTCTACCGACATGATGACCCACCTTAAGCTGAAATATTTCTTCTTCAATCAGCTTACCGAAAAAATTGACTACGCTACTACACAGAATAAAAACCTTGCCATCCTTATGTTCGACATCGACTTCTTCAAAAAGTTCAACGATACTTACGGACATGATTGCGGTGACTTTGTTCTTATTTCTGTAGCAAACCTTATAAAATCCAGCCTCCGGGACAACGACATTGCTGCCCGTTATGGTGGTGAAGAATTTACCGTACTTTTGTCCGATACTAATAAAGAAGAAGCATATCTTGTAGCAGAACGAATTCGTTCAACAATTGAAAAATACGATTTCCGTTACAAAGACTTGCATCTTCATGTTACTATTTCCGGCGGTATCTCAGTTTTCGATATTGTAGACAATCCGGTTTCATCTCCAAAGAACCTTGTAAATCAGGCCGACATGGGACTTTACATGTCAAAACGCAACGGAAGAAACCAGATTACTTATTTCGATCCTTTTGATACAACCGAAACTCTTGTTTCTGATGAGTAATTTACTTAGAAAACCATTCAAATACACTTACAAAAACGCAACTCTCATTCTCATTTTTATAAACATTGCAGTATTTTTTTTCACCTCGTATTTTGCCGAATTGCCGTACTATCTGGCTATGAATCCCATTTTTGTAATCCGTGGTCATTACTATTTTCAGTTTATTACTTACATGTTTGTTCACGGAAACTGGCAGCATCTTTTCTTCAATATGCTTGGTCTCCTTGTTTTCGGCCTTAATCTGGAAAGAGGTCTTGGCAGCAAGGAATTTCTCTGCCTTTATCTTGTAACAGGATTTTTAAGCGGACTTTTTTCCTTTATAACCTATTATTTTACAAATCAGCCAATGGTGTTCCTGATGGGAGCCAGCGGTGCACTTTACGCCATTCTTTTTACTTACGCAGTTTTCTTCCCAAGATCAATTATCTACATCTGGGGAATACTTCCTGTTCCTGCCCCTATACTGGTTTTGGTTTATGCAATTATTGAAGCAGGATCACAGTTTTTGGGCCGGGGAGGAAACGTTGCTCACATGGCCCACCTTTACGGATTTTTGGGAGCCTGGCTTTACATTAGAATCCGCATGGGCATTAAGCCATTAAAAGTGTGGAGAGGAAGATGATGAAAAAGAAGATCCCCATGGCAAAGGCACTTGTTATTTCTGCAGCCATTTTTCTGGCAGGATCTTCCCTCCTTTCGGCAAAAGACACACCTTCCGTGGTAGAACATATCCGCCTGTGTCTCTGGGCCGGACTGGACGCTTATCCTGGTTCTGCGGAAGCCGCCGATCTTGAGGCCGGTCCTTACGATTATCCTATCAAAAGCATGAAAAAAGTGGCTCCCTATTTGATTCAGGGCATGGTTTACGGCTGGGAATTTTCCTACACTCCTTCCGACAAAACCCGGGGCGTGGAAGAATATTTTGAGCTTACTCCAATCCAATCTCTTTCTGCCGACGACAAAATCACCTATTCATCACCATGGCTTGAAGAAAGCCGCCTGAACGCCTGGGTAGATTTTACACGCACGGAAAATCAGATTCAAAAATACAATCTCTGGGCCTCCATAAGCAATAAATCAATTTCGGGAAAGGGTTATGGAAGTTTTTCAAAAGGATTTGAAGGAATTCAGGAAGCAGCCGCCGATTGTGCCAAAAATGCCGTTCGCGATTACTACCGCAAGGTGATTAAAAACAAACCTAAAGAGATTACAGGCCGTCTGCTTATTCGAGACCAGCCTCTCCTTGGTGTGGACAGTGGAAAATATGTGATTAAACTTGATTTTTTCATGGAATCGGGTAGAATAATAGAATATACGAGATTTTAGATTTTTTGGAGATTTTCCATATTTTTAATATCTTTCACGGAGGAAAAAAATGAAAAAGATTTTTGCAGTTCTTGCTCTTCTTACACTCACAGGATTTGTTTTTGCTCAGACTTCACCTGATGCATATGTTGATCCAAAAGAAACTTTGGAAAGAAACCAGTTCATCGATAATGAAAAACTTTCTTCGGTAATTGTTACACCGGAAGATCAGCATCTTGCCGATATGAATGCATCAATTTTCTTTGAATACAAACCACTTTACGACGAACTGATTGTTTACTACGACACATACATGTCTAGTTTTGACGAAGGTGAAGCTTTGAACACAGCCATTGCCTGTCTTGAAGACTTTATGAAGGCAAAAGAATACACAGCCGATGGTGTTACAAAAGCAAAGACTGTTTATTCCCGCTACGTAAAAACACGCATTGACCGTACAAAAAACTACAAAGACAAAAAAGGTATGAGAAGAACTCAGTTTGTTTCATACATTAAATTCACTCGCTAGTATTCAATATTTCTTTGAAATATAGTAAAATGGAGTCGGAACCATAGCGTTTCGGCTCCAATTTTTTTTGTTCTAAGGTTTAAAAAATGGATATTAAAAACACAATCAAAAATCTTCATCCTCTTGAAATTAAAGTTCTGTTGAAATACTCAGACAAGGATGAACTCACTTCTGAAAAACTCCAGAAAGAACTGGATTATAAGGAAGGACATGCTAACCAGGCTTTCTCTTGGCTTGGCGGAAAAGAACTCCTTAAAGAAATTAAACGCACACCACATACATTCTTTGAAATCACTGAAATGGGTAAAAAACTTGCAGAAACAGGTACTGTTGAAGAACGCATGATTAATTACCTTAAAGAAAACGGTGCTCACACTCTTCCTGAAGTAGCCAGTGCCATTGGTGTAGAGCAGAAAGACATTGGTTCTGCTTTCGGTGGACTTGCAAAAGACGGCATTGTAAAAATGAACGCCGAAAAGAAAGCTGAATACACTGGAAAAGAACTTCCTGCACGCCTTTCAGTTGTTTCAAAGCTTCTTGCAAAAGCAAAAGAAAAACTTACTTTGGACAAAGCAGAGCTTTCTGCCGAAGAACAGGAAGCTATGGCTACTCTTGCAAAAAAACGTGGTGCCGCAGATTCTCCTTTCAAAATCATTGAACGTGAAACTGTAGTATACAAGCTTGTTGAAGCCTACAAAAAAGTTGCCGATGAACTTAAAAAATCTGGTGTTACAGGTAACGAAATTGGTGAAATCACACCAAAAATGCTTGCTTCAGGAGAATGGAAAAACGGAACTTTCCGCGGATACAACATTTCTATTCCACCTGCACGTATGATTCAGGGACGCACAAACCCTTACGTTCAGTTCCTTGAATCAGTAAAAGACAAGCTCTGTTCACTTGGATTCCAGGAATTCGACGGACCTCTCGTAGAAACAGAATTCTGGAACGGTGATGCACTTTTCATGCCACAGTTCCACGCTGCCCGCGATATTCACGACGTTTATCGTCTTAAAAACCCAACTCACGCAAAATCAATTGAAGAACCATATCTTTCAAATGTAAAAGCCGTTCACGAAAACGGTGGAAACTCTGGAAGCCGCGGTTGGAACTATTCTTTCGACAATGAATTCACACGCCGCCTTATCCTGCGCTCACAGGGAACTGTACTTTCTGCACACCAGCTCCACAAAGCTGAAATCCCTGGAAAATACTTTGGTATTGCCCGCTGTTTCCGCTACGACAAAGTAGACGCCACTCACCTTTCAGACTTCTACCAGACTGAAGGTATTATCCTTGGTGAAGACGTAAACCTTAAAACACTTCTTGGTATGCTTGAAATGTTTGCCGTTGAAATTGCCGGTGCTACAGACGTTAAATACGTTCCTGGTTACTTCCCATTCACAGAACCTTCAATCGAAGTTCATATCAAACATCCTGTTCTTGGATGGTTCGAACTTGGTGGTTCAGGAATCTTCCGTCCAGAAGTTACAAAGGCTATGGGTGTTGATGTACCTGTTGCAGCATGGGGTATCGGTATTGACCGTATGGCTCTTATGGCTCTGGGACTCACAGACCTTCGTCAGCTCTTCTGCGAAGACATTGAACAGGTTCGCCTCCGCAAAGCAAAGTTCTAGAAATATTTCAAGATAACTGAAACTTTTCTATTCGCCCCTTCTAAGCTTTTCTACAAAATCAGCCTCTGGAAGGGGTTTGCTGTAATAATAGCCCTGGATAATATCACAACCGGCATCCCGCAGGAAATTCACCTGGTATTCTTCTTCGGCACCTTCCGCAAGACAAACATATCCAAGGTGTTTTGCCATAATAATAATATCCTTCAGCAAAAGATCTTCACGGGAATCTGTATTTTCAAGATTAATTACATCAACAAAGCTTTTATCAATTTTCAGGGTATCCATAGGAACATTCCGCAGAACGCTAAGTGATGAATAACCAGTACCAAAATCATCAAGAGAAACTTTAAATCCTTCTTCATGAAGGCCGTTGAAAAGCTTAACCATAGCTTTATCATCATTGTAAGCTGCACTTTCCGTAAGCTCAAACTCAATGTACTTGTGAGGAATATTAAAACTGTCGATTACACGGATAAGATGTTCCTTTAAGTGGGGATTTTTAAGGCGGATTCGGGAAAGGTTTACAGAGATTGGAACAACTTTTATGCCCATCTTAAGCATGTTTGAAATACAGGCACAAACCATTTTTAAGATTTCCATGTCCAGCTTGCCAATGATATTGTTACTTTCAAAAATCGGAATAAACTCGGCCGGTGAAAGAAAGCCTTCATGTTTGTAGTTCCATCTTACCAGTGCTTCGGCGCCCACAATCTTTTCGCTGTGAATGTCGTATTTAGGCTGGTAATAAACCATGATTTCCTTTTTGGAAATGGCCTCATCAAGATAGGCAATGAGATTTTTACCAAAAACCTCTTTATTGTACATTTCACTTGTATAAAAATTGATGTCTGTTCTAAGACTATTCTGTCCAAGATTCTGGGCAAATTTAGCATAGTCTGCTACGCGGATATCGCTGATAATTGCATCTTCGGCAGAAACAACTCCACAGCGGTAGTAAACAGTATATTCAGGATTTATATCGGGATGTGCAATACTTTCAAAGAATTCGGCAAGACGGAAAATGGTTTCTTCTTCCGGCATGGCTTTAATCATCATGGCAAAATTATCGTTATCACAGCGGCAAGCATGGTAGACCCACCCTTCTTTACGGGCCTTTTCCATTCCAATGCAGATTTTTGTAAGGTGATTGCTTGCTTCATAATGACCGTACATATCGTTGAGCATCTTCATGTCTTTTACATTAAAGTGAACAAATCCATATACAAGAGTATGATTATTCATCTGTTCAATAAGGCGACGCCACATATAAGCCCAGTTGTAGTAACCGGTAATAGTGTCGTGATAAACCATGCGTTTAAGTTCATCGTTTGTTTCCGTTGAGAAAAATTCCTTGTCATCATCCAGCATCATATTGTGCGAAGGAGAGAATACTTCCATGCCACCATATTAAATGATAATTCTCCAATCCGAAACCTTTTTTTTCTATAAATTGAGGAAAATACAATTTAAATCTACAATTAAGCAATTTTCTTTCATATCAAAGTGATAGTGTAAACTTATGAAAAACCGTAAAGAAATCGTTATTGATGAAAATACACACATCAGAACACTTGCCTGGCCTATTTTTATTGAATTTCTTTTGAATATCCTTCTACACAATGTTGATACAGTTATGCTGGGACGCTATTCCGACCTGGCCGTTGGAGCTGTAGGAAATGCAAACCAGCTTTTAATGGTTTTTCTTATTATGTTCAACGTTGTTGCCAGCGCTACAAACGTTATTGTTGCCCAGTATCTTGGCGCAAAACAAGTAGATAAAATGAACCAGATTTACACTCTCAGCTTTGTTTTCAACATGGCATTGGGTGTTCTGCTTTCGGTAATTGTTTTCGGTTTTTCAAAGCTTTTCCTGGGCTTTTTGAAAGTACCTGCCGACATGATGGCCGATTCTGTAAGCTACATGAAGATTGTAGGTGCCTGTCTCTTTATGAATGCCGGTTTTGCCGTTCTTTCACAGATTCTCCGCTGTAACGGTTATCCTAAAATGGGCATGTACATTTCCATTCTTGTAAACCTGTTCAATATTATTGGAAACTGGCTTTTCCTGTACGGCCCACTGTCCTACCTGGGACTTGGTGTTAGCGGCGTTGCTATTTCCACAATTTTTGCCCGCTTTGTTGCCATTATTGTAGCCCTTGTTCTTTTCTACCGCCTGAAAATTGGTAAGCTGAGCCTGAAAACTCTCCGCCCATTCCCAACTGCCCTTTTGTTCAAAGAACTGAAGATTGGTGTTCCTACTGCCGGCGAAAACATGGCTTATACTCTGGCACAGCTGGTTCTTTTCTCTTTTGTAAACGTTATGGGCACCGACGCAGTAAATGCCAAAGTTTTTGGAAACACATTGATGAGCTTCTCTGTAATTTTCTCAAACTCAGTTGCCATGGCCACCGCTATTGTAACAGGTCACCTTGTTGGAGCCGGAAAATTCGATATAGCTTACAAGAAAGTTTTCCGCCAGGTAAAAATCTGTATTCCTGTTGCCATCGTTATTGCATCAATAAACTGTCTTATCTGCCCTTGGACACTGAAACTCTTTGGTGCAAGCCCTGAAGTAATTGTTCTTGCAAGAGGCGTTCTGATTGTTGGTATTTTCATGGAGATTGGCCGCACCACAAACCTTATTCTGGTAAACAGCCTTAAATCTGCAGGTGACGTAATGTTCCCGGTAGCAATGGGACTTATTTCAATGTGGATTATTGGAATTGGCGTTGGCTATACCTGCGGAATTATTTTTGGCCTCGGTGTTGCCGGTGTATTCATGGGAACAATGGCAGATGAACTGGGCCGCGGTGTAGCAATGATAGCCCGCTGGATGAGCGGAAAATGGCGCACCAAGCGGGTTATCGAAGAATAATTACAGAGTTACCTTAACACTAACTGGTTTTGAAGCTCCAAGTTTTGCTGATCGTTCTGTTGGAACTGCATCGGCAATGATGATTTCATATTCACCAGGAACAATAACTCTTTCACCTTCAGCATTAACTGTCTCAAAATCTGCGGCACTCAAATTAAAGGCAATGCCCATTGATTCTCCTGCAGCAACATTCACCTTTGCAAAGTTTCGCAGTGTAAAAAATGGATCGTCTTCTGTGCGGTTTACTTTTCGTACATAAAGCTGAACAGCATCTTTTCCGGCAACATCACCTTTGTTGGTAATTTTTGCTTTTACAACAAGATCAGTTCCTGTACCGGTTACAGCAGCATTACTGAATTCAAATTTTGTGTAGCTGAGCCCGAATCCGAATGGGAACAAAGGTTCTTTTTCCATGTAGCGGTAAGTTCGGCCTTTCATGTTGTAGTCAGCAAAATCAGGAAGGTCTGCTGTGGCGCGAGGGAAAGTTTCTGGCAAATGTCCGTTTGGATTTACCTTTCCAAAGATTACGTTGGCTACGGCATTTCCACCTTCTTCTCCAGGATACCACACGTGCAAAATGGCGTCGGCAATGTCTTCAGGGAAGGCAATGGCAGCACCACCAGTTACAACAAGCACTACAGGAGTTCCACGTTCTTTTACTGCCCGCAGGTAATCCAGCTGATAAGAAGGCAGTTCAATTGCATCACGGTCACCTTTTGTTGATTCAACACTGTCACCTTCTTCACCTTCCATCATGCCGTCAATTCCAAAACAGGCAATAACTACGTCGTTGTTCTGGGCCATACCTACAGTCCATCCACGCTGTTTTGAATCGTTGTACATGCCAACACCAGGATGATAATCAACTACCAGTTCAGCATTGTCTTTTGTAGCGCCAATAACGCCTTCCAGAATAGTTACCATCCGGCTGTTAAGTCCGTAGTAGTTTCCAAGAAGAACTTTCATGCTGGCGGCGGCAGGTCCCATTACCAGAATGTGTTTTTTATCACCTTTAAGCGGAAGAAGATTGTTGTCGTTTTTAAGCATTACGATGGAATCTTCTGCCATGCGGCGGGCAAAATCACGGGTTTCGGCTGTATCAACATCTTTAAGGCCCAGTTTACCCCATTTAGATTTTTCAGGGCTGTCCAGCATACCAAGCTTCATCTGAGTCATAAGAAGGCGGGTAAGGGATGCGTCGATTGTTTCTTCTGTCAAAAGTCCCTGGCGAACAGCATCCAGAGCGGCGTGATAAGTACAACCACAGTTCAAATCACAGGTATTGTTGATGGCAAGGGCTGCACTTTCGGCAGGAGTTTTTGTAACTTTGTGATTTTCGTGGAAGTCGCGGACGGCCCAGCAGTCACTTACAACATGACCTTTGAAGCCCCATTTTTCCCGGAGAATATCTTTTAAAAGGAATTTGCTTCCGTTACAAGGTTCATCGTATACACGCTGATAGGCACCCATAACACTTTCTACACCGGCATCAACCAGGGCTTTGAAGGCCGGAAGATAAGTTTCCCAAAGATCCTTTTTTGTAGGTTTTACGTTGTCTACGTGGCGGCCTGCTTCCGGTCCTGAGTGAACGGCATAGTGTTTGGCACAGGCAGCAGTTTTAAGATTGTCTGGATCATCGCCCTGGAGCCCTTTTACGGCTGCAACACCAATTTCCGAAGTAAGATAAGGATCTTCTCCGTAAGTTTCCTGAGCACGTCCCCATCGTGGATCACGTACAATGTTTACGTTTGGTGTCCAGAAAGTAAGTCCGCAGTACTGTGATCGGTTTCCACGTTTCTGGGCTTCGTTGTATTTGGCACGGGCTTCAGTAGAAATCAGGTCGTACTGCTGGCGGGCCATTTCCCGGTCAAAGCTGGCGGCAACACCAATAGCCTGAGGGAAAACTGTTGCGTTTCCAGTTCTGGCTACACCGTGAAGTCCTTCACTCCACCAGTTGTAAGGAGGAATTCCCGTTGATGGGGAGCCCATACTTTCGTGGAGCATCTGGCCCACTTTTTCTTCCAAAGGCATGCGTTTAAGCAGTTCCTTAATTTCTTCAAGTCGTTCTTTTTCAATTTCAGAGAGGTTAGTATTTTCCATATCTTTATTTTATATCACTTTGTTTGATTTTTCATTCAATTTATTTAGAGTTTTTTTGTACAATCCTCTATCACAATGGATTATAATGGATTGCATAACAGGAGACCAAAATGGCAAAACCAGAAGTATATTTTACAGATTTTACAACTCCAATGTACGGAATCCCTATTCCAAAGAAGTTTGAAAATCTTATTAGAAAAGCCGGTATCCACAAGCTGGACATGGAAGGAAAATTTGTTGCAATCAAAGTGCATTTTGGTGAACTTGGAAACATCAGTTACCTTCGCCCAAATTTTGTTCGTGTTGTTGTTGATATTGTAAAAAGCCTTGGCGGAAAACCATTCCTCACTGACTGTAACACTCTTTATCCTGGTTACCGCAAAAACGCCCTTGAACATCTTGAATGCGCCTGGCAGAACGGATTTACTCCCCTCACTGTAGGCTGTCCTATTATTATTGGAGACGGACTTAAAGGAACAGATGATATTGAAGTTCCGATAGAAGGCGGAGAACAGTGCAAAACCGCAAAAATTGGACGTGCCGTTATGGATGCCGATATTTTCATCAGTTTGAACCACTTTAAAGGCCATGAAGAAATGGGATTTGGCGGTGCTTTGAAAAACATTGGTATGGGCTGTGGTTCACGTGCCGGTAAAAAAGACATGCACGCTACAGGTAAACCAACAATTGATCCACTTATGTGCCGTGGCTGCCGTCTTTGTGCAAAACAGTGTGCCAACGACGGATTTGTTTTTGATGAAAAGAAAAAGAAGATGAGCATCAACGCCGACAACTGTCTTGGTTGTGGACGCTGTATTGGAGCTTGTAACTTTGATGCCATTGCCTTCCGTGAAAATAACTCTGCCAAAGACCTGAACGTTCGTGTTGCAGAATATTCAAAAGCTGTTCTTGCCGGCCGACCAAATTTCCACATCAGCCTTATTGTTGATGTTTCACCTAACTGCGACTGTCACCAGGAAAACGGTGCTCCAATTCTTCCGGATATTGGAATGCTTGCTTCATTTGATCCTGTTGCTCTTGATCAGGCCTGTGTTGATTTGTGCCGCAAGGTTCAGCCAACACCAAACGGCGACCTTGCTAAAAATCTCAGAAAACCTGGATTCAAAGAAATGGGTGATCATTGGAAAAACAACCACCCTAATGTTGAATGGGAAACTGTTCTTATCCACGGCGAAAAAATTGGTATTGGAAGCCGTGAATACGAACTGAAAGAACTTTAATCAGGTTTACAGATCAATCTTTTCAAAGCGAGCGATTGATTTTTTCATGCTGAGGAAAGTTCCCCCAACATAAACCACAATGCCGGCGGCCAGAACATAAAGCTGACTGCTGGCAAAAGTGGTGCTGTTCAAATCCTGAAGTCCCGGGAAATGAGGCAGACTTTCTCCAAGTCCTATTACCACAAAAACGGCAACTCCTGACCACAGGAAAGGCACTCCAAGTTTATAGGCAGTCTTAAAAAATCCACCAAGAAAAATCATATTGAAGAATGCAAAAACCAGAAGATTCCAGCCAAGGTAGGCCAAATTTGCATTCATAAGAGGATTCTGCAGGTATGGTTCTGCATTTGAAAGAACTGTCATGCGAAGAATGGTAATAAGTACCATCAGAATAAAGGCCAGCACTTCAATCAATGCAACAAAAGCATATTTTGATTTAACTACGTCGCATTTTTCTACAGGAAGCATTGCAGTGTAAAAAATGTCTCCGGCTTCACGGGCGCTGTTAAAAGTCTGGAAAATTCCAAGGCACACAAAGAAAGCTCCCAGGACGATTGGATAACCTGGAATAAAGGCCATCAGTCCGAAAGCAATAAAAATGTAGGAAATTGGAAGAGCTGTAAGGCTCATCTCTTTTTTTAATAAAGTTATTCGTTTGTTCATAGTTTTCTCCAAAGCAGGTTACAGGTCGATTTCCACTTTTTCCAGGCGCACCATAATATCTTCCAGTGAGCCGCCGCCCTGATGCAAAATAAAATCTTCTTTTGTGGCACTGTCTACAATTTTTCCCTGCTTGATGTAAGTAATGTGACTGGCGCATTTTTCAAGGTCGCTGGTAATGTGGGTTGAAAAGAGGATGCTTGTTCCTTTTGCAGCCAGCTTTTCAAATATTGTAAGGAGTTCGTCCCGGGAAACAGGATCCAGGCCGGAAGTTGGCTCGTCCAGAATCAAAAGTTTGGCTCCGTGACTCAAGGCCAGTACCAGATTGTATTTTACCTTCATGCCTTCAGAAAGTTCTTTTGGCCGTTTATTTTCATCCAGTTTGAAGGCGGCCATGTATTTTTCGTAAAGTTCGTCGTTCCATTCCGGATAAAAGCTTTTTGTAATTTCGGTGATTTTAGAAAGCTTTTTCATAGGATAATAATTGATGCCGCCAGGAGCATAGCCAATAAGCTGTTTTACTTCATCAGCGTTACCTGCAAGAGTTTTTCCAAAATAAACCACTTCCCCCGAATCAGGATGAACCATATTCAGGATAGATTTTATTGTTGTTGTTTTACCGGCCCCGTTTCGTCCAATAAAGCCCATAATAGATCCTTCTTCCATGGAAAAGCTGACATTATCCAATGTGAAAGCAGGATATTTTTTGCAAAGATTGTTAATGGATAAAACCTTATTCATCATTTTCCTCCGTTTCTGAATCTTCTATATCTACAAAAATCTTAGCTGCAACCTGAGCAAACATGCTTGTTGGTGGAATTGCCATACCCCGTTTTTCATCTCCCATAATAAGAAGGGTGTCGCCAGGTTTAATATCAAAAAGTTCTCTGGCCTGTTTTGGAATTACAATCTGTCCTTTTTCACCAACTGTGGCTGTCCAGGCATATTTTCCTTTTGGAGTTTTTTTCACTTTTTCGTCCTCCTCATGGGGATTTGCAGGGTTTTGTTGTAAAAGTTATACAAATCATACTTTTTACACTCAGTTATGTCAAGAAAAAAGAGATAATTAATTTATTTTCTGAAAAAATTTCACTTTTTTCACTTTTTTTTTCTAAAATCTGTAACCTTTTTGGGGGTTGTTTGTTGTTTTAGCAGATACAATGTAGCTTATGATTTTTTTAGACTCCTTAAAGACTGCCGTTTTGCCTCCTTGCGGCAGTCTTTTTTTTTAACTAGAATTAAAAATCCATAAACCTGGAAAAATCATGAAATATCCCCGACAGAAAATTCACTTTACAACGCCCAAAGGCTGGTGCAACGATCCAAACGGACTTATCTGTTTCAGCGGAGAACTGCCTTTATAATCACTTAAGTCCAGAAATCATCTTCTGTCGAAGGAATTTCTAAGGCCCATGGAAAGACGATATTTTGCTACGGTGCGCCTTGAAATCTTTATGCCTTTTTCCAGAAGCTTCTGTTCAAGTTTTGCATCGGAAAGGCCTGGTTCCTTATCTAAAATGGCCTTGATTTCAAACTTAATTGCTTCTGCGGAAACACCGCTTTTTAATGGAGCCGATGGAAAAAAGTAGGCGGCTGGAAAAGTGCCAAAGTCGGTCTGGAAAAATTTGCCGTTATGCTTTCCTGAAAATCTTGAAACAGTTGATTCATGCACTCCTACCAGGGCGGCAATTTTCCGACGGGTTAATGGCAGAACGTGACCTGGCCCTTTTTCAAAAAATTCCAGCTGATTTTTCACTATGGCGCAGCTTTGAAGGATTACAGAACTTTCCCGGAAAGCCAGGCTATTCATAAGTTCCACGGCCTTCTGATAATATTTTTCACGGTAGGCATCCATTTCCGCATTTCCCGATTTTTTCAAAAAAGCCCGGCTAATACGCACTTCCGGTAAATCTCCGTTGGCATATTTTACCTGAAAATGAAAACTGCCTTTTGCGGCTACAAGTCCTTTTTCAAAATCGTCGGAATAAATCTGGCCTTCCACTTTTTCCACTTTAACTGCCACATCGGGAGCCTGGAGAGAACGGCCCGTGCTGTCGTAAGAAAAATCTCTAGCAGGATTAGGATTCAGTTTCAGAATATAATTAAGGGCTTTTTGAACGGAATCCTCATTTACATCTTTTTTTTCAAAAGGAAGTTTCTTTCCAAAGGCCTGGCCTGCCATTTCGTTCACATAGTTTGTAAGTTTTTTAACAATGCGGTCCACAAGAGGCGGATCCAGAAATTCCAGATGGCCCTCCAGCAAAAACAAGGTGATTTCATCGGCTTGCCCAGTAAGTTTTGCCTGCACCAAAAGGCTTTCTTCAAGATTTTTACAGCAGCAGCCCATAGGATCACAGGATTGAACCACCTTCATGCATTTTTCAAGCATGGTTTCATCCTGAACAGGACGGCTTTTATCCAGAAGTGTTTTTGGATCCAGCATGTTTCCGTAACAGCCGTTTTTGTCCAGATTGTAAATAAGTGCCGTACATACCGCATTTTCATCAGTCGACAAAGCCATGGCATTTATTTGGGACAGAAGATGTTCCTGAAGTGTTTCCCTGTCATCTTCGGAATTTTCCAGCATTTTATTGTAGGTATCGGAATCTACTGTGCTTGGGGAACGAACAATTTCCAGAGCCGGATTTTCATCAACAATTCTGTAAATCTCCCGGGAAAGGTCTCTGGACGACATGGCAAGAAAGTTTACCGCCTGAATCTGGGTTTGAGAAAGCTTTTGAATCTGTTTTTGAGATGCGGTCTGCTTCTGGGAAAGTCCTGCCATTGGTTCACCTAAGGTTGATTTTACATCAATTTAGGCAAAAAGTCCCCCTAATTATAGGATTGGTAATATTTTCAAAATAAGCTACAATCATTTTATGGAAAACTGTCTTTCAAACGAACTTCTTTCCCGTCATACCACATTTAAGATTGGCGGACCTGCCAGAAACTTCCTTTTGCCTGCCACGGTTGATGAGCTTACAGAAGCCATTTCTCACTGCCGTTCCCACAATGAAGCCTTTTATATTCTTGGAGGCGGAAGCAATCTTGTTTTTTCTGACGACGGATTTCCAGGCACCATTATCTGTACAAAAAATCTGAATAAAATTGATGTCCATGGCAACCTTGTAACCTGCCAGGCTGGTGTTACCATTTCCTCATTCACTACTTTTGCAAAATACCATGGACTTTCCGGTTTTGAAACCTTTGCCGGTCTTCCAGGCACAACAGGAGGTGCAGTTTTTATGAACGCCCGCTGTTTTGAAGTAGAAATTGCCGACATTCTGGAAAGTGCCACTTATCTTGATCTGAAGGACCTTGCAGTAAAATCCTACGCTTTTGATGCCACTCACTGGGCCTATAAAAAATCCCCTTTCAATGATGGAACAAAACTTGTGCTTTCTGCCACCTTTAAGGCCTCTGCTACCGGTGTTTCCCCTGAATCCATCGAAGAAAAAAACAGATTTTACATCAACGAAAGAAAAAGCAAAGGGCATTTTGAATTCCCAAGCGCCGGCTCTGTTTTCAAGAACAACCATGATTTTGGTAAACCAAGCGGGAAAATTATTGATGAAGCAGGCTTAAAAGGATTTGCCATTGGCGGTGCTAAAGTGGCCGATTTTCACGGAAATTTCATCATCAATACTGGAAATGCAACTGCCGCAGATGTAAAAGCCCTTGTAGATCACATAAAAAAAGTGGTTTTTCAGAAGTTCGGCTTTACTTTGGAAGAAGAAATAATTTTTGTTTAGAAGTTGTATAGAAGTTTGAATTCCCCTTTTTAATGTGCTATAATACGTAAAATATTTTATAACAAAATATGGGTGGATCTTTTTGTCAAAACGTGCATACAAAAAGTATGAAAAAAATTTTGTCTCTGTAATTCTTTCTGGCGTCGGCGGGCTTTTCCGCGGTATTGGCCGGATTTTTTCATCTATCTTCCATCTGTTCAATTCCAAGCTCACCATTATGATTGTACCTCACTCTCAGAGCAAGGTAATCAACTTTCAGACAAACATTTTTTCACTTATGCTGGGCGCCATTATCATTGTTGGACTTGTTTCATCTTTCCTGTACTTCAACCGACGTTCCCTTTCTGCCAACAGCGAAATCTTAAGCCTCCAGAACCAGAACCGTGAAACTCTTGCCAGCCTTGATGAACTTCGCGACGAAAATGCAAATCTTTTCCAGGCCGCAAAACGATTCCAGGCCAGTCTTTCCCAGTCACTTTCAATTCTGGGAATCAGCGAAACTACAAGCAACGTTCCTTCAACCCTTTCCAATTCCGATCTTTCTGCACTTTTCAACACCCGTGAAATTGTAGACGGTTCGGCCCGGGAAGTTACAGACATTAAAGAACTTACAAGTTACTTGGAAAACGCCGTTCAGCCAATTGAACAGATTGGTAAAATGCTTGAAACACAGCAGAACCTCTTTACAGAAATCCCATCCATCTGGCCTGTAAAAGCCGCCAATGCCCATATTTCTCAGGCTTTCGGACCAACAGTACACGCCATTAAAGGTTACTGGTACATCCACAAGGGATTGGACTTCTCTACCTGGCGTTCAGGAGACCCTATTGTAGCCACTGCTTCCGGTCAGGTTGTAAACGTTGGTTATGATGCTTCCTTTGGTAACTTTGTTATTATCAAGCACAAACACGGTATTTATACACGATACGCTCATATGAACACAACTCGCGTTACCCGCGGTGAAACCGTTTCGCAGGGTCAGGTAATTGGTACAATCGGTAACACTGGTCTTTCAACAGGACCTCACCTGCACTACGAAGTTCACATTGGTTCAGACGTAGTTGATCCGGCAAAATATATCAACGTAAAACTGTACAAGTAGGTAAATATGGCTCTCCGACTTGATGACTTTTCAATCAACACAATTATCGGCCCCGGTTCTTCCATTAATGGCGACATGAAAATCAGCGGTTCAATTCGTATTGACGGTGATCTTTGCGGAAACCTTGAAACCGACGGAAATGTGCAGATTGGTGAATTTGCCCGCATTAAGGGAAACATTACTGCCAAATCAATTATTGTTGGCGGAATTGTAATCGGTGACATTACCGTAAAAGAAAGCGTAAAACTTCTTTCATCTTCTGCAGTTGTTGGGGATGTTCTTGCCCGTTCCATCCAGCTTGATGAAAATGTTGTTTTCCACGGTCACTGTATTGCCGTAAAAGACGACGCCCGTTATGATCAGCTCAGTTCAGAATTCCTTACAGGAAAATCTATCCGCCGCAAGGTTAGCGCTTCATGAACGAAATTGACCAGGTTTCCAATTCATTTTTATACGCCTCGGTCCAGAACTCTTCAAATCCTCTAGCAAAGACAGATAAAAAAGATGCCGCTTCAAAGGTAAAAAAAGGCGCCTTTTCAAAACTCCTTAAAGAAGAACCTGCTCAGGAAGAATTTTCTTTTTCAAAAGCCGGACTTCCACCTGAGGTGCAGAATCTTTCTTTTGATGAAACTGTAGTTTATTTAAAAGACGCCGTTGATCTTGCAGGAAATGACCTTGCCGAAGACCCTTCTTTCGAGAACATAAATAAGTTCAAAAAAACTGTAAAAGATTTTATTACCTTTGTTGTGGCAAACAACTACAATGTGCAGATAAAACAACAGCGTGGTTTCAAGAATGTACGCGTAAATCAGGTTTTTTCAAAATACAGTGATATTCCATCTCCCAAAGATCCAAAAGTGGCCGTATCAATTCTGAACCAGAAACTAGACAGCCTTGTATACGACACACTTATGACCCAAAGGAAAAATCTGAATACCCTTGCCAGAATCAACGAGATTAAAGGCCTCATCGTTGATATTCTTGGCGGTTAGATTTCAGACCGAATCTTTAGAATCCCAGGCAGAAGGTAAAGTAACCGCCTGCTCCACTTCCCCTGAAACTGTTAATGAAACTTCCGCCTTCAAGTGAAACACCAAAATCAATTTCAAGAACACGGCAGTTCAATCGGAATCCCAAAGAATGTGAGAAGATTTCGTCGGTGTATTCTGTTGAAAGGTTCACTCCAAGTGCGTTCCAGGCGCAGAGTTTCAGGTCGGCAGCATATTCAGGATAAACGTACATTGCGTCGCTGAAAGGATATCGGAATCCGGCTCCACCCATTACATCAAAAACAACACCCTTCTTTTTGGTCTGGAGAGTAAGTTTTGCACCAAGTTTCATTGGTCGGTTGATGCTTAAAGCATCTTCTTCTGTTTCTCCAATATCGTAACCAAACTCAGGAGATTTAAGATCACCGTCAATGTATTTCATGGCACTTACGTTGTAACTTGCTTCTGCGGAAACCGGTGTCTTGAAGTTCAGTTTTCCTGGAATAACAGGTACACGTGCTGTAGCCGTAACGGAAATCTTCTTTGATACAGGAATGATTACATCTGCTTTAAGATCATAACCCATGCAGCCTGCAAGTGAAGATGGTCCAAAATCTTCTGCTTTGGAAAGATCGTACAGAGTATACATTGTGGCATTTCCAACACAGTCTATCTTAAGCTCACTGTCGGCAGTATTAGTTACACTGGCCCGTGTGTTTTCCATTGCAAGATGAGCCACTGGAATAAATGCCGATGGTGTAATGTGAATACCGAATTTTTTAGCATTTACGCCAATTTCAAGAGAAGTAACCGCAAAAACATCAGCTCTACCTGCGGCAGAAATATCCACTGTCTGGCCTGCTTCATAACCTTTTCCAAAGAAATCAAAAAGTCCTTTTCCAATGTTTAAATTGGAGTTCCATTCAACTTCTTCCTTAAACTTTACTTCTACTTTGCGGAAGTTGAAGTTCAGGCTCTGTGCCGCTTTAAGGTTAGCGTCAAACATCCAGCCTTTTTTTGGCATTTCTTCGGCAATCTTCTGAAGGTCAATTTCGATATTCTCTTTGAAAATATCTGATGCAGCCCAGTAGTTGTTAGAAAAGCCCATGTCAACGTCGGTGCGAAGTTCTGCGTAACGGTCACTTAATGCAAATACAGCTGAAGAAAGTGCCAGTGAAATAATGATTGTAGAAATTAACTTTTTCATTCTGCACCTCCAAATTCAATTGCTTCCCCATCTGCGCCAATACCCATTTTCACGTAACCGTTTACATGGAAATCAATGCCTGCATTTGCGGTAATCTTTTTATTTGCGTTGCGTTTAAGTCCATAAGTTTTTCCGTCTTTCAGGACAAGTTTAATTGTTGGAACTGTTTTACAACGAATAAAATCTGTAATCTCTGCATTTGAAAGGGTAAGTGTGTCTCCCTTTATTGCCAGAAGCTTTGGTGTAGAAGTCTTAGTTCCAAGTTCGTTTATTGTTCCAAGATCAAATTCTACGCTAAAAGCACTGTCGTTTGTATACAAAGGAAGGCTGCTCAAATTGTAGTGAACACCAACCTTTTCAATCATTTCTACGGCGTCGTAAGCTGAGTTATCACCGTAGCTTGTTCGTCCAAGAATGTCGTCGTTGCCTAGCCCTGCAAGATTATTCAAGTCGATTTTTGCATCTGGAGCAGCAGGTGTAGCTGATCCGTCAATTTTGAATCGCATTGGAACAATAATGTAAGCCACTGCACGAAGATGAGGTTTATCGGAAGTACCGTTTGTCATTGTGTCGTATTCTGCTTTTGTGATAGGAACGTTTCTTCCGTTCATTTTAATCTTGTAATACAGATCAATATCGGCAGAAGAGTTCAGTGCTGTTTTAAAGAAGGCACTCAAATCTTTTTCTGCAGAGGCAGGTTTTGCACTTACATTTGTAATTACAGTGTCACCCCGTTTTTCAAGTTTTACCGGATCCTTGAATCCGTCCAGTGTCATAGTTTCTGTTCTTGAATCGTCACTGAGCTTGATTTTAATATCACCTTCAAAAGAAATGCTGTTAAAGAGAGTTCCGGCATTATCTGGTTTTTCAAGATAGATACGGGATTCAACGCCTTCAAAGGTCATCTTGCTTTTTGTATCAGCGTCCAGGTAACTGTCCAGAAGAGAACCAAGATTCAGTCCTGTATTTACTGTGTCTTCCAAATCCTGATCAGGAACATTTACTTCTACTTTAGACCATTCAATTACCGGTTCTGCAGTAATTTTAATGCGGTAAGTTTCCCCAGGTTTTACATCAGTAAGAACAGCTTTTTTAAGGTCGTCCCCGGCAGCGCTGAGTGAAACTCCTGGAAGATAAAGTGTTCCGTCAAACACCATTGATGGAGCTGGATTCAAAGAATGTGCCGAATGTGAAGTTCCAGATAAGGTTGCTGTTCCATTCGAGGTGTTTGCGGCAATTGTAACCGGTGTATCTGCCGGAATGTCCATAAAGTCACAGCTTGCTTTCAAAGTGATGTCATTTCCTGCCGGCAGAGTATTGTCGTAAGTAATTTTAAGACCGTTTCCATCGGCAAAAGTAACCGAGTTGATTGATTCAGAAATGCCCGACAAAGTTTCTGTCTGGTGAATAACCGGATCAAAATCGTCGAACTGTGCCGATGCGGAAATACCTTCAATTACACCGCCAATTACTTCGCAGTAGAAAGCACTTACTCCGCCTGTCAAAGTAATGGTAAGATCAGAAAAAGCAAAGTCTGTTTCTCCTGAAGGAGTAAATGGAACATCATAGTATTTTTCAAAAGTGTAAGTTCCAACTCCCGGAATGCTCACATTTTTACTGCCCCAAACAGAAGTTCCGGAACTGCTGCGGGTTTCAGTGTTCAACGAAGTAGAAAGTGTTACCCCTGAACAAGTCCCCATATCTTTGTAATATACACGCATTTTTCCAGCAGAATACTTAATGCTCTGGAACTTTGCATTTACTGCGGCATTTTCCTGAGTCAGATCAAAGGTAAAGCTGTTACCATTAAAAACCTGACCATTTACTGTCATGCCATAAACGCCCATTGGTGTAATAAGGGAATTAATCTGGTTCTGTGAGCTGAATGTAAAGGACTTGTCGATGCTGAAACCGTCGGCAATTTCATCCAGCTTCATGTCTTTTGTATATTCCGAAAAGTCAATGGCTGCGTCGTAAAAAGGATATTCCATTAAAACCTGCTGGAATTCACTGTTTCCACCAGGATTGTAATCATAGGATTTCATTTTTTCATCGGAAGAAAATGCCTCCAGAAGCTTTTCTGTTCCGAGAAGATCACTCAAATCTTTCTCATAAGAAAGAATATTGAATGAATACTTTGCATTAGATTTTACTGTTACGGTTTTTGGGATCTGAAAACTACATCCCGCCAATAGTAAAATCAATGAGGTTGAAATCAATAGCTTTTTCATAAAACCTCCAAAATCTCCACCCGCTAATATATACCGTCCATTTGCCCCTGTCAAGAAAGCAACCTGTCATGCTGACAGTTTACATTTCCTATTTGTTTAAAAGAGCAGCAAATGGATTGTAACTCATTCCATCATCGTTGCCGGCGTTGTAACGGCTGTTTCCGCCATTCTGTGAACGTGGTTTGTCGTTAGATGGACGTGCACCGGAAGATGACCCTGCCTTTTTCACAACTACTACTTTCTTTCCTGAACCAGCCGGGCTGCCAGATGTACGCACCGCAGAAGAACGGTCTGCAGAAGCGGAAGTTCGTCCGCCCTGTCCTACGCGGCTTGCAGCATCACTTTTCAGACTAAGGCTGATGCGGCGGCGGTCCATATCAAGACCAATAATTGTGAATTCATGAACGTCACCAACCTTGATGAAGTCCATAGGATTTTCAACGAAAGAATCGGAAATCTCACTAATGTGAACCAATCCTGTTTCGTGTAGTCCTATATCTACAAATGCACCAAAGTCAACAACGTTACGGATTTTTCCAGTAACTTTCATACCTTCTTTCAAATCTTCAAACTGAAGTACACCTTTCTGCATGATTGGAGCCGGGTATCCGTCACGAGGGTCGCGATTTGGTTTCTGAAGTTCGTCTACAATATCGTTTACGGTGATTTCACTCAGGTTGTATTTTTCGCAAAGTGCCTTCAAAAGGTCCTTGCCGATTTTTTCCTTGTTCTGAACTTTTGGCAGGATTTCACGGGCCACATCGTAGTTTTCAGGGTGAACCCAAGTGTTGTCCAAAGGCTCTGAACTTTCGGCAATTTTAAGGAATCCGGCACACTGTTCGTAGGCTTTTGGACCAAGACCTGGCACTTTTTTAAGATCTTCACGGCTTGTGATTTTTCCGTTGGCATCACGGTAAGCTACAATCTTTTTGGCAGTAGCTCCTGTAATTCCGGAAACGTATTTCAAAAGTGAGTAACTGGCTGTGTTCAGATTTACACCAACATTGTTTACAACTGAGCCAACAACTTCATCAAGGCTTTCTGCCAGTTTTTTCTGGTTTACGTCATGCTGGTAAAGTCCAACACCAATAGCCTTTGGATCAATTTTTACCAGTTCAGAAAGAGGATCCTGAAGACGGCGACCCATGGAAATAGCACCACGGATTGTAAGGTCCAGTTCTGGGAATTCTTCGCGGGCAATGTCGCTGGCTGAATAAACCGAAGCACCACTTTCATCAACAACAGTGAACATAACGTCCTTGTAGTTTTCCTGGAGTACTTTTGAAACGATAGCCTGAACTTCCTGACTTCCAGTTCCGTTACCAACTGCTACAACCTGAATGTCGTACTTGTCGATAGCGTCATTAATCTGATTGTAAGAATCCTGTGGATCCTGCACCTGGAAAAATTTAAAGTATCCCAGGTATTTTCCTGTTTCGTCCAAAGCGGCACATTTTGTTCCAGTACGAATACCAGGGTCAACACCAAGAACGCGGCTTCCCTTGATTGGCTGCTGCATCAACAGGTTTTTAAGGTTTTCGCTGAAGATTCCAATACCGTGAACATCAGCTTCGTCGGCTTCATCACTGCGGATTTCACGAACAACGGCTGGAGAAAGAAGGCGAACAACTCCATCCTCAATGGCATCAGAATGGTATTTACAGTGGATATCAGCTTTTTTCTGCAAAAGTTTAACGGCCGATTCAACATCAACATCAATGGTAACTTCCAGCTGGCCTTCACGTTCACCACGGTTAATGGCAAGAATGCGGTGAGGTTTTACCTGATTAAGTGGTTCAGAATAATCCCAGTACATCTGGTAAACAGAAGTTTTAGCGGCATTTTCGTCCCCAATACCTTTTGTGCGGATAAGTCCTTCCTTGATGTAAAGATTGTGCACGGCTTCACGGTTGGCAGTTTCCTGGCTAACACGTTCGGCAATAATATCTCTGGCACCGGCAAGGGCGTCTTCCACAGTTGGCACGTTCAGTTCTTCGGCTTCTGCATCAGTTTTTACAAATTCCTGGGCTTTCTTTTCAACGGCCCCGTCATCATTTGCAAGCATGAAATCTGCCAAAGCTTCAAGACCCTTTTCAATGGCAATCATACCGCGGGTCTTCTTCTTTTTCTTGAACGGTGCGTACAAATCTTCAAGGGCAGTCATAGTTGTAGCCGACATAAAAGCCTTGTACAAAGTTTCGGTAAGTTTTCCCTGTTCAAAAACCTTGCGGATATCATCAAGGCGGGTTTCTTCCAGATTTTTATATGATTTGAAAAGGTGATCACAGTCACGCACCTGAACTTCATCAAGGGAACCGTGTTTTTCTTTTCGATAACGTGCAATAAAAGGTACAGTACATCCTTCTTCAATAAGACTGATAACTGCACTCACCTGACTCATGCGGATATTAAGTTCTTCCGCAATTTTTTTCATGATTTCCACTTCGTTTACGGTCAAAGCGGCAATAGATTCTGTAGTAAATTCCATAGTAGAACGATTTTAACGTATTTTCGGTAATTTGGGGAGTGGAAACAGCCTTAATTTCCTAGTATGATTTGAACATTATGAAAACAAAAACAAAAGCCTCCATTCAGAATATTATTTTCCTTTCCATTTATATGATTTCATTTATTGCAGCCGGTGGAGTAATGGGAAAAGGTATTAATGAAGTAGAAAAAATTGCCGGACATGACCTTAATCTCCTGCAAATCATTCTTACTATAGCTCTCTTTTTTGTTCTTTACCTTCTTTCCTATCTGCTTCAAATGTATCTCCATGAATGCGGGCACGTTCTTTTTGGAAGTCTTTCTGGATATAAGTTTTCTTCAATCCGTTTTGGAAGCATTATTTTTGTAAAAACAGAAAACGGTATCAAAGTAAAAAAATATAAAATGGGCGGAACTGGTGGTCAGGCTATTATGACAGCTCCTGATTGTGATCCACTCAAACTGCCAACTTTCTTGTACAACATGGGCGGTGTTTTTGTAAATCTTTTTCTGTCATTTATCTTCCTTCTATTATATTTTGTTTTTCCAGGTGCAAACGTTTTCTTCCGTTCCTTCTCGTTGATGATGTTTTTTATGGGACTTGGAATAGCACTTACCAACGGACTTCCATTTACTGAATTGGGTGTTGACGGCGGAAACACCTTGATTTTCCAGAAAAGCCCAGAAGCCAGACTTTACTTTAGAAACAGTTTCCTGCTTGTTGATCAGCTTGCAAAAGGCATTTCCATTAAAGACCTTGATCCTGCCCTTTACGCTTTTGACTGGAATACTCCACTTGATAACATGCACATTTCCGGTGGAGCCATTCAGAATCTTTCAATAAAAGAAATGAATAATGATTTTTCAGACATTCTTGAAAAAACCGACTTTCTTTTGGGAAAAAACACATCTCTCCACCCAATTCACAAATCACAGCTGATTTCCATGAAAATTTTTGCCATGATTATGACTAGTGCTCCTCAAGACGACATTACCGCCTTTTATAAAAATAATCTTAAAGATCTAAAACGCGGAGCATCTCTCCTTGACTACCAGCGCCGTATGTATGCTTACTGCAAAAAGGTCGAAGGTAATGAAAAGAAAGCTGCAAAATTCAAGGCCGCCTTTGAACAGATTGCAAAAAGTTACCCTTACCCAACAGAAGTAGACACCGAACGGGAACTTATGGCTTTGGTGGA
>JAKSTP010000040.1 GCA_024402505.1 Treponema sp.
CTTTTTATCATTCCTAAAACAGTTACTATACTTCCCTCCGTGAGCACCGTAGGTGGGAACAAATCCGTGTGATAAAAAAAAATAAAAGGTCACACGGATTTGCTGCGTCCTACGGACTCCGCGGGGATTCATAGGAAGTGAAAAATAACCGAAGAGATTTATTAATCTGCCCGCAAAAGAGAACTTTTTATCATTCCTAAAACAGTTACTATACTTCCCTCCGTGAGCACCGTAGGTGCGAACAAATCCGTGTGATAAAAAAAATAAAAGGTCACACGGATTTGCTGCGTCCTACGGACTCCGCGGGAGGGGTGGGAGGCTAATCTTTTTCGGCTATTCTGTAGTCCCAGTTGTGTTTGGGGTAGCGGCCTTTCATTTCTTTGCAGATTTCTACCCAGGTTTCATTCCAAAATCCTGCCAGGTCGTCGGTAATCTGGAGAGGCCGGCTTGCAGGAGACAGAAGTTTTAAAAGAACAGGCACGCCCATGATTTCAGGGTTTTTCATGCATCCAAAAATCCGCTGGATAATGATTTCTATGGCGGGCCTTATTACAAGCTTTGTTTTGTCTTCAGGACTTGAGTTCATTTCGTAAACAACTTTTGCCCGTCTGCCGTTTTCAAGAGTGATCTGCAATGGCACATTCTGGTCTACAGTGGCACCGTCCAAAAACCAGTAAAGGGCATTGTAAAGGGTTTCTTCTGTAAGGTGGCCGTCGGTTATAAAAGGTGAAAGCCATTCTTCTGGAGAAGCCTGAAGTTTCTGAAGCACAGTGGGATTTGAATCAACTTCGCCAGTCAGCTTATTCAGCTCCAGCTCCTTGCTGCCGGTTTTGTGGTCTTCGTAAAACTGACAGCGGATAAGGAAATTTTCAGTCTTTTTGGAAAGTTCAATGGCCTTCAATCCTTCTTCTTTGATCAGACTGCACCAGGCCAATGCTGAATCTTCCTTAGAAACGGGAAGCTTTTGTTCTAAAATTACAATGCGTCCGAACATAGTTTTTTGTGTTTTATTGATTTTTGTACGGTCATTGTTGAAATTGCAGCTAATTTCCTGATGAAGGCTGTTTTTAATAAGGGACTGAGCATCTTCATCAGAAAGGCCCTCGTAATTGAAAATGGTTCCTCCTGAGGCGGTGGCAAGCACTTCTGGCGCAAAAAGCCAGTTTGGAGCCTGAGAAAAAGTAAGATCTTGGGAAAGAACTGCAGTATGTCCGTTTGGAAACTGATAGGCGATTCTGTTTTCGAAAGCCTGATTTTCAATTCCCTTGAAGGCCAGTTTTTTTGCAAGACGATCAGAAAAACCTGCAAACATAAGACGCTGTTTTGAGACAGTTCCAGGTTTTTCAGTATTTTTCAAATCTTCCTGCCTGATTTTAATAAAATCTGATGCAGCTAGTTTTGAAATACGGGCCTTTACATCATCACAAAAGCGTTTCTGCATTTCACTTTTTGCATCAGCATAGTTT
Source organism: Treponema sp. (assembly GCA_024402505.1). GTDB lineage: Bacteria > Spirochaetota > Spirochaetia > Treponematales > Treponemataceae > Treponema_D. Next base: position 1,467 of record JAKSTP010000040.1, read on the forward strand.
GAGTATTTTAAAATCAAATTGACTGCATCTTCTGTAATGGAAGGATTTTCTGCTGCAAAAATCAAAAGATTTGAAAGCCGGGGAGAAAGACCTGTTTCCAAAGCAAGCCGCCCCCGGTCCGTAATCTTTCCATTCCCCTCCAGAAAATCCATGGACTTCAAAAAATCACAAGCCGTTTTTAAGGAAGCAGCTCCTGGTGAATCAAGGAAAAATCCGTCTCCAGAAGAAATCACTTTTCCCCAGGCGGCACATTCCAGCACCAGGGTGGACACATCACTGCGTAAAATTTCAGGCAGCGTTGATTTTTGGCGGGCTTCGTTTTTGTTCCAAAGGCGAACACATCTTCCTTCCTGAGTACGACCGGCCCGCCCTTTTCGCTGTTCTGCACTGAAGGCACTTTCCGCCACAGTTTCAAGACTTTCCATTCCAAGAGCAACATTCAGTCTGTTGATGCGGGAAAGGCCTGAGTCAATAACGGTTGTTACGCCAGGCACTGTAAGGGAAGTTTCTGCAATGGCGGAAGAAAGAATCACTCTGTTTGTGTCAGGCAAAAGGGGCTCAAAAATCTTTTTCTGTTCGCTTAAAGATACGCTTGAGTGAAGCACCAAAACCTGTGCATTTATATCATTTTCCAGAAGTTCCTTTTCGGCTCGCCTTATTTCTTTTATGCCGGGAAGAAAAGCAAGTACTACCTGACCGATACCAGAGTTACCAGAACTGCCATATAATTCATCTTTTATGGCTTTTACCATTTCAACACCAGGTTTATATTCCACTTCCACAGGGAAAGTACGGCCGGGAATATTCAGGACAGGCACCTGTGTTCCGCCACTAAGACCGTTTTTTTTGCCGCCAAGGTATTCTGCTAGAACTTCTGTTTCCATGGTGGCAGACATAACTACGGCAAAAAGATCATCCCGCAGTTCCATGGCTTCTTTTAAAAAGGCCAGGTTCAGGTCGGTGGTAAGGCTTCGTTCGTGAAATTCGTCCAAGAGCACCAGACTGTAGCCTTCAAGACTTGGATCGGACTGCAGCATGCGGGAAAGCACGGCTTCTGTTACAATTTCAATTCTTGTGTTTTGGGAAGTTTTGTTTTCAAGGTGGATTTTGTATCCGCAGGTTTCCCCGCATTTTTCACCAAGGATTTCAGACACCCGTTCTGCAATGGAAAGGGCCGCAATCCTGCGGGGTTCAGTCATAAGAATTCTGCCGGTAAAGTGATCAAGGAGCCCGGCAGGAATTACAGTGGATTTACCGGCCCCCGTCTCCGCCGTAAGAATCATAAAGCGGGACGGTGAATCCAGTAAGGTTTTTGCAATCTGAGGAATGTAAGGACTTATAGGCAGATCTGGAAGAACGCGCAATTATAAGCCCCGTTTTTTACAGTCCGAAACGGATTTCTTCCCAGACAGCGTTATATTTCTGCAGGTCTTCACCTACATCCATTTTAAGTTCAACTTTGTCCAGAAGTTCAGGTGGATACATTGGTTTTTTCTTTGTGTATTTAGCTGCTTCTGTGTTTACAAATGGAGGGAACTTAAGGGCATCAAGGAATTCTGCGTAGTTTTCAGGATCGTGGCTGAAGTTGATAAATGCCATAGCCAGATCGTAGTGTTTTGTACCTTTAAGAATAACGATGGAATCCTGGTAGGCACCGCTTCCTGTATCTGGAACAAAGAAGTCGATGGTTTCTTCCTGTTTGTCCTCAGGAACTTCACCGAAGATATTTTCAGCATAACCGTCGCAAACCCAGTAGTTTCCTGAAGCAAAGTTCTTTCCGAAGCTTTCTGCATCAAACTTCAAAAGGTTTGGAAGCCAGTGTTCTTTAAGGTAGGCACCTGCTTCCCGGATTTCATTTTCGTTGCGTGTGTTGAGTGAGTATCCAAGGTACATAAGTGCACTTCCGATTGAAAGACGCATATCATCCATCATTGTCATGTGACCTGCAAATTCAGGCATTTCAAAGATGTCGTAAGATCTTGGGTAATTTGAAACTTTTGTCTTGTTTACGGCAATTCCGTTGGCGGCCACACAGTATGGAACACACCAGGTCATGTCAGGATCGTAACCAGCAGCTTTTTCAAGACAAACAGGATTTATGTATTTAGCATTAGGAAATTTTGAAAGATCAATTTTTTCCAGCATGCCTTGATTTATCATGATTGATACGTAATCTGAAGAAGGGATTGTAAGGTCGTAGCCTTTTGCGCCGGCCTTAAGCTTTGAATACATTACTTCATTTGAGTCGAAGTAATCTGTCTTAACTATACAGTTGTACTCTTTTTCAAACTTTCGAAGAAGTGAATCTGGAGTATAGTAAGTCCAGTTGTAGATGCTGAGAACTTCTTTTTTCTCCTTGCATGATGTAAGAAGCCCCGCCAAAGAAATGATTGTTAAAAGAACAATGACATTGAATTTTTTCATTTCAATATCCTTCAGGAGTTTATCCCTGCAGAACAGTATTTTTGTTTTGAGAAAAATCTGTTCAGTAAAAAATTAGTGTTAAGCCCTCATACGAAGGCCTTCATCCTGAAAATTCCAAAGAATGAAATCAACGGATGATAGTTCATTATAGTGATAATAGAAGATTTGAATACTATACAGACGTAACTTCGGCCGATTTAGGCTTATTGCTGCTGCTTTCCAAGGTTTAAAAGCACAATGGCTCCAAGAACCAGAAGAATGCCTGCTGCACTCAGTAAAGTGAGGGTTTCACCGTAAATAACAAAACCGAAGATAGTGGCCACAACCGGTTCAATGCTTGCCATAATCGAAGCCTTTCCGTTATCAAGACCAGAAAGTCCGTAAGTGTAAAGCATGTAAGGAAGATAGCAGGTAATAAGGGCTGCAACTACACAGAAGGCAAAATCTGGAAGTGTTGCAAAAGGAATAAGAAGCTGGCTGCCTTGTCCGCTTCCTAAAATAAATGGAATGGAACCCAGGGATGCCAGTGCGCAGGTATAAACGTTGATTGTAATGCTGGAATAGCCCCGGTTCAGTGCAAATCGGCTGAAAATTGAGTATAGGCCGTAGCAAAGTCCGCTTCCAAGACCAAAGAGAAGTCCCAGTCCCGAAATGGCAGTGTCACTTCCAATGCCGCTTACAAAAGCACATCCGCCTAAAGCCATAAGCATGGCAATTATTTTTTTCAAAGTGATTTTTTCCCCGAAGCAGGGCATTGAAATAAGGATTACAAAAACCGGCGAAGTGTAAAGAAGTATTGCCGCTGCAGAAAGACTCATCATCTGCATGGCCTGGAAATAGCAGAGTGTAAAAAACAGAAGGGATATAATGCCCGTTCCAATAAAAATCCAGAAATCTTTAAGGGCAACCCGGAAAAGGGAACGGTGGGTAAAAAGGATTGTAAGAACAAAGGCAAGGGCTGCAAATCCGCATCGAATACAGATTATAGAAAAGGAAGACAAGCCCATTACATCCATTGTACGGCGCCAGAAACCCATGCTTCCCCACAAAATGCCGGCCATAATAACAGAAAGTGAATACTTTTTCATGGGTGAAATTATAACGTTTTGGTGCTATACTTGCCACATGAAGCTAACTTTTTTGGGAACGGGAACCAGTCATGGAATCCCGGTAATTGCCTGTGACTGTCCTGTTTGCACTTCAAGTGATCCAAAGGACCAGAGAAACCGCTGCAGTGTTTTTATCGAAGATGAAAGTTCCGATCTTCACATTTTGATTGATGCAGGTCCTGAGTTTCGCATTCAGGCCATTAAATATAAAATCAAAAAACTTGATTCCCTGCTTCTTACCCACAGCCATGCCGATCATATTCACGGTGTTGATGACATCCGTATTTTTTCATGCACAAGACCGGCAATTTCCAATAAACCGAGTACCCAGATTCCCGTGCACATTTACGGAAACGACAATACTCTTACAGATTTCAGAAATCGTTTTGACTATATGTTTGTAGTTCATGAAGGGGGCGGAGGAGTGGCTCATGTTGATTTGAACTCAATGTCACCTTATTCCACTTCAAATCCTCTGGTAATAAAAAACTGCAGCATTGTTCCTGTTGATCTTGAACATGGTCATGGCCACTGCACAGGTTATATTTTCAACCGCAGACTGGCTTATCTTACCGACGTAAGTCGCATTCCTGAACACAGTTTTAAACGCCTTGCCCACAACAATCCGCCATCCAATCCCCTGGAACACCTTGTAATTGACGGTCTACGTCCACGGCCTCACAGCACTCACTTCAGTTTTGACGAAGCCCTTGCCGCAGCCGACAGAATCGGAGCACGTCACACCTGGCTTACACACATCTGTCACGACATGTCACATAAGGATATTGAGAAGTACATTGAAGAAAGGCTGCCCCAGTATAAAAACCTTCAGGCAATAGTAAAGGCCGGCGGAAGTGTTTTACCGGCCTGGGACGGAATGGAAATCCAGTTCTAGCGTTTTACTACGTTTGGAACTTTGCTTTCCACGTTCTCTTTTTTGTAAAGGTATTTCAGCGGATGAAGATTGTAAACATTTTTTGACCATCCACCAATTTCTTCCAGATTGATTACCTGACCTGAAACCGGCGTGCAGACAGGAATAACCATTCCATCATCCATAAGAATCTGTTCTGCCTGACCAAGAAGTTTGTATCTTGTGGAATTGTCGTTGCAAAGTGAAGATTCCCGCAAAAGTTCATCAAAACGCTCATTTTCCCAGCCGCTGGCATTAAGGGTAGAATCACTTCGGAAAAGATCAAGGAAGGAAAGTGGATCCGCATAGTCACCAATCCAGCTGTAAATGGCAATATCACCGTCGGAAGTTGGAAGGTTGGTCATGTAAGGCACGAAGTCCGAGTAGGTGATTATAGGATTGATAAAAAGTTCCTTGCAGACGGCACGAACCGCTTCTTCCTGTTTTTCGTTAAGGGCATAAAGTGAAAGATCCATTTTCAGGTCTACAAGCTGGCCCTCAGGAATTCCCGCTGCCTTTCGTGCATCCATCATCATTACCTTGGCCTGGGTAAGATCGGAATTGGCAAATCCGTTGATTTCAGGATAATCGGTAACAGATGGAACCAGGTGTGTTGCCGGAAAATAATTGTTTTCCCGCAGAATGTCCCATGGAAGTCCTTCAAGAAGGGCAAGACGGAAATCGGCATTATCCCAGACAGTTTCTTTTTTGCCAGGCTTCATCTTCTTTGTTCGGAAAAAGAAAAACTCCGTTCCAAATTGAGCCGAAAATTGGATTGAATCCCGGTTCAAAATCTTGTCGGCAGGAAATTCACTGGTGCAGATCCACTGAGCAATGCCCGTGTTATAAGCATAGGCATTATCTTCTGGTCCCATAGATTTATAAAATTCAAAAGTATCAATTTTTACGTTTTCTGCATCCCAATAGTATGGATTTTTTTTAAGCTGAATCATTCCGTTTGTGTAATCTTCCAGCATGTAGGCCCCTGAATAAACAGTAGGATTTGAAGCGATTACCGAAAATGTGTGGTGGCACAAAAGGTTTGGAAGGTATGCGGCAGGTTCCGTAAGTTTTACCATAAGACTGTAAGGTCCTGTTGTGTAAATGCCCACTTCGCTTTCAGGAATAAGGCCCATTCGGAATTCACGGGCGCCTTCAACAATGTCCAAAAGGGAAGCGTAAGGTGCTCCAGGGGTTTTCAAAAGTTGAATCCAGGAGTTTCGTACGTCGCTGGCAGTTATTGGTGTGTTGTTGGAAAAAGCTGCGTTTTCCCGAAGGGTAAAGGTCCATCGTTTTTTGTCACGGGAAATAACATAGTTTGTGGCAAGGGCAGGCACCGCAGAAGAATTCCGGGGATCGTAAGAAAAAAGCCCCTCGTACAGTGCTTCAAGAATCTGTGAGTCGTAGGAAAACGAAGTGATGTGGGGATTCAAATTGTGTGTTGAAGCACTTTCAATAATGCGGATGGTTTCGGCCGGTGCTTCCCAAAGAAAAGCTGCCAGAACCAGAAACACTGCGGTTTTTTTTATAACATTTTTAATCATTTGATAATCCAAGCTTTTTAAGTTGCTGTTCTTCCTCTACAAGTTCGTGATATTCCGCTTTTTTTGCATTTGCGCTGATGATGGAATTTCTTAAAGTATCCAGTTCCAGTTTGTAGCCTTTGATTTTCAGCTGATTTTTGTTAGGCACTTCAGATTTGAAAAAAGCTTCCAGAGCCATAAGCATGTTGTAGGATTTTCGGCAGGCGGAAATTTCACTGGTCATGTAATCCAGAATGGCTTCCGGTTTTTTTGCTGTAATTTCGCTGTAATGTTTTCCGTGTTTTGCAATGTCGTTGTATAGGCTCATCTTTTCGGAAAGTTCCCGCTGGATTTCAGAAACTTTAAAAATCCGGCTTGAGCGCTGGTGAGTCAGAGGATCAGCAATGGCCATAACGTAATCAGGTTCTTTTGCCTTGATTTTGAAAAGTTTTCTGAAAAAGGCGACAAGTTTTTCACCAAAAGTGTCAGGCTCTTTTTTCAGAAGATCAAAATTAAATCTTACTTTAGAGTTCAGTGATGTAAAAATTGTTCCGGCGGCTCCAAGGGCTTCCAAAGAATCCATCAAAAGACTCAGGTGATTGCTTTTTGATTTTGCGGCAAGAACAACGGTTTCGTTTACCTTCAGGCTGTTTTTCAGTGCATCACGGAGACTCTGTGCATTTGGACCAATATCTTCCTGAATGATTTCATTTACAAGTTCGGCGTAAAAAGGAGTTTTTCCCATTACCAGAGGGAAAAGTTTTCGAATTTCTGTAAGTTCATTTTCCTGGGAAGAAAAAGCCGTTTCCTTATTGAAATTGGGATGATTGAAAATGTCCTGGCGCAATCGGATTTTGTAAGCTTCCCGCTGGAATTTTCCAAGAATATTAAGGGATTTGATTACTTCCTCACCATTTTTTGCACACTTTTCTACGGAGTCGCTGATCATGCTGTTTGTAATCTGAGTGGCATTAATCTTTGCCTGATTCAAAAGCAATGCAAGTCCCCGAATGTTTGGTTTTAAGCTTGTGGCAGAATAATCACCCCATGGAAAGGAGTTCAGGAATTCAATAAGCTTTTTAATGTTCACCATGTCCAGATTTTCTACACTAAAGCGATAGTATGTGCAGATGTAATCAAGCATGTTTTCATATTCGGAAAATCGGGTTCCAATTACCATAGCCGCTTCTGCATCATTAAAAGCAGATGTAGCCGGTGAAGAAATGTCCGCAATCTTTTTGTCCATACGGTAAGGATCTGGAACAATAAGTGATTTTGAAACAAGGAGATCGTAAAGATTTTTCGTACAGGTGTAGATGAGGCGGACTTTTTCCAAAATGGAAGGCAGGTGTTTTGTGTTGTACCATTCCTGTTTGTCCAAGAGCATTTTATTGATTTCTGCAGAAAAAGTAAGAATATCGTCCATATTGCAAATCTCCAATCTCTCTAATTATTTTATCAGAAAACTATCTTTCCCGCCACAGAAATTATTATGTTGTTTAGACCTTCTTTTGCCATAAGGCTTCCTAAAGGCAGGTTGACGGCAAGGGCAGGACCGGCACTGATTCCGGCGTCGGCGTAAGTAAAAAGCCAGTCGGCCTGTACATTCAGATAAAGAAAACGGCCTTTTTCCCAGAAATACTTGCTGATAGCTTCTTTGTCACTGGCGGCAGATCCTGTAAATCCTGTGTCGTTTTCGGAAACACCGTGAGCCAGACCTGCAAAACGCATAAGAATGGCTGGTCCTCCTCCCACATCCACCTGCTGCACAACGCCAAAGGCCTTCCCTTTTCCAAGCTGAAAATTCACCATTACCGGCAGGGTAAGAAGAAAGTTCTGTGTTATAGCAGTACGGTTTTCAATTTCGGCAGGAAGAGCTTTTCCGTCGTACCAAAGTTCATAGCTTCCGTAATATTCCAAAGAGGGCTGAAAATTAATAAAGGTGTTGTTTGGAATTTTTACGCCAATTCCAGGAAGCACTTTTACCGGGGACGGAGCGCTGTGTTCCTTGTCCAGAGTGTTTAGAATCATGGAAGGTGATGCTTTAATAAAGATATCAAGGCCGTTCAGTGCAAATACAGGACCCGTGGTTAAAAAGAGAAAAAGGCTTGAAATAATAAACAGTTTTCTTTTCATAAAAATCCTTTTTTACTTCAGATTTTATAGTTTCACTTTGTCATTCTGATAAAGGGTTTTATCAAGATCTACCTGCAAAAATCCTGCACGTCCGGTTTTGTAAAAATCACTTTCTTCCCATGAAGCGTAAAGGCTTGTTCCCGAAATGCAGAAACCTGTGTAAACATAAGTGTATGGCAGTTTTGGAAGGCGGATGGCAATGGTCTTTCCATTTCGCAAAATTCGTCTTCCATCCAGAGCACCTTCCAGATAAAGTGTGCCGTCCTGGAAAAGCACTGCGCTCCAGGTGTCGTTGAGGATTCCGCAGGCGTTCAGTTCGGTGTCACTTTCCAAAGGAGCATTTGTATAAATGCGTGCACTTGTTCCACCAGCCGTACTGATTTCGATGCGGCTTTTTACAGTGGAAGGAAGACCTTTCAGAAGTTTTTTCAATCGCTCAGGACTCTGGTCAAAACTCAAAGGTTCTTTCAATGCACGGAATTCATCTACCGAACACTCGGACTTTGTTATATTTTGAGAAGCGTTTACAGGGCTCAGGCTTAAAAGAGGAAGTTCACTTGTCCATTTAATGTAATTGAATTCGTTTCTTCCGCCGCTTTCATTTTTTACCGAGCAAACCCAGGTTCGTCCGTCCCAAACATAGTCTGTAACTTCGCAGTTTTCACCATCTTCCAAAAGATTTTCTGTGTTTATAAGTGGATAGGCAATCTTAGATTTTACGTCAAAGTGAACCAGAAATGGATGCTGACCGTCATTGGCTTTATCATTAAAAAAGGAGCTTTTGTACAGACTGAAAACCGGTTCACCGTTTACAAAAACAATGTTTCCTGCAGTGCGTCCCGGAAAAAGATTTACGTCCTTTACAAAGTCCACTTTATCACCGTCAAAAACCAGCATGCCAAGGCGATTTACAGTGGCGTAGGCTTTCTGGTGACTTTCAGGGGCAGCTGCAGTAGAAACACCGTCACAGTTCATGCCTGAAATGCGGAGGGCTTCTGTCCAGGGAAGTTCCGGCTGTTTTGGAGACAGCTGAGGAAGATTAATTTCTGCATAACCTTCCCGGTTAAAATAAAACCATTTATGAGATTTAGGCTTTCCCGTTTCGTTTTCAGTAATTTCAATAGTATTGGTCTGCACCTCCTGTTTTTTGCAGGAGAAAATTGAGGCAGAACAAATGATTGCGGCAAGAAAAATGCCGGTCTTTTTTAAACACTTCATCCCTTTATGTATCGGAGAAACCAGTGCTTATTCTGACAGTTTTTTTGCAGGAATATATGATGAAAAGCCGCCCCCAAAAGGAGATGGACATTCCAAAGTGCCTTTTTTTACGTTCAGATAAATTGATGAAAACCGCTTTCCGCATATTGATGAAACAATTCTTGCCTTGTCGCAAAGCCATGGATTGTACAAAGGATTCCGGCCTTTTTCTGTAAGGCACTGGGAAAATTTTTTCCAGTTGAAGTGTTCACAAAAGGATTGCTTCTGATTTTTAGTGTACAAACCTGCTTTGTCGGGTTCCAGAATACAGTCTGCAATGAAGGCTGTAAAACCGTCCTGCCAAGTAAGGTTCAATTTTGAATCTTCAGCAAGATGAGGGTAGACTGATCCTGCAGCCTTAAAAAAAGCAGTTTCTTCATTTTGGGGCGAAAGACTTACGGCTCGTGCTGAAACTGTAAAAAAACGGTTTTTTTCTAGGGGAAAGCCCGTGGCCAGAATGGAAAAGGAATCTGCGGAGTTTTCAAGGGTAAAGGTCATCTTTTCAGAACCGTCAAAAATGGTGATCTCCCAAAAGGCAAGTGATGGAAAGGTAAGTCCTTCTTTCTGGACAGGCCATTGGGGCAGGAAAACAGTAATATCATCATTTTGAAGATTCTGGCTGCAGGAGGAAAGAACGCTTGCCGCCATAAAAAACACAGTCATCATCAATATGGAAAAAAGAAAGTTTTTCATATAATAAAATACGATTTGAAATCCATTTTTCGGCAACTTATTTGACAAAAAAACAATCTTTTTTTAGAATTTCTGTATCTTTGGAGGAATTATGACCAGTGCACAGACAGTAATGAACAGCGTATTAAAAGTAAAAAGCGGCGAAAAAGTGCTTATTATTGCAAATCCGGCTACAAAAAACATAGCCTTCGATCTTTTTGATGCTGCCTCGGAATGCGGTGCCAAAACCAGTCTTATTTTCCAGAATGACAAAACTTCCTTTGATTATGCCGAAGACACAGTTCTTAAAGCCATAGAATCAAATCCCGATGTCTGCATTTCCCTTTCCAACATCAAGCTGGGAAAAGATCCTTACGCAACGGAAAAACCTTACAAAATCCAAGACGGACAGGAATATTCCCACATTTTCGACTATCTTCTGGACGGCAAAAAAACTATGCGGGCTGCATGGACTCCGGGCATTACTGAAGACATGATGAACCGCACTGCAAATATTGATTATGGTGCCTTGAAGCAGGCCTGCCTTGACTGGGAAAAGAAATTCGAAGGTGTGAAATTCGTCCACGTAACTGCACCAGGGGGAACAGATATTATGGTTCCGGTAGAAGGCCGAAAACTTCTTTTTGATGACGGCGATTTTTCACTTCCTGGAACCGGCGGAAATATTCCTGCAGGTGAAGTTTTCATCAGTCCTTTAGTAGGAAACGATCTTCGGGGTTGTGAAGGAACCATTGTTTATGACGGCTCCATGACTTTTTTTGATGGAGATGCCATCCTTGAAACTCCAATCACCTGCAAAGTGGAAAAGGGCTTTGTAACAGAAATTTCTGGGGGAAAGGAAGCAGAGCGTCTTCTTAAAACCATTACTGAGGCTGAAGAAAGGGCAATCCGCCTTGAAAAAGAAGGAAAATTGCCTGCAGGCATGGGTGAAGTGAACCGCCGTAATGCACGCAATATCGGGGAACTGGGCATTGGCCTGAATCCTGCTGCCCGAATTACCGGAAACATGCTGGAAGATGAAAAAGCCTGGAATACCTGCCATTTTGCCATTGGCGAAAATTACGACAACGATGCACCAAGCCTGATTCATCTTGATGGAGTAGTGCGCAATCCTACCATCGAACTGATTAAGTAAGAAAATCTTTTGTCCAGAACCCAAAATTCGTGTTATACTGTGTAGCATGGAAAATTATGTACGTAAAAACGGATTGGTTTACAATTCCGATCTTCATGTGCTTTTAGCCGTGGACACAGATTCGAATCTCTTTAACGGACGTGTGCCTTTTGGTGTGCACGAAATTACCGACGAACTCTTTTCTGATTGTCCGTACACTTCAATCTCTCTGCCGGATTCCGTAACAAAACTTGGGAACTGCATTTTCGAAAACAGCACCCGTCTTGAGCGCATCAAACTTCCGGCTCAGATTACCAGTCTCCCGCCTTATCTTTTTTCGGGATGTACTGCCCTTACAAAAGTAACCATGCCTAATACCGTGGAAGATTTCCCTGAAGGCCTTTTTTACAATTGTGCCTCCATTACAGAAATCCCTTTCCGGGCCGGAATAAAAAGTCTTCCTGAAAATATTTTTGCAGGTTGTACTTCCCTTTCATCAGTTGTTATTCCAGACACAGTCACAGTCATTGGACCAAATGCCTTCAGCGGATGTACTGCCCTTGAAAGTGTAGTTCTTCCTGCTTCCCTTGAATCTCTTGATCCTTCAGCCTTTTCTAACTGTGGAAAACTGCGTTTTATCCGCATAAGTGATGACAACAGCCGCTTCTTTATGGAAAACGGAAATCTTTACGAAAAAAATGCTGATGGAAATGTTCTAGTTATTGATGTAAACGGTTCCGGCGCATCAAGTCCTGCAGCGTCTCTTTTGAAAAACGAAGAACCTGAAGAAGTAAACGAAATGGGACTTTGGGTAAACATTGAAGATGAAGAAGATGATGATACTGACGACATTTTCAGCTCGGAAGTTGGCGCTACCCAGGAAGAAATTTCTGCTTCAGAACCATATCCTGAACCATCTTCTCCTGAACCTTCAGAGGCTTCTTCTCCTTCTGACGACCTTCTTTCAAGCATCATGAATCAGAATGCAGATTCAGCACCTGCCAAAGATGTATCGGTTTCGGTAAATGAGCTGGAATCTCTTTCAAATACAATGGCTGTAATGAACGCCGGGGAATCTTTCAATGCAAATGCCCGGGGTGCAGATGACGTTTCTGTACGAATGGATGAACTTGAAAAGCTTTTTTCATCTGAGGAACCTGTTTTTGATGATGATCCTGTGGATAAAAACTTCGAAAAACGTCTGCGAATCCTTTGTGAATCGGTAGAATACAGCCGCATCGACACTTTTAGTCCAAAAGGAAAGTCTGAAACACTGCCAGATCTTTTTGTAATTGCAGAAACTCTTTCTGTTGATGCAGATGGAAAACCTTGTGCTTCACAAAAACTTTTAAGCTGCTGCAGAAAACTGGCACTTTTCCACGATTTGAGACGAATTGTTTATATTTCAGGCCTGGATCTTGAAAACGAAGAATTCCTTCAGTTCTTTGAAAATTTCCTTCACAATCAAAATATTCTGCTGGCCTGTTATGCACCAAGTTCCGCATCGCTTTCCGAATATTCAAAGAGAGTCTGCGAACTTACAGGAATCAGTCTTGCAAAAGAAGACATTCTTGAACAGCGCCGAAAGGCCAGTATCAAAAATCCTTCCCTGATCAAACTGATTATCCAGGATAAAATGGAGTAGAAAGAATGTTGAAGTTCAAGTATATGTAAAACCAATTTTTGTTTGAACTGATCAAACTTGAAATTCAACTTATTTATAAAAGGAGAGAGTTATGTCATTTACAAGCTTTATGTTCAGAGCAATGTGCCACAGAAGTGACACAAAAAGGGACAAAAATCTGATTCCGCCGGAAAATGTTACAGCCTGCAAGGATATTCCTTACGCAGCTGGCGGAAAGTACAATCTTCTGGATGTTTATTATCCTGAGGATACCGAAAAACCTCTGCCGGTGATTGTGAGCATTCACGGTGGCGGATACGTTTACGGAACAAAAGAAGTTTATTTTCAGTACGGAATGTATCTGGCAAGCCTTGGTTTTACAGTAGTGAATTTCAATTATCATCTTGCACCGGGGAAAAAATTTCCTTACCAGCTTGGTGAAATAAATCAGGTGATGTGCTGGCTTAGTGAAAATGCAGATAATTTCTACATGGACAAGAACAACGTTTTTGTGGTAGGAGATTCTGCCGGGGCCCAGCTGAACAGCCAGTATGCCGCCATTTATTCAAATCCCGAATATGCAAAGCTTTTTGATTTTACTGTGCCTTCCGATGTGAAAATCCGGGCTATTGCCTTGAACTGCGGACTTTATTCCATCGAAACAACAGATGCTGCCGGCGGTGTGCTGGACGTTTCATCCCTTCAAAAAGATTACCTTGGAAAAGTTGTTGATGACAAACTTAAGTCCCGCCTGGATGTACTCGGCAACATTACATCGGCCTATCCTCCAAGTTTCATCATGACCGCCGAATACGATTTCCTGAAAGAAAATGCACAGCCTATGGCAGATTTCCTTTCATCAAAAGGCGTTGAAAATGAGTGCAAAAAATACGGTGAAGAAGGCCAGACCTACATGGGCCACGTATTCCACGTAAACATGAACCTGTCAGAAGCCAAAACCTGCAATCAAGACGAAATCGCCTTCTTCCGCAAATACGTAAATTAAGTAAAAGCCCCTGGTAAGGGGCTTTAAAATTTAACAAGGAACAGCATATAAAGCTGTTTTGTGAACTCAAAAGTGGGACGCAGCAAAAAAATGCACTCGCGACCGTTTCTTCAGGGAGCGATGTGTGTTTTTTTGCGTCGCTGGGACCCGCTTTTGAGTGCACGGAAACTTAGTTCTTCTGCTGTTGTTTATAAAAAAAGAAGGCCTTGCAAGGGGCTTTTACTTATATGGGCTTTGCTCCACTTTGTCCCATGGCAGCCAATAGGTTTTAGCCCCAGCCAGTGTTATTCCGTATACTCCGCCGCCTACAACACCTTTTTTCAGTTCAATCTTACTGTAGTCTATGGTGCCCACCAGGTTTCCGCTGGAATCCCTGATTTCGGTTTTTCCATACATGTAGCCGTTCAGATCCATGGCAGAATATACGTTGGTTTCCCCGGTAATAACCCAGTCAGTAAAATCACAGTAATTTGTGTAAATCATTTTTACATCGCCGCCAAACCCTTTAATTGAAGCATTGTAGGAAAGTGTTCCGCTGTATTTTCCCTCAATCTCTTCTTTCCCAAGCTTTGCTAAGGGATTTCTTTTATGCATTATGGTCAGTTTTCGCTGGCTTTCGAACATAGTTTTGTTGTATTCATTCATGAAAGCCGTGTAGCGCTGTTCTAGTTCAAGTGGATCCACCAAAGATTCAGCTTCTGCCAATACAAGATTCTGGGCGTAAAGAGCAAAACAGAAGATAATAAATGCCAGTGCGATGTAATTCTTTTTCATAGTTTACTCACGTACCTTCCATTTTAACACCCTCTTGGGGATTTTGCTATTATTTCATGTCCCGTTTCTGCTATAATACACCTATGTGGATGTTCCTCACCTTAGTTTATGGACTTATTAAAGGGGCCCGAGAAATCTTCAAGAAAAAGGCCCTGGAGAAAAATGGTGTTACCGAAGTTCTCCTGGTCTATACTTTTATTTCACTCCTCATCTGTATTCCACAGGCACCAAACGCCATGGGCCTAACTTTGCGGCAGTATTTCTGGGTAGCAGTAAAAGCCTTTGTTATTTTTGTAGCATGGATTGCAGGTTTTAAAGCCATAAAAAAACTGCCTATAAGTCTGGTGGGCGTCCTTGATCTGTCCCGGGTAATGTTTGCCACTCTCCTTGGAGTTCTGGTGCTGGGTGAGACAATTACTCTGAACAAGGGGATTGGTCTTGTTCTTGTAAGCCTTGGCCTTCTTTTGTTGAAGTTCAATCCCTTTAGAAAAAGGGAAGTTACTGCGGACTCTGAAAATTCTTCACCTAAAACCATCTACATCTTTCTGGCATTTTTGTCCTGCATCCTCAACGCCATTTCCGGTCTTCTTGATAAAATCCTTATGCAGGAAATGAATTCAAGTCAGCTTCAGTTCTGGTACACCCTTTTTATGGTGATTTACTATTCTATTTATTCACTGGTTACCCGGGCCCACATTTCAAAAAGCGCCTGGAAAAATATCTGGATCTGGCTTCTTGCGGCCGGATTGATTGCCATGGATAAAGCACTTTTCATCGCCAACGGATATCCAGAAAGCCAGCTTACGGTTATGACCTTGATCAAGCAGTCCAGTGTAATTGTGGCTATTGTAGCAGGCCGTTTTGTATTCAAAGAAAAAGACATTCTTTACAAGGTTTTCTGTGCTGCCATTGCGGTAACCGGTATCCTCATTGGGGTAATGTAAAATCCTTTTTAGAGAAAAATACAATTTATCCGCGGTTCTAATCTTTGAAATAAGTGATTCTTGGGCCAAAAGGGGATGTAATCTTATTCTTCACGCACGCACACTGGATCACACAAAGGGACTTCTTGAAGAAGTGAAAGCACTTGGAGTGGAAGCTTATGCCGTAGCTGCAGAACTTTCTGATTTAGACAGTGTTGAAAAAATGCTTAAAACATTCGATGAAAAAGGATTCGGGCGCATTGTAAACACCACAAGTGGAATTGCCCTTGAACCACAGCAGGCAGGTTATTCTGCAAGTAAAGCAGCATTAAATAAAATCACAATTGACCTGGGTTCAAAATATCAGGGAACCGACGTAATGCTGAACCTGGCCGATCCTGGATGGTGCCGCACAGACTTTTACAGGCATGACACTTGAAGAAGCTGTTGCAAAAGCATAAACTTACCCAAGTCCATACTAATTCTGGGAGATACAAATGAAAGTTTTATTATTGAACGGAAGTCCAAAAGCAAATGGAAATACTTTTACAGCCTTGAACGAAATGTGCAAGGTATTTGCCGAAGAAGGCATTGAAACTCAGATTGTGCACATTGGAAACAAGGTGATTCGAGGCTGTGTTTCTTGCGGTGGCTGCGGTCAGAAAGGTGCATGTGTATTCAATGATGAAGTAAATCAAGTGGCACGACTTTTTGAAGAAGCCGACGGGCTTGTTCTTGGAAGCCCGGTTTACTATGCTTCGGCAAACTCCACATTAACTGCACTTTGCGACAGACTTTTCTACAGTTCTCACTTCAACAAAACCATGAAAGTTGGGGCCAGTGTTGCAGTTGCCCGCCGTGGTGGAATCACTGCCACTTACGACCAGTTGAACAAATACTTTGGAATTTCAGGCATGCCTATAGCTTCTGGCCAGTATTGGAACGGTGTTCACGGCAATGCACCGGGACAGGCTGTGGAAGATACTGAAGGCATGCAGCAGATGAGAACTCTTGCCAAAAATATGGCCTTCCTTATGAAATCTATAGCCCTTGGAAAAGAAAAATTTGGCATTCCAGAAAAGGAACCAACTGTCTTTACAAACTTTATTCGATAATCCCGGAGGAAAGATGAATTTTTCAGAACTTGCAGAGACACGATACTCTGTTCGAAAATATCAGGATAAGCCTGTTTCAAAAGAAGATCTTGAAAAAATCCTTTAGCAAAAAAACAAAAATGGCACCCATAACAGGGCGCCAAAATAGGTTTAAGCGTGCATACGCTTTCGTCGGGAACCGCACAAAAACCACGCAGTCGCAGAGCGAGGCATGTTTTTTGCGCGAACCCCGACTACACTTCTGCGGACATTTTTACCAAACTGGCACCCATAACAGGGCGCCAAAATAGGTTCAAGCGTGCATACGCTTTCGTCGGGAACCGCACAAAAACCACGCAGTCGCAGAGCGAGGCATGTTTTTTGCGCGAACCCCGACTACACTTCTGCGGACATTTTTACCAAACTGGCACCCTGTTGAAGTGCACCCCAATTATTGGACACTTTAACTAGGCCGATTTTAAGGACTGATT
>JAKSTP010000041.1 GCA_024402505.1 Treponema sp.
TTGAAAAAATTCATAATCTGGATAAAAAAGTTACCATTGGTCTTGTTGGAAAATATGTTCAGCTTCACGATGCCTATCTTTCAGTGGCCGAAGCTTTGCGCCATGCAGGATACAAGTTTGGTGCAGAAGTGCAGATTAAATGGATCGACAGTGAAACAATAAATGAATCAACTATTATTGATGTGCTTTCTGATGTAGACGGTGTAATTGTTCCGGGAGGATTTGGAAGCCGTGGCATTGAAGGAATGATTCTTGCCGCAAACTACTGCCGAAAAAACAATGTTCCTTATCTTGGTATTTGTCTTGGTATGCAGATTGCCGTTATCAGTTTTGCACGGTATGTGGCAGGCTTAAAAAATGCAAACTCCGGTGAATTTGATGCAGAAAATCCTTACAAGGTAATTGATTTCCTTCCAGATCAGAACGACAGTGTAAATAAAGGTGGAACTCTCCGTCTTGGAGCCTATCCTTGTAAAATTAAAGCTGATACAAAAATGGCAGAATGTTACGGCATGGAAAAGATCAGCGAACGCCACCGACACCGTTATGAATTCAAC
Organism: Treponema sp.; assembly: GCA_024402505.1. Lineage (GTDB taxonomy): Bacteria > Spirochaetota > Spirochaetia > Treponematales > Treponemataceae > Treponema_D. The sequence continues at coordinate 558 of JAKSTP010000041.1, forward strand.
AACGATTTCCGCCAGACTCTGGAAGAAGCAGGTCTTACAATCAGCGGTACAAGCCCAGATAACTATATTGTAGAGACTGTTGAAATTGCCCAGAATGATTTTTATGTAGGCGTTCAGTTCCATCCTGAATTCAAGTCACGACCAAATAAACCTCATCCTCTGTTTGTAGGATTGATAGGAGCAAGTTTGAAATGATTCACGAAGAATGCGGAGTTTTCGGAGTATATTCTCCTGTAAAAACTGATGTTGCCCGCCATGTTTATCTTGGTCTTTTTGCACTTCAGCACCGGGGACAGGAATCCTGTGGTATTGTAGTAAACAATGAAGGGGTTTTTTCTTCATGCAAAGACCTTGGTCTGGTAGGTGACGTATTTACTGCCCAGAATCTTGGATCACTTGGTGAAGGAAATATGGCTGTTGGTCACGTTCGTTACGGTACTACAGGTGCCAATATCCGAGCTAATGTTCAGCCTATTGAAGTTCATCACGTAAATGGAAATCTTGCTGTAGCCCATAATGGAAATCTTACTAATTCAGAACAGCTTAGAACCCAGCTTGAAATGACAGGGGCTATTTTCCATAGTACAAGCGATACCGAAACTATTGCTTATATTCTTACAAAGGAAAGACTTACCTGTTCAACCTTTGAAAAAGCCGTCAGTTCCACCATGGAAAAGATCGAAGGTGCATATTCACTGGTTCTTATGACTCAGAACAAACTTATTGCAGTCCGGGATCCTAAAGGTTACCGTCCTTTGTGTTACGGTGAAATTAAAGGGGATGATGGAAAGGTAACTTATGTTATAGCTTCTGAAACCTGTGCCCTTGATGTAGTTGGGGCTGTTTTTGTAAGGGATATTCTCCCTGGTGAAATCGTGGTTTTCAGCGAAGAAGGGGTAACAGCCATTACCACTCACTGCAGTACAACAAAAAAATCTCTTTGTGTTTTTGAATACATTTATTTTGCAAGGCCAGACAGTATCATTGACGGAGTGAGCGTTCATGAGTCCAGAGTAAAGGCAGGTCGTATTCTTGCAAAAGAACATCCTGTTGAAGCAGATGTTGTTATTGGTGTACCTGATTCTGGTCTTGATGCTGCTCTTGGTTTTTCACAGGAAAGCGGAATCCCTTATGGAATGGGGTTTGTAAAGAATAAGTATATCGGGCGAACTTTTATCAATCCGGGGCAGAGTGAAAGAGAAAATAAGGTAAAAATCAAGTTGAACCCTATTGCAGAAACAGTCCGGGGAAAACGGGTTGTCCTTATTGACGATTCTATTGTACGTGGAACAACCAGTGGCCATATTGTTCAGCTGGTAAGAGAAGCCGGAGCTACACAGGTGCATGTACGCATTTCCAGCCCGCCTTTTGTAGCACCATGTTATTATGGAACAGACGTGCCTGACTGCGACCACCTTATTGCCTGTCATCACAGTCTTCCTGAAATTGCAAAAATTATTGGAGCTGATTCTTTGGGTTACCTTAGTATGGAAGGTGCTCTTAGCCTTGGCTCAGATGACGGTTTGTGCTGTAAATGTTTTAAGTACGAATCAAAAAAATAATAGGAATATGGTAGAATACTACTACTGGAGCATAAAATGAATGCATATCTGATCTTGGCCAACGGCATGATTTTTGAAGGCGAATCCTTCGGAGCTGAAGGCGTAGTAATGGGAGAAACTGTTTTTACCACTGGTATGAATGGATATCTGGAAACTCTTACTGACCCAAGTTATTACGGCCAGATTGTTACACAGACCTTTCCTCTTATTGGAAACTACGGTGTAATCCCAAAAGATTTTGAAAGCAGCGGATGTCATGTTCGGGCTTACATTGTTCGGGATATGTGTGAAACTCCTTCCAATTTCCGCTGTGGCGGCACACTGAATGACTGGCTCACAGAAAAAAATATCATCGGTCTTAAAGGAATTGATACCCGAGCCCTTACAAAGGTACTCAGAGAATCAGGAGTTATGAACGGACTTATTGTTTCTGGTGAAGGAAAAGAAGCCAAAGAAGTGATGAAAGCTTTTGGACTTAAGAAAAAAGGTTCATATTCTGGATCGGGAACTATTTTCCAGAACAAGCTCAGTGAAAAAGCAGAAGAAATACTTATCAGCATAAGAAATTACACTATTGTAGATGCAGTAAAAAGCGTTACGGGAAGTGCTTCTGCCATAGAAGAAAGTGCAGATGTGGTTTTTAAGGAATCTGCCGAATACCGTTTTGTTCCTGTAAAATCTGATGGAACTAAAATTTATGATCAGAAAACTGCCATGAAAGCAGGTAAGGGTAAAAAAGTAGTTCTCTGGGATTTTGGGGCTAAAGCAAATATCCGTCGTGAACTTCTGAAACGCGGCCTTGAGGTTATTACAGTGAGCGGTCTTGCTACTGCAAAAGACATTATGGCTTTGAATCCTGATGGAATCATGCTTTCAAACGGACCTGGGGATCCTAAAGAAAACGTTGGAATCATTTCGGAAATCAAAAAGCTCATTAAATCAAGAATCCCTATTTTTGGAATCTGTCTTGGTCACCAGCTTCTTGCTCTTGCATCTGGAGCTGATACAGAAAAACTGAAGTATGGTCACCGAGGTCCAAACCAGCCTGTAAAATATCTTGAAACAGGCCGTGTTTACATTTCAACTCAGAACCACGGTTATGCAGTAAAAAATGGGAGTCTTCCAAAAGGCGCTCACCTTAGTTTTGTAAATACAAATGACGGAACCTGCGAAGGGGTAAAATACACAAAATTCCCTGCTTTCAGTGTACAGTTCCATCCCGAAGCCTGTGCCGGCCCTCTGGACACATCCTTCCTTTTTGACGATTTTGTAAAACTTATTAATGACAACATGAAGGAGGAAAAATAATATGCCTCTTAATAAAGATATTCACAAAGTACTGGTTATTGGTTCGGGGCCTATCATCATTGGTCAGGCTGCAGAATTTGACTACGCTGGAAGCCAGGCCTGTAAAGCTCTTAAAGAACAGGGACTTGAAGTTGTTCTTGTAAACTCAAACCCTGCCACTCTTATGACCGACCACACCATGGCCGATCAGATTTATATTGAACCTCTTATTCCTGAAACAATTCAGAGAATCATTGAAAAAGAAAAACCGGATTCACTTCTTTCAACTCTTGGTGGACAGACTGGTCTCACACTTTCCATGGAACTTGCAAAATCAGGATTTTTGAAGAGCCACGGTGTTCGCCTTCTTGGTGCAAAACCTGAAACCATCGACAAGGCCGAAGACCGCCAGATGTTCAAAGACACCATGGAAAAAATCGGGGAACCTTGTATTCCTTCAAAGGTTGTTACCACTTACGAAGACGCCTACGATTTTGTAAAGAACGTAATCGGTTATCCTGCAATTATCCGCCCGGCCTTTACTCTTGGTGGTACTGGTGGCGGTATCGTTCATAACGATGCAGAAATGGATGAAATTGCACACAATGGTCTTCACCGTTCACCAATCCATCAGATTCTTGTAGAAAAATGTATTTCCGGCTGGAAAGAAATTGAGTTTGAAGTTATGCGTGACGGAAGCGGAAACGTTCTTACCGTCTGTTCAATGGAAAACTTTGACCCGGTTGGTGTTCATACAGGTGACTCAATCGTTATTGCTCCGGCCGTAACATTAAGCGATAAAGAATATCAGATGCTCCGTTCGGCAGCCTTGAACATCATTTCATCCCTTGGAATGGAAGGTGGATGTAACTGTCAGTTCGCTCTGAACCCAGACACATTTGAATATGCCGTTATCGAAGTAAACCCTCGTGTAAGCCGTTCTTCAGCCCTTGCTTCAAAAGCAACAGGATATCCTATTGCCAAAGTTGCAGCATTGATCGCTATCGGTTACAACCTGGATGAAATCCCGAACTTTGTTACAAAGAAAACTGCAGCATGTTTTGAACCAGTGCTTGACTACGTTGTAGTAAAAATGCCTAAGTTCCCATTCGAAAAATTTGTTTATGCAAAACGCGACCTTGGAACTCAGATGAAGGCTACCGGTGAAGTTATGGCAATCGGCCAGACTTTCGAACAGGCTATTATGAAAGCCGCCCGCGGTGCCGAAGTTGGCGTAAAATCTTTGAACCTGGCAGTTTTTGAAGAAGCAGGGGATGAAGAAATTATCCGCCGCGTTGGTGAATGCACTGACCAGAGAATTTTTGCTTTGTTCCAGGCAATTAAACGCCGCCTTATGACGCTGGAAGAAATCCACAATATTACAAAAATTGATATGTGGTTCCTTTGCAAACTCCAGAACCTGGCAAAAATGGAATGGGAACTGGCAGAATGCGGCGGTCTTACCACAGAACTTTACTTAAAGGCCAAAAACCTTGGTTATCCTGATGCTGTTATTCAGTCAATTTCAGGAACAAAAATTGTGGGATGTTCAGGAATTCTTTCAGAAGCAAAAGAAGCTGCCCGCCTTGTAAAAAAAGGAGAACTTGCCCATATTCCAGCTTCTTACAAAATGGTTGATACATGTGCCGGTGAGTTTAATGCAGAAACTCCGTATTTCTATGCTACTTACGATGCAGAGAACGAAGCAGCCGAATTCCTTTTTGAAAAGAAAAAACTTCTGGAAAATACCGGAATGGCAGGTTCCTTTGGTGGAGCTTCGGGAACATCGGGATCATGGGGAAAACAGACTCCAAAATCAAAGGGTACAATCATCGTTCTGGGCTCAGGTCCAATCCGCATTGGGCAGGGTATTGAATTCGACTACGCTTCGGTTCAGTGTGTATGGGCTTTGAAACGCCTTGGTTACGAAGTTGTAACAATCAACAATAACCCGGAAACTGTATCTACAGACTTTGATACTTCAGACCGCCTTTATTTTGAACCTCTTACTCCAGAAGATGTAATGGGTGTAATCAATACAGAAAAACCTGTTGGTGTTGTAGTTGCCTTTGGTGGTGGAACTGCTATCAAGCTTGCAAACTTCCTTGCAGATCAGGGAATCAGAATCCTTGGAACCAGTGCTGATGCAATAGATCTTGCTGAAGACCGTGAACGTTTTGACGCACTTTGTGAAAAGCTCCAGATTAAGCGTCCTCGTGGACTTACAGTTCTTACAGAAGAAGAAGCCCTGAACGCTACAAAGGAACTTGGCTATCCTGTACTGCTTCGTCCAAGCTACGTTCTTGGCGGTCAGAATATGATTATTGCCTTCAATGATGATGATGTAAAAGAATACATGAAAATTATCCTTGCTCAGGGCATTACAAATCCTATCCTCATTGACCAGTACAAAATGGGTACAGAGCTTGAAGTTGATGCCATCTGTGACGGAAAAGATATCCTTATTCCTGGAATCATGGAACATATTGAACGTACAGGTATTCACTCCGGTGACTCAATTGCAGTTTATCCAAGCTGGAACCTGAACGATGTAATCCGCGAAAAGATTGTAAAACAGAGTCGAGAACTTGCCCTTGCACTTGGAACAAAAGGTCTTGTAAACATCCAGTACCTTATTTACAACAACGATCTGTACATCATTGAAGTAAACCCTCGTTCAAGCCGAACAGTTCCTTACATTTCAAAAGTAACAAATGTTCCTATGGTTGATCTTGCTGTTCGTGCCATGCTTGGAGAACGTGTAAAAGATATGGGCTACGGAACAGGACTTTATAGAATTCCGCCATACTTTGCAGTAAAGGTACCTGTCTTCAGCTTTGAAAAACTTATGGACGTAGATACTCACCTGGGACCAGAAATGAAATCTACAGGTGAAGTTCTTGGAATTGCTGCCACAATGGAAGAAGCCATTTTCAAAGGACTTATCGGCGCCGGTTACAACATGAAACGAAGCGGAGGAGTGCTTTTCTCTGTTCGTAAAACTGACCGCTACGAACTGCCATCATTGGCCCGAAAATTCTATGACATGGGCTTTAAGCTTTACGCCACCGAAGGAAATGCAGAAACTTTGCGGGATTTTGGAATGGAAGTTGAAACTGTAAACAAGATTCACGAAAACCCTGATAACAACCTGCTTACTCTTATGGATTCAGGAAAAGTTGATTACGTAATTTCAACTTCTGCTAAAGGCCGTGATCCACATGCAGACTCAGTTCGTATGCGCCGCCATGCTGTAGAAAGAGACATTCCTTGTCTTACAGCCATTGATACTGCCAATGCCATTGCAAACTGTCTGAAATCAAAATACAGCGCAGAAAACGTTGAGCTAATCGATATCAATAAACTCCGAGAAGTTGACCAGACAATTCACTTTACAAAAATGTCTTCAACAGGAAACGACTTTATCATCATCGATACCCGCGATCAGTTTATTAATAACCCTGGTGGACTTGCCGTACGTCTTTGCGACAGACGAAGCGGAATTGGGGCAGACTCTCTGGTACTGGTAGGAAAAACTTCAAAAGCCGATGCATCAATGCGCTTCTACAATCTTGATGGTACAGAAGGTATGATGGCCGGTAACGCTCTTCGTGCCGTTGCAAAATATCTTTACGATAACAACATTGAAGGTATTGCAGACCGCCACAACAAGAACGATACAACTGCAGAAATCACCATTAAAACTCAGGCTGGTGTAAAGAAGGTAAAGATTTACAAACTGAACGGAAAAGTAAGCTCTGTAATGATTGACCTTGGAAAACCTTCCCGCATGGTTCCTGAAGTTGTAAAAGGACTGAGCGAAATTTCAGGTGATTCAAAAGTTGCTACAACTCCAGCAAAACTTGTTGTTGACGGCACTTCTTATGATGTAACTACTCTGAGCGTAGGAAACCCTCACTGTGTTACTTTCGTAGACTTCGTAGATAAACTGGACCTTAAAACCCTTGGACCAAAGTTTGAGCATCATAAGGCCTTCCCTGAAAGAACAAACACTGAGTTTGTCCGCGTAGTAGGACCAAATGAACTTAAGATGCGAACCTGGGAACGTGGTAACGGTGAAACTCCGGCCTGTGGTACAGGTGCCTGTGCCGCCGTTATTGCAGCGGTAGAAAAAGGCTTCTGTCCAATGAACGAAGAAATCACAGTAAACGTAAGAGGCGGCCAGATGTACGTCCGCTACACAGGCGATTCCGTATACCTCACCGGTGAAACAACCCTCTCATACGAAGGCGACGTAGAAATCTAAGCCCCCCGTTGTGCCTCAAGCCAGCAGCCACCCGGCACCGGGTGACTGCTTTTTTTTATGCATTTTATCAAGATTAAATGCTTAATATAATGCTATAATAATAAAAAAAAGAGAGGTTTCTATGCGTACTTTGTTGGATATGGATTTAAAAAACTATCGTGAAGACGGTACTGTTGGCCGCAGACCTTCCGTTCGCGGAATCATTTTTTCAAATGGCAAAATAGCCCTTGTTCACAGCCTTAAATATGATTACTACAAACTTCCAGGTGGCGGAATAGAAGCCGGTGAAGATTACCGACAGGCTCTGTACCGGGAAGTTCTTGAAGAAACAGGAATCCAGATTCATTCCGGGTCAGTAAAGGAATACGGTCAGATAATCAGAAAAGAAAAAGGCCTTTATGACGATCTTTTTATCCAGGAGAATTTTTATTATCTTGCTCGTCCTCTTGGAATCAAAGAACAGAAACTTGACGACTACGAAGCAGAAGAAGGTTTTACTCTTGAATGGGTAACTCTTGAACACGCCATTGATGTAAACGAAAATCACAATCACGGTGGAAAATACGACGTTGAAAACGGGAAGCACATGGTTCAGCGGGAAACCTTTGTTTTTAAAAAGCTTCTTGAAGAAAATGAAACCTATAAAAATGAACGGGCTGTTTGTATTGTAGTTCGAAATGATAAGCTGCTTCTGGAACACATGTTTATGGATCACCATTTTTATGATGTGCCGGGAGGTGGAATCGAAAAAGGAGAAACTCCGGAAGAAGCAGCGGTTCGTGAACTAAAAGAAGAATGCTGCATTGAAGGCCGTGTTGTTCGAAAACTTACAACAATTTATAATCACGCTGGTTACTACGATGCAGAACATTGTTTTCTTATGGAAGTAAATGATGATGCGGACGTTGCAACAGGAAGTGATCCTGAACTTAATCCCGAAGATCAGACTATCAAAAATGTAGAATGGCGAAGTCTTGAAGAAATTCCTGAACGGGACAGAGCCTTTATTTTCTGGCGGGGACTTCTTGAAGTAGACCTTTTTAGAAACAAAGTTTTCAGCTGGAAAGAAGAGATCAGTTATCCTGGAAAATAAAAAAGTTTTTAATAAAAAAGATGAGGTATGGATTTGAAAAAAAGTGTTTTGATTCTTGCAATTACGGCCTTTTCCTCAGCTGTTTTTTGTCAAAGTTTGACCCTTAAAAAAATACAGACTTATGAAACAGGAAATCAGCCCAAGCAGGTAATTTTTTCTCCCGATAACAAGTGCATGGTTTTTCCATTGCTGGATGACAAGGGATTTCGGGTTATTAGCACGGAATCAGGGCAGAAAGAAGATTCAAGATTGATCTCACCTCCAAATGCAAATAGTCTTGGTTTTGCAGAGGGGCTTTTTGTTCCAGAAAAAAATGCTTTTTTTGTATCCCAGATGACGACTGCAAATATTTACGAATATTCATATCCAGGTTTTGAATATAGACGAACAATTTCCACAGAAGGCAACTGGTCTAAGTTTATTGCCTGGTCACCTGAAAAAAATCTTATAGCGGTGTCAAACTGGGTTTCCAACGATGTGAGTCTTATTGATTACGAAAGCGGAAAAGTTGTCCGTAAACTAAAAACTGCGGCAGCTCCAAGGGGCATTGTGTTCATAAAAGGCGGTGAAGAAATTGTAGTGGCCTGTTATGACGGTGGAAAAATCCAGAAGTTCAGCACAAAAAACGGTGAAAAACTTCTTGAATATTCAAAAGAAAAGTCTGCCATGCGCCATCTGGTTTTATCAAAAGATGAAAAAAAGGCTTATGTAAGTGATATGTTTCATTTTGCAGTTTATGAAATCAACCTTGAGGATTTTACCTTGAACCGCACCTGGAAAGTTTTTAATAATCCCAACACAATCTGTCTTCTTGATGACAGGTGGCTTTTTGTTTCCTGCAGAGGCCCTAATAATCCAAAAGATTACACATTAAGAAGCCCAAAAAATGGAAGAATCATTTGTTTTGATGTTACTGATGGAAAGGAAGTTTTAAATATTGAAGGCGGTAATCAGCCTACAGGACTTGACCTTTCTCTGGACGGAAAAAAAATATGCAGCACGAATTTTCAGGACGCAAACTGTGATCTTTACGAAATTAAATTCAGTGAACAGGATTAAATTATGAAAAAAATTGTTTTATTGTTTACCACTCTGATTTTATCCTGTGCTCTTTTTGCACAGAATAAAACTTCTGTTATGCCGGTTCTTACTTATCAGACAACTCAGCTTGAAGAACTAAAGTCTTCTTCTTATGGCGGCGGACTTATTTTTAATAATCTCTGGGCCAGTGATGAAAATCCTCTTGATATGAAAAGCTTCACAGTGCAGTTTACATATCTTCTGGATAACCTTAAGGCCAAAGCCGTCCTTGATGAGAACAAGATGTTCTTTCATCAGATGTCCCTTAATGGAATGTATCACAGTGGAAAGCATGACCTTGCAGTTTTTGCATCAGCCAGGGGAAATAAACCTTTTTCTTCTATGAAAGGACTATCTCTTGGAACCACATACATTTACCGGCTTTTTGACAATCAGAAATGGGCTTTTAATATTGGAGGCGGGCTTTTCTTTACCCAGATACAGATAGGAAATGTTACCATTCATGTAATTCCACTTCCAATTTTTTCGGCATCCTACACAAACAGCTTCCTGACTTCCTCACTGAGTTTTATGGGAGCACCTTCTTTAAGCATTTCTCTTTTTAATAAAAGTCCCCTTCGTTTTTCTGCTGCTGTTCAAATGGCAGGTTTTACTTCTATTAGTGATCTTTCTGGGCATGCTTCAATCCGCTATTATTTCCTTCCAGATCATCCTCTTTTAAAAATCCTGAACGTTCAGCTTGGTGTGGAACGAACGGCAAAAAGCTATCTTATTACAAATGAGAAAAACGATGTTAATTCCTATGGAGCAAGCAACTGGGGAATTTACGGTGCTTTCGATGCTTCAGTTCTTACAATAAAAACAGGTTATCTTTTTGAGGGCAACCAGATATATAATTTAAAAGACGCTGGAAAAACCGGCCAGGGCTGGTACTGTTCCATTCAGGGCATAATACCGTTCTAGATTTTTCCCAGGTCCTAAAATCTATTCAGTTCGTCTTACAAGATGGAAAAGTTTTTCCCGGGTGAGCATGTAGAAAACCGGCCGTCCGTGAGGGCAGTGGGGATCTGGTAATTCCAGGGCTTTTTGTGCGAGTTCAGCTGCATCTACATCTTCCAGAATCCATCCGTCTTTTACGGCGGCTTTACAGGCTGTGCTTGCGGCAATCTTTGCAATCAGTTCCTGTGGACTAATGCGGTCTTCAAGAATCATTTTTGAAAGATCTTCATTATTTCCCTTCCAACGGTCAGGGGTAGTTGTAATATGGAAAAGATAATCATCCACCTGAGTAATGGAAAAACCGAATTTTGTAAGTTCATCTTCAATTGATTTTACATATTCTGTCTGTGCATCATTTTCGGTTCTGATCTCATAAGGAAACAATAGATTTACTGTTCCGCCGTCTCCTTCCATTATCTTATCGTAAAGAATTCTTTCATGGGCGGCATGCTTATCAATAATGTAAAGTGTGTCATCTTTTTCGCAGACCAGAAATGTTCCTAAAGCAGAGCCAAGGAATTTAAAAGGACTGGAATTCTTTACCGGTTGAAAAATCTCTTCCTGAAGCAAAGGCTTTTGTATGCTGACTGGTTCACTTTCTTCATTTTTGAAGAAGGGGATTTCATTTTTCTTGCTGTTTTCGGTTGATAGGGCTTCCATGGCAAGACTTTGGGTAAAGGAAGGAATTGCATTTTCTGAATAGGAATGGGAAACCGCCTTGTGGGCCAGTTTTGAAACTTCCCGTTCTTTTGAAGCGGTGAAAAAGTCTGGAATATAGCTTTCTCTTTCCATCTGGACTGGAGTTGAATAATTTACTTTTTCTTCTACAGCCTTAACTGTGTAATTGTGGAAAAACTGACGTACTCCAGAACTTAAAGAATGATGAATAGCCGAAATATCTGTAAACCGGGCTTCTTTTTTTGCCGGATGGATATTGAAATCCACTAACTTTGGATCAACCTTTAAGAACACGCCTGCAACCGGATAAGTTCCGTTTGGAAAAAATCCCTGTCCGCCGTATTCAACAGCCTGCACCAGAGAATATTCCTGAATGCGCCGCCCGTTTACAAAAATATAGATGTCCTTTTTGTTTGAACGGTAAACGCTTGGTTCCCCAATAATCACTTTTGCCGAATAATCAGGATTGTCGTTTATGTCAATTTCATAAAAAAGATCTTCACTTTCTTTAAGCTGGAGAGCCTGCATAAAACGGGTTTTCTGACTTGATTTTCCCCTAAGGTCCAGCTTTGTCTCACCGTCATTTGAAAATTTAAAAGCAAGATTTGGATGTGCCATGGCTTTTTCTACAAAAGTGTTTTTGCACATTACGCCTTCGCTTTGAGGCCGTTTTAAAAATACACGACGTGCAGGGAAGTTTTCAAAAAGGCCTTCGCTCATAACGATTGTCCCTTTAGTTTCTGCCACCCGGTCTATAAGATGGTCTTCGGTAATGGAAGCCCTCATTTTCCATCCGCCGCTGGCAATGGAAAGTCTGGCAACTGCTGCAATGGAGGCCAGGGCTTCACCACGGAAACCTAGTGTTGTAAGTTTTAAAAGATCATTTTCGTGTTCAATTTTGCTTGTTGCGTGAGGACGTGCACAGGCTGCCAGGTCTTCTTTTGTCATGCCCGAGCCGTTATCAACAATACGAATCTTTTCAATTCCGCCACCGGTAATTTCTACGGTAATGGTATCAGCACCTGAGTCAATGGCGTTGTCCATAAGTTCCCGGACAATAGAAGAGGGACGTTCAATAACTTCACCTGCCGCAATTTTACGGGCAGTTTCTGCATTAAGCTGTTTTACAGGATTTGTTGCACTCATGCACGGGTTCCGTTTACAGGTCGGTCAAAATTACTGAAAGTGTCCATTTCTGGAGGATTGTTTTCGTCCAAAGAAGATGGTTCTGTCATAAGCATGTTGACTTTACCTTCAATCTTATTCAATTCTTCTTCCAGTCCACGGGCCAGTTTAATGCCTTCTTCAAAATCTTTAAGTGCATCTTCCAGAGAAATATCTGTTCGTTTGATGTCAGAGGTAAGGCTTTCCAGCCGTGCAAGATTTTCTTCAAAGTTTTTCATTTTATTCTCCAATGGTGTTTACAATAGCGGTAAATCTGCCTTTTGCAGGAACTACTTCAATTTCAGCTCCTGTTTTTAGATTGGCAGCGTCACGTACAATGGCACCGGTGTTTTTGTCCCTAACCATGGCGTAACCTCGTTCAAAAATTGTGGACGGACTTGCACTTTCCAGAACGGCAGTACATTGAGCCACAATATTTCGTTTTTCATTTATTTTTGCCAGAAGATTTTCTACAATCTCTTTTTTAGCATTTTCAAAGCGGTTCAGGTAAGGAAGTTCAATTGTTCTAAACTGATTCATCATGTTTTCAGGGCGGAAGCTTCTTACCATGGCAATTTTTGTATCAACATTTGCCTTCACCGACTGATATAAATCATTTTTATACATATTGATTGTCTGAAGAATCTGGGCAGTTTCCGGAACAACAATCTCAGCAGCATTGGTTGGTGTTGATGCCCGCACATCTGCCGCATAATCACAAAGTGCAATGTCAATTTCATGGCCTACAGCCGTAACAACAGGGATTTCACTGGCTGCAACGGCACGAACAACGCTTTCTTCCGAAAAAGGCAGAAGGTCTTCCACAGAACCACCGCCGCGGCCTACAATCAGCACATCACACATTTTGTAAAAATTTGCAATCTCAATCATTTTTACGATTGTTGGAGCTGCACTGTCCCCCTGAACAAGGGCCGGAAAAATATTTATGTTGATTTTAGGATTTCTTGCCCGTGCTACCTTCAGAATATCCCTAAGTCCTGCTCCTGTTGGAGAAGATACGATTCCGATTGTTTTTGGAAACCGGGGAAGAGGCTTTTTTCGACCAGGATCAAAAAGTCCTTCCGCGTAAAGTCGGCGTTTTCTTTCTTCCAGCATCTGCAGAAGATCTCCGACTCCGGCCATCTCCATTTTGGAAATGATAATCTGGTAGTTTCCCCTTGGGGCATAAACAGAAAGACTTCCGTAAACCCGCACTTTATCACCGTTTTTTGGACGGAATGTAAGGTACTGGGCTGCGTTACGGAACATACATCCGCTTATCTGAGCACCTGAATCTTTTAATGTAAGGTAAAGATGTCCCGGTCCCGAAGCAGTAAAATTGGAGATTTCTCCTTCAATACAAACAGCTCTGAAGGAACTTTCTATAACGTTTTTTACAAATTCGGTTATCTGTGAAACGGTAAAGACCGGCTGCTGAACTTCATTTCCACCCATACATTCATTTTAACACAATAAAAAAAATCTGACTATTACAATCAAGGATTTTATAGTAAAATTAAAACGATGAAAAAAAGCCTTTTCGCTGTCATTTTTGCTTTTCTCATGCCGGTTTTCCTTTTTGCCCAGGTGGAAGAATCTTTTGGTGTTCCACAGAATCTTGAAGGTATTTGGGAAGGCGTAGACCGCATTGTTTTTCTTGAAAATGATGATGAAAATAAACCTCATCTTACAGTCATTTTAAAAGATTATTACGGCTGGTATTACGACCGGGTTCTTGAAGATGAAGACTATTCAAAAAAAGAGCCTCGTGTTAGAAATACGGCTACATCAAAAAAAGCGGGGAGTGCAGCCATTAGTTTTTCAGATACTCTTTTTAATGAAATGATTATTTCCTATGCAAAAAGAGATGTTCGCAATATTTCTTACCGCCTAATAGATGACCGCATGTATTTTAATTTCTGGGACATTATTCCTTTGGAAAACGCCACTTTCTACCGGGGAAAAATTGAATGTGAAGGAATTCTTGCATCCTATAAAAATACAAAATCTGAATTTGTTTCCTATGTAAAGCATGATGATGGAACTGTTTACCGCCTTCGATACTGGAAAACAAAAATGGATTACGATTCTGAAGCAAAAGCTGAAATCAAACACAGTGATGATGAATACATTTACGTTCCAAAAATGCTTGTTTCAGAAGGCATAACTTACACCTGTGCTACGGGCAGACGAACTGTTGTGCGAAATCAGGAAATTGTTTCATCTCTTTTTGATGGTCTTTCTGTCATTTACGATTCTGAAAGCTCCTTTGCGGCTCTTGATAATCTTTACTATATCCAGCTTGCCGATAAAAAAACTTTTGAAGAATTGATGCAGATTGTAAAAGAAGCCAATTCCCGTCGTAAGCCAGATCCAAAGCCTCTTTTCCCTGACGCAGAACTTGACTACCACTGGGATCTTATTGATTATCTTGAAAGCGGCAACGACCTTATAAAAGCAGTTCGCCAGCGTCAGAAAGATTTTGGCATCCGGGGTAAGGATATTGGAAAATGACCGGTGGACTTCTTCAAAAAGCTCAGAAAAAAATCAGGCGTGTTATTGGCATTGACCCGGGTCTTGCAAATACTGGTTTTGGGGTAGTGGATTATTGTGAAGGTAAGTTCCGCCTTGTAAGCTACGGGGTTATCAGCACAAATAAAGAAATGACTCACGAAGAAAGGCTTCTTACCATTTACGAAAAGCTCTCCCTGGTTATTGATGAATTCAGGCCTACGGAAAGTTCCATGGAAACCCTTTATTTTGCACGAAACGTTACTTCAGCCATGTCGGTTTCTGAAGCCCGTGGTGTTGTAACTTTACTTATGGCTCAGCGGAAAATTCCTTTAAAACAATACACTCCTAATCAGATTAAACAGTCTGTAAGCGGAACTGCAGGTGCCGACAAGGAGCTTGTTGAACGCTGTGTAGCCACTCTTCTGAATCTTCCGGAACCTCCTAAACCCGACCACGCCGCCGACGCCATAGCCGGTGCCATAACTCATTTGAATTTTTCCCGTATTTCGCTATAATAGTAGAATTAGAAGAAAGACTTTTTTGTCTACCGCATTTCTGCGTGCCCTTCCGTCGGAAACCCGACCCAAAACCCAGGCTTCCGCGCTTCGCTTGTGCAGATTGTGTTTTGGGTCGGAACTCCGACTCCGGTCCCACAGAAAAGTAATAAAAAAAAGTCTTTATTATAAGGAGTATCTTTAATGTATAAAGCTGTAGATCCAAAAGTAGATTTCCCAAAACAGGAAGAAGAAGTTTTAAAGTTCTGGGAAA
>JAKSTP010000042.1 GCA_024402505.1 Treponema sp.
GCCCGCTGCATCTGCCAATTCTTGCATAGTTGTAATTGATGTAAGCGCTTTCATAGTTAAAATGATAGCGCTTACATTTTTATTTGTCAAACTTTTTTTTCATTTTTTTTGAATTTAATTACTTTTTTCCCACTTAATCAAATACCTGTAAAATAAACCATATCTAATCTTTGCACCAACAAGAACTTCATTTTTAATATTTCGGATTTCATCCATTGCAGGAAATTCATAGGAAATAGGTATATTCACATCTTTCAGACTGAAATTGAGATTTTGCCTTTTTAATGCAAGGCTCATACGAATCTATTCCTGTTAAATGTTTATTACAATCATCTAAAAATCCAATAAGTGAACCATCTCCACAACCAACATCTAAAATCCTAGAACAATGTATTACTTGTTTTTTTATCCACTTATAGTAAGCCGTATTATGATTCCAATATTCCATTTTCCAACTCTCCGTTGAATTTTTCTCAAAAATAAATTGTTAGTAATGCTGATTCACTTCTGATATATTATGATTATCCAAAGCGCAGAGGAAAAATTTTAAGAGGTAAAATATGTCTTTAGGAAACAACATTAAGAAATTTAGAAAGAATTTAGGAATTACTCAGGAAGAACTGGCGGCGATTCTGTGCGTTACAAGTCAGGCAGTAAGCAAGTGGGAAAGTGAATCTGGATTGCCGGATACAGCACAGATTGTACCTTTGGCCAAGGCATTGAATGTTTCTACTGATGCGCTTTTTGGTTTTTGCTCGCAGAATTATGATGTGGTGAAGGCTGACAAGATTTTGCTGGAAGCGGATTCTTTGCGTGACAGTGGAAACGCTTCGGATGGTGCCAAGGCTGCTGCAGATTTCTTGAATGCAAAATGTGACGAAGATATTTTCAATTACAGAGTGTTGATGCGCTATGTTCAGTCTGTGGCACATTTAAGTCGCTTTGTAACTTACAATGGCGTTCTTGCAGATGATAAGGAATGCTGGCAGAAATATGTGAAGGCGGCGGTGAATCGTGGTGCACAGGTTATCCGTTATTCTGATGAAAAGGAACTGGTGGAAAAATGTCATTATGCCCTGGCTTGGATCTACTGGCACGAAAAAGATTACGCAAAAGGACGTGAACATCTAGCCGCACTTCCTTCCATCAAAAACAACATGTTACAGGAAACAATCAATTCCTACTATGAATCCATGGAAACAAGTGTGGATGGACAGCCAAATTACGCTGCATGGAAAGCTTCTGTGCAGGACAACTTCCAGAATTTTATTCGGGCCATCAACAAGCAGTTTGTTTACTGTGCCGAGTCTTCTTTGTGGACTTGTCCGTTGGAAGAAACTGAAGCCAATGCTTTGTGGGCACTTTCTGTAATGGACAAATTCTGCGAAAACGAAAAGATGTTGGCTCATTGTCAGGGATATTACAGAGAAACAGTAAAATATCTGGCAGGCGCTTACTTGCATAACGGCATGGCAGAAAAAGCTGCAGCTCAGTGGAATGCTTTGAACCGCAAAATTGAAAGCTACATCCAGTATTGCGCAAAAGTGAATGCTATGGACAAAGCTGAAGTTGTAAAACTTTATGGCGAAAAATCCGCATCAAATATGGCACACTACAATGCAGAATTTGCTGAAAGCAAAAAACAGTTCATGCTGAATCAGCTCAAAGGCTGGTGTGATGGAAAAACATGGGCTGACTTTGAAAGCAAAATAGAATAATCTTAGGATAAAAAAAGGGTTGTCCAATAAGTTAACATCATAGCGTCATCCATAGTTTCAGCATGACAAATTCTTATTGGACACCCCTTCTACAAACAAAAAATTCTATCTATAAGGTTATATTAATTATTTCAGCAATTTTCCAGTTTTAAGATCAATGGTTGAACCTTTTTCAAGAATCAAGCGGCCTTTTGGAAGAAAATTATCTTCTTTGTGTTCATTTGGACCATTATTGTCGTGAATCGGGATATTTACTTTTGCGCCGACTATGTCTGCGACTTTCGTTGCTTCCACGGCATCCATGTTAAAACGACCATCAATAGGATACATGGCATAATCGATTTTGCGGGTTTTCAGCATATTCATTTCTTCAATATAAGAAGTGTCCCCTGGATGATAGATTGTAACTCCATCAAAGGAAACAAGATACCCGACTCCAAAACCTACAGGATGATTTTTATTGCCACCGGTAGGAACTGCCTCAATCACCAGACCACCAAAATCAAAGGTTTTATATTCACCGTCAACAAGACCCTCTTTCCATGTAATCTTTTTACAATCATCCTTATACTGAACGTTCTTATTAGGAGCATGATCTCCGTGACTGTGTGTTACAAGAACTACATCAGCAGGTTCAGAGAAATCCCCCTGAGCATAATTTGGATCAATATAAATAACCCGCCCATCAGAAGTCTTAAGCTTTACGCTGGCGTGACCTGCCCAAGTAAAAGTGCTGTTTTTTGAATTTGCAGGCTTTTCATTATCTGCACCATCTGTACCGAAAACCATTCCCATTGCACACATAAGAACCATCGACATAATAATTTTTTTAGTATTTATTTTCATGAAAAAATTATAACACAGGTTATGGAAATGGAATATTCTCTAAACTTTCTGATTCAGATTTTTATATAAACAATTGTAGTGTCCTAAATGGCACCCTCGCCTGGACTTTAGATGGTAAATACGACAAATACAATTGTATTGATATTGATCCTTATACAATTTACGAAAAAGGAATTGATGTAAAAGATCCTTTAGAACAAATTGCCTAATCGAAAAGAAATGTTTTAATAATTCCCGCTAAATTCCTGTTTGTTTAGATAATGAATTATAACATAGTTTCCAACTTAGAAAAAAATCGGGCTGTCTCTTCGCCCTTATATTAAGAAAAAAACAACCCGATAGAAAAGGATTATAAAAAAGTAACCTAAAAACTAAACTGAGCCTTTATGTAAACCGTGCTTAAATCCTTAAGTTTGCCGTAAGTTCCGTCTTCATTTGGACCTGAAAAGAAAACATAAGTTCCAGCCGAAAGTTTTATCTGATCTGAAAGACTGTATTTTCCGTCTAAAGTAAATGCCGAATCAAAATCGTTCAGACCTACAAGCCCGCTGAGCGAAAGTTCCAGAGTATCCTGCAGGAAAGATTTTGAAATGCTAAGTGTTGCTCCGTGATTGAAGGCATCTTTTCGTTCCAGATTGTCTGATTTATTCAAAACTGCATCGCAATAATATTGCGCAGTAATTGTCCAGCCGGAAGGCATCCAGTCCAGTCCTGCAAGTGCCATTATCTGGTGCTGGCTGATTCCAGTTTCACCACCGCCTAAGATAGTTTCTGCACTAGCCTGCATTTTTCTGTTTGGGAAATAAGCTCTTTCCAGGCGCAAAACTGTTGCTCCAATTGGGAATGCGGCGTCTAACCCAAACATTGTAAGACGGGAATATTCACCATCAATTTTTATTGCATCTGGAATTGGAGGATTTGTGAATTGCAAGCTGTAATTCATTAAAGGCATTTTATCCCAGCCGTAAAAGCCGTAAAGTGAAACATCACACAAAGAAAAATATCCGCTGAGTTTTAGGCCGTATTCGCAATTTTTAAGTGCCAGTTCCGGTGTTTGTAATGTGCCGATTTTTACTGGAATTGTTCCCACACCTGAAATTGCAACCTGAGAAGGAATCATTGCATTTCTAAGAGGAGAACCTTCTTCTAACGGAAGGTCTGTCCCCCTAAAAAATGGAATCCAAAGCGCATCAATATTAAAGAAGTCTCCAGAAAATGAAAGTTTAGCTGCAGTCACTGAAAGTGAGGAATCATCGGTGAACAATGAAGTTGAATCTTCAGGGAAAACAGAATTTGTGATGTTTATTCCGTCAGCCTTTCCCCACACCACTTTCTGATTCCCGATTCTGAATCCCCAGTTGGAATCTGCGTAATCGATGTAAGCTTCACCTAAATCAAAATCCAGCTGATTATTCAAAGCATTATAATTTGCATTTCCTTCTATAAATAAAGTACCGTTTCCCTGATAAACTTCCAGACTACCGGTAAAACCTGTATCACCAACAACAAAATCGCCAGCATTTGCAGTCCAAGGCGCAGCCACTCCCCACATGGTACTAAGTTCCCCAGAAAAATTAATCTCCTGGGCGAAGTCTGTTGCTACCAATACAAGTGATAAAACAACTAATAAAACTCTTTTTTTCATATAACACTCTCATTCATGAGATCCTGAAACAAGTTCAGAATGACATATGTTCAATTCCGCATCTCAAACTATTAACTATTAACTATTAACTATTAATTATCTGATTCTTCCCTTTTCCAAAGCCGCAACAGTGAACAGTGAATCGTCAATGTCGCTGGCGTTATAAACAACATCTTTCATCTGAATTAAAGACCAGCTGCCACTCTGAACATTTTCCATTTTCATTGTCTTTGCAGATTTGTATCCGTCGATTGTAGTAAAGTCGCTGCAAGTTAGAACTCTGTGCAAAGTATTCTGGCGGTCATAAAATTCTGCCTTGTACATAAGGAAGTCTTCTTTTCCAACATACACAATTCTGCGTGGATCTTTTTCTGTGTGAGCTTTTGAAATACATTCAATTTTGTAGCAGTCAACGCCGTCTACAGATTCACTTCCCAAAAGTGTGTAGTCATCTTTGTTTAAGCCGCGGTCGCCCATGTCTTCGTAAGTAAAGTCTGTCCCCATAAATGAACCTTCACCTTCTGAACCGCTGGAAGCAATTCGGCGAGTCTTTTTCATTGCAGGCATGTATAACCAGTTGTCGCTATCTTTTGATTCATCGTCGTAGTCAAACATAAGGTAACCGGTTCCTGCTACGTCTTTTGGAGTTGTAAATACGATTACTTCTTTTGTAACATCTCCGTAATCTTTAGATTTCATGATTACTTCGCGGATTCGGTCGTTTCCTTTTTTAGAATGAATTGTAAGTGTTGCAGTTGTTGATGAAGTTTTTGGTTCTGGAACTTCGTCGCATTTTTTCATAATGTCGTAGCCAGTGAGTGACTGAGCAAAAACTGAAGTTGTGATTAAAAGTGTTCCTAAAAGTGTAAGTGTTTTTTTCATGGTAATATTATTCTCCTTGGAGAATATTACCAAACGGACTTGTCAAGGCTTTAAGGTAGCCGAAGGCGTACGTGCCTTGACGAGGACGTATGGTATTTCTCCTCTAAAAATCCTTTTTCATGAAGGGAAAGGTTCACGGTGGTTGAGCTTGTCGAAACCACCATGTCTGGGTCATTTCGACAGGCTCAATGACCGCAAGTCTTTCCCCTCCTAATTCCGCATTCCTAATTTTTCTCTTACCCGCGGTGCTCGCATAGTCTCGCACCGAGCCGTTTTTTGTGTAAATCCTAAAATAACCCGCTGCCGCAGCTTATTTTTTAACGGATTTGCTATTTTCGGCACCAAACGGCTTACTCAAAAGCATCAGCACTGGTGTCAAAGTGTAATCCGCTACCAGCGCACCGCCCATTCCGATTACGCTCATGTAACCGATTCTTACCAGGGCGGCCATTGTACTTGTCATGAACACGCCGAACATGGCACACAGAATAACTGTTGTCATAATCATGGACTTACCGATTTCCCGGTATGAGTTCAAAATGGCCTGGCGGTAATTTCCACAAAGCTCAAAGTGATACTTGATGTGGTTTGTAAAGTGGATTGTATCGTCTACGGCAATTCCAAGAATCATTGGCATAATGAGGGCTGTAATCATATCAAGTGGAACATTTGCGTAACCCATAATGCCGCCAATCAAAATTACCGGTGCAACGTTTGGAATCATGGCAATGAAACCTGTGCGTAAAGATGTAAAGGCAATCAGCAAAAGGATGAAGATAATCAGGAATGATGTACCGATTGATTTTACAGACCCGCGAACAAGTTTTCCATTCATAACGGCGTACTGCATTACTTCACCAACTACACCGCCGGCTTTTTTATCCGGGAAAAGTTCCTGTACCCATTTTTCAACTGTGTCAACATCTGAAACACAAGCCTCCGCATCGTAGGAGTGCATTTCAACATGAAGATAGGCTGCCTTAAAATCTTCACTTACATATTCGTAGAGGTCTGTCCCCCCTGAAATTTCGTAAAGGAACATAATCTGGCTTACCATGTCAGGGTCGTCTGGAATTACATAGTAAGCTGGATCATCGCCGTTCAAAGTGCGGTTCATTTCCTTAATGATTTTTGTAACTGAACTTACGCGAGGCTTTCCGTTGGAAATTTTTGTCTGCTGCAAAGTTCCAATTCGTTCTGTAAGAATATCCATTTTTTTAAGAACTTCAGGATCTTTAATTGCATCCTCATCATCATATTCAATAAGAACTTCGTAGCCGTACTGTGAACCCAACTGAGAGCGGGCAATTGTCATAAGGCGTGCAATGTATGGAGTTTTTTCACCCATCATGTCTGAATAGTTCATGTTGATTTTAATACGGCAGATTCCAGGAATGCAGGCAGCGAGAATTGCCACACTTGCAATTACTGTAATCCACTTTTTATTCAGGATGTGGCGGCCCATGTTTTCAATACCAAGGTCTGCTTTTGTGGAACCTTCGGCGCTAGCTTTTGCATCTGGTTCTTTATCTTTTCCAAAACTGTAGAAGATTGGAAGAAGAAGCATTACGTAAAGGTAAACTCCAAATACACAGGCAGCGGAAACTCCTGCAACCCAGCGCATTGGACGTAAACCCGAAGCGTAGAAAGAAAGCATACCGCCCATAGTTGTAATTACGGTAAACAAAATTGCCCAGCCAGATTCACGAACTCCAGAAACACAGGCTTCTTTACGGTTGCCAGTTTTTCTAAAGGTCATTTTGAAACTGTTGATATAGTGCACGGAATATCCAACCGCCAGTGCCATTGCAAGAAGAACAACAAGGATAATCATTACAGTGTTGCCTTCAATGTTCATCCATGAAGAAATACCTATCATAGAAGTGATACCAAAAATTGTTGCAAGAGCTGGTACAATAACACCACGGAAAGAACGGATGAATAAAATAAGACAGAGAATCATTACAAGGAACCCAAGGGCGATTCTTGTAACGCACTGCTTCATCATGGCAGCTTCTTCTTCATATTCTGTGTAGGAAAGTCCAGCCGGGCGGATTATGTATTTGTCAGACTGAAATTCCGGATCATTAAAAATAGCCATTGCAGGAGGCACAATTTTCTCCATTGCAGTAGCAAGACCTTCTGAATACTGTTCCAGATTCAACACAAGGAAGGTCTCGGTAGCATCTTCACTTACAATGGCATTTACCAGAGATTCACGGCTAAGGATAAATGCTTTCTTTTCTGCAAGCTCCTGTGGGTCGGAAGGAATACCGTCTTCAAAAGGATTTGCAACATCAAAGCCTTCGTCATTTCCAATAGGAATATTCAGATTCACAAGGGATGTAACACCGCTGGCATAAGGAACTTCATTTTCCAGGCGGCGGCCAAGACGGTCCAGCATATCAAGAACTTCAGGATCAAAAACATCATCAGCCTGAACAAATGCAACAACACTGTCGCAGCTTCCAAAAATTTCTTCAAAGTGATCCTGATTCATTTTGACTGTATCCCAGTCGTCGAACCAGTCTTCTTCGCCATTATTTAATTTTAATTTATACAGGCCTGCAGAAGAGGCAATTGTAAAAACTAAAAGACAAACTAAAAAAGCCCAGCGGTGCTTAAGCTGAAAGCGCCCGAACTTTTCAAACCATTCATTAATTTTTGAAACACGCATAGTGTATTTTTTATCCTCCTGATAACATTGTTATCTAAAACTGATAACGATGTTATCATAGCGGTAACAGTGTTATCTTGTCAACACTTTTTGATAACATTGTTATCAAATTTAAAGAATTTTTATTGCTTATCATCATTTTTTCCTATAAATTATAGATATGGCAGATTCATCAGAAGAAACAAAATCAAAAATCCTCACAAGTGCAAAAGCAGAATTCCTGGAAAAGGGATTTACAAACGCATCGCTGCGTACAATTGCGGCAAACGCAGGTTTAACAACAGGTGCAATGTACCGTCATTTTAAAGATAAGGATGCATTGTTCTGCGCTCTTGTTGACGATGCCATAGATGTAACACTTAAAATTGTAAAAACTGCCGGGGTCGAAAATCACGAAGTTTTAGAAGATCCTATTGGCCGCGGACATGAAGAAGATGAAATTAAGTTTATGCATTATTTCACAAATTACATGTTTGAAAATAAAGACGCCTTTGTTCTTCTTCTTACAAAAGCTGCCGGAAGCACTCACGAAAATTTTCTGGAAGAAATATCAGACATTTATACCGAAAACGTTCTAACAACCGTTCACTGGATGAAGCAAAAATATAACGTCACTAAACCAATCGACGACATGTCCCTTCACGTTTTTGCAAATACAGTAATTAATGCCTATGCAGAAGTTATTTTACATAACATGGATATGGCCGAAGCAGAAATTTTTATGAGCAACATTCAGGAATTCTTCCACTTCGGGTTCATGCATCTTTTGGGTTTGCCTTGTGATGACTAATTAAGGAGGCTTTTATGATCAGTGTTATTGCAAAAGGATTGTTAATTCCATTTTTAGGAACTGCTTTAGGTTCTGCCTGTGTTTTCTTTATGAAAAAGGAAATGAGCCCAAAACTGCAAAAAGCACTTTCTGGATTTGCCGCCGGTGTTATGATTGCAGCTGGTGTCTGGAGTTTGCTGATTCCTTCAATGGAACAGGCCGTTGAACAAGGCATGGGGAAACTGGGATTTATTCCAGCCGTAATTGGATTTTGTCTTGGTATGCTCTTCCTTCTTTTACTTGATGTTATCACTCCTCACATGCACATAAACGAAACTGTAGAAGGTCCAAAAAGTAAGCTGAAAAAAACCACAATGATGGTTCTGGCAGTTACCCTTCACAATATTCCAGAAGGAATGGCTGTTGGTGTTTTATACGCAGGCTGGTATACAGGTGCAGTTCAAGTTTCTGCTTCTGCGGCACTGGCTCTGGCAATTGGTATTGCAATTCAGAATTTCCCGGAAGGAGCAATTATTTCCATGCCACTTCACAGCAAAGGACTTTCAAAAGGAAAAGCCTGCTGGTACGGCGTTCTTACAGGAATAGTTGAGCCAATTGCAGGATTACTTACAATTCTTCTTGCTCAAATCATTGTTCCAGTTTTGCCATACCTCTTAAGTTTTGCAGCAGGTGCAATGATTTACGTTGTAGTAGAAGAGCTTGTACCAGAAATGGCTGCAGAAGAAGATAACAGCCATTCCAATTTAGGCACAATTATGTTTATGATTGGCTTTTCGTTGATGATGGTTCTGGATGTGGCTTTAGGATAAAGCAAAATCAGCAAGTCAAAATCAAACTTAAATCATTTTAAACTTTGTTAGTCTTCACTAACTCATTGACATTTTTATTTTTTTTCTGTATTGTCTTTTCTCGAGGTGTTAGTTATGACTAACTTTTCCAATACAGAAAGTTTATTTGTTCGTTATGCGGCTCCCACAATTTGTGGAATAAAACCCGCAAATCTTTTTACATTATCTGAAAGTCAATTTACGGCAGAAGATTTGCAAAAACTTACTGTGCTAAATATAAAGAAGCAATAAATGCAAATGCAGAAGTTGTTTTTGGAACAGCAGATAGTGCTGATAGTGCTGCAGTTCTTGCATGTGATGTAATTTTATTGGGCAGCCCTGCTATGGGAGATGAAGTTCTGGAAGACACAATGGAAGAATTCTATACAGGAATTGAATCGAGTCTTTCTGGAAAAAAAGTTGGACTTTTTGGTTCTTATGACTGGGGCAACGGCCAGTGGCTCAGAGACTGGGAAGATCGTGCAAAATCAGCAGGGGCAAATGTTGTGGAATCTCTTATGGTACATCTTACACCAGAAGGAGATGACATTACTAAATGTCAGGATTGGGCAAAATCAATTTTATAAGTATTTAAATAAAAGAGGAATAAAAATGAAAAAAATATTAATTGGTGCAGTTGCTGCACTGGCTTTTACAGGCGTTGCTTTTGCTCAGGAAGTAACAGTAGCTTTTGAAAATGAACTTTCTTCAGATGTAGTTTCAATTTCAGACGGAAGTGCTGAGTTTGCAGGATTTGCAAATCAGGTAACAGTTGAACTTGAATCAGAAAAAGTAAATGCCGGAGTTTCTTTGATTACAGCATTTGGAAAAAATGATGACGACAAGTTTGGATTAACAGATTATGAAATCGATACTGCATATATAGAATTTACACCAATAGAAATGTTAAGCATCGATTTTAACTCAGACTGTTTTACACCAGGTTCTTATCTTCCTGTAGCAGATGAAAATGTTGGTAACGGAGACATTGGAAGCAAACTTGCAGTAATTGTAAGACCAATTGAAAATCTTTCGGTTGGAGCTGGCATCAATCTTCCATCTGTATTTGGCGAAAGTGAAGACAAAGTAGATATAAATGCTGGTGTTGATTACACAACAGAAAGCTTCAGCGTTGGTGCTGCTCTCCGCTCACCTATCAATAATCTTGGCTTCGGTGTTTTTGGCTCTTATACAGGCGTAGAAAATCTTACAGTAAATCTTGGTTTTTCTTACAACGATGATTTTTGTGATGTAGCCGGCAATCTTCTTACTTTAGGGGCTTCATATGAGTTCTCAATTATTACACTTAACCTTGATTGTGTAACAAACTTCGGTGCTGACGGAAACGATTTATATTCTGGACTTGGAATTGAAGCTTCAGTTACAGACAGTTTAACTCTTGCTGCTCAGGGAACTATAAACATGGATTTTGAAGACACAAGTTCAACTGTTTCTGCAATTGAGGCATCTGCAGCTTACGCATTTGGTAACCACGAATTAAGTGCTGGAGTTGCTGTTGAAATCGCAGATTCTGTTGGCTTCAGTTTCCCAATTTCTTATAAATACAGTTTCTAATATTCAGTTGGATAGCTTATTTGTATAAAACAAGCTATCCAATTAAATTCTTATTGATGGAGACAGGTTAATAAAAATTCCAGTTTCCTAAACAAATACCTTCTGCAGAAAATACAAAGTATACGTCATGAACGTCTTTTACTTTTTCTTGTAATGCAGCAGTTACCTTTGTATAAGCGTTATCATTTACTTCAATTTCAGCCACTGAACTGGAATCAACTTTATCAAGGCAAACTTTAATTTTTCCATTTCCTTTCACCTCAGAAAGGATGCTCAGCGCATTCTCGTCAGAAGAAAAATCTACATTTTTTACCATAAGCCAGGCACCATCTTTTAAGGCTTTTGAAGCTATTTCTTCTGGTTTTTCAAGATTATCATACCAGAGGTCAGCACTAGTATAGATTGTAGTTCCGGCATTTTTTTCAAATGGATTCAGATTTTTGATTGCGGAAACGCCTTTTCTAGTCCCTGGTGTATCACTAAGCACAATCTTATCTTCATCAAAATTAAGAACATCTACACACATACTGCGGAAACCTCCTTCAATTTTGGCTTTTTCTTGCAGTGTAAGTGTATGATAAAACAGATACCATTTATCTTTGTATTTTTCAAAATGTGTGTGATTATTACTGTAATTTAATCCCATTTCACCAGGATTCTTAAAATAATGGCCTTTATATTCCCAGCTGCTGGAATCTAATGGAGTTTTTGTTGTCATGTAAGACATGGAACAAGCTGATGAGGGTACTACTCCTTTAATTGGCCAGTCATCTCTTGAATCCCATGTGTTATTGAATGTATAGATGTAAGTTCCGTTTACATAATTCAATTCACTTGCTTCCATAAGATATGGTGCGTCAATTTTCACAAAATCACTGGCAAAACTGATCATATCATCCCCAAGCTGAACAATTCTTGCTGATCCAGGCAATGCGGCTGTTCCTCCTGATGCTCTTCCTGCACCAAAGCTGAGCCAGCCCACACCGTTTTCATCAATACAAACACCAGGATCAAATGGATTTGGACAATCTTTTAATCCAGGAGTATTTGTAGATACCAATGCATGTCCTAAAGGATCTGACCAGGGACCAGTTGGGCTTGTTGATGTAATTACACCTGTCCCCATACCATTGTTTGAAAAATAAAGATAAAAATGAGTAAGTCCATCTGATTCTACTCTTGAGCAAATTGAAGGTGCCCATGAGTTAGTAATCCATGGAGCAACTTTTCCCACATTTATTTCACCGTGATAAATCCAGTTCACCATATCATCTGTTGAAAAACAAACTAAAGATTTAATTTTCTCATAAGTATTTTTTTCAGCATTAAAATACTGCTGATGGTCATTTGTTCCATAAACATAAAGTCTGCCTTCGTATTCAATTGCAGTTGGATCAGCACAAAAAACATTTGAACTTATAGGATTTGCCTCATTTATTTCTTTCCACATGCTCACATCACTCCTTTTTATTGGATTATCTTTATCATCACTTGCAACATCTGTATTTCCTTTGCAGGAACACAAGATTACAACCTGAATTAATACGGCAGCCATACAATATAGATTAATTTTTTTCATATGATTCCTCCGTCGTTGGTAATCAAAAATCTAATTTTATTCTAAATTACAAAAGCCTATTAACAATTACCTTATATGTAATCTTGCATAACATTTTATGCATTTTTTGTAAGTTTTTTCATAATCGTGATATAATAAAAGAATGGCGATTGAAATAGGTTCTATTGGTTATAATTCCAAACATGAAAAAGATTATTACATGGATATGCCCACAGGACCGGGAGCATTCCTTTTTCTTCTGGTAAAAACCCCGGCTTTGTTTTTTATAAATGGAAAAACATTTAAAGTAGAAAAAAATTCCTATGTACTTCTGAATAAAGATACGCCATGTAATTACCGGGGAAACAGGGACATCTATATTGACGACTGGTTTTATTTTCTTATGGAGGATTCTGATAAACAGTTTCTTTCAGAAATGAACATAGAATTGGATAAACCTGTTCCTCTTTCTAAAATCGATGAACTTTCTTCTGTAATTCATAAAATCGCCTATGAACTTTTTTCAACAAACCAGTATCACCAGGAAATTAAAAACCACCTGACTTATGTTTTTTTCTATGAACTGGCCCGTCAAATTGCAACTGCTTCAAACGTTTCTCCAGATTTGCTTTCTTCAAAAAACGAAAAACTTACATACTTAAGAACTCAGCTTTTTCAAAATCCAGCTATGTTTGATAATGTAAATGCTATGGCAGATTTTATGAACTTAACTACTTCTGGTTTTCAGCATTTATATATCAATGTTTTTGGCCATGGAGTTATAAAAGATGTAATTGCCGGAAGAATAAAACTTGCAAAAGAGTTGCTTAAAACTTCCAATTTAACAATAACAGAAATTGCAGAAAGATGCGGCTATAAAACTGAATATCACTTTATGCGCCAGTTCAAACAGGTAACGGGTATTACTCCAACGACATTCCGAAACAGTGATACCTGGAACCAGATAGAAGAATCTCGTTAAAAATCATATAAATGCATAAAATGTTATGTAAGCATACATAAAATATAATTGTTTATAAGTCCCTGTCTTTTACAATTTTCCTAGATTCGAAATTGATAGTAAATATCAGTTTCAGGAGGATAATTATGAATAAAGAACTAATTGGATTTTGTGCAATCACACTTTTATTATTTACTTCATGTTCATTTTTTTCACCTAAAGATGAAAAACCTTATGTTTATGTAAGTGTAGATGATGATGATTACGAAAACATGGAAGCCCTTCAGCTCACTAAGGTTATGGGAAACGGAATTAACCTTGGTAACACTATGGATGCCTGTGGCGGATACTGGATTGGTTATAAAAAAGATCCTTTAGAATATGAACATGCCTGGGGAATGCCAGAAACACAAAAAGAAATGTTCACTGCCTATAAAGCAGCTGGTCTTGATTGTGTTAGAATTCCTGTTTCCTGGTTGAATGCCATGGATATCGCAAATGGGGACTACACAATCGATTCCCGTTTTATTAATCGTGTAGCAACAATTGTAAACTGGGCTTTGGAAGCAGATTTGTTTGTAATCCTTAATGATCATCATGATTATGAATGGTGTGCCCTTTTTGGTCCTGAAGAAACTCGGGAAGAAGCCTACAGAGTTTATGATGCAATATGGGATCAGGTAGGAGACTATTTTAAGGATTACTCTTACAAACTGATTTTTGAAGCAGCCAATGAACAGTGGGGAGCCGGTTTCTACCATGCTTTTGAAATAGGTGGTAAAAAATATACAGAAGATACAGAAGTAAGTGTATGGTCTTCTTCAAAAGAGGATTTTGATACGTTCCAGAACAAATGCTATGACCTTATTGAAGAAATTGGTCAGTATTATGTAGATAAAATCCGTGCTCAGGGTGGAAAGAATGACAAGCGCTTCCTTCTTATGCCTGGATATGACACAAGCATGACTTATACCGCAGATTCCCGCTATAAAATGCCAGAGGATCCTTTGAACAGTGATATCAAAAAACTTTTAGTTTCTGTTCACTTTTACGGACCTCCTGCCTATTCAATTCTTTCTGAAGATGCCGGCTGGGCAAATGTTGCAAACAGCTGGGGTACAGCACAGGAAGTAAGAGATCAGAATGCTGACTTTGCACAAATGCAGCGTTTTACAAGAGAAGGTTACGGTGTTATTGTCGGTGAATATGCAGTTGCAAAACTTAAGCAGGCTGATGGTACATATGTCAGAAAGAATGATGATATCAAATGGATGACTAATGTTCTTGATAACTGTGATAAATACAATTACTGTCCTTTAATCTGGGAATGCAACGATTACTTCAAGCGTGGCTGGAAAAGAGAAAACAATACCGATGTAAAATCTTTCTTAGGATTTGAAGATGAAGATGTTGCCGAGCTTTTCAAAAATCGCAGTTATGCTGTAGAAAAAGCAAAAGAAAACTAGACTGAAGTTTTATGTCAAAATCATAACAAGTCCAAGTTCTTAAAAGTTCTGACTCTCCTTTTCTTGAATCACTCAAAAAATCCCATCTGAAACAGCAGATTTCAGATGGGAATGAGAAAACAAAGACAGCAAAGTGGCAAATTTCACTGTCGGAAGCTATATGATTATGAGATCTTTTATAGGAGCAAGATCATTAATCCAAATTTAATGCT
>JAKSTP010000043.1 GCA_024402505.1 Treponema sp.
TTCTTTCAAAACCGGAAGACTGTCAGCACCAAGGGTAAAACTCAGCTTCCACACGGCCATATCCGCATCCACTTCCCGTTCAGAAAGGCCCCGGACAGAAACGGTGCGGTTTGGAGAAGTAATGTTTTTCATGCCAAAAGCAAGAATCAAAGCTGCAATAATGCCCGCAAGCGACGGAATAATATATTTAAGATGTTCTTTCATAAAGAAACTCCTTTTTTTGTTATCACACGGATTTGTTCGCTCCTACGGAGCTCACTTTATTTTTACAAACTAAACAACAGCGGAGTCCGTAGGACGGAGCCAATCCGTGTGACATAATAAGAAAAAAATAATTTAAAATCTCAAGGCCAGTGGAGCATGTGGCGGGATTTTTACGGGCTTTGTCAGGTCCACTTTTTTTCCGGTCCAGAGGTCTGTGGCATTTGGGGAAATAGTTCCAATACAGTCCTTTTCTGCAGGGGTAAGAGAGCTGGCGTTCCATTCAAGTTTTTCATCACTTATGTTGAAAACTGCAAGATAAGTGCCTTTTTCACCTTTGTTAGTCCAGATAACGAATTTTTCGTCTCGGGAAATAAGCTTTGCCTGGGACGGCAGTTTCTGCATATCAAGGATGTCCTGGTTTGTAAGGAGCTGCGCATCTTTTTTCTTGAGCTGAGGAAGGTCAGCACCAATCATAAGAGGTGAGCGGAAAATACACCAGAGAGTCATCATCGTGCGAAGTTCATCTTCTGTAAAATTTGAAAGTCGTTTTCCATGACCCCATCCCCATCCAAGGGAACCTAATGGCAGCATGTCACAGTCAGGCCAGTTTCCGTTTCCGGTGTGAGATTCCCAAACCTCGCAGCGTTCGAACATGGCTTTTAGAAGGCGCCACTCATCCCAGAAGTCGTCGGTAATGCGCCACATGTTTGCGTATTTTTTTAGATGCCAGGCTTTTTCTATTACGGCAGGTCCCGGGCTTAAGGAAAGAACCATGCTTCTGCCGGAATTTTCAATAGCTTTGGCAATCATTTCGATTTCTTTTTCGGCGCTGTAAGGATCGTGAGGGTACATATTGGTATTGCAGATGTCATCAACTTTTACAAAATCCACACCCCATTCAGCGTAAAGTTCAAAAATGCTGTCGTAATAATCCTGGGCCCCTTTTTTACGATAATCAACACCGTACATATCGCCGTTCCATTTGCTTACGGAATGAGGATTGGCAATTTGGTCGGCGGTGATTAAAGATCCGTCGTGAGTTTTTATTTTTATGTGATTGGCGGCAGCAAAACGAGGAATGCCCCGCATAATATGGATGCCGAATTTTAATCCCAGAGAATGGATATAGTCGGCCAGTACTTTAAAACCTGTTCCATTGGCTGCAGAAGGGAAACGGTTGAGAGCTGGAATCTGACGGCCGTACTCATCAAGATTGAAATGACTGAAAGGAATGTACTGAACCCAATCTTCATTCTGATCACCTGCGTGTTCATCGCTCCACTGGATGTCAATCACTACGTATTCCCAGCCAAACTGTTTTAAGTTTTTGGCAAGGTAGACGGCATTTTCGCGAACCTGCTGTTCATTTACCATTGTGTTGTAATAATCGTAACTGTTCCACCCCATTGGAGAATAAGGTGCTGCATTATTCTTATTGTACATATTTACCTTCCTGTAAATAGATTATACTATAATAAAGCCTATAATTGTGACAAACTTACAAAAAATGTAATTAATAAAAAAAAAGGAGAATTATATGTTCGAAATTAAAAACGTTTCCAAAGTATATGGAAAACAGGGATTAAAAGCTGTAGATGCCGTTAATCTTACAGTAAACAACGGTGAAATTTTTGGCTTTTTAGGACCAAACGGAGCCGGAAAAACAACAACAATCCGCATGCTTACAGGTATTCTTCAGCCTACAGAAGGAGACCTTGAACTGGACGGTATTTCAATTCTGAAAGATCCACTTCTTGCAAAAAGAAAATTTGCTTTTGTACCGGACAACCCTGAAACTTTCAGCCGGCTTAAGGCCATGGAATATCTGAATTTTATCTGCGACATTTACCGCGTAGGTGAAGAACGAAAAGAACGCATTGAATACTATGCCGAAAAGTTTGGAATCAAAAACGTGCTTGGCAATAAAATCAATTCTTTCAGCCACGGTATGAAACAGAAACTTTTCCTTGCAGCCAGTCTTGTTACCGATCCTCAGAACTGGATTCTTGATGAACCAATGGTTGGTCTGGATCCTGAAGCTGCTTTTATCGTAAAAGAACTTATGAAGGAACGTGCCGCCGCCGGTAAATCAGTTTTCTTCTCAACACACGTTATGGAAGTTGCAGAAAAACTTTGTGACCGCATTGGTATCATTAAACAGGGTCAGCTGGTTTTTGTTGGAACAATGGACGAACTGAAGGCTCAGCACGGAAAAGAAGGTCAGTCACTGGAAGACATTTTCCTTTCACTTATTGATTCAAAGGTTGCAAAAGAAGATGCTGCACCTGCCGAAAGTGCAACTGTATCGGAGTAAGCCATGAAAAATCCTACATTAGCACTTCTTAAAATCTTTTTTAAGAATTCCTGGAACCTTGAAACAACCTTTGGAACCATCAAAAAAGGTCCTAAGGGCGTTGCAAAAATTATAGGTCTTGGACTTCTTATGATCTACCTTCTTGGGGCAATGGGATTGTGTCTTATTGGAACACTTCTGGGACTCTACCGTACCCTGGCAATGTTTGAAAGTACACACATCATGCCTATGATTTCCATTGGGCTTGGAGCTCTGTGTATTTTCTTCTTTGGATTTATTACTGCCGCTACCACTTACTACACTGGAAACGGTGAAGAACAGTTCATCGCCATGCCATTCCCAAACAAAAGCTATTTCATGTCGAAATTCATGGTATCTTTTGTTTCTGATGCAAGCCTTGGTATCATCATTATGGTTGCCGCAGGAATTATTTACGGAAACGGCGAAGGACTTCTTGGAAATGTAACTTTCTGGCTTGGATTGATTTCCTGTGCAGCTCTTCTTTCAACAGTAACAGTATTCCTTATTTATCTGGTGCTGGTTCTGCTTATGTACTTTGTTCCGGCTTTCCGCAAAAAGAAGGCACTTACTTCAATTGCATCAGTTCTGCTTTTTGTCTTCGTATTAGCAATCTCCCTTACTATGTCCAGCGGATCAAACTTTGTGTTTACCGACGGCGGCTTAACAACTCTCCTTCCTGATGAAATTGTAGCCGGTCTTGTAACAAAAATTGATGGAATCTTCCTTACAAAATATGCATTCAAGGCTTTCCGCGGAAATCTCATTGCCATTATCGTTTTCTTTGCAATTTCTGCCCTTATTCTCCTGATGCTTGTACCACTTCTTTCAAATATGTACGTTGCATCTTTGGACGGATTTACAGATGTACAGTCAAAAAAGATGAGCGAAAAGGAAATTGAACGCACACTTAAGAAAGATATAAAAACCCGTTCCACATTCCAGAGTCTTTTCATCAGAGATGTTCGGGGTGTTCTTCGTGAACCTACCTTCTTTTCAAACGGACCTTTGCTTTTAATCATCCTGCCACTTATTATGGTGTTCAGTTTCTCTATTGGCTTTGTTGTAAGTTCAGAAGACGGATTCCTTACACTTATTAACGAACTTCGAACCGCTCTGGCAGAAATGGATAATGAGGTGGTTAAAACAATAAGCTACTACATTACACTCTTTGGCGGTGTATTTACTATCTTCATGGGCGTTAATGCAAACATTGCAACTACAGCTTTCTCACGGGAAGGAAAGACAATGTATACGCTAAAAGCCATGCCTATTGATTACGACATGCTGGTGGAAGTTAAATTCCTTCATGCCCTTATGTACTGTGCAGTTGCCTACATTGAAGTTGCTGTGATTTTTGGCGGTGCAATCCTTTTGCTCAACATGCCTTTTACCCTGTCAGATTATCTTCAGATTATGGGATACATGCTTCTGTTCAGCGGAACAACCTGTGCATTCCTTCTGTTTGTAGATATGTTTATTGACACTGTAAATCCAAAACTCAACTGGGATAATCCGGTGTTTGCATTTAAGAGCAATATGAACACACTGTTCTCGGTTCTTGCAACTCTGGTTTCTGCAGCTATTCTTGGCGTAGTAGGAGTTGTTTTTCATGCACTTGGTAACTGGGCTTTCCTTATTCTTGCAGTAATCTTCTTGATTCTTGCTGCAGTAACAGGAGCTCTTTACAACAAGTATGCCATGAAAAAACTTCCTCAAATGTAAAACCTGGAACCTATTGGAACTTGTTGGAATCTATCGTTTCTGACCAAGTTCCAGGTTTCCTGTAGAGTTGATGTAACCCATCACAGGATTTGTGGTGCTGTTACCATAGATTTCACTTGCAGTAGCAGAAGCGGAATCGTTTTTATCGGCCTTTATACTGCTTTCTGCAGTTTTTCTGATTTTATGATCCTTGTCCTGATTAACGGCAACGTTAATTCGGTCAGGATCCAGGCCTTTTTCGGTTGGAACATAACATACATCCCAGATACCGGTAAAAAGATCCTTTTCGGTACCATTTCCAAGGACCTCTGGATTTTTAAGATAGGCCAGTTTTGCCCTCTTGTTTCCAAAATAACCGATGTAAGGAATATGGTTTCCATCTTCATCCACAACTACATCAAGGGTGAGGTATTCGCCTATATCGTTGTAACTGTCTACAATGCAGGTGGTTGCCTCACCAAAAGCCCCGTTTTCAAACTTCAGTCTTGTGTATTTTACGGCTCCGGTATTTTCTTCGTAGTAGGCCAGGTGAATAATGTCATCTACAACCTTCATCTGAACATAGGCACCACCCCGTCCAATCTCTTTACCGTGAGTTTCCCAGTTGTCGGTGCGGTCAAAAGAATAAGCTGTGTTTTCGGTAGCACAACCCATACTCTTTGTGTTTTCAGTTCGGAATTCGTAAACCGGATAAGAAACGTAAATATAGTTTTCATCGGCGGCACCGTATGTAACGCCTTCCTGAGGTGTAAGGAAGTCAACGGAATTTTCGACTATGACAGTGTTGAGAGTAACTTTTTCTACCCGGGTAATGACAGTGTTTGTTCCATCCGGCTCAGAGGTTTCAGATAGAAATTCCACTGCTCCGTCAGTTTTGGTGATTGTATCTGCTCCTATAGAAACACTGCGGTAGTCTGGAACATAGATTACTTTTCCATCCGGCAGAATTTTTTCTTTTACGGCTGCTCCACCTTTAGACTTAATGTTGTCGCTGTTGAAACACAGTTCATCCAATTTATTCTCTTCTGAAATAAGCCGCTCATTAACAGGCTCCGTTGATGTAATATCCTTTGAAACTTCTTTTCCCTTTGAGTTTTTTGTAATCACAGTAGTGCGTATGGTATCACTTTCGTATTTTTTTTCTACAGTTTTTAGGTTCATGATTCTGTAACGAAGATTTGCCGGAAGTGTTACATAAAGCCCTGTATCAAGCTTTTTGTATCTACTGGCACTAACTGTAGTGTAGTTTGTGGAAGAATAAACTCCTGCATCAACAAGTCCGTCATTATCACCATCAAGAGGTGTGGCTTCCGAATTTTCCTTATTACCCAGCTTGTAATATCTGATAGTCAGACTATTTACTGAGTTGATAGAGTAGTAGTAAATGGCATAGTTAGAGAAAACATCTCCTTCACCTGCTTCTTCATACAATGTTCCGCCAGTTCCGTTTTTGTTTTTTGCAAGATTTGAAACCTTTTCTTCTTCCCGGGCAAGTTCTTCCGGTGTATTAAAGGAGATTAAAAGCTTGTTGTTTTCATTGTCATGCCAGGCAATGATTGGAGAGCTGTTGCTGCTTACTCCAAGGGCAACTGACTTACCGGCATTGTATTTGTATTTCCCGTTTGATTTTGCATAAAGTGTAGTGCCATCCTGTACAAGTGGTTCAGGATTTTTTCTGTAAATATCCATTGCATCAGCGGAATCTATACCGGAGCTTGCAATAACGTGGATTACCTGTCCTGCCTGGTTCTGAAGTGAGTCTGGAGGATTCAGGAATGCACTTTCTCCTATACCGCTGTTGAATCTGCTGTAAGGATACATAGGTTTGCTTCCGGTGGTAGATCGAAGGCCTGTTGTGTTCTGATCAATACGGTTGTTTTCAATATCCGCGGCATAAAGTCTATTGGCCAGGCGGGTTACAGAAAGTTTTCCCTCATCGTTTACTAAGGAATCCAGATTGAAGCTGTTAGAAATCTGGAAGTTGCTGTCGTAATCGCTGACATCCCTAAGAGAGCTTCCCGCCAGATAATGACTGTAGGAAATATCAACAAAATGTTCGTTCTGGACAAAGCCAGCTGGAAGAAGTTCGCCTTGAATTTCCTGTCCCACAGAAAGACTGCCTGCATAACCTTGAGGCAGTTTGATTATTCTGTACCAGGTTTCAATGGTTTTTGTAGCAGAACCGTCCGGTCTTGGATTAAATGCAGCCACATGTTCATCGTTATAATTGGCATCTGTGGTGGAGGAAACCGCTGTAAGGGCAACTCTGTTATCTACATAACTTCGGCGGTATCGGATCTGCTTTGTTGCTGTGTCGGCATAGGCAATATGAACCATAACTTTACTTGAGTCATCCGACTGAGTCTCCAGAACAATCTGAGGTGAAACAATTCGGTTTGGATAATTCTGCCATTCTGTAGCTGTTGAAGTTGGAAATTTCTTAGTGTTGATGGCATTTGGTTCAAGCCAGCTGGTATTTACCTGTCCGTAATAAGCATTGTCCGAGTTGACAGTGTAGTAACGGCCAAATACAAAACGGAAATAACCTGAGTTTCCTCCTGTTGAAGTATCATATTTAGACTGTGCTGCACCGTAAGCAAATCCATTTTCATCGTAAGCAAATGTACTGTCTGCAAAGCCATTTGATCCCTGCATAAATCTGTAATGACTGTACTGGGCTGTACTATTGTTTCCACCCGGCATTGTAAAGTAAACACCATCCGAGAAAGACATTCCAAGGCGACCGTTTACAGGATTAAATCGAACTGTAGGATTTGAAAGTTCTGTTGTAACTTTTGAAGCCCCGTTTTTGAATTCCCAGACATCCAGGGTTAAGTCGTCGGTAAGAAGATTGTTGTTTTCTCCGTTGGCCTGGAAATTGTAAAGGTTTTCGTTGTTTAATCCGCTGTTCTTGGCAGTTCCCCGGGCCTTATTGTAGTTTTTACCGTTGAGAGTGGTAATGCCGTTGGCAGTAATTTCAAGGCTTCCACTTTTCATGTCGGAAATATTTACTGTGTGAGGAACAATGGCCTTTCCATCTTCTGTTGCGGTGGTATAAGATTTCCATAAAGTTCCGTCACTTTTGTAGTTTTTTATGATAAGAGGCTCTGTTCCTAGGTTGAATCCGTAGATTACAACGTCTTCCCCATAAGGAGAGTTGCTGTTGATAGCCTTTTGGTTTTTATCACCACGTACCTGGTAAGCTCCAAGGGCACTTCGGCTGTAAACCGATGGATTTTCTTCGCTTTTTGAACTTAAGTTTGTGCGGATCCAGGTTACGTAAGGTACAACGTCCATTTTGAGGCTGGTTTCATCAGCAATGTTTTCACGTCCGTCCATTGCAAGAACTTCCAGCTGTACGTCGGCCTGAGACTGATTCTGAACAATTTCCGTATCCAGGGAAAGGTTCCAGATTACCTGATGTCCATCCTGGGTAAGGAAGATTTCATCACTGAGGGAGGCGTCAGAAAGCACCTGGAAAGACCATTTATCATTTTCCATTGTGGATGAAGCGGTCTGCCATGCTGCAAGTGATGCGTTATATTCGGCGGCTTTATACCAGGTTTTTCCCTTTATAAGCCGGCTTTCCATGCTGCCACCTAATTCAATGTTTTCAAAGCTGATCCAGATGGACTTAAGTCGTACATCATCAAAGGCTGTTCCGGATACAACAATTTTTCCTGAAACTTTTGGATCCCCGTCAGAAATTCCTGACACCGCGGAAGAATCGTAGCCCGGTGCATTTTTCCAGTCTTCTTCCAGTTCAATGTGTCCCTGAAGATCTGTTGTCATGGTTACAGAAGAAAGGCTGCTTTTATAAATGCTGTTGTCATTAAGGCTGTTCCAGAAGAAAGGTTTAATGTGAACACCAGGTTTTTCTTCATCTTTTGTGTTGATGGTGGCCTGGAATTTCAAAACTGCCCACTGACTGTTTGTTCCCTGTACAGTACCTTCTGTTTCATCCCAGAAAGTAAAGCCAAGATAGCGTTTTTTGTTTTTGTTGCTTAAATCCAGAAGAGTTTTTCCGGCATTGTCCGTTGGTTTGTGAGTGTTTTCAATTACCACAAATCCAAATTCACTGATGTAGTTTTCAAGAATTTCCCTGCTTCTTTCGTTGTCCCAGCGGATGTAATCTTTCCAACCGTTGTTTCCGTTTTTGCTGGCCTTAGAATTCATTTCGTAAAGGATAAATGGATTTTCCTTAAGCTGATGTGCATCACCATTTTTCAGGGCTTCTTCACTGTCGGTAATATTGTAAGTGAATTTTATGCTCCTGTTTCCCGAAACAAAGTCCGGAATGATGACCAGGCGGTCTTTAATCACAAAATTTCTGCTGTCCAAAGAAACAAGGGACTGTTCCTGGCGGCTTTCTTCATTGAGACAGGAGAAGTAAACAAATTCTCCGTAAGGACTTCCGTTAAGTGTGTTTCCAAGAGCCGATTCTGTGCTGTTGGTAACTTCATTTTTTGCCTTGAAATCGAATTTTCCGTTTCCATCAAGGTCGGTTCCAATAAATACTTTTGCAAGGCGGGGACGGGAATTTTGTACGGCAGTGTTTACATAACCGTGACTGGCGTTTCCGGCTTTATCCAGAGCAACCACGTGGATTTCAACAGGGCCGTCAGGAATATTGTTAGAGAAAATACTTGCGGTCCAGGTGTAGCTGGTTCCTGTTTCTGTGAGGGTTTCAATCATGCCGTCGTCATCGTCATTCATAACGCTGGTGTAATCAAAATGACCGTTTATTACTGAGGCACTTTCCTTTACCTGGTTGTTTACAATCTGGGCCAGAACAAGTTCACCTTCCGTGTAGGTAAGGTCTGCGTCCGTTGCAAAAGTAATGGTTCCGGTGCGGCTATCTACATCAGTAATAAGATGATAAACACCCCCAAGTTTTATGAGTCCGCCTTTTCGAATGCGGTTGTTTGAAGTAAGGCGGCCATCTGTATATTCTGCGCAGTATTTTTTAATGCGGCTGTCGGTAATTTTATCTTTTTCAGTGCGTTCAGAGGCTGTTATTGGAATTACAGGCAGGTTGTCGGAATTGAAATAACTGTCCTGGCTTCCGCTGATAATGTTTGTAAGGGAAGATTTAGTTTCGTTGTTTTCCCTGTAGTTCATCATCGGATCGTAGATTCTGTGAATGGTATTTCCGTTTTCTCCAGGTGCTTTTCGTTCAAAATAGAAAGCCACGCAGGCAAGTCCGGAGCCGTTTTCGTTTTCATTTACGCCGTCACCAAAGGTAAAAATGGTGTTGGAATTCTGAACCGTGTTGTTTTCGTTAATCAGCTGGTTTCCGGAATAAAGATTCAGCTGTCCGTTTGTGCTAAGAAGTTCCGGTGCAGTCTGATCCAGATTGATTACAATACTTTCGCTGTTTGTACTGTCTGGAGCTGTGTTTGAAGCGGTAATAGTTGCCTTTATGGTTTCGCTTTCCAAATTACCTGCCGAAAGTTTTACCGAGAAGCTGTGGGTTTTTGCGTTCAATCCCTGATCAACATTTCCAGAAGTTTCAAAGTATGAACCCCCGGAAGTTGTGGTGATCTTAAAGGAATCAAGTTTTGTGTTTTCGTTTGTATCAGTACAAAGCCCTTCGATATACCAGCTATAACCAGTTTCAGGTTTTCCAATGTAAATGCCTGAATAGTAATCAAGGATGGTTCGTTTTGTACCGGCTCCATTTTTCTGAACTAGTTTAAGGTTGGTGATAGCCGGTTTATCCCAGTTAATATCAACCGACCGCATATTGCAGTATCCCTTAGTTGCGCCGTCGCTTCTTACAGCCTTAGCACGGAAGGAAACTGCCGGAAGTTTTGTGCCTGCTGCGGTTTTACAGAAAGATGTATTCACGGAAAGATTCCAGCTGGTAGTACCGTTTGCCACAATGTACCAGTCTTCATCATCATTTCCTGGGTTTTTAAGCACAAGATCATCACCGTAAACGCACAAAAGTGAACCAGGATTTTTCCAGGCAGACAGAATCAGATTGTAATCGGCGATAGTAAATTCACCGTCGCCGTTTGCATCAATCTGAACGTGAACCTGAGAAACTTCGCTTGTACAGATAGATTTTCCCGACAAGGTGATTACGCCGTTTACAGCTGCATTGTCTTCCCCAGGGTAAGTAATTTCTGCAGAAGGAATACCGCTTTCTTTATCAAAGAAGATTTTCTGTCCGGTAACAAAGCCTGTATTTCCAAGGGTGTCGGTTACTTTAAACCAGAACGGAATTTCCCAAACTTTTCGGATCTCATTTTTTACCGAAGCGAAGGAATCACCTGTGTAATAGGCAAGGCTGTTTTCATCACTTTCCGTGTCGGAAGTAAAGTCAATTTTTCCGGTAGCAGATTCTGAAACCAGTTTCCAGTTGGTAGATATACTATCCGGACCCTCTGAAGCTTGCCGGGCTGTTGGAATAAGGTATTCAATCTTAGAAACTCCCGAACCAACACCATCGCTGGCAATAATACTTACAGAGGTCTTTCCATTTACGGTTTCTCCTGCAGAAGGGTAGGTAATCTGCACCTGAGGAGCACTGTTATCGGCATAAACGTTGATTTCACGGCTACCGCTCATTTTCTGAGTGTTTACGGTAAATCGGAATGTGGTAATTCCATTAAAAATATCAGGGTCGCCAATATCAAATGGTCCGAAAATATAGGTGAACACATCTCCTGCCTGAGAAGAGGAAATAGTGTTTGTGTCATCCAGGGTGATGTTCTGTCCTCCAAAGTCCAGAGTTTTTGATTTCAAGGCTTTTGCCGTAACTTCAACGCGGGCGTAAATATAGTTTTCATTTCCACCAGCGCAGTAATTGTTGCCGCCGTCCCATGGAATATTTCCTGCGTCAAACCAGTTTTTATCAAGGTTATTGGATTTGCTTCGCAGCAGCTGAATCGATTCAATTACCGGAGCCGAAGTGTCAAAGGAAATGAGGACCGGAGAAGTAGTGCTCAAAACCGGCACCTGACTTGTTCCAGAATAAAGATACTTAATCTGGCCTTTATGAGAAACAAATTCAGAATTATTTGCATCGATACAATAGAAATACAGCTTGTAGTTTCCGTCTTCCATTGAGGATAGTTCGCTGCTCAATGACCAGGTTCCGTTTGTAATTGTTACAGGAATCCAGCCATTGTCATTACCGACAGAAGGTTTTTTCGAATCATCCAGACAGTTTTCATCCCAGGTAACCCAAAGATTTTTAACAGGACCGTCGTCATCAGAAATGCTTCCTGAAATCAATTTTCCTGCCATTGAGTAGTAAACCGGAGATGAATTTTCAATATTGAATAAGGTAATTACCGGAAAGTCGGCTTTAGGATCTACAGTGATTGTTTTTTCGGTTCCAGACGTATTTCCTGCACAGTCGGTACAGGAAGCGTGGAGAGTTACTTTCATGGTGCCCGAAATGGCTTCAGGGAAAGCATAATTGCAAGACCAGCTGTAAAATTCATCGGGGCTGCTAAAGGTTTTTATAACTACCTTGTTTGCATCCGACCACTCATTGTCTCCTGTAACGTAGGAAAGCTCCAGTTTTCGGAAGGTATTTCCTTCAATGTTAAAAGGATTTGAATCATTGGCCTGTCCCCGGATAGAAATGGTTTTGTCGGTAACGCCTTCTGATGTTACCGGGGAAACTGCGTCAATGGAAATTTTTGGCGCATCCAGATCCATTATAAAATCAAAGGAAGTGCTTGAAATCTGACCGAATTTATTTTCGATAAAATATTTTACGGTTTTCTTTTCTTTGTCAAAACCTGATGGAACTACCTGATCTGAAAATTCTGTAAGATTGTTTCCTGTGGCAATTTCAGTGGTAAGTCCATTGTATTCACGGGAGATTTTTCTGATTTCATGGGCCGAGGTGATTGTTCCCTTTACGTTGATTGTCTGATCACTTACATAATCTCGGGAAACAAATGGAATATTTTCACCAAGGTTCATGGAAAGACTGCAGTCCACCGCATTTGAAGAAACTGCAACCCAGAAGGTTTTTGATACAGGAGTGCCGTAAATATCTTTTGCAGATACTGTTACCGCGTAAGTACCGTCTGTTCCAGGAAGTGTGTAACTGAGGTAGCCTGTATTTCTTGTTTCGGTGATTGTGCTGCCGTTGCAGGTAACGGAAAGTTCTGAAAGTCCGTCGTCATCGGAAGCACGGATAAAAAGATTTGAAGAGCTTGCAAAAAGATTGTCTCCATTGGCAAGACCATCTTTTGTGGTAATTGAATCATCTGCGTTCTGAATGTCGATTACAGGAAGATCCGTTGACTGATCGATTATGAGTTTTACCTTGGTAGTATTACGTGATTTGTTCCAGGCTTTTTCCAGATAATCAGAAAGTTTTTGAGATGTTTTATTTCCCA
This sequence comes from Treponema sp., assembly GCA_024402505.1. Classification (GTDB taxonomy): domain Bacteria; phylum Spirochaetota; class Spirochaetia; order Treponematales; family Treponemataceae; genus Treponema_D. The sequence continues at coordinate 12,631 of JAKSTP010000043.1, forward strand.
CCTTATCTTCAGCGATAAATTCAATGTCGAATTCTCCTTCAGGATAAAGCGCTGTATTAAATGTGGTGTTGATTACAGTTGAAATTCCAAGATTGTTGTTTTCGTTATTCTCAGCATTTGAGGATGTGCCTTTTATGATTTTCCAGCCCGTTTTCAAAAGATTGCTTTCGGTAACTGATCCAAGGACCGTAATATTTCCGTTCACCTTAAGGGCAAGATAAGCTTCGTTGCCTTCTCCAACAGTTTCTTCCTTGGCAATTTCTCCCAAAGATTTGATTTCAAGGACTGGAGGAAGTTTGTCGAATACAATTTCCCGTTCTGCCCAGGAGCTGTTTCCGTTTTCATCAGTTACAATGAACTTTGCATAATAAACATAATTTTTTTCATCGTTCATTTTTGACTTAGCGGTGCTGCTTGGACTCCAGGTCCAGTTCCAGTTTGAGTCGGTGTTGCTTACTTCAGTAGGAGCCGGGCTGGTCCATTTTGTTTCAGGATGATCCAGTTCGTAAACGCTTTCAGACACTTTTATTGATGCCACAGGCCTTTCTCCTGCCATTGCCTGTCCGCTTATAGCCTGAGAAAGATTTCCGGAAATTGTGCGGTTTTCCGGGCTTGAAATAGTGATTGTAGGTGATGTTCCTGTAGAAAGGCCTTCAAATCCGTAGTAAAAATCCGAGGCGGAATCAATTTCAATTCCATCCATATCCTTTCCTGTTACCAGAATAAGATAGACTGATTTTCCCTTGATGTTTTCGTTGTCCAGTTTTCCAGTAATTGAAACGGAAGTTGAGCTGTTGGACGGTGAGTTTGCTCCGTTAAAAATGCAGCGGGCTTTTTCATCAAGGAAAGTTTCCCTTTCCAAAAGTGATGAACAGTTTCTAAGGTTTCCAAGGAAGGCCGAAATTGTGGCAAAGCCGGTTCCTGCATCAAATTCCTTTATCCACATTTTTATAGAGGATTTATCAATGGCTGTTCCGTCGGGGCCCGCATTTACCGCAGCAATAATCTGTCCGCCAGTAAAGGCCTGAATCAGGTTATTTGAAATTTCTGTAGCATTGTTGTTGTTCACAAAAAGGCTGTAACCGTCGGTAAGAGAGTAGGTTGGTGGCGAAACAGGATTCAGCTCAATGGCAAGTCTTGTAGCTGCATTGTCCATGAGCTTTTGAGTCAGTCCGTCTTTTATGTCCCCAATAGTTTCGGTTTCGTTCAGCACATGCATGATATTGGCCAGTGTCAGACCAAGACCGGTTTTGCTTAAATAAACCGGGTGCACTTCATCGTAAAGGAAGATTTTTGTGGTGCTGTTCCCTTTTTCAACACCGCTGTCGCCAGGCTTTTTAAACTCTTTTGCGTTGTCAAAAACTGTAATGGAACAGGAAACTGCATTTCCCGCTGTAAGGCGATTGTATTCCCTGTTTTTTTCAGTTTCTTCTACAGAGGATGGAATTGCACTGTTTCTGTAGCGGGCAATTTCTGTGTTACCAGAGGTTGTAATCTTTTTTGATTCATAGTCGGCATTTTCAATGTGATTTCCATCAACGTCATAAAATGTAACTCTCATTCCAACATCGTGATCATCCTGAGTCTGACCATTAACGGCAAAAACAGCACCGTATTTTTCGGCAGACAGAGTTGATCCAGGGTTCTGTACAATAAAAACCGGAGGAGTGTTATCAATATCCAGAGAAAGTTTTGTGCTTTCTGTTTTTTGCGATGTATCTACTACCTGAATGGTAAAATCGTAGGTGCCGTCTGAGAAGGTGTACAAAGCCGGTACAAAATCATTTCCTGGGCTTGCTATAGGATTCATTTCCAAAGACCAGCTTGTACCATTTTTTACACTTGCGTTGAAAACTCCGTAAAAAGTGCCCGTAGTTGTGTTTCGAACGGAAATATTTACGCTCTGAACTTCTCTATCATCAGAACAAGTTCCTGCAATTATAAAAGTATCCCGAACTACGGCATGCTGTGGAGGGTAATTTACAGTAATGGTTGGGCGTTCAATATCAACAGAGGTGCCAAGACCTATTTCACATGATGATGTAATTAATAAAAATAAAACTGATAAAAAAAGATATAGTCTGGTTGCCAGTTTTGAGTTAAACATAATGACTCCTATCCACTACCTCTATCGGCAGTTTCAAGGAGTCAGTTAAGAAATTTAGTTTTCTTCAGAAATAATTTCAGATTCTTCTTTGGATGCTTCCTGAGCCAGTTCTGAAGGTTTTTTCATTTTTGGAGCTTTGTAAAATCCAGTTTTGCGGTTTGGATTTTTACGTTCCTTTTCAAAAGCCTTTTCTTCCTTAAAGAAAACAAAAGCAAGAAAAGCAACAATAATTGCTATTGGAACAAAAGCCATCGGAAGCCTCCTTATAAAAATCTATTCTTCTACATCGTAGCAGGTGATGTGAAG
>JAKSTP010000044.1 GCA_024402505.1 Treponema sp.
AATGCACCTCCTAAAATTGAACTTTATTTGTCCAACTTTAGGGGTGCACTTCACTGTTATGGATGCCCATTTTATTATTCGTTTTCGTTGTTTCTTTCGTAAAACATCTCGGCGTCTTCGTGACCGTATTTTTTAGTTAGTTCAGTGAAAGTGCCGGGAGTTTTACTGGCAGGTTCAGCTGGTTTTGCTGAGTTTGGTTTCTGCTGTAGCGGCCCTTTTACTTTAATTCCGGCAGTGTGTGAGTACTGCCGGCGCATCATGGCGTAATATTCTGAATCGTCCATTTCTCTGTCTAAAACTACCCGCGTTTGAAAACTGGAATGCTTTCAATAGGAGTTGATGCTTCAATCACCTGTCCACCGTCGAAAACTTTTCCGTCCCGAATATCTGTCCACTTTCCTTCTGGAAGGTATACTTTTCGAGATTTAATGCCGGCTTTCAGAACCGGAGCAACAAGATATTCATCACCAAACATGTACTGGTCACGAAGTTCCCAGCATTTTTCATCATTTGGGAATTCGTAGAACATGGCTCGCATTACAGGAGCTCCTGTTTTTGCTGCTTCTTTTGAAAGTTTTGAAATGTATGGAACCAGGCTCTGGCGCAATTTAATCTGTGCTTCAAGAATTTCCTGGGCTTTTTCACCGTAACTCCAGATTTCGTTAGGACGGCCTGTGTAAAGGTATCCTCCGCCATAATCCTGCTGTGGATCTTTGCAAAGTGGAGGAGTATCGTGAGGGTCCCGGTCACCATGGAGACGCATGATTGGACTGAATACAGCAAACTGAGCCCATCGTTCCAGAAGTTCAACAAAGGCAGGATCTTCAGGATTTCCGTACATGAATCCACCAATGTCTGTGTTCCACCAAGGGAATCCTGAAAGGCCCATGCTTACGCCCTGAGAAACTGAATCTTCAAGACAGGCCCAGGTTGACTGAACGTCGCCATTCCAAAGCACAGCACCGTATTTCTGGCTTCCAAACCAGCCCGATCGTGTAAGGTTTACGATGCTCTTTTTGCCCATTGCAACCATTCCTTCGTAGAAAGCCTGGTTATAGCATTTTGGATAGATGTTGTTGCAGGCAATGGCCGGTCCCAGCTGATAGCGGTAGTTTTCCCAGTCGTAAACGTTGTAATCTGGTTCTGCGTTGTCCAGCCAGAACATGTCGATACCGTAGTCAACGTAATTTTTCTTTGCAATTTCCCAAAGGTATTTGCGGGCTTCAGGATTTGTTGCATCAAAAGTCAGACAATCCCCCATAAAGTCGTAAGTCTGATTTGTTCCTCTTTCGGTGCGAACCAGGTATCCTTTGTCGGCCATTTCGTAGTAGTGGGAACATTTTTTATCAACACTTGGCCAAATGGAAATCATTACTTTGGTGCCCATGGCGTGAAGTTCGTCGCACATGGCTTTTGGATCAGGCCAGTATTCAGGATCGAAGCCCCAATCACCCTGGCGAATCCAGTGGAAAAAGTCGATAACAATAACGTCCAGGTGGATGCCCATTTCCTTATATTTGCGGGCCACTGTGAGCACTTCTTCCTGTGTGCGGTAGCGGAGTTTGCACTGCCAGAAACCAAGATAATCGTCTGTAAGAACCGGAGCTCGGCCTACAACGCTTGTATATTTTTCAACAATTTCTGCAGGAGTATCACCGGCAACAACCCAGTAATCCATTTCTTTGGTGCTTTCACAAAGCCATTCTGTCATGTTTTTACCAAAGCTTACCCGGCCAATACCAGGATTGTTCCACATAAAGCCATAGCCTAAAGACGATACTGCAAAAGGAACGGAAATCTGGCCGTTGCGCTGAGCCAGTTCCAACTGACAGCCTTTTAAATCCAGGTAAGGCATCTGATACTGTCCCATACCGTAAAGTTTTTCGCCGTCATTTGGTTCAAAGCGAACTGTTAATTTATAGTCATAACCGCCTCGAAGACCTTTCCATTCACGGGCCACAATTTTTGTACAGCAGGTTTCTTTTGTAGCCTGAGGGTCGTAAGAGCGGAAATATTCGTGAAGGATCCGTTCACCATCCTTGAAAATAGAAACTACACCGTTTCCCGAAATGCAGGCCTTGATCTTGCCGTTTTCGATGAATCCTTCTGCTGGTGTAATATGGATTTTAGCCTTTGCTTCTGCCGGTTTTTCTGTAAGTCCCCAAACATTTCCCGTAAAAGCAGGTTCAAGTGTTGATCGAACTCGGATGGCGTCTTTTCCCCAAGCCTCAATGCGCAAAGTTTCGCTGCCCTTTTTTAAAATCAGAGCGTTTCCTTCCTGTAAAATCATGTAAGATACCTCGTACTACCAATATAAAGTGGATTTTTAAAAATAGATATAACAATTATTCAAAGAAATGGTAGTTTTTTTGGATAGAAAGAACTGTTTGCGGCACCTTTTTGGAACTTTTTCACCCCTTTGGCTAAAAAACTTCCAAAAGGGGTGAAATGTTTGACAGAAAGCCCCCTTTCAAAAGCCAATTCCGCCCAAGTCTCCGATTGGATTGCACCCCTTTTGCGAAAAAAAAGTCGTTTAGGGTGAAAAATCCCGGAGAGATCTTGTTTTCCCCTCTAGGCGTGTCAGATTTTTTTCACCCAAATTTCCTAAAAAGCCCCCATAGGGGTGAAAAATCCCGGAAATTTCCTGAAAAACCACGGTGAATTTGCCGAATTTTAGACTTCGCCGCCATATTGTATATGGAGACAATATGAAACACATCGTAAAAGAATTAAAAGAATGCCTTGGACTTCTAAAAAAAACTGCTGCCATGGCAGAAAAGGGCCTGGATGATCTTTCATTGACAGGCAGAATAAAAGTTTGCGGAACAAAAAAGTATCCACAGTTTTACCTTATAGAAAAGTCCGGTTCCCGTAATGGAAAGTACCTTGGAAAGAAAAATTTGCCGGTCATAAAAGCCTATTTCCAACGTGATTATAACCGCCGGCAGAAAAAGAAATGCATTTTTCTAATTAAGATCATTGAAAGATTTTTGAACAATCTTCCGCCGGAACTTACAGGCCCATGGGAAGCTTCGGATTTGTCCAGTCCTGGGGCAGTTCAATGTGAATCTTTAAAAAACTTCCTGGCAAAAGAATCTCCTGTTCGAAGACCTTACATAAATACACATCTTCTTACCGACGATGAATATGCCGCACAATGGCAGGCAATCCCCTATAAAGGAAAGTCTTTTGGAAATGACGCTCCGGAGCTTTTTACCGACAGAGGTGAGCGTGTCCGTTCAAAAAGTGAAATGCTCATTGCCAACCGGCTGTCGGCTCTAGGCATCTGTTACCGTTACGAATATCCTATAAAGCTGAAAGACCGTTTCGGCCAGAAATTAACAGTCTATCCAGATTTTACAATTTTGGACAAATGTTCCCGCGTTGAAATTCTGCTGGAGCACTTTGGCAAAATGGACGATCCTGATTATGTTGCATCTTTTATAGAAAAACTTTCACTTTATGAGCGGAACGGCATTTTTCCAGGTAGCGGACTCATGTTCACCACTGAAACGTCCCGCCGTCCGTTGGATATAAGGCTTTTTGAAAAGTATCTTCGCACTTTTTTAAATCAATGTTTATGAAAGGATAGGCTTTCAATTTGGATTTATTCAAATACTTTTATGTAAAGAACGCCCATTTTGTTAGAATCCATGTTGTAGAAAATGAAAGAGTCGCCGGCTTCAATTTTATCAAAGGTTTCGTTAATTCCCTGAGTTGAGACTTTGTGGTCTTTCAAAAAATCACGCAACTGGTTTTCATTGATGTAAATCTTTTTTTCATATACATCTTTGTATGCGCTGGTAGTCCATAATTCTTTTGCAGACATCATATCGTCAAAAGATTTTCCCTTATAAACGCGATCATAATCACTGTCAGTAATAGTAATCCATTCCAAATTATAATAATCGCCGTTATAACCACCGCCAATGTAAATAGCACAGCTTGTTGTTGCAAATACCATGAGCATAGAAAGGGCTGCAAATAATTTCCAGATTTTTTTCATAAAATACACCTCTTGTTGTTATTTATTAAAATAACAATACTTTAATCAAATAGTTACACTTACAATTTAATGCTGACTTCACCGCTGTCAAGAATACGGGTTGTGCCGTCAGAGAGCTGTACTTCCAAAAGTGCATTGTCCGTAATATCGGTAACAAGGGCTTCGTAAACACCTTCCGTAGAATTAATCACCGGGCTAACTGTCACGGTTTTTCCAAGAAGATTTGAACGGGCCTTGTATTCTGCCATGGACCGTGCCAGACTGGAAGTGGAGTCAGTATTTGGACTGGCGGCCATTGCAGCACAATTCCCGGCAGGATTTTCATCAACAATTTTAAGGAATTCTTCAAAAACTGCCTGTGGAATCTGCCTGTAGATTTCATCTTTCAATTCCAGGCTGTTTTTCAGGACCCGGCCAGCACGGTTTTTAATCTCTTCAGGAAAATTTGAAGTAACAAGATTAATCCCGATCCCCACAACAAAGGCACTGATGCAGCCACTGGATCCATCAATACGGCCTTCAGTAAGAATCCCGCACACTTTTTTATCTTCAATGTAAATGTCGTTTACCCATTTAATGAAGCACTTTACGCCGAACATATTTTCAAGGACGCGGCAGACACAAACTCCGGCAGTGGCAGTATAAACCGCAGGTGAAAAAGTGCCGCCTGAAATACAGTTTGCCCCGGGAACGTAAATCATAGAAAAATAAATGCCGGTTTTTTCAGGTGAATAAAACGGGCGGTTCATTCTACCGCGGCCGGCAGTCTGTTCCTTTGCTGCAAAAACCTTTCCGTGAAGGGCAAGCAGTTCTTCATGGGAAGATGCACCGTCAATAAGGCGAAGGGCGTAGGAATTGGTAGAATCTATTGTGTCGAATAACGTTATGTCCATAAAAGCAAACCGAAGCCTGATTTAATGAGTTTTTATTTTCCAAGTACTGTAAAGTTTTCGGCCGGTGTTGTAAATACAATGCCGCTTCCTTTTTTGCTCAGACAGGGAAGATTTTGAATGGCGTCAGAAATTTCTGAAGCCTTGCTGGAAGGTACAAGAATCATCAGAAGATCTTTTTCCGGAACAATCTCCATACCAAAGAAAGTTGCATCACCTTCTTTTGCAGTACCCCGGGCACCAATAATAGTTCCTCCACCGGCTCCTGCTTTTCTTGCGGCGGCCATAGCATCTTCGGCATACCCTTTATTTACGATGGCTGTAATCAGCTGGTATTCTGCGTTCATATTTGAATCTCCTGTAGAGTCTGAATTAGTTTTTGAAAAGTGAGTCACTCGGGTTGAAAAAAGGACTCCAAAGTGGGGTTTCTTTTCGGCCACTTTTTTTACGGCTTCTATTACCTTGGAACAGATTTCATCATCAACAATATTTAGAGAAATGTCCTTGTCGCTGTCTCCGAATCCCAAAAGCTGAAGGATGCTGTTTGACGCAGTGCCTTTCCCCATAAGCACGGAACCTCCTCCGGCTCCAGCTTCATTTGCCGCATGAGTTACAAGCTCACCGCAATTTTTAGGAACAATGGAATAAATCAATGAAAAACTCATTTTCCACCCCCGGTTTTCTTTTTATAAATAATACCAAGAATCTGAATAACAATTAGCGGTGTCATGGCAACAAGGGCAATTACACCAAAAACGTCACTTCCGTTTCCAGAGCAGCTTGAAGCACCTAAAGTGAATGATAAAACAAAGGTTGATGTAATAGGCCCGGATGCAACACCTCCCGAGTCAAAGGCAATGGCAGTAAACATTTTTGGCGAGAAAATCATCAGGAGAAGGGCGATGGCATATCCTGGAATAAGGAACCAGCGCAGTGAAAATCCACGAACACCCCGCCACAAAGCCAGGGCAATGGCCACAGCTGCACCGCAGCTCAAAAACAGAAGCAGGATTTTTCTTTTGATGGTACCCCCTGTAATGTCTTCAACCTGATCGGTCAGAACCCAAACTGCAGGTTCAGCACAGACAACTACGGCTCCAATAAGAAGGCCTGTTACAATCAGCAGGACAAACCACCCGCCGCCGGTTAGAGCCTGTCTTCCAAGGAAAGTTCCCAGCATGCGACCCGCTTCCATAAATCCGCCGTTTACTCCAACAAGGAAAACTGAAAGTCCTAAAAAACTATAAACAAAACCTATGGAGATTCGAATTACCTGACGCAGTGTCATGTGCATAAGGAAAATCTGGAAAACCGCGAAAAGAGCTATCAAAGGTAAAAGCGAAACAACTGCTTCTTTTATTATGCCCGGAATTATTTTTGTAAAAGGAGCAAAAAATCCTTCAGGAATAATTTCACCGGCGGCAGCAGCACCTTGCGATATCGATTCCACTGCAGAAGGTTCTGAAATCACTTTCCTTATTACCAGCGAATATATCAGAACGGCCATAACTGGTCCTACCGAAGTAATGCCAGTGAGTCCAAAACTGTCGCCTTTTTCTGCCCGGACGGAGCTTACACCAAGACCAAGTGCCAGAATAAATGGAACGGTCATTGGGCCTGTGGTAGCCCCGCCTGAATCAAAAGCGACTCCGGCAAAAGCTCCTGGACAAAAGAACATTACGGCAAATAGAACCAGGTAGAAAATAAGCAAAACAATTTTTAGATTCCAGTGAAGCACCGATCGCAAAAGGCCTGTCATAAGGAAAAGACCTACGCCAAGGGCAATGGCCACCACCACGGCCATCTTGTTTACCACGGCATAATATCCTTTTACCTGGGATGCAAATACCTGAATGTCCGGTTCCGCAATAGTAACCAGAAATCCGATTATAAAAGCCGATGTTAAAAGTAAAGGAAGATTTCGCTTTTCTGTAAGGGCTGCACCGGCCCGTTCTCCAAAAGGCTGGATTCCAAGATCTACACCAAGAAGGAATATGGTAAGTCCAAAAATTAAAAGTATGCCGCCAAAAACAAAACGGCCCAGGACCAGTGCAGGCAGTTTTGCCGCAAAGATTCCCAAGCCTATTACTATGAGCATGACAGGGAGAACAGATACAACTGTTTCTTTGAACTTCTCAAGAATATTCATTAAATGCCTTTAATCACTTCCATAAGGAATTTTCCGCTTAATTCTGCAGCACTTTCTTCATTGAACTGATATGTTGGTGTTGATTCATCAGCCATATCGCTCATGCAGCGCAGAATAAGGAAAGGAACTTTGTTCAGGTAACAGGTTTGTGCAATTGAAGCACCTTCCATTTCGCAGCAGGCCGGATTAAAGTTTGTTTTGATAAAATCTTTCTGTGGTTTTTCGCTGATAAACTGATCTCCGGAAGCAACAAGTCCAGAAATTACTTTGTGTTCTTTTGAAATTTCGCTGCTGGCAAAAGCTTTCATTGCAGTATCTGCCATAGTTTTATCAGCAGGGAAGATTTTTACATCGATTGTAGGCACATGTCCAAGTTCGTAGCCAAAAACACGTACATCCACATCGTGATGAACAGCCCCTGTTGAAACTACAAAGTCAAACACTTCAAGACCAGCTCCCATGGCACCGGCAATTCCTGTGTTGATTACACGGTCTGCACCGAATTCCGAAATAATGCTCTGTGCACAAAGAGCTGCGTTTACTTTTCCAACACCGCATTGAACAACAACAACGTCCTTACCAAAAAGTTTGCCTTTGTTGTATGTGCGTCCGCCTTTTTCAATTCTTTCTGCGTTTTCAAGGGAAGCAACAATACTGTTTACTTCCACGCTCATGGCACCAATAATTCCAATCATTTTGCAGTTCCTTTATCAGCACTTTTTTTTGCTTTTTTAGGAAGAGGTTTTCCGCTGTTCAATGCAATAATTTCATCTTCTAGAAAATAATGAGTCATAACGTCATCTGAAAGCTTTTTGAACCAGCCTGTTTTTGCAACAATAAGACGGATAAGGCGTTTGTAAATCATAAAGCCAAGAACCAGTCCACCGCCCATTACAATAACCATGAAAACTGTAAAGAAAGAACCTACATTTTCGCTTGTAAGTCTCATTACTTTGAATGCAAAAAGGGCTACCAGAATAATCAGTGCAAGAATTACTAAAACTGTAATAGTGATTTGAAGTAAACAGGCAAAGGCAAGAAATGTATTTGAAGATTTCTTGATAGTTCTTGCTTTGATTTTTGCTTCTCTGATTTCTGCCTCTCTGGCGCTTGCTTCGTATTCTTCGTTCATAATCACCTCGATATATTAATTTCTTCTATATTTAATAGCTTTGAATTTTCTGTTAGTTTTTGTCTGAATTTTTAGCTCTTTCGTCCTGTACAGTCATAATGATGAAAGAAAGGAGAAGGAGAATACCGCATACAACAACGGCAGAATCGGCAACATTGAAAGTAGGCCATCTTTCCAGACCAAAAAGTCCGTAGAATTTTATGTCGATGAAATCAACTACGCCTTCTGCACGGAAAAATCGGTCAATAAGATTTCCAAGTCCGCCGCCAACAATACCGCAGATGCTCCAGCGCTGAAGTTTATTAAAATCCTTGTTGCGGAAATAAATCACCATAACAATGGCAAGTACAATCACCGGAATAAAAGAAAAGAGGAATCGGCGTGCAGTTTCGCCCCAGGTAGCTCCAAAACTGAAAGCAACTCCTGTGTTGGAAACGTGAATCAGTCTCAGGAAGTCGCCAAAATAGGAAGTTCCGATTGTGTAGTAAGGAATGTAGCGAACTACAAGCATTTTTGTAATCTGATCAAGAATTATCACAACAAAGGTGAGTACCAGTGGCAAGAGTTTTGATTTTGTATCTTTTTCCATAATATAAATATAATGAAAATCCGGCGTTAGGTAAACGAAAAACCACGGCACAGAAAATAGAGTCTCGGTTTGAAGAGAGTTTCCAGTTGGAAAATCGGTTATTTTTGTCCGGCACCCTGGATTTTTTCCCATTCTTTTGGAGCAGAAACTTCAAAACGCATTTTTTCTTTTGTAACAGGATGAACAAATTCCAAAAGCCGCGCGTGAAGGCAAAGCCGGTTAAAGGGATTTGTGCGGCAACGGTAATTTTCATCTCCTGCAATGGGGTACCCAATGGAAGAAAGATGTGCACGAATCTGGTTTTTTCTGCCCGTTTCAAGATTTAATTCAAAAAGAGTGTGATTTTTCCCGGTTTTCAGCACAGTGTAATGAGTTACGGCGCTTACCATCTCCTTTTTTTCTTTTGGTGAAAGCCGTGAAAGGTCTCGAGGCACATAAGTCTGATGATAGGCGTTGAATGCCAGCGGCGAGTTGATTGTACCTTCTGCTGGAAGAGCCTTGTTCTGCCGCCCGGGATTTTCTGCCAGTGCCACATAAGTTCGTGCGGTTACCATTTTCTGCCAGTTGTCCATAATTTTCTGCTGCATTGGTTTTGTAAGTGCAAACATAAGGACTCCGGAAGTATCTCTGTCCAGACGATGAACTGCAGCAGGCTGATGATGTCCCGAAAAACGGCCTGTTTTCCTCATGTAATCTTCAAGGGACGAAAGGGCAGTTCTTCCGCCACGTCCGTTTCCAGCAGGAACCGAAAGCATTCCAAAAGGTTTGTATACAACGGCAATTACATCATCAATATAGAGGACACTGAATTTCTGGTAGTTGATTTCATTCATTTTAATTTCCGGTTAGTAGTGAGGCGGTTTTCTGTTTGGAATGTCGCCCTGCATGTTATCTGCAACATCCTTTAGTTTTTCGGTGAGAATCTTGTTGTCGTGTTTCAGCTTTTCAATCTCTTTTGCCTGCTTTACAGTTTCTTCCTGAAGCTGATTCAAAAAGTCTTCCACATATGACAGTTTTATTTCAAGATTAGTAAGTCGTTCTTCCATTGCAAAGATTCTATCATTTATAACAAAATTTTACACCAAAAATAACAATTAGTTTTAGCCACGATTGCAATATTCTGTTATCTTTGTATTATGAAAAAGATTGTACGTTATTTAGCAGCCAGTCTGCTGATTCTTCCGCTTTATGCACAGAATGTTTCGGTTATTACACTTTTACAAGGCTATCTTGAAAACGATTCAGAAGTTCAGGATTCAGCCATTAAACTTCAGAAAACAAAACTCAATGTCCAGAAAACACAGATTGATCAAGGTTTTGATGTAACACTTTCTTCCGGGCAAATGACTTTTACTTTTACCGAGGATGATTCTTCTTTTAAAATTACCCCGAAGATTGATGCAAAACTACCTCAGGTTCAAAATCTGAACGCAAGTGTAAGTACAAATATTTCTTCATCATCAAAAGAGGATAAAACTTCTGTTACAGACACTACTTTTTCTGTGGGAATCGATTTGATTTCGGAAAATGCGGCCAATCAGAAAATCACTTCCGTAAAAAATGACCGCACTATCCTTGAAGCAGAACGGGCACTTTCCCAGCGGCTTCTTACCACAGAAAAACAGTTTTACAATGAACTGAAAAGTCTTTTAAGTTCAGCACAGTCTATTACCACCAGTAAAAACGACCTTTATTCAGATACAATCAAGTTTGAGCAGACAAAAACCAAAGGTTATTCAGAAACTTCCACTACCTACCGTACAAATCAGATGAAAGTTCTTTCCGATGAACATGATGTAGGCACCAAGACCAGAAAATTTATGCATTCTCTTAAAGTTTTCTATTCCAAGTGTGGCATTGAACTGGAAATTCCCGAAGAAGATAATCTGGATTACTTTGCATTTATTCCTGTAGATTTCCCGGACTTCCTTCTTCTTGATATCGAAGATTTTGATAAATCCACTTACAAGGATATTGAAACAGCCCTTTACAACAATAAACTTGCTCAGATGGAGCAGGATGCAAAAAAAGATCTTACACTTACAGCCAATGCTTCATACACACTGGCCGGTGAATCAAGTGCCTCCAAAACAAGCATGATGGGCAGTTCCAGTAAAAAAGATCCCGATAAGGTAAGCCTGAACCTTTCATCAACTTATTCTGGACTTTCCATTTCCGGAGGCCTTTCTTTCCCTGTTGAAGAAGATGCAAAACCTACTATTACAGCTTCCATCACTTTAAAACCAAATACCTTTAGAAAAAAGAGTATTGAAAATCAGATTGCAGAATTGGACAGTGAAAGTCGTTCCCTTACACTTAAAAAAGCTGAAAGCAATTATGAAGTCAGCGTGGCCGATTACAGTCAGACAAAAAAAGATCTTCTGTGGTCGGAATCAGTAATTGCTGAAAATCTTTCCATGTATCAGGCAGTAGAACAAGACATGAAAAATCATTATCAGTCTGGTCTTATTAGCGAAAGTGAATACCTGACTGCAAAAAATAACCGCCAGCGTTATGAAATTGAAAAAATTTCAAATATCATAGAAAAAATTATCTACAACAACTCAGTAACAAGCTTGTTTTACGACAACTAAAAAAATGCAGGAAAATAGGAGCATATAATGAAAAAGAAAACCAGAGTATTTGTGATCATTTTGGTAATTTTGGCCTGTGTTGCAGGAGTACTTTTCTTCATGAAAAAAAAGAAAGGTAATTCTGCAAAAGCCGGGGATAATATTTACAGAGCTTCAAAGGAAACCTACGAAAGTGTAATCGAGATTTCCGGTACTATTGATGCAGCCGAACAGCAGACACTTCAGGCACTTGGCAAAGGTACGGTTATGGCCGTTTATAAAAAAGCCGGTGATCGTGTAAAAAAAGGTGATGTTATTGTTCAGCTGGATGATTCAACTCAGGTTTACAATCTGGAAAAGCATGATCTTAATATTGCTACATCCCGAATCAATGGTTCTGCCCGTGAAATCGATCTTATGGAAACAGAACGTGCTTCTCTTGTACAGAAAGTAAATGAACAGCAGATTGTTGCAACCTTTGACGGTGTAATTGCAGATCTCAACGTAAAAGTAGGTCAGTCCCTGGAAGCAAAGGATTCCATTGGTACTCTTGTAAACATAGACTATCTTACCTGTGAAGTTGAAATTGCCGAAACCGATGTAGCAAAACTTCAGGTTGGTCAGCGGGTTGAGTTTATTTTCTCTGCACTTAAAACTGAAACAGTCTACGGTCATGTAACAGGATGGCCTGCCATTGGCAGCATTACAAACCGTGGTGCTTCCGTTGTTAAAGCAAAAATCCAGATTGATGAATATCCTGAAGAAATCCTGCCAAACTATTCTTTCACTGGAAAAATCGTTCTTAAAGAACCAGAAACTTACGTAATTGTAGACCGATATGCCGTTGGTCGCGATGAAGACGGATCAAACTATGTTGTTGAATTAAGAAGCGGTGAAAAAATCAAAGTTACTGCCATGCCATACAGTCAGGATTATTACAAGATTACAGAAGGTCTTTCCGGTGGCGAAATGCTGAAAGAAGTTGAACAGCCAAAACAGTCCGGCTGGAACAAAAACAGCAGAAACTTTAATGGAAACGGAAATAACCAGAATTTCGGAAATAATCGTAACGGCGGTAGTGGAATGTCTGGTGGTGGAATGCCTGGTGGTGGCGGTATGCCATTCTAAGGAAATAACCGGGATTTAATCGGAAAATAATTTAGGAACCAATATATGGCTGAAACAGTAATATCTTTGGAGAACGTAACCCGTGTATACAAAATGGGTGACACCGAAGTTCATGCCCTTCGCGGAGTAAGTTTTGAAATTACTCAGGGTGAAGAAGTTGCAATCATGGGGCCATCAGGAAGTGGAAAATCTACCTGTATGAATATGATTGGCTGTCTTGACCGGCCAAGCGGCGGAATTGTAAAAATCGGTGGAAAAGAAACTGCCAAAATGACAGAAAATGAGCTGGCAGAACTCAGAAACTTTACGGTTGGTTTTGTTTTCCAGCAATATCATCTTATAAATTCTCTCAATGTTCTTGAAAATGTAATGCTTCCTTTGCGATACCAGCACATCGAAAAATCTAAACGGGTTAAGCTTGCAAAAGAAGCCCTGGAAAAAGTTGGCATGGGGGAACGCCTTAAACACAAACCCCATGAGCTTTCCGGTGGACAGAAGCAGCGTGTTGCCGTTGCCAGAGCTCTTGTTACCAATCCAAAAATCATCCTTGCCGATGAACCAACTGGTGCTTTGGACAGCGAAACCGGTAAGCAGGTTATGGAACTCTTCCGTGAAATCAATAAAAAGGGCGTAACTATCGTTATTGTTACCCATGATCCACGAATTGGTGCCAGTTGCCGTCGCTGCATCAAGATTTTTGACGGACTTATCGAAGATGATGGGCTTGGAAACAAAGATGATTCACAGGCTTCAGAAGGAGGTCAGGAATAAATGTTAGAAGATTTTATCAATGCCTTTCAAAACTTTGCACGAAATAAATTAAGGACTGTTCTTTCGCTTCTGGGTGTTATTATCGGTGTAGCTTCCGTAATTACTATTACCAGTCTTGGCTCTTCTGTTACTGCCCAGATTACCGGAACTTTTGGAAATGCCGGTCTTGATATGATCAGTGTAAGTTCAGGATTTATGCAGCGTCGTTCCAGAAGCGGCACCGTCACTTTCAATGATACATTCCGGTCCAATCTTTTTGACAATGTAGATAACATCAAGAAGGTCTGGTACAAAAACAACATGAGTGCCACTCTTTCTATTGATGATTTAAGTTCAAGTACCTCCTGTTCTGCAATTGAAACCGGTTACCTTGAAGCCTACAACTTTGAACTGGAAGACGGGGAATTTTTCAATGTAACAGATAATGTTGAAGGTACCCAGAAGATTATTTTAAGTCATAGTACGGCAGAATCACTTTTCCCGGATGGCGGAGCAGTAGGATCACGTATTATTGTGGTTTCCGGAAATATTACCTTTGCCTTTACTGTAACTGGTGTACTTAAGGAAACAAATGCAAGTATTGAAAGTGGGGCAGCCTACGTTCCACGGGGATTTTACTCCAAGAAAATCAGGCCTAATCCTACAGCTGATTCAGTCATGGTTCAGTGTGTAAATGAGGATATAACTTCTTCTGTTACTACAAAAATTAAGGAATATTGTACTCAGATTTCAGGTTCTGAATATGCTGTAAATGTAACTTCCATGCAGAGTATGATTGAACAGATTAATGAGATTACAGGTCTTCTGAGCATCTTCCTTGCATGTATTGCCGGTATTTCTCTGCTTGTAGGTGGTATTGGAATTATGAATATTATGATTGTAACTGTTACAGAACGAAAGCAAGAGATTGGTATTCGTAAAGCACTTGGAGCCCGTCCTTTTGATATTAAACGTCAGTTCCTTGTAGAAAGTGCCAGCATC
This sequence comes from Treponema sp., assembly GCA_024402505.1. Classification (GTDB taxonomy): domain Bacteria; phylum Spirochaetota; class Spirochaetia; order Treponematales; family Treponemataceae; genus Treponema_D. The sequence goes on from JAKSTP010000044.1 coordinate 14,220, forward strand.
ACCCTTATTGGTGGACTTATTGGAATAGGATTTGGGGGAGTTGTAAGTCTGATTATTGAAAAGATTCAGGATTATACACTGATGGTAAATATAAATGCCTGTATCATTGCCTTTGTTTTCTCTGTATTTGTAGGTGTATTCTTCGGTTATAACCCTGCAAAACGAGCAGCAAAACTTGATCCGGTACTGGCTCTTGCAGGCGAATAAAATTTTTGAAAAAAAATGCAAATTTTTTCAAAAAAAGTTTAAATTCGTGTTGACACTTTTTCTAAGAAGATATATATTAGTTTTCACCGTCGCACAAGAGCGACGCGATGTTTGACACAACAGGGAAGGAAAGAAAGAACAAGTAAGGTTTTGACAAAGTCAAAATTGACCAACGTTTGGGTGTTTCGTGAGAGACACCATCCTAAATCAATTCAGAAAATAAGAATTGGTCAGGAAAACTGATATGGTAATTGCCGAACTTCGGTTCGGTTTTAATAATCATGGAGAGTTTGATCCTGGCTCAGAACGAACGCTGGCGGCGCGTCTTAAGCATGCAAGTCGAACGGCAAGACAGTGCTTGCACTGTCCTAGAGTGGCGGACTGGTGAGTAACGCGTGGGTGACGTACCCTTCGGATGGGGATAGCCATAAGAAATTATGGATAATACCGAATACGCTCACAGATGTTAGAGGTCTGTGAGGAAAGGAGCTCCGGCTTCACCGAAGGAACGGCCCGCGTACCATTAGCTAGTTGGTGTGGTAACGGCATACCAAGGCGACGATG
>JAKSTP010000045.1 GCA_024402505.1 Treponema sp.
TTTTGAACTTCCTTCCTGGTGTAAACTACAGCATGCTTCAGGCTTCTGCCATTGCCATTATCGGTGGTGCCGACGGTCCAACATCAATCTACGTATCAGGAAAACTTGCCCCTGAAATGATGGGTGTTATTGCCGTAGCCGCTTACTCTTACATGGCTCTGGTTCCAATGATCCAGCCACCAATCATGAAGCTTCTTACAACAGAAAAAGAACGTAAAATCAAGATGAAACAGATGCGTGTTGTATCAAAAACAGAAAAAGTTCTGTTCCCATTGATGCTTCTTGTTATTACAGCTCTTCTTCTTCCACCTGCAGCACCTCTTATCGGTATGCTTGCATTCGGTAACTTCGTAAAACAGTGTGGTGTTGTTGAACGACTTTCTAAGACAATGGAAAATGAACTGATGAACATCGTTTCAATCCTTCTGTCACTTGGTGTTGGTTCTCAGATGACTCCAGAAAAGATCTGTAACGGAAACTCTCTTGGTATCATTGCCCTCGGTCTCTGTGCTTTCTGTATTGCTACAGCCGGTGGACTTTTGATGGCAAAACTGATGAACCTGTTCCTTAAAGACAAAATCAACCCACTCATTGGTTCTGCCGGTGTTTCAGCCGTTCCAATGGCAGCCCGTGTTTCAAATAAGGTTGGTATGCAGTACGATCCATCTAACTTCCTTTTGATGCACGCTATGGGACCAAACGTATCTGGTGTTATCGGTACTGCAATTGCAGCCGGTGTATTCATCAGTACATACGGACTTTAATTCATAAAAAGGCTTTCTGGATGCTTTAATTCCAGTAAGTCTTTTGTTAAACAAAGAAGCCTGTCGGTAATCCGGCAGGCTTTTTCTATTTGTACTTAAGGTAAGAATTTGATTAATTAATAAACCGTAATGTTATAGTTTGTTGTTGATACATCGCCCTGAATGTTTTCCTGTTCAACAAGAAGAATTGACTTTCCAGGTTTCAGGATAATTTCTCCAATAAGGTGTAGTGTTGAATCAGGATAAACAACCGTTCCAGGATATTTATTTTTATCACTGTAAAGGTAAATCTGTCCGTTTTCAGAGCCAATAGTATCATAAGAAACTGTTTCTTGAATGTCTCCGTTGATGCCGGTTCTTGTTTTATATGTAACGTTTCTGCTGTCGTATTTTTCGTAGACTTTGTAAGTTCCAGCCTGGAAAGTTCTGACAGTAGCAAAAGAGTAGGTGCGTCCTTCCTTATTCATAAGGGTTATTTCATTGTTTACGATTTTCTTTTCTTTATCTACTCTAGGAAGAAGGGTTCTTGGATTGATTGCAATGCCCTGACTTATATCAAGAGTCTGAAGTTCAAGGGTAGATTTTTTTGCCTGCCATCCGCCGTTTCCAGTTTCAGCAATAACCTGACTTTTTGCAAATCCATATTGTGAACGGGCATTCTTTTCAAGTGATTCACCATCAAGATTTCCGTAAACCGACATAATGCCATCGTCGTGATCAATAAAAATTACTGAGCCAAGAGTAGAATTGAATAATGGATCATCATTGTCTTCGGTAATATACATAATGATTTTTCCTTCATCCAAGGCCCGTACGCTGCCTTCATTTGTGAAAATAAGGCTTGTAGATGTTGTGTCACCACGGAACTGACCGAAGTTTGAAGAAAAGGATTCCTGATTTACTTCATCAAAAGGAAATTCAAAGGCGGAAAGTGAAGATGCCAGGAGAACTGACAGTACTGCCATTGTGCTTTTTTTCATATACTTTCTCCTATTTTCTGCTTACCTGGATTTTTGATATATTGGCGTCACGGCCCAAGAACAGTGCGTTATCGTAAGTTTTAATGAATGCATTGTTTGCAGTGAAATCAAAATGACCTGTATGAGTGTTTGTTTTTTCAATTACATCCACAGAATAGTTGTTCTGGCTCTTTTCAAGAAGGAATAGAAGGCTGTCAGTTTCTGCTACATCAATAATATGTGACTGACATTTTATTACAGTATGACTTCCATCTTTCATGTCATAGATTCCCACATTGTTTTTTGTATTGTACAGAACCTTATCCTGATTTTTTGTCCAGTAAACAAAGCTTCTGGTTTTAGTTTCATCGGAAATAAAGGTGTGGAAAAGAATCTTAGTCTGAATATTTTCACGTTTTGCCAGTACGAATCGCTGTCTGTCCTGACCGCAAAGACAGGCAATGTACTGTCCGTCATCTGTAATATCAAGACCATAAATACAAGGATAATCACTTCCCCCTGGAGAAAATTCCAGGATAACCTCTCCGGTTCTGTTGTCAAAAAGCTTAATTGATCCGTCAATAAATCCTGCCGCGGTAAAATCTTTTTTTACAGCAAAGGTTGTAAGAGGAATAGAACCGTACCAGGTCCATTGTGGCATGCCTGTTTCATCACATTTTGAGAAAGATGAACCGCCGGGTAGCATTACAAAAATATTATCCTCACAAAAATAAGGATATCCGTCACTCTGAAGGATTCCCTGTTCTGTTCCGTCATTTGAATAAAATTGAACCTGAGTTGCATTAGAGTCATAGACTGCAAAATAGTTGTCTGAAAAAGATGCCTTATCTGGGGCCATTTTGTATGTTACTATTTTTCCTTCAGGAGTAAAGTAGCCGGAATTTTTTCCAAGTCGGAAAGGAATTATTTTATCACCAGGGGAAGCTTTCTGAATTGTAGGATTTGAAACGTTAATCTTCCATTCTGGATTGAAATGATATTCTTTATTTAATGGTTTTCCTGCAAAAACAAGATATAAAAGAATGAATAAAAGGGAAAAACCGATAATCAGTGTAATCTTTTTTTTCATAAGCCTATAATAGTATAAATCGGCTGAATTTTCAAATGAGTTTAGTTTTATTACAAAAATGATTTGTAAAAATTGTCAATATATGTTATTATATGCAACATATTCTAAGTTTTTCAAAAGGTATTTTTTATGAGTGACGAAATCCTTACAATCGAAGAAGTAGCACAGTATCTGCGTGTTTCTGTACGCACTGTTTATGACTGGGCTCAGCGTGGAGAAATCCCTGCAGGAAAAATAGGAACTGTCTGGCGTTTCAAGAAAAATGAAGTTGAATCATGGGTAAATGCCCGTTTCGCAAATACACAGGATGAGAAAAAAACTGATCAGGTAAGAATTAAAAATATTCTTTCTCCAGACAGAGTTTGTTTCATCAATCAGTCTTCAAAAAAGGATGCTCTTGTTCAGCTTGCAGAAGTACTTGCATCAGCACCACAGATTAAAAACGAAGCAGAACTTACACAGGAAATGCTCAAACGAGAAGAACTTATGTCTACTGCAATCGGAAAGGGCATTGCTATTCCTCACGTTCGCCTTTCTTCTGTTACCGATCTTGTTCTTGCTGTTGGTATCTGCAAGAAAGATGTACTTGATTTTACTCCTTTTGATGAAGAACCAGTTCGTATCCTCATTATGATTGCCGCAAGTTATAATCAGCATCAGTATTACCTTAAAACCATTTCTTTCCTTAGCGGTATGCTTAAAAGTGATGACCTTCGTGCCCGACTTTTGGCTGCAAAAACAGAAAAAGAAGTGTACGAAATTCTTACTGAAGATGAGTAATCATTCAGCTGGAAAACTGCAGAATAATTCTTAAAAACAAAAAAATATTTCTAAACTAAGACATTAAATCCTTCGATAGTTTAAGAGTGGAGTATCACCTGAAAAACTAACGGAGGATTTAATGCTTTCTATTGCAGAAAATCAGGTTCCCGGACTTCAGGTTCTTGAGTTGTCGCCACAGATTGAAACCCAGCCTGTTTCAAGACAGGAAATTCAGGTTTCATTTGCCGACGTACTTAAGGAAACCAGAAGAGAATCGGAAAGCCTGGAGCAGACTCAAACAGACAAAACGCCTCAAATAAACGAAAAATCGGAGCAGATTGAAGCCCAAGATGGATTGAAAAATGCCGAATCTAATAAGGGCGAAAAACTTTCAGAAATCAAAGTTTCGGATCAAAAAGATGAAAAGACCGAAAACGTAAAGGTTGAAGTTTCTGAAACACAGGAAGAAGTCTCCGAAGAAAACTCAAAAATTCAGGTAATTTCCGATCGAATTAACGATACAAGATACTCCAACATCAAAAAAGAAAACAAGAATGCTCGTCTTCAGGAAAAGGATATGGCTTTGGAAAACAGCCAGAATGCCCTGCACAGACTTGTGGAAGCATCTAATGCAGCCGTTCTTGCAAACATTCCTTTTGACGAAAACACAGAAAATATACTTAAAGAACCTTTGAATCTGGACAATCTGGAGCTGGAAATTGAAGATATTTCTGACGCAACACTTAGTCTTGATTCAGCACAGGCAGTTTCAGTTACAAATCCTGAAAGTTTTTTGATGAACGTACAGGAAAAACATGAATCTGCCCTTGAAAAAGATTCAAATAAAACAAAATCAAAAATCAAAGTTGAAGATCTTCGTACTGTAAATGTTGAACCTGGTGAAAAAATTCCGGGAATTGACGGAAAAGGCAAAGGAAGTTCTGAAATGAATGTGGAAGCTGTCCTTGATTCCAAAGACAGCGCAACAATAACAATGAGCTTAAATCAGGAAAGTCTCATTGAGAACAACATTCTTTCGGCAAACAACCAGAGTGCAGCCGCCGACGGTTCAAATTTCCAGGCCATGCTATCTAATCAGATTGCATCTAATGCAGAAGACTTTGTTAAAGCTGGAAAAATCATTTTAAGGGACAACGATAAAGGCACAATCAATCTTGTACTTCATCCGGATGATCTTGGAAATGTAAAAATCCAGCTTTCTTTGGATGGAAACAATATTTCTGGAAAAATCCTTGTTGCTACAAAAGAAGCCATGGAAGTTTTCAAGGACAATGCACAGAGCCTGAAAGAAGCTTTCTTGCAGAATGGATTTGAAAACGCCGGATTCGACGTAAGTTATCAGGGAAACAGTCAGGGCAGAGGTCATGATTTTGCCCAGGAACAGCAGCAGAGAATGAATATCCAGAATGCAAACTACGCTTATTCTGATTCAACAGGCTCTGAAATGGCTGAAGATTACATTAATTTGGAAAGACGGGGAAATAATTCACAATATTCTGTAAACATTGTGGCTTAAGTCTCCGAAACATAAAAAGCGTTCCTGTTCGGCGGGTGTCGGACAGAGTATCAAAATGTGAGGTTAATGATGGAACAACTGAACACAACTATGAGCGCTGGTGATAAATTACTGATTGATAATGCAGTAAACAATTACAACAAGACACTTGTTGTGGAAGGCAGACAGACTTCCAACCAGCTGGGAAAAGACGATTTTTTGAAACTGCTGATTACACAGCTTTCAAATCAGGATCCTACAAATCCAATGGAAGACACAGAATTCATTGCACAGATGGCACAGTTCTCTTCATTGGAACAGATGACAAACTTAAGTTCATCTTTTGAAAAAATGGCAAGCTTCCTTAATTCATCCGAAGCCGCCAACACAATAGGAAAAACTGTAGAACTGAATGTAGGCGATGTAACTACAAGCGGTGTTGTAGAAGCAGCTACCAGAGGTGTCAGTCCTCAGATTTTGGTAAATGGCATGTATTATAACATGGACCAGATCAACGCAATTTATTCCAACTAAGTAAAAAAGGCAGGGTTAGATATATGATGAGATCACTTTATTCTGGAGTATCAGGACTTCAGAATCACCAGACAAGAATGGATGTAATTGGAAACAACATTTCCAACGTAAACACAACAGGTTTTAAACGTGCCCGCGTACAGTTCCAGGACATGATCAGCCAGCAGATGAGCGGTGCTGCAAAACCTTCAGATGAAAAGGGTGGTGTAAACCCTAAAGAAGTAGGTCTTGGAATGACTGTTGCTTCAATCGACAATATCTTCAATCAGGGAAACCTTCAGTCAACAGGTGTATCAACTGATCTGGCTATTCAGGGAAACGGTTTCTTTATTTTGAAAGATGGTGAAAAATCATTCTACACACGAAACGGTGCTTTCGGTATTGATATGAACGGAACTCTTGTAAATCCTGCTAACGGTATGAGAGTTCAGGGTTGGATGGCTCAGGAAGTAAACGGTGAAATGATTGTTCAGACAGCCGCTACACCAACTGACCTTATTATTCCTGTAGGTTCAAAAGATCCTGCTAAAGAAACAACAAACATTAACTATGCCTGTAACCTGAATAAAAATACTCCGGAAATCCTTGAAGGTGCTTCGGAATCAGATATTCTTAAAGGAACATGGAATACAGAACAGAAGATTTATGACAGCTTCGGAAACGAACATCTTCTTTCAATTTCTTTCCGCCGCGTTGTTGGAAATCCAAACCAGTGGCAGGCAACAGTAAATATCGATGTTGATAATGCAGACTTTACACAGACTCGCATTGGACTTGGAACAACTGACGGCATGGAAAACACATTCCTTATCAACTTTGATAACTATGGTCTTCTTGAAAGTGTAACTGACTCAGCAGGAAACATAACAAACCCAACAGGAGAAATTGTTCTCCAGGCTTCTTACACAGTTCCTGAAAGCAATCCTGACGCAGATGGAAATCCTTACCGTCAGACAATGAACATCAACCTGGGAACAATTGGTTCTGCAAAGAATACAGTTACACAGTCAGCTTCTGGATCAACAACTAAAGCTTACTACCAGGACGGATATACTTTAGGTTACCTTGAAAACTTCAAGATTGATTCAAGCGGAACAATTACCGGTTCTTACACAAACGGAACAAACCGTACAATCGGAAAAGTTGCCCTTGCTACTTTCACAAATAACCAGGGACTTGAAAAAGCCGGTGACAATACTTACGTAGAATCAAACAACTCTGGAATGGCCAAAATTGGTGAATCTGGACTTGCAGGTAACGGTAGCCTTATGGCAGGTGCATTGGAAATGTCAAACGTTGATCTTTCTGAACAGATGACAGATATGATCGTAACACAGCGTGGTTTCCAGTCTAACGCCAAAACAATCACAACTGCAGACACACTTCTTGAAACAGTGCTTAGTCTGAAACGCTAATGATAATCCGGTGAAGGCCGGTAAAGGTTAGCAATTAACAGCCTGATTTTCAGGGGGCGGTAACCATCAACCGCCCCCTGTTTTTTTTATGGAGGCCAAGATGTATCATACAATTCTTACAGCAGTGGTAATCCTTTTTCCCCTGGTTGCTGCTATCGAAGATATATTATCCTTTAAAGTACATAGGATTTTATGGATTTTGGGAATGATAGTTGTTTTTGCAGTTCATGGCTTTTTTAATCTGAATGGGCTTGTGTATCATGGAGAAATAGCTGCAGTTTCTTTTGCTTTTTTTTATCTCGTGCGCTTAATTTCAAAAAAAGGTCTTGGCTTTGCTGATGTTCTTATGGCAGCCTTTATGGGAAGTCTTCTTAATCTTGAAAAAATGATTTATGCGGTAATTTATCAGATTTTGATTTCCCTTGTTTTATATGCACTTGTTTTTATTATCTCAAAAAAAAGAGGAATAAAAATTTCATTTATTCCTGTAATGTCAGTGAGTCTCTGGATCTGCTGGTTTGCTATTTAATATAGAAGAAACTAATCAAAACTGATGATTTTTCCTGCAACTACATCTTTGGGATAAACTTTAAGACCAAGCTTTTTTTCCAGTTCGGAGTAGTGTCGCATTTCGTATTCATCACCAATCACTACATTGATTCCTTTTTTTCCGGCTCGGGCTGTTCTTCCGCTTCGGTGGATAAAGAAATCGTCGTCAGAAGGAAGATCCATCTGGATTACGTGGGTAATGTTTGGAATATCAAGTCCTCGGGCAGAAAGGTCGCTTGTTACAAGTACAGGACATTTTCCGCTTCTGAATCGGTCAATGGCAGTCTTTCTTTCTGTTTTATCGGCCTTTGCGTGAAGAGCCATACAGTTTACCTTTTTGTAGGAAAGTTTTCTGTAAATGTTATCTACCTGATCAGAGCGGCTTGTAAAAATAAGGGCTTTTGCAGGTTTTTCGGCTATCAGGAACTTTCGAAGCATTTCGATTTTGTCACGGCTTTCGGCAAAAATAGCCCAGTGAGTGATGTTCTTTTTTAGGATGTCTTCATCTTCAATGGTAACAAAAGTGCTGTCGGCAAAGAATCTTTTGCATGGATTGTTGATGGTAGCTGAGTTTGCAATGATCTGACAGTTTTCCAAAACCAGGGACCGAAGAAGATTTGTGTCATCAAAGGCTTCTTTTTTGAGCATACGGTCAGTTTCATCAAAAACAAGAGCCAGAAGATTCGAGACCTTAAGTTTTTTTAGCTGAATCAATTCTATAAGACGGCCTGGAGTTCCAACAACAATTTCAGGCTTTTCTTTCAAAGTTTCAATCTGTCTTTTAAGTGGGGCGCCACCGGTAAAAAGTCCTGTTTTACAGTTGGAAATTGATTTTGCGGCCATGTTTATCTGAGAGGCTAGTTCTACAGTTGGAGCAGTAATGATTACCTTGCAGGAGAGCCTTTCTTCACATTCCATAATTTTTTTTACCAAAGGCAGAAGGTAGGCAAAAGTTTTTCCGGTGCCGGTTTCAGACTGGAAAACTACATTTTTACCTTCAAGAATAAGAGGAATCACAGCATCCTGTACTTTGGTTGGTTTTTCTATATTAAGTTCGCGAAGTTTTTCAAGAAGAGAAGAATTAAGGAGTTCAAAACTGTTCATGTTCATACTATAGCAGACTAAGGCTTTTTGTGCTAGAATACACATTATGAAGATTGGAATTGATGTATTTGGCAGTGATCACGCAGAAAGTGGAATTGGATCCTATCTGTTTTCTTTTATAAACAATCTTCCTCATGATGACGGCAATGAATACGTTCTTTTTGGAAATGAAGTAGACCGTTATACTTATGGAAAAGACCGTGGTTTTAAGTATCTGGGATTAAATGTCAGAAATACTTTAGGTGCTGAAAGACGATGGCATTACAAAAAACTGAATTCTTTTGCTAAAAAAAACAAATTTGATGCACTTTTATTTCCTTGTATTGAGGCGGTTCTTCCATTAACTTTCCGCACAAAATCTGCCGTAGTAGTGCAGAGTATCCTTTCAAAAACATTAAAAAATGCATCCCTGTTTCAGAAAATCCAGCTGAAAAAAGGACTTAAAAACGTTCACTATATAATTGCAGCTTCTAATTTTATTAAGGAAGATCTTGTAAAGCTTGGTGTTAATGATAAAAAAATCTATGTAGTACACAACGGAATTGATCACAAAACTTTCTTCCAGACTCTTGATTTCGATGCAGATATTGTTGATATTAAGCCTTTTGCCATTAAACGCCCTTATTTTATTTATGGATCCCGTCTTTCAGGACCAGAAAAAAAACATGAAGAACTTATTAAGGCCTTTGAACTTTTTAAGGAAAAAACTGGACTTCCACACCGCCTTGTAATTGCCGGAAGCGATGGTGAGGCCAGCGAAAAAATTCAGAAACTTGCCTTTGATTCAAAATATTCTTCTGAAATTTTCCTTACAGGATTTTTCCCTCATGAAACTTTTCCAATGCTTTATAAAGGTAGTGACGCCTGTGTTTTTCCGGCTGTAGCAGAAGGAGTGGGACTGCCTGTTCTTGAGGCTCTTGCCTGCGGTGTTCCAGTAATCTGTTCAAATAAAGGTGCTCTTCCTGAAATCGGTGGAAAATCACCTCTATATTTTGACTCAGACAATCCTTTGGAAATTGCAGAAAAAATGGAAAAGGTTGTTAACGACAAAACCTTCCGCGCTCAGATGATTGCAGAAGGTCTTGCATGGTCGGAAAACTTTTCCTGGGAAAAAACTGTTGAAGACACTTTCAAAGTGCTATGCCAGTAATTCCTGACTCTTAATTTTTCCTATTACATTGGTTTCTTTAGCAGTTACAATGTCTTTTGTAATTGTAAGTTCTTTCTTTCCCTTAATATCAGGAGCTTCGTACATTACATCCATGAGCATTTTTTCAACGATGGTACGAAGACCGCGAGCGCCTGTTTTCTGACGGATAGCTTCGCAGGCAATCTCTCTGATGGCATCTTCTTCGAAATTAAGGTCCATATCGTCCATGGCAAAAGAAGCCTGGAACTGTTTTGTAATGGCGTTTTTAGGTTCTGTAAGAATGCGAACCAGGTCATCTTCAGAAAGTTCTTTAAGTGCAACTGTAATTGGCATACGTCCAATAAGTTCAGGAATAAGACCGAATTTTACAAGGTCATCAGGGCTTGTTTGGCTTAAAAGACGAACTTTTTCTTCAGCTTCAATCTGTCCAACTCTTGAACCGAATCCCATTGAACGTTCTGATGTTCGCTGTTCAACGATTTTATCAAGGCCAACAAATGCTCCACCAAGAATGAAAAGTATGTTGGTTGTATCAATCTGAAGCATTTCCTGATTTGGATGTTTGCGTCCCCCCTGAGGTGGAACACTTGCCACAGTTCCTTCAATAATCTTCAAGAGAGCCTGCTGAACGCCTTCACCTGAAACATCTCGTGTAATTGAGGTGTTTTCGCTTTTGCGTGCAATTTTATCAATTTCATCAATAAAGATGATTCCACGTTCTGCGGCAGCAATATTACCGTCAGCAGCGTTGATGAGTTTTAGAAGAACATTTTCAACGTCTTCACCAACGTAACCAGCTTCTGTAAGGGTAGTGGCATCTGCAATTGCAAAAGGAACCTGAAGTTTCTGAGCCAGAGTTTTTGCAAGAAGAGTTTTTCCACTTCCAGTTGGTCCGATAAGAAGAACGTTTGATTTTTCAATTTTAATGTCGTTTTCTTTCCATGCTTCAGCCGGTTTAGAAAGTCGTTTGTAATGGTTGTAAACGGCTACAGAAAGAACCTTTTTTGCATCGTCCTGACCAACTACATACTGGTCAAGATAATCTTTAAACTCTTTTGGAGTTGGAACATCAGTCATTTCGATGGTCTGAGCTTCATCTCTTTCCTGATCAAGAATATCGTTACAAATGGCAATACACTGGCTGCAGATAAAAAGATTTCCCGGGCCTTCAATAAGCATGCGTTTGTTGTCTTTTGGTTTTCCGCAGAAGCAGCATACATTGTCCGGTTTGTTCATAAAACTTCGCATTTTATTCCTCTAAGTTACTTGCGTTTTTCCATTACTTGATCTACGATGCCGTAATTTTTTGCATCTTCTGCAGACATGAAGAAATCACGTTCCATGTCGTTGGCAATCTGATCAACATTTTTGCCTGTGTGGTAAGCAAAGTATTCGATTGAAAGTTTTTTAAGTCTGATAATTTCTTTTGCGTGGATGGCAATATCACTTTCCTGGCCTTCAACTCCGCCCCATGGCTGATGAATCATTACACGTGAAGATGGAAGTGCATAGCGTTTTCCTTTTGTACCGCCTGCAAGAAGAACAGCACCCATTGAAGCGGCCTGTCCCATACAGATGGTCTGAATATCACATTTTACGTACTGCATTGTATCGTAAATGGCAAGACCGGCTGTTACGCTTCCACCAGGTGAGTTGATATAAATGCTGATGTCTTTGTCAGGATTTTCGCTTTCCAAATAAAGGATCTGAGCAACTGCAAGGTCTGCTGTAGTATCATTGATTTCACCATCAATAAAAATGATGCGGTCTGTCAAAAGTCGGGAGAAAATATCATAAGAGCGTTCTCCATTTCCGGTACGTTCAATTACGTATGGTACCAATGTGTTCATCTGTTCGTTCATAATAAATCCTTATAAATAACCTATTATAAATATACTGAAAAAAATAGTTTCCGCATAGAAAAAAAGCAGAAACGAAAAAAAAAGCCGCACTGATTTTTCGTGCGGCCTTTCTGATCAAAACTGCTGACTAGCGATTTTCAAAAAGTTCTTTGAAAGAAACTTTATCGCCTTTAGCAACCTTAACTTCTTTGTAAAGCATGTCAAAGAGTTTGTTTTCTTTTGTCATGTCGATAAGGTATTCTTTAGAACGTGGGTCAGAGTAGTGTTTTTTAACTTCTTCTACATCCATTCCACCTTCTTCAGCGATTTTTACGTATTCTGCTTCAATTTCTTCAGGAGTTACGCTGATATTACGTGCTGTGAAAAGTGATTCAACGATAAGGCGGCTCTTAAGCATTTTTTCGCTTTCTGCTGACCATTCGTTCATCATGTTTTCTTTTGTCTGACCTGAAGCTGAAATCATTTTTTCAAGCTGATCTGGAGTTGTTCCGAACTGCTGTGCCATCATAGCGAAGCGGTTCTGAAGTTCTGCATCCAGAAGGCTCTGTGGGATTTCAAATGGGTTCTTTTCAACAAGCTGTTCAAGGAGACTGTTAGATTTCAGTTCGTTTACACGGCGGTTTTTTGCAACTTCCATGTTTTTAACGATGTCTTTTTTCATGTCATCCATGTTCTTGTATTTTTCGTTTACATCCTGGGCGAAATCATCATCCAGAGCAGGAAGGTCACGAAGTTTGATGGCTTTTACAGTACAGTTGATAACTTTTGTTGTACCAGCAAGTTCTGCATTGTTGTCATCTTTCTTGTATTTTTTAGTGATTTCTTTTGAATCACCTTTTTTCATTCCGATTACATCGTCGTCGATTTTGTAGATGTTTTCACCTGAACCAACTGTGAAAGTAAAGTCTTCACGTTTTGTTCCGGCAACTTCTTTTCCATCTTCAACTTCGTAGAAATCGATTGTAACGATGTCATCTTTTGCAACTGCTTCACCGTCTTTTTTGTCGATTACCATGGCGTTGCGTTCCTGGATAGCTTTGATTTCTTCCTGGATTTCTGCATCACCGATTGTAACCTGTGGTTCTTTTACTGTGATTCCGTCAAAGTTTTTAACATCAACTTTTGGAAGTACATCGTATGTTACAGTGTATTTGAAGTCTTTTGTTGCGTCGAAAACAGGTACTTCATCCATAACTGGCTGAGCATATGGAAGAGGGCGGTAGTCTGTTTCTTTTTCGAAGATTTCGTTCAAAGATTTGTCAATGAGTTCGCTCATTGCATCTGCTTTAAGTGAATCACCATATTTTCTTTCAAGAACATTTGCAGGAACTTTACCCTTACGGAAACCAGGGATAACTGCATTTTTTACATATTTTGCTACAGTTTCTTTGTAAGTTTCTTCAACATCTTTTTTAGCCACTGTTACTGTTACTTTAACAGCTGATTTTTCCAAAGTGGTAAATTCTTTTGTGATTTTCACGCCTTGCTCCTTAATGGTGAAATAATAAATGTAAAAAAAAACGCGATCCAGAATTACTGAACCGCGTTCTAGTTTAGAGCGGAAAACGGGAGTCGGACCCGCGACATCCACCTTGGCAAGGTGGCGCTCTA
>JAKSTP010000046.1 GCA_024402505.1 Treponema sp.
CCTTTATCTACACTAAGGTCGTCGCTTTCGATAATCTGGAGGACGGGCTGGGAAAGACTCATTTCAAGAGGGAAGTGGGCCTTGGTAAGGAGGTGTTCTTCACCGTCCAGCTGACAGAAAATATCCTGGTCGTAGTGAACAAGTACTTTTGAGCCGGAATAAAGTTTTCCAATTTTTGTATTTACAAAAGAACCGTCAACAAAATATTTGTTGTATTTTGCTATTTCCAAAGAACTTACTTTTTGAACTAAGCAGATGTTGCTGTGATTAGGAAGTATATGATGTCCGCCTCCATAGCAGCGGTGTCCTGAAAGTCCGAAAACCAGCATTTCAAAACTCTGTTCAAAATCTTCAATTTTATTTCCATCATCATCAAAAATTTCAAAACGGGCTGATTTTGGCGGGAAAAGCCTGTTATAGCCTAAGGCAGAAAGATTTACCCATACATGATAGGAATTTCCAGGGATTTTTGATTTCATCTGGTTTGTTTTGTAAACAACGTAGGCATCAAGGCCAATACTTGCAATGTTAAAGGAATGCCAGTCTTTTTCACCTGCGGCAGGATTACATTTTACGGTAACAACTTTTGAAAGGGCAAAGTGATTTGGACCTTCAAGAATGGCAAGGCTTTCTTCAATGGTTCTTCCATCTGTACCATCATTTCCTGTTCCCATTGGCAGGCGGAAAACGGCAATGTTGTTCATAACAGCATCTTTTTTTTGTGGGGAAGAAAGACTTGCCTTGTAAAGAGCAGTCTGAACTTCCAGGCTTGTTCCATCACCACCACAGGCAACAATAAGATGAAATGCGTTTGAATTTTTTAAGGCAAGAAACTGTGCAACTTCTGCCACGGCCAGTTCTTCTGCATGACCAGGATATTCTGTAAGGAAGATTTTTGTTTGTAGGGATTTTACCAGTTCTTCTTTTTCAGCGGCCCGTTCTTTTGCTTTTTGGAACTGCAGCTTGTTTTTTACAGATTTTGCTTTCTGTGTAAATCCACCGGCCTTTTCGTTGGCAATAAGGGTGATAAAAAGGTCTTTCCCTTTGAAAAGAGGATTTACTTTTGTTATGGCACCAAGTGAATCAGCTACGTCCTGGACTGTTAGAAGATGGCTCATAAATACTCCAAAAGCTGATCTGGTTTGTCTATAAAGTTAACGGCACCCTTTTCTTCAAGGAAACTTCTGGTGCGGAAACCCCAGGTTACGGAAATAGTGTGAACCTGTGCATTTTTTCCGGTAAGATAATCTACATCAGAGTCACCAATGTAAATAGTTTCTTCTTTTGAAATGCCAAAAAGCTTCATGATTTCATTGCAGCCGTCGGGACTAGGTTTTTTGTCGTTTTCAGGTTTTGCGCCGCAGGTGTAATCAAAAAGACCTGGGAAGTATTCTTCTGTAAGTGCTGCTGCAGGAGCCTGAGGTTTGTTTGTGTTTACGGCAAGTTTGATGCCCCGGTTTTTCAGTTCTTTTAAAAGGTCAATGACGCCGTCGTAAGCGCAGGTTTTATCTTTGCTGTGGGCTGAATAGTAGGGAAGAAAATCAGCATAAACTTCGTCAAAATGGGATATGTTTTCTTCGCCTAAAGCTCGTTCAATGAGTTTTTCCACACCGTTTCCCACAAACTGCTTGATTTCATCAGTTGTTCGCAGTGGAAAACCGTTTTTTTCAAGAGCGTAGTTTGTGGCCGTTGCAAGGTCGTCGATGGTATTCAGTAGAGTTCCATCCATATCAAAAATAACCAGTTTTATCATCTGAAGTTTCCTTTTAATCGCCTTATCGGGCAAGTTTTTCCTTAATTTCGCTTTTCTTTTCAGCAACTGCCACCTTGAATTTCAGTTTTGCATATTCAAGAGAGTCAGAGTGGAGTTTGCTTTTCATTGTAGGGAATTTGGCAATAAATGTATTGATGTATTTCTGTCTGTGTGCTGCAAGATGATCCATTTTTTCTACCAGGGCAACAGAAACCTTGTCTTTTGTTTCTTCTGCATGAGCCCGAACTGAAGCTACCATAGTTTCAAAGTTTTCTCCATTGAACCAGGCTTCTTCTGCAAAGCGCACTTTAAGGTCATCACCAAAGTCTTTCATGCGGGCCATAACAGTATGGAAATTAACAAGGCGGTTGATTGTTGTAACAAGATCAACAGAAAGAATGAGGGCAAGTCCTACAGAAACAAGTTCAGTCTGACGCTGATTTAACAGACACAAAAGCCAGTAAAGAAGGGGACGAAGAATTTTTGCGCCAGCCATTCCCATCAATCCAAAAAGGGAAGAGTTCAGAAGGCAGATTCGTCCGTTTAAGTGAAATTTATAGTGAGAATAATCCCACCAGGTTGTATGAAGGGTTTTTTCCAGAACGTAACTGGCCAGATATTCAACGGCAGAACAAAGAATCATGGAACCAATGAAACTGAAAATCCATGAATCAAGGATAAAAAGCGGCTGACAGAAAACAACAAGTCCGCCAAAACCGTAAACAGGGCAAATAGGACCGTGGAGCATTCCCCGATTTACAAATTTGTGTTCGTGGAAAACTCCCACATAAAACACTTCAGAAACCCAACCAACAAAAGCAAATATAATGAACAGGATGAATACCTGATCAATAGGTAAAGAAAAAATTGATGGCATTGATGTATGTAAAATTTCTCGCATATCTCTAATATATCAAAAAGTCTCTTGAAAATTCCATAGTATTTGACACCTTTTTTCTATAATATTAAAATGGATTTATGATCAGATTAAAAACAATTGAGCAGATTGACGGTATTAGAAAAGCCTGTCACCTTACTGCAGATATGTTCAACGAACTTCTTCCAAAAGTAAAAGCCGGTATGTCTACAAAAGACGTAGACACAATGTTCTACAATTTCATTACAAAACATGGCGGAAAACCAGCCTGGCATCGTGAAAATTTCCCTGGAAGTGTATGTATTTCCATTAATAACGAGATTATTCACGGGGTTCCATCAAAAAAACGCTTTATTGAAGAAGGTGATCTGGTTTCTCTTGATGTTGGAATCGATCTTGACGGTTATATTTCCGACAGCACACATTCCGTTCTTATTGGCAATGTTGATGCCGAAGTAAAAAAGCTTCATGAAGTTACAAAACAGTGTCTTCAGGCCGCCATTGATGCCTGTGTAAACGGAAATCGCATTAAAGATATTTCCAACGCTGTTTATGACATTGCCTGGGGCGAACACGAATACGGCGTAGTTTACGAATACTGCGGTCACGGAGTTGGCCTTGATGTTCACGAAGATCCAAGTGTTCCAAACTGTCCTTTCCGGGGCATGAACCCACGAATTAAACCGGGGATGGTTCTTGCCCTTGAACCTATGATCAATATAGGAACAGATGAAACAGAACTTTCTCCAGACGGATGGACAGTTCTTACTGCCGACGGCTCAGTTTCATGTCATGAAGAGCATACTGTTGCGGTTTTTGAAGATCACACAGAAGTTCTTACAGACCTCAATTATAAATAATTATTATCTCCTATAACTTTTTGTTTTATATGTAACACTTTTCTCAGAAATGTATTATTTTGTATATATAATAATTCAGTACAAAAGGAGTTTTAAACATGAAAAGAACTTTCAAAAAACTTGTTACTCTTACTCTTGCCGCTCTGCTTTCTTTTAATGCTTTTGCAGATCCTCCAAGAAGCAATCAGAATGATTCAATAAAATATCTGGAATCTCTTCAGACAACTTTCCGAAACATCAGTTCAACACTTTTGCCATCGGTTGTAGAAGTAGATGTAACAGAAACAAAAACCGTTACAAATCCTTTTGCAAACATTCCATTCTTCTTTGGTTATCCTGATTCATCAAGTACCCGGGAATACGAAACTTCCGGTCTTGGTTCAGGCGTAATTGTTGAACGAAAAGGAAATACTTACTACGTAATTACAAATAATCACGTAGCAGGTTCAGCAACAAAGATTACAATCAAACTGAATGACAACCGTGAATTTGAAGGAAAACTGGTTGGTGCCGATGAACGTACTGACGTAGCCCTTGTTTCCTTTGAAGCAAAAGAAACTCTTCCAGTAGCCAAACTTGGTGATTCAGACACTGTTCAGACAGGTGACATCTGTTTTGCCATGGGTGCTCCTCTTGGATACAGTCAGTCGGTAACACAGGGAATTATTTCTGCTACCGGACGTGACGGTTCTGGCATTGGTAACATCAGTGATTTTATTCAGACTGATGCTGCTATCAACCAGGGGAACTCAGGCGGTCCACTTATCAACATTTATGGTGAAGTAATTGGTATCAATACATGGATCGCTTCAAACTCAGGTGGATCACAGGGCCTTGGTTTCTCAATTCCAATCAACAATATTAAATCAGCCATTTCATCGTTTATTTCCAGCGGAAAAATTAAATACGGTTGGGTAGGTGTAAGCCTTAGTGACATTTCTGAAGAATTCAAAAAGGAACTTGGAGTAGAAAAAATGAGCGGTGCTTTTGCTGCCGAAGTTTTCCTTGGAAGTCCTGCTTTCAAATGCGGATTGCGTCCAGGTGACTTCATTGTTTCTTTGAATGGAAAAGCCGTTAAATCTACAAATCAGCTGGTTCGGGAAGTAGGAAATCTTCAGGCCGGTACAACAGCTACTTTCGAAGTTTACCGTGGCGGAAAGAAGATTTCTCCAATTGCCGTAAAAGTTGAAGAACGCACTACAGAAGTAGAAAACGCCAACAATAAACTTTGGCCAGGTTTCATTGCCGTTCCACTTACAGATGATGTTCGCAAAAAGTACGATATCGACAAAAAAGTGCAGGGTGTTATTGTTTCAGGCATTTACGAAAAAACTGCTGCTGCTACACTCCGTCTTCAGAATAATGATATTATTACAGCTGTAAACGGAAAATCCGTTAAGAATGTTAAGGAATTCTACGAAACTCTGGCTGCTGCCGATAAATCAATCAACTTTGATATTTATTCAAACGGCGGAACCATTACTACGGGAACTTACCGCATTAAGTAAGAATTTCTCCAATTTGTCAAATCTACTTGCAAAATAAAGTATCCGTGGTAAAATATTCTATTATGAAACATGAATGTGAAATCTGCGGATACATTTTTGATTCTGAAGAGGGTGATCCTGCTTACGGAATTGAAAAAGGAACTACTTGGGAGCAGTTGCCGGAGGACTGGAAATGTCCTTTGTGTCAGGCTCCCAAATCTGATTTTATAGAAATAGAATAGTTTTTTTTTGGAGGTAATATTATGGAAAGAATGCAGTGTGATAATTGTGGTTACGTTTATGATTCATCAGAAGGTGATGAAAAAAACAATGTACCAGCAGGAACAGCATGGGCTGACGTTCCAGCAGACTACAAATGTCCAGAATGCGGTGCTTCAAAAGACGCTTTTATCATTGAATAATTGTTGAAACAATCATATAATGTTTCTATGAATAATAACAGCAATGAAGTAAATGATGCATTTGTTGCCGAAAATTTACGGGAACTTTGCCACTTAATAATGAAAAGCGGAGATGAGCAGTTTTTGATGGAATTCTGTGAATGTCTTTTCACAAAAGCCGAAAGAACTGATTTTGCAAAAAGATGGCAGCTTGTAAAGGAAATAGACAGTGGTGTTACTCAGCGGGATATTGCCAAAAAGTACGCCATGTCACTTTGTAAGATTACAAGAGGTTCTAAAGAACTTGCAAAACCGGAAAGTGCTTTCCGTAAAATGCTGGATTTGCGGGACTAAATATTAACAGTTATTAAAAGTTGTCGTCGTCGAAGTCAATATCGTCTTCGTCTACAAGCTCTTCTACATCTCGGGTACGGTGAACGTATCCGTCTTCAGGTTCATAATCATCGTAAGGTTCGTCGAAGTCGTCGGTATCTTCGTCCATCATGTCATCATCGTACATGTCGGCTTCGTCGTCAAACTCGTCTAAAGTTTCATCATCTTCGTAATCGAAATCGTCGTCAAAATCGTCATCAAAATCATCGTATTCATCACCGTATGAAAGTGACATATCAAAATCGAAATCGGTTGAATCGCCATCAAATGACATATAAAAACTCCAGATAAATTAAGACCGTGAACTCACACTCGACAATAAGAGTGTAATCAAGTGAAAAAGAAAAATCAATAGATTTTGTGCTGCTACATGGAAAGAATTTTCAGAGTATAGCAGGCAGTTACCAGAGAAAGTTCCTGCTGGGCTTTTTCGATTCTTTCATTACACCACTGGATTTTTGCCGAAATCAAGTCGCTTTCGGAAGCAACACCGTTTTCAAAAAGAGTGTTCTGCTGGTCAATTTTGGAAAGGGCTGTTTCAATTTTTAAATCCTGATATTCTACCTTGATTTTGCTGATGTCTGCAGTATTCCACTGTTCGCTGATAGTTTTTCGTATGGTGGATCTTGCGCTGTCTACGTTGATGCTGCCTGTTGCTTCCTGAGAAAGTTTTCTTGCCACATCATTGAGTTTCTTTCCACCGTCCCACACAGTGGTTTTAATGCCGATAGAAATATTCAAAGAATAATCGTCTTTTCGGCGCCAGTTTGGTTCAAAGAAAGGGAATCGGGAGCCACCGTAAGAAGCACTCATCTGAAGGCCTATGTCCGGTTTATAGTAGAGGGATGCTTTTGAAATCTTTGTAGCCAGTTCATTCACGTTCTGGAGCATAAGAATCATTTTGATGTTCTTGTTTTCGCCGGAAAGGGCCTTTTCCATGAGTTCGTTGCGGTCTCTGGAAAAAATATCTGAAACCAGTTCTTCATCAAGAGAGTAGTCAATCTGTTCCCATTCAAGGTCTTCGATTCCTGTCTGCCGGGAAAGTTCAATGAGCTGATTGGAAACCTGTTCTTTAATGCTCTGGATGGCCATGTCTATTTCTTTGGCCTGGATTTTTGCATCAACAACATCCTGGTGAAGAATCATGCCGCTTTCTTCAGCATCTTCACTGTATTTTACAAGGCGCTGAGCCAGTTCCTGTTCTTCAAGGAGAATGTCCCTGATTTCATGAAGGTACACAAGCACTGAAAGACGGGTTTCCAGTTCTGCATCCAGCTTGTCTTTTTCGTTTTCGTAATTTAATGCCTGAATTTTAGAAATTTCCTTGTAAAGCTTTACACCGTTGGTAATTTTTCCCCAGGTAAAGACAGGCTGGTTCAAAGTAAGTCCAAAACTGTAATTGAAAGGTTCCATTCCTTCATACACCTTGATGTACTGTCCTGTTGCGGCAGGCTTTACACCGGAAGGCCATTGTACGGAATTTAAAATATCATCAACATTGATGGAAACAGATCCTAAAGGTGGATTTACCATGTAAGTGCCGCTGGCCTGAAAATCAAGGGTTGGCCCAATATTTGCATAGGCGTCTTTCAGGTCGTAACGGCTGCGGTTGTATTCCTCTTTTGCCAGAAGAAGGTCAGGGTTATGGTTTTCAATGGCAGTTTTCAAATATTCCAGATTGTATATAGCCTGGGCATTCATAGCTGCTGTGAGGAAAATCAGTGTGCCAAAAAGAATTAGTTTTTTCATATTAAAGACTAACAGAAACTTCTCCGGAAGTGTTTTTTACGATAACAGTCTTTGAAGGTGTGAACTCCAAAGAGATGCTTGCGTCGGCTGTATCGTAGGTTTCATCAGTCCAGTAGCGGCCTGAGTTTTCAAATCTAAAAGAATTTACCAATGTTCCTGATGATCCCAATGCCTGTTGATTTGAAAAGGCTTCTCCGCAGTCTATTGTATTTCCGCTGTAAGTTGCAGAAAGTGTTACCTTTGTTCCAGGATTTGTGGTAGTTCCTTTTACGTCAGGCACGGTGATTCTGGTAGATTTTCCGTAACATTCTACGGTAATGCTGGAACCGGAAAGTGTTACTTCCATGGTAGAATCGTCTTTGAATTTGTATTTGTCGGTTTGGTCATTGTTGAAACAGGCTTTCCAAGTTTTTGTGCCTGACATTTCGTAAGTGATTTTTGCCAATGGAGTAGTGTTTCTTGGGTAGTTTACAGAAATTGTTCCGATTCCTGTAATAGTCTGCTCAAAAACTTTATCCCGGCCGTTGTTCTGTGGAACGGCAACTTTTACAGTAAGTGTGCGGTTTGTTTCAAGGCCTGTTCCCACATCAACTAGTCGGATTTGAAGGTCGGTGCTTTTTCGAACGGCGGTGAGTTCCTGGTAAATGTTTGTAGTAAGACTGTCGGATACAATTACAGTGTCGCCTTTAACAAGGCCATAGTTTTCGTGGTAGAACAGCAGGAAAATACGAGAACTGTCTGCATCTTTTCCAAAGGCAGGTTTGTTGTTTTTCCAGTAGATTTTGCTTAGTGTAAAAGAGCCGTCAGTATCGGAAACTGTTTTTACATAGCCTGTGGAAGCTGGAGAAAATCTGCCGCCGTTCCATGAGCTGAAATCTTTATTGCGGGTTTCTTCATCGGAATAAGCGTACACATCAACATCAGCAATTCCTTTTTTGGGAGAAGATGTACTTTCTGCATCAACAACACGACCGCCAGTCCCCCCTGAAAAAACAGAGTAACAGCTAGTGAAAAGAAGGGAGGCTGCAATCATCAATAAAACAAGTGATTTTTTCATTTATCTTTCCTTATGATAAGTTTTTTAGTCTTCTTTTTTTCTACCATATAGTAGAGCACCGGAATAAGAACCAGGGTAATGAGGGTACTGGTAATAAGTCCGCCTACAATAGCCTGTCCCATAGGAGCATAGATTTCGGCGCCTTCACCTTTGGAAACTGCCATAGGAATATCTCCAAGAAGAGTGGTGAGGGTTGTAATAAGAATTGGTCTGATGCGGCTGGCTGAACCTTTAATGACACAATCTTTCAAAAGTTCATTTTCTTCGTCATCGCTTAAAGTGATTTCCCATTCTCCGTCCCGGTTCTGCTTTCCTTTCTGCCGGGCCAGTTCTTCTTTTCTCTGTTTTCTAAGAAGATTGATGTAGTCTACAAGAATAATGGCACTGTTTACTACAACTCCCGAAAGGGAAACGATTCCCAGCATGGCAAGCAGGTTCATGGTAGATCCGAACATCATAAGTCCAAGTACAACACCGATGAAACAGAAAGGAACTGTTGCCATAATCAAAAGAGGCTGCTTGAATTTTTCAAACTGGATTACCATAACGGTGTAAACAAGGAAGATGGCGATTAAAAGGGCAGTAACCATAGGAGAAATCATGTCCCCAATAAGAGCCATTACACCGCCTGGAGCACTTTCTACCCCCTGAGGCAGAGGATTTTTGGCAAGATAGTCATTTATATATTGGGATACATTTGCCGTATTTTCTGAAACAAGATTTGCACTTACGGTAATGGTTTTAGCCCGGTTTTTGCGGTTAATCTGAGAAATGCTTTTTTCAACGTAAATGTCGCTGAGGGCTGCAAAGGAAATGTCCTGTCCCTGTTCTGTAACAATGTGAACGTTGGCAATATCATCGGTGGTAATGCTTTTGTCGGTAATATCTGAGAAAAGTCTGATGTTATATCGCTGGCCGGAACTGTTGTCCTTGAATTTTCCGCAGTCCATTCCCTGGAAAAGGATTGCACTGGTAATACCGGCCTGATAACTTGTTAGACCAAGAGAACTAAGGTACTCCTGGCTCATGTCGATAATCATTGTGCTGGTGTCAAAATTACTGTTCAAAGTGGCAGAAGTAACGTCAGAATGATTTTCCAGCTGGTCCCGGATTCTGCAGGCAGTTTCGTAAAGAAGTTCAAGGTTTTCTGACTGAAGGGTAAGACCGTATCCGCTTCCTGAAACGTAGCCCATGAGCTTGTCGAAACCACCGTTTTCAAGGGTGACTTTTGCATCCGGGAGGGTGGCGGCCCATATTTCCTGCATCTGAAGCATGATTTCGTGAACGCCCCGTTTTCGTTCTGCTACCGGCAAAAGAATTACGTGGGCGTAAGCACATTCCGAAGCTGTCATTGTCATAATGCCCTTGTTCTGACTGCGGCCTGTGTAAAGAACAATGTTGTCGATTTCAGGAACATATTCATAAAGAAGACGCTGCGCAACATCCATTTTAGCTTCAGTCTGTTCAATGGTAGTTCCAATAGGGAAGTCTACGGAAATATAGAATTCTCCGGCGTCGGTAGAAGGAATAAAGGCAATGCCAAGGCGAAGTGCAATCACTCCGGAAAAAATCAAAAGGAAAATTGAAAAGGCAATAATGGTTTTTCGTTTGTTCAAAGCCCATTCAAGAACGCCGCGGTACCAGGCTTCAAGTTTGTCCATAAAAATGTCAAAGGTGCGGGGTTTCTGGCGGATGGAAGGTCCTTCATCTTTTAAAAGCAGCTTAAGAAGATATGGAACGATAATAAGGGCTACAATAAAACTTGAACCAATGGCTACCAGAATAGTAATGGAAACGCCGTTCAAAATATTTCCAATAAGGCCTGTAAGAAGGGCCATTGGAATAAATACAACCATTGTTGTAGCGGTACTTGCAAGAATAGAGCCGGCAACTTCATCCCATCCGCGGTAAATGCTCTGATTTACAGTGTAGGCAAGTTTTCCGTCGGGAGTGCGTTCCTTGTAATAGCGGTAAATCTGATCCAGCATAACCGTAGATCCGTCTACTACCATTCCCAAAGAAATAACAAGTCCTGAAAAACTCATAAGGTTTAAGGACATGTCAAAAAGTTTAAGTCCAATAAAACTGAACAGAATACAAAGAGGAATTGAAAGACCAATGGTGAGGGTTGCACGCCAGTCGGCCATAAACAGCAGGATTACAAGAACCGCAAAAATAATTCCCATGATTCCCGAAGTAATAACAGTTTTTAGGGATGCTGTTACGGAACGGGAGTCATCGGAAATAATGTGAAATTTTACGGCCCCGGCGCTTTCTGCTTCAAGATTCTTCAGGATTTTTTTTACCTTTTTGTTGATGCTGACTGTATCGCCATCAATTCGCTTTGTTACGCTTACAAGAGTTAGTGGTTTAATGCCGTTTGTAACGTAATAATCGCTTTTGGCGTAATCATAGGCAATGTCGGCTACATCAGAAAGGTGGATAATGGTGGTTCCGTCTGCAACTCCAACAGGAAGATTTGCAATATCCTCCATTGAAGTAAAGCCACCCTGGTATCGTACCTGAATTGTTCTGCTTTGATGGTCTGCCGTTCCCAATGGAAGGCTAACGTTTCCGTAGTTCAAAATCTGATAAACCTGTGTTACGGAAATGCCACGGGCCGTTAAATCATCTGTGCGCAGCTTAATATTTACCTGAAGCTCTTTACCGCCTTCAGTTGAAATGCTAGAAACGCCGTCTATCTGAGTAAGGCGGGGAGTGAGCTCCTGTTCAATAAAACGGGCTGTTCTTTCTTCGTCATTTCCCGCATCTATTGAAAAGGTAATGATAGGCATCATGGACATACCGCCTACCAGTGCGTGGGGTTCACCAGAAATGCCATCCGGAAGCTGGGATTTAATCTCTCTTATGCGGTTTCGAAGTTCTTCCAGCTGTTCATTTGGATCAACACCGTCTCTGTAAGTAACGGTAACAAAACTCATGGAACTGTAAGAAGCACTTTCAATGCTTTTGAAATTTGGAAGAGTAACAAATGCATCTTCAAGAATTTTTGTAACATCCTGTTCTACATCTTCGGCACTGGCACCAGGGTAAACTGTGTAGATAACAGCCTGAGGCATGGTAACGTTTGTCATAAATGCAGTTGGCATGCCGCTAAGGGAATAAAGCCCGAATACGGCAAGCACAATCAAAAGCATTGTAATGATTACCGGGTGTTTAATGGAAAAGTCAGCTATTTTCACAGTTCTGATTCTCCATCTTTTTTACCAAAATATTCAGAAACTGTTACAACCTGGCCGTCAAAGATTGTGTTCAAGCCGTCTGTAACAAAATAAGCATCTTTATATTGGTCTGGTACAATAAAGTTTGTGTTGTCGGAAATTACATTCTCCAGGGTGATGTATTCTACGGTCTTTGTTTCCGGATCATAGATGTAGGCGCTTCCGTCCATTTTGCGGGCAGTTACAGGAATGATTGGAACATTATTGTGAGTTTTGTAACTGGCTGTAACTTTTACATACATACCTGGTCTAAAACGAAGGGAAGTGTCATCAATATGACAGACTACCTGGAAATTCTTTGAATCTGCCGAAATGTATGGCGCAATGTTTTCAATGGAAGCCGTTGCTGTTGCATCTTCATACATATTTTTCTGGCCTGGTCGGGTAACAGAAATGGTGATGGAATCTTTTTCAAGCATAAAAAGATCAAAATATTTTTCAGGAACTTTAAGACGCACAACAAGATTGTCCATGTCGGCAATGATTGCAACTGGTGTACTCTGGGAGCCTATGCTTCCTACTCCAAGGTCGGCCTGAAGAACTGTTCCAGAAACCGGGGCCTTTACTTCTGTATAATCATACTGAAGTTTTGCAAGATCATACTGGGCTTTTGCAGCATCGTTCTGAGCTTTGGCATTGTCGTAATTCTGCTGTGTTGTTGCGCCGGATTTATATAGTTTTTCAATTCGTTCAAAGGTGCTCTGGTAACCAAAATAAGCTGCTTCTGCCTGAAGAAGTGACTGCTTAAAAGGAGCGTCATCAATCTTTGCAATAACAGAATCCTTTTCTATAAAATCGCCGGCCTGTACATTGTATTCGGTAATTGTTCCTGAAACAAAGGGCACTACAGGAATCATAGTTTTTGCTTCAACATAGCCTGAAAGGGTAATTGATTCTTTTACTGTAGAAATAAGTGGCTTGGAAATTACAACGCAAGGAGGAGGTGCTTGGTATCCCTTTGATGATGATTTTGATCGTCCTGTTAAAATGAAAATAAGTGTAAAAAGTAAAACTATAGCAGCCCAAATGCAAAGCTTTTTCAAAACAGGGTTTTTACGGAGAGAATATTTCATTTGTTTAAAAATAGCAAATTTTGCAAAAAAAGTGTAATAAAATCGTAAAAAAAGTCAGTATATGGTAGAAGACTGCGTTTATTGAATTTCTTCTTAAATTTTGTTAAAATCCATGCATTATATTTTTAATTTTTACGAGGCTCCCTATGGTAAAATTTCGTGGTGCTTTTACAGCTAT
>JAKSTP010000047.1 GCA_024402505.1 Treponema sp.
CATTATGACTGAAGACGTAAAATTTCTGGATGATTCTATTCGACGAGTTCCTGACTTTCCAAAGCCTGGAATCCTTTTTTATGACATTACAAGTGTGCTTACAAATCCAAAAGCCTACAAATTCTGCATTGACCGTATGATCAGTCTTTATAAAGATGCCAAAATTGATGCCGTTGCTGGTGTTGAATCACGGGGTTTCATTTTTGCAGGTGCATTTGCAGAGCTTACAGGACTCCCACTTATTCTTATTCGCAAGAAAGGAAAACTTCCTGGTGATACATACACCTGTAAATATGCTCTTGAATATGGTACTGCTGAAGTGGAAGTTCACAAGGCCGACGTTAAGCCTGGAATGAATGTTCTTGTTGTAGACGATCTTATTGCTACAGGCGGAACACTTGCTGCAGCCCGAAACCTTCTGGAACAGGGTGGTGCAACAGTATCAGATTTCTTTGGAGTAATTGGTCTTCCTGATCTTAAATATGAAGAAGTGCTGGCTCCTTCAAAGGTAACAACACTTATCAATTACGCAGGAGCCTAATCTTTCATTCCAATAACTGCCCATACAAGGGTGTCTGCAAGGCGGGTCAAAGGACCTGCCTTTTTTATTTCACGGTCACAGACAAGGGGAATTGTTTCAAGGACAGTGTCCCCAAGAACGTAACTGACCTTTCCAAGAACCTCACCCGTTTGGCAGGCTGAATCAATTTTTCGTGGAAGATTTATTACTGCCCGGACATTTTCTACGCTTTCTTCAACGCTGATTCCGTAAATAAAAGGAACTGTGAGACTTTCTGGAGTGTAGGCCGGAACAAGATTTACAGAAATAGTTTTTGCTCCGCTGGTTCTTACAAAATAAGATTTTACCGCCTGCATGTTTGTATAATCTTTGAAAGTAGAAAAAGCCCATTCCATAAGTTCTGTTCCGTCATGTACACGGCCGGCATTTCCTTCACGGGCATTGTTTCCAGGTCCACCCATTGTTACAGAAAGAAAACGGGTTCCCATGCGTCGGGCAGTAAGTGCCAGATTGTATCCGCTTTCATCAATGTAGCCGGTTTTAAGTCCGTCAACACCATCCATTTTTCCAAGAAGTGGGTTTGTATTCTGCTGTGTAATGCCCATGGTAATATGTTCTGGAAGTCCTGCACTCCAGTCCTGGGCTTTGTAAATGTCGCCGTCAGCCATATTTTCTTTTTTAGGATAAGTGAAACTTGTAATGGAATGATATCTTTCCAGAGCATCCGGATAAAAGTTGATGTATCGTCTGGCAAAATCAGCCATCTGGCGGGCAGTAGTAGTGTTCAGTTCAGAATAACCGCTTGATTCAACAAAATGGGTGTCTGAAAGATTATATTTTTTAGCAAGATCATTCATGCGTTCAATGAATCGATCCATGGAGCCGCTTGTGGCAAAGGCAAGAGCATAAGCTGCATCATTTCCAGAACTGATGGAAGTTCCTTTCAAAAGTTCATCTACCGTAACATGATGGCCTTTTCCTAAAAACATAAGGGATGAGTGAGGCGGTGCATTGCAGGCCCATGATTCTGGGGGAAGGTCAATTTCCTGGTCAAATGCAAGTTTTCCGCTCATAACATCTTCAAAAACAACATACATTGAAAAAAGTTTAGTCATGCTGGCCGGCGGAATAATTTCATCAGCGTTTTTTTCATAAAGAATACAGCCATTTGAAGTGTCAATAAGGATTGCGGCCTTTGCCTGAATATCAAGACTGGTTTTAGAAAGATTGTAAGGCAAAGCTTTTAGGTTTCTGTATTTTTCTTCATATTCCTGTTTCAGATAATCTTTTAAGGCGGCATTTTCTTCTTCAGAAAGTGGCAGTGCAGATTCAGCCTTGGTAATTTTTACAAAACGAAAGGCTGTAAATGAAAAAAAAGAAAGCGCAAGGGCACATGGGGCAAGAATCAGGGAAAGTTTTAAGTTTTTTTTCATAGTAAATTTGTATACTCCAGGATTTCTTTAATACTCTCATCTTTTTTATCAATTAATCTGAAAAAACGTTCTTTTTCTTTTTTGAAAAGGTCTTTGTCCCATATAGAAAAGGATTCTCTTGTTTCACAGGAAAAAAACTTTTCTTTCAAAAGGGAAGCGTCTTTGTGGGAAGACAGAAAATCTTCAAGACTGCCTTTTTCAATGCCCCGGACAATCATGCTTTGTGGTGTCAGGGTTTTAATGGAAAGTGTATTTTTGCTGAATCCAGCAGTTTTCTGGTTATTTTTTATTTCATCAATTCTTTTTTCAAACCACCAGGCAAACATTTTCATTCTGCTGTCTGTAAGAACAGGATTTTGGTTGTAATCACTCTTTGTTGTAACGTCGGCAGAAAAGATTGTTCTGCAGGTAGCATTTTCTCCGGTACGGTTTTTCTGGTTTGATGTAAAAACAGCCTGTTCAAAGGTGCTTCCTTTTATGTGAGTCTGATTTTTAGAAAAGGAAAGATCCATGCCTGCAAAAGAGATTTCCCGGGCTCCTGCCATTACGCAAAAATTAAATGCAGAACTTGCAACAGATCCACCGCTACCAAGGGGGCCTTTCGTTCCGAAAATATTTTCAAAATACTGTCCCCATGGAAAAAGAGAGGAGCATAAAACTGTTTTACGACTATTAAAACGGAATACGGAAGGGTAAACGCTGCTTTCTGTTATCAATACGCTGGAAGCTGAGGAAAGGCCTGAAATATGACGGTATGCCCAGTACTGAGGGTCTGTTAAAACAATAAAGTCTGGTTCTACACCGGCTTTCAAAAGTGCAGAAAGGGCAGTGTCCACACAGACACAGACTGCCTTTTCTTTAATCTCTTTTATGAAAGGAAGAACTGTTTCAAGGCTTGGACCTGCAGCTATTACTACAAAGGGCAGATCAAGGTCTTTTGCAGCATTCAGATAGGTGCAGACTCCAGGAAGATCGCAGTTTTTCTGAAGGTTTTTTAGTCCGTTTCGAATCCAGAGTTTTCCAAATCTTTTTTTTGTGTTTTCGTTAATCTGGTGACGGTTCTGGCTGCTTCTAAGGGCAGTTTTTATGGAATCAAAATAATCTTTATTGTCAAAAGTGAAAGCAGGGTTTTCAAAAAGTACCGTATTTTCATAAGTGCATGGAGAAAAAAGTGGAGATACGTCTTGAGTTTCTGCACCAACTGCAAAAATGCATTTTTCAATGGCGAGCACCGAAGATAAATCTGAGTACCAAAGCATTTCCAGAAAACGGGAAGGGGATTTTTCGATATAAAGCAGGGTTTTTGATGGAAAGTTTTTTGCTGCGGCAAGAAGACTGTAGCCAAGGCCAGCGCCAAAAAAAATAAGGTTTTCGGAGTCTTTTGAAACTCCTTTCAAAACTGCAGTCTCTGCTTCACGGCCTGGATTGTAAGATGAATGGAGTCTTGTATTATTCTGATTAGTATTGCTTAAGGTTGCAGTAAGCTCTCCGTTTTTTGCAGCTTCAACTGTATATTCCCCAGGAGAAAAGTCTTTTATACTGGAAGAGAGGCGCTTGTAAAGTGATGGAAATCTTTTTTCGAAAAGCTCCAGGTTTTTATTCCAGATAGAGTTCAATTGTCATGTTCTCCGTTACAGGTGTGCCTGGTTCCGGTGACTGGGAAACAACCCATCCGCTGCCGTTTATGTTAATGTTGATATCATTTCGTTCTGTAAGTGGCAGAAGGTCCCGTTTTGTAAGGTGAGAGAAATCTGGAACTGTTTCACCAATCTCAACCTGGTCTTGTCCTGTAATAACGATTCGACCGTTGTGTTCAAGAGAAGCTGCACCACCGCGGCTCATACCCATGTGGTCAATAATTACGCTGGCTGCTTCAGCAATAACAGGAGCTACAATTCGACCGGCGTATGTTTCACCTTTTGCTTTCTGAACAACGATGTACAGAAGAATTTCCGGGTTTTCGATAGGGAAAATGGCCATACAGTTTGAAAGAAAGTCTGTTGTACTGTAACCGCCGTTTTCGTGATCGGCCATCTGAGCTGTACCTGTTTTTACACCGATTTTTACGTCATTAAGGTTTGCTCTGGATCCTGTTCCCGAGGTAGCTGTACTTTCCATACAACTAAGGATGTATTCAGCAGTTGATTTTTTGAAAAGTCTGTCTTTATATTCAGGAGTGTGGCTGTAAACAATTGAGCCATCTTTATTTGTGATCTTGTTGATGAAACTTAGTTTTACAGGAACACCTTCATTTGCAAATGCTGTGGCAGCCTGTACCATCTGAAGGGCAGTTACGCTGAGTTCCTGACCGATTGCCATTGTTGGTTTTGAACGGGCTGACCAAAGGCGGGAAGTGTTGTCTTTTACAGAACCAGTACTTTCACCTGGCAGTTCAACACCGGTTTTTGATCCAAATCCAAGGGAACGTATTTTTTCAACAAATTCTTCTTCACTCATTCGGTCAGAAATCTGGCCTAGAACATCGTTACATGAATAACGCAGTGCATCTTTTGGAGTAAGCCATCCGTGATAATCAAGACAGTTGATTTTTATGGTTTCCTTTGAAGTTTTTGCTTCGTATACTTTGTCACATAAGAAACTGTCGTTTGCCTTAATGCGGCCTTCATCATATGCCATGGCAACAGTAAAGATTTTGAAAACGGAACCAGGTTCGTAAGCTTCAACTGCAGGACGGTCCACTTTTCCTATATCAGAACCGTTTCCGTAATCATTTAAATCTGTATCTGGAAGAGAAATGTAAGAAAGAATTTCACCGGTTTTTGTATTGACGGCAACAAGCATCATGCTTTCAGCCCCGGTATTTTCCATGGTTTTGTAAGAAATCTGTTCCAGTTTGTACTGAAGGTTTGCATCAATTGTAAGGAATACATTATGAGGATCTGATGAAGTTCCCTTGTCGTCTTTTCCCGAAAGAACCTGATCTTCCGTAAGTTCAATTCCCGAAAGTCCTTTTCCTTCACTTCCCATAAAACCAATGAGCTGGCTTGCCATTGAACCGTTAGGGTAAACGCGCCCAGGAATCTTATCGTATGTGATGAAATTGTAGCCTTTTTCTTTTGCAATGGCCTTTAAATCCACATAGACTGTCTGATCAACTTTCTTTTTAAGGGTAACAAAAGACCTTGTGGCATTATCTTCAAGAATTGTAAGAAGAATCCCCGGATCCATTTCAAGAAGCGGTCCGATATCATTGGCTACTTCAAAACGTTTACTTTCTTTTACAGATTTAGGGGAAATACCAATGTTGTAAAAAACTGTCTGGACTGCAAGAGGTGCACCTGTCCTGTCGGCAATAGTTCCACGGTCCTGTTCCTGAATTGCCGCCGTCCGTTCTTCAACAGGAGTAACAGCAAGTCTTCCGAAACAGTAGATTACATAACCTGTAACTGCAACAAGGAAACAGAAAACGAAGATAGTTTTGCCTTTGCTGAAAAATTTATTCAATTAGTTTCCACCCTATATATAGTATAAACTTTAACTTCCAAAAAATCTATAAACCTGTCTTTATTTTTTACCGAAAATGACAATATGGAAATCTATAGTTTTGTTGATTATGACAATAAGCGCAGTTCAAGAAGACCATCTGTTCTGCGAAAACGAAGCAGTCGTTCTTTAGATAGAACTGTTGCCGGTACAAGAAAAGTACGAAACAACTTTGTTTTGGATAATCCCTGGCAGAGTAGTGTTCCTGCAGTAAAACCCGATTTTTCTCTTAAAGTTTTTCTGGCCGCCATTGGAAGAACATTGACTTCCACAGGAGATTTTTTCAGAAGTAACGCAAAGGCTGTAGGTATAACTGCCATGTCTGTAGTGATTGCAGTTTCACTTCTAACAGGCGCAATCCTTTTTGAAAATTATTCAAGAAACCATGTTGCTGAAATAAAACTTGAATTCAACGATGAAGACAGAATCAACGAAATGATGGCAGCTTTTGCCATGGATAACTATGCTGAATATACAGAAGATGGAGATGTTCTTGGTCAGGATATTCCACGTGTGCAGATTGTTCAGCCGGTTTCTTTCCAGAATTACACAGTTCGTTCAGGGGATACCATTTCAGGTATTGCCAAGAAGTTTGGTCTTTACAATATTTCCACTTTGATTTCCGTAAATAATATTTCCAACGCACGCCAGCTTTACGTAGGTAAAAAACTTCGCATTCCAAATATCGATGGCATTGAGTACAAGGTTTCAAAAGGAGAAAGTATTGCCTCAATTGCAAAGAAAAATGGAATTACCGTAGAAGATCTTGTTGACTGCAACGAGCTTGACTCCGAAGTTCTTTCTGCAGGGCAGGTGCTTTATATTCCTGGTGGAAAAATGGATCCTACTGCCCTTAAAAATGCCATGGGCGAACTTTTCCTTAATCCTCTTAAAGTAAAATACAGAGTTTCATCAGAATATGGTTACCGTCTTTATCCACTTACAGGTACTCCTTCAAATCATTCTGGTATTGATCTTGCTTGTCCTACCGGAACACCAATTTATGCAACAAAAAGCGGAACTGTAGCTTATGTCTGCAAAAACGACCGTGTATATGGAAACTACGTAATTGTAAATCACGGAAACGGTTATCAGACCCTTTATGCTCATATGTCAAAAATCACCTGCGTAAAAGGACAGGCTGTAGACAATAACACACAGATAGGTCTTGTTGGAAGTACAGGCCAGTCTACAGGTCCACATCTGCATTTGTCTGTTTTCAAAAACGGAAATCATATTAATCCAAGACTTGTAATATCCAAGTTTTAGTCGGGAGGATAGTTATGTACGTTTCAGTATGCCAGGGCTGCGGCCGCTCGGTAGATTCAATTTTCAGATTCTGTCCATGGTGCGGTGAAAAACGTTCCTTTGGGGAAGGTAATGAAGAATTTGAAAAAGAGTCCCGTTCAATGAAGATTGAAAATGACCGTCTTGATAAAATTGACGAAATGGATTCAAAACTGGAAAAACTTGAGGAAGAGCTTGAAGTTCTGGTTCTTAGTGCGGAGATGCATAAATGAAAAAAATCCTCGGCCTTCTGATTCTTATTATTTCAGCACTGCCTTTATGTGCCAGAATCAGTTTTGGCGACTACGACATTAATGAAAAGGATGAGGTTCTCTTTACCGTAAAACACGATCTTAAAGGCACTTCCTCATATAATTCACTTTTCTACGCAAAAATAAAGGATGGAGAAGTTGAGAAAACTCCTGATATCCTTACTTATTATCCTGAAAGAATGGAACGCCTTTCCCTTCTTGGTGGAACTGTTCTTCAGATTAGAAACCGTTACGGAACAGCACGTTATTATTCTGCAACAAAAACTATTTCCTGGATTGACCGCACAGAAGATTTTCCTTTGAACAGTCTTCCTTGTCTTCCTGAAGTTGTTTCTGCAGATGGAAAATGGATTACCCGAATTGAAAAAAACGATGTTTCTACTGGTGACCTTATTCTTGAAAGTGTTTCTTCTGGTAAAAAAGCACTTCTTGCAGAAAACGTAAAGATATCTTATGAAAAAGTTCCTGTAAAATGGTCTTCCGACAGTTCAACTCTTCTTTATGAAAAGAACGGGGCCGTTTATTTTTGTACACCTGATGCTCTTATAAAAAATGTTGAAGTTGAAGAAAAATACCGCAAAATAGGGCAGGGAAATATTAACAGTGTAGAATGGGCCGGATCAAAAAGTCTTGTTTACATTGATGATTACATGGTTTACAAAATCAATGCCCGCGAACTTTATACTCTTGGACTTTATTCTGGAATTATAGGCCAGGGAATTATTATTGGTCGTCTTCCTTTTGCCTTTGTTTGTGAACAGGATACATTTTCTGTAAACAGTGATGTAACCGGCCTTGTAGTCTGTCAGGATGGAAAGAATTTTACATATTACCGCACGTATTCTGCATCCTGCGATTTTATGGAAATCCTTCATTCACGTCCTTACACCGATAATCAGTCTTCTTTGACGGATTATACGATTTTCTGGGACAGTTATGAAAATCCTATCCTCTGGCTTGAAAAACTTCCTTACGATGGTGGGACAAAAACCTGCACAGTTTTCCGCTTAAATGAAAATACAGCCCAGCTTTTTGAAATCAAGGATTCTGGAAAACCTTTCCTAAGCCCTGATGGAAAAAAAGTTGCTTTTAAGGCTGGATCAACTGTTTACGTGTACAATACAACTACCTGGAACAGAATTGCCATTCTAACCGGGGAAAAGGTTGAATCAATTCTCTGGGAAGACAACAATTTGATGTATGTAGGCGGAACAAAATCAATCCGTATCTGGAATCTTGATAAACAGTCTGAAGAAACCATAGCCCTTTCATCAGCAGAATACGGTTTTTGGGATAAGGAAGGAAAGATTGTAGCTCAGAAAGATGATGATGAACGCTTCACTTACTCAAAATCAAAAGGAGTCTGGACAGCTTCTCTTCATGGAAAATTCAATGATTTTAATTTCCAGAATGGAAAATACCGTGTTTTCACTGGAACTACACAGAATCAGGAATTTTCAAATGCACTTTACATCCGAAGCTTAAAATCTAAAGCCGTTACAAAACCTGTTTTCAAAATGAGCACCCAGAAAAGGGACGCCAGAAAAAAAGTTGCCCTTGTAATTGACTGTTATGATAATGCCGACGGTCTTGCCCAGATTCTCACTGTACTAAAAAAATACAATGTTCCGGCAACCTTCTTTATCAATGGAGAATTTATCCGCCGTTATCCAAACGAAGTCCGCCAGATTTCATCCAACGGCTACGAATGTGCTTCAATGTTCTTTACAGCATCCGACCTTACAGATAATGCCTTTGTTGTAGATGAAGATTTTATACGTCGTGGACTTGCCCGAAATGAAGATGAATTTTTCAACTGCACAGGACAGGAACTTTCCCTTTTCTGGCACGCACCTTACTATCTTGCAGATTACGACATGATTTCCTTTGGTAATAAAGCAGGTTACGCTTATGTAAATTCATTCTATGTTACAGGCAAAGATGATTTTACTGCAAAGCCTGAAAAAATGGTAAAAGATTACATTACTTTAATAAATACAACGGGCGAAGGGATTATCCCTGTAACCACAGGTTATTCTCACTCCGCCCAGAAAGAAGCCGTTTACCAGCATCTGGATCTTTTAATCTGTGCTTTGCTGGATTCCGGCTTTGATCTTGTAAGTATGTCAAATTACTAAATCTTAAGAACAGAAACTATTTGGTATTCTCGATAATAGCCTCCAGAATCTCCGGTTCAAACCAGGTTCTGGTGTTTCTGTTATAAAATCCGTATTTTTCGTTGAAACGGTTTCCGTCTGTTCCTGTTACCTTGAACTGCATGTTATCCCAAAGGAAACAAGGCATTCCATATTTCTGTGCATTTTTATTGAAGAAACTGAACCATGCTACTTTCTGATCAAGGTTGTTTTTGTTTGTAGCACCATATTCACCAATGTAAACAGGATAGCCGTTTTTTACAAATTTATAGTTGAGTCCTTCAAAATAAGATACAAGGTTTTTCTTGTGAGCATCGGTAAATTCTGTTTCCCCAGGACTTTCCATTGCAAAAGAATATGGAGTGTACATGTGACATGAATGGGCAAGCATTTTTGCATCATCTTCAGGCATTTTGAATTCAGGTTTAAGTGAAGAATCAGGAGATGCCTGAAGACCTGGGATTCCAATAACTCGTTTTGCATTGTTTCCACCTGATGCGCGGACTGTATCTACAAGGACCTGATTCCACATATTCAGAATCTCTGCTGCTTCTTTACAAAGATTTGAGTTCTGATCAAACCACCATTCGTAATTTGTCCCTGCAAGACGAGGTTCGTTCATTAATTCAAACATAAGGTGTTCATCATAGCTGTTGTTGAAGGCAAGAGAAATCTGTTCCCATGTGTTTACAAGGAAATCAAGGGATTCCTGAGAGTTCTGCTTTGTTGGATAGTATCCCTGGCCGTATTTAAGAACAGTATTTTTTCCGGCAACATCGTGGTGACAGTTTAAAATAACGTACATTCCGTCTTCAATGGCCCAGTCTACAACTTCTTTAACTCGTTTCATCCATAACGGATTGATTGTATAGTTTTTGTCTTCTACGTGGCGTACCCAGGATACAGGAATTCGAATTGATCTGATGCCGCTTGCAGCCATTTCATCAATCATTGCTTTTGTGGTAAAAGGCATGCCCCATGAAGTTTCAGATGCGTTTCCGCTTCCACCTGTTGCATCAAATGTGTTTCCCAGGTTCCATCCGTTTTTCATATTTCCAACTACATCAAAAGCTGATTCTGCCTTGTATAATTTAGGTGTTCCTTCGTCTTTAATTGCGCGTTCTTCATTGAAATGAACTGTAACAATGGAATTACTGTCTGGTTCTTTTGCAGAAAGTTCTGTTTTGTTTTCCGAAGTTTTTGTTTCTGTAGCCGAAACTTCTTTTTTTGCAGTTTCAGTTTTTTTTGTTGATTCTGACTGGGTTTTTGTCTGTTTGCTGCAGGAAGTAAAAATAATAAAAAGGGCGGCTGCCAGCAATATTGATTTCTTCATGTTTGACTCCGTTCTTGTTTTCTCCGCATAGTTAATATAGTCCACTCATTCCATTTTGTAAAGTTTTATGATATATTGAAAATATGAAGTCAAAATTTGTCTTTTTCCTGTTTTTTCTTGCCATTCTTTTTCTTGGCGGGTTTTTCTATTACACCACTTATTATAAACAGACAGCCGAAAAAGATACTGTTTCCCGAGCCAAGGTTGTTACTCCAAAAAGTTCTGAAGCCGGAGTAGTGTATACCGAAAAAGATCTTACTACTTTTGACTCTGAAACCTTTACAGCTCTTGTTCCACTTCAGACAACAGAAACTCTTATTAGTTCCATGATCGTAGATTTTAATAATGACTCTTTTGATGACCAGATTGTTGTACTTCGGCGTCAGGGAAGTCAGGAACTTATTGTGCTTGTTGGACTTTACAGTGAGCTTCAGTCAGTTTATGAAAGATTTGCCACTATTCCTACAGGCTTTTCGTCAACAGGCTCTCTTTCATGTCAGACTCTTGATGTTACAGGCGATCATAAACAGGAACTTGTTATTCAGGGAACAAATGATTCCGGTGCTTATGTTATGCAGATCTATTCCTGTGAAACAAAAGATTATGTAAGTACCTTGAATCTTATAGGTGATTTTTCTTCTGATGGAACTGTTTTTATTCAGCAGGTTGTCCGCTCCGAAGATTATGATCTTTCTACAGCTCGTGGTGAAGCATTCTCCGTATGGAATTACAGCACTGACAAAAATGAATCAGGAGATTCAAAAAACGGCGTAAGTCAGATTCAGCGTGAGTACAGATACAATTATTCTTCAAAAAAATATGAATATGCTCAGGAAGTTAAGGTTTCTGCCAGCCGACTCCAGTCAAAAGAACTTTCCCGAATCCTTGACGGAACTGTAGAAACCTTTGCAGGCTTTCTTGACGGACTTTGGTACAAAACTTCTTCTGCAGACGGCAGCCAGCGCTATCTTTATTTCAATTACGAAGAAAAGGAAATTATCTTCCTTAATGGTGATACAGAAGAAAGTTTCCAGTGGGAAACAAGCAGTATCCGCCACAATGGAATTTATCTTACAGCTGTAAACTCTATTATCAATTCCTACAGCCGCCGTTTTAATATTACCCTTACAAATGTTGATGAAATTAAGATCAGTATCAGCGATGATGTTGCTATGATTATTAAGGAAAGTACTCTTTGGGATGGTCAGTACAAGAAGACCGAACAGTACGATTCTGTTATTTCTACTGAAGAAATCCGGGAAGTTCCTGAATATATGAAAGGAAAAACCTGGACTACTGGAGACGATCTTTACAAAATCACCTTTAATGATCCAGACTATATTCTCCAGAGTGACGATTCCGAAGAAAAGGGTGTTTTTGCATTCTGTACAATCCAGGATAATGATGTAATTCAGTTTAGAACCAGTGAAAAATCTTCTTTCTTTAAGTCAAATTATTCCCTTCGTTTCGGCACAAAAGTAGTTACAGAAACTGTAAAAAAGAAGACTGTAGAAAAAATAGTCGAAGATCCATCAATCCTTATTCTAACTCCGGTTTATATTACACCTGTTGAAATTTACGAAACGGAAGGTGCAATAATTCAGTTGAAACTGGTGGAAGAACAGGCCGCCCAGTAAAGGGTAGTCACTGAAACACCGTAAATCTCCATTGTAAATTACTCTCTTTTGTGCTAAAATCTTCTATTATGACAGCTAACGAACTTAGAAGTAAGTATATTGAATTTTTTAAATCAAAAGGCCACGCAGAAATCTCCGGCCAGTCTTTAATTCCAGAAAATGATCCTTCTGTTTTGTTTACAACAGCCGGAATGCATCCACTCGTACCTTACCTGCTTGGTGAAAAACACCCTGCCGGTACACGCCTTACAGACTATCAGAAGTGTGTTCGCACCGGTGATATTGATGAAGTAGGAGACCCAAGTCACCTTACATGTTTTGAAATGCTTGGTAACTGGTCATTGGGTGATTACTTCAAAAAAGATTCTATTGCATTCTCATACGAATTCCTTACAAGCCCAAAATGGCTTGCCCTTGATCCTAAAAAAATCTCTGTAACAGTTTTTGCCGGTGACGAAAATGCTCCTCGGGATGAAGAAGCAGCAGGTTACTGGAAAGAAGTTGGTATGCCTGAAGACAAAATCGCATATCTTCCAGCTTCTGACAACTGGTGGGCAGCAGGTCCTACAGGTCCTTGTGGTCCTGATACAGAAATTTTCTACTGGGTTGGAGAAGGGCTTCCACCTGTAGGTTCAAACAAAGGAACAGACAGTGCCAACTGGATGGAAATCTGGAACAACGTTTTCATGCAGTTTGAACGCAAAGACGAAAAGACTCTTAT